>JAQXDW010000025.1 GCA_029251165.1 Myxococcota bacterium
CGGTCTAATACTGTCCGTATCCTGGCCTGAAAACAGAGCTATCGCTGACTCTGACTGAGGTTCAGTGCCGCTCGATGCCAGGTGCTTACCCCTCCAATCCTTCCAGTCCGATGGATTCAAGGGGCAAAGAAGTCTGCTGGTGAGCCACGGGACGGGGGGGGTCTTCCCCAAGGCGTTCAAGCAGGTCAAGGCGGTGATGTTCAGCGCCTGCAACAGCCACGAGCTGGACATGTCTGACGTGGACGGGAAGAAGCAGAGCACCAACGAGTGGCTGCAGTCGACCTTCACCGAGATCGAGCGGGCCAGCTACTGGGAAGACACTGCGCCGGGCTCCGACATGGCGGCGTTCTTCTCCGGAGAGTTCCTGCTGGATCAGTCCCGCGAAGAGAGCAGCTCCGACAAGGACGCCTTCAACGACGCCTACTTCCGCAAGACCCGGAGCGGCACCAACATCCGCAGCGAGCTGGGCGAAGACGGCAAGCTCTCCGATATCGATATCGGGAAGAACACCAGGAGCTACGAATACAACGACTACAAGGGCATGCGAGACAGCAACAACGAGACGTTCACCGAGCGTGATGACCTCATGGAGTACGTCTCCGACGGGAAGAAGAGCACGGAAGAGAAGGACTGAGCCCGAGCCAGACGGGCTCCCTACGGCGGCGGATCCCCGTGGGGCTCCCGCGAGGGCAGGAGCACGTCCCAGACCACGGCGCCATCCGCCACCGCCTGAAGGGTACGCCGCTGCTCTGGCGACGACACCACCACGCCCAGGCTGCGATCGGGCGGGGGAGCGAGGATCGGACCGGTGCCCAGGCGCAGCGTCATCGAGCCCAGCGTGACCGCAGCGGGCACCTCCAGCGCGAGCGGCGGGTTGGCTCGCAGGCGCCGGGTGCGGCCGGTGGTGAGGTCGCAGCGGAACGCCCCGGAGTCGCTGTGGCGGGACGCCGCCAGGATCGCCTCGCCGGGATCCTCCCCCTCCCCCCACCAGGTCCGACCGGCCCAGAACACATCGACCGTGTCCGCATCGAGCATCACCGCCTGGATGGCAAAGACGTGGCTGTGGCTGCGTCCGGGGGTGGTGACCAGCCAGTCGGGCACCGGGCCGTCGCAGCGTTGGCGGATGTCGCCCGTGGCAGCGTCGAGGCTGAGCACGGTGAGGGTGCCGGCGGGACCGCTCGCCTGGGCGATGAGGATGCCCGGTGCCACTGTGAGCGGGGTGGTGGCCTCCGGACGGTGCCAGCGGGCGGTGCCGTCGGTGATCTGCAGGGCGCGGAGACCCGATCGACCCACTGCGGGGATGTAGACCTGAACCGTCGCCGGATCGACCACGACGTCCACCATCGTCACCGGGGAGGCGGCCTGGGCGGCGAGGACGAGCAGCGCGAGCATCACGGGGACATGTCGTAGTCGAGCGAGAAGCGGTGGGCGGGGTCGTCGTCCTCGCCCTCGGTGCCGCCAGACTCATCCCACAGGTACGGGGAGAAGGTGCGCACGTCGATTCGATCCTCCGCGGGCACGAAGGTCATCAGGCGCAGCCAGCTGGAGCCGCCCTCGCTGAGCTGCTGGTAGTTGGCCAGGACCTGATGCACCGGGTTGCCTGAAGCGCCCGTGCTGGTGAGCAGACCGGCGCCGTCGCCGGTGACGTGTCCGGAGACGACCAGGAAGATGTTGGCGTGCTGCGAGACCAGCTTCTCCCACATCTCGTCGCCGTCGTTGACCCCCTCGCTCGCCAGGCCGTAATTGTGCGGACTCGGACCGTCGGAGCCCCCCACCCGGGTGTCGTCGTTGTTCATGTAGCAGTGGGTGACGATGATGGTGCGGTGGTCGGGGTGATCGGCGATGACCTCACCGGCCCACTCCAGCATGTCGTCGTCCGGACCGAACTCCAGGCTGACGACGAGGAAGTCCATGTCTGCGGCGCTGAACACACCGTAGTAGTCGCCGGGATGGTCCGGCATCTGGCCGCCGTACCAGGGCTCGCTGGCGAAGCGGGAGGCGGGGAACCAGACGTCGAAGTCGGTGGTGCGGTCTGCCCCGCTTCCGCCCGGACCGAGATCGTGGTTGCCCAGCGAGAGGATGTAGGGCACCTCGCCATCCAGCAGGCTCATGCTCGCCTCGGCGTTGGCCCACTGCTCGTCGTCGTTGTCGTCGGTGATGTCGCCCTCGTGCAGCACGAAGACGATGTTCTCCGCCTCGTGCTCGGCGAGAATCCAGGCGGTCTGCTCGGTGAACAGCTCCGGGTAGCTCGCCGCGTAGTACTGGGTGTCCGGCAGCACGGCGAGGGTGAACGGCGCGGGGGGATCGGCGTCGGTGTCGGCATCCGAGTCTGCATCGGTGTCCGCATCGGTATCCGAGTCGGCGTCGGTATCCGCGTCTGTGTCCGCATCGGTGTCGGCGTCGGCTTCTTCTCCGACGACCACCTCGACGCTGGAGCAGGCGAGCAGCGCGCTGAACATCATCCCCATGGGCACCTCCCTTTGCAGGGTACCAGGGGGAATCTGGAGGCTATCCCTGGTGTCGGGCGGTGTTCGCGAGGATGGCGTCGCGGACATAGACGGAGAGGCCCGCTGAGCGCTTGTCGTAGTGCGCGGCGAAGCGGGGATCGTCGGTGTACATCTTCCCCAGCCCGGCGTGCGCGGTGTGGGAGCAGGGGTAGAACCAGCGGTCGGTGTGCAGTCGGGCCTGCTCAGCGGCGTCCATCGCCTCCGGCCCGTCCGCTGGCGTCCCTGCGGCCATCAGGGCTGCGAGGGTGGCCTCGATGTCTTCCTGCTCGCCGCGGATCCGCTTCCAGTCCGCCGGGGTGTACTTCTTCGTGCGGCGCTTGGAGATCTTCCAGGAGTCGGTCTGCCCCCAGCGCTCCTTCGCCTCTTCCTCCCATTCCTTCGGCTGAGTGCCGTCGAACATGCTGTCTGTAGACACGGTCTCTCCTCGGATCAGGCGATCCAGGTTGGTGATGAGCGCCCTCGTCTGTCGCTGCTGCTCTGCCAGACGCTGGCGGTGATGCTTGAGGGCGGTGATGCGGTCGAAGCCGGGATCATCGAGGATGCGACGGATCTCCGGGAGCGGAACGCCGGCGCTGGCATAGAGCCGGATGAGGTGCAGCCGATCGAGCTGCGGTGCGTCATAGAGCCGGTATCCGCTGGCGGTCCAGGCCATCGGATGCAGCAGCCCGATGCGATCGTAGTGGTGCAGGGTACGCACCGTCACGCCCGCCATCTCAGCCAGATCCCCGACCGTCCAGTTTGCTTCGTCCATGCTTTGAATCTGCAGCCTGACGCTGGGGGAGGGTCAAGCGGTTTTTTGAGGTTGGTTGGGCGCAGCCCGATACGGCTCCCGGACGTTCTGCTGCTCAGCGTCCCGGTTGATCCGGGTGAGCAGCGCCCGCTCTTCTGCGGAGTAGACCAGCAGGACCTCGCAGACCCCTCGGGTCCGACCGCCGCCGATAGTCAGCTCCCGAACCGCCACCCGACCGATGATCTCGCGGGTAGGCAGAATAAGCAGTGTTTTTCCCCTCCGTGCCCGTTCCGAAGCCGTACTGGTGGGGGTTGTCGGGTAGGAAAATGGCGCCCCGCTCTCCAGGCACCCCGCTCTCACTTTTCAAGCCGGTCTAATGCTGTTCTCATACCAGCCTGGAAAGTTAGC
>JAQXDW010000028.1 GCA_029251165.1 Myxococcota bacterium
GCAGCAGCGGGTCGCACTCATTCGTGCCCTCGCTCCCCGCCCCCACCTCCTGCTGCTCGATGAGCCGTTCGCCAACGTCGACGCCGAGCGCCGCGCCACCCTCGGCGCTCGCCTCATCGACCTCATCCGCGCTGAAGGCGCTGCGGCGCTGCTGGTCACCCACGACCGCACCGACGCGCTGCAGCTCACCGATCGGGTCATCGCGCTGACGCCCGGCGAGCGCGGCGCAACCATCGCTCAGGACGACACCCCCGAGGTCCTCTACCGCCAGCCCGCCTCCCGCGCCGTCGCCCGACTCACCGGGCCGTGCTGGTTCCTCGACGGCACCGCCGAGGGCACCACCGCCACCACCCCCCTCGGCGTCCTCCCCTTGCACGCGCCCCGCTCTGGGCCGGTCACCCTCATGGTTCGCCCCGAGCAGGCACACCTCACGACAGGCAGCGCCCACGCCATCCTCCGGCAGCGGTTCGTCGGTCGGGGCTGGGTGGCAGACTGTCAGACCCCAGTCGGCGTGGTGACCGTCGAGGCGACGCAGCGCACCGCAGCAGCGACGGGCCAGGTGGTGGTGAGCGGACCGGCCTGGGCGCTGCCCGGAGAGCGACGGCCAGACTGAGCCGTCGCCCTCACGAACACCGCACCCCGACGGGTGCTCAGATCGAGTAAAACCGCGCGCCAGAGGCGGCCATCTTCCGCAGCCCGTCCGTCGGCGCAAACCGCTCACCGTGCGCGGCGGCGAGCACCTCGCAGCGGGCAACGAACTCCGCCGCACCGATCTGATCAATGAGGCTCAGCGGTCCGCCGCTCCAAGCCGCGAAGCCCCACCCGAGGATGGCCCCGACGTCGACCTCCGCCGGGGTGGCGACGAGGCCCTGCTCATAGACCCGGCAGGCCTCCAGGGCCTGGACATACAGCAGGCGGCGCTTCACCGTCTCCACGTCGGGCTGCGCGGCAGCCGGCGGGTAGAGCTCGGACAGCCCGCTCCACAGGCGCTTGCTGCGGCCCTCGTAGTCGTAGAAGCCCTTGTCGTTCGACTTGCCGTGGCGATCCTGCTTCGCCACGAGCTCCTCCAGCACGGGCTGGCTGGGGTTGTCCGGTGCGGCATCGCCGAGGTCGGCCTTCGTCGCGAGGCCGACGGAGTACATGAGCTTCAGACCCACCGCATCGGCCAGCGCCAGAGGCGGCATCGGCATGCCAGTCGCCTTGCCGGCGTTCTCGATGAGGGCGGGAACCACCCCCTCCGTCAGCAGGCTCACGCCCTCGGTGACGTAGGTGCCGAAGACCCGCGAGGTGTAGAAGCCGCGAGAGTCCTTGCAGACGATGGGGGTCTTGCCGATGGCCTGCACGTAGTCCATGGACTTCGCCAGGGTCTCTGCGGAGGTCTGCTCTCCGGTGATGATCTCGACCAGCGGCATGCGCTCGACGGGCGAGAAGAAGTGCAGGCCGATGAAGTTGGCCGGTCGGGACGAGGCCTGCGCCAGCCCGGTGATCGGGAGGGTGGAGGTGTTGGAGCCGACGATGGCAGCTCCGGACACCGCCGCCTCGATCGACCGGGTCACCGTCGCCTTGATGTCGCGGTTCTCGAAGACAGCCTCCACGATGAGCTCGCAGCCATCGAGGTCGGCGTAGTCAGCGGTGGGCGTGATGCGGGCGAGCACCGCGTCCATCTGCGCCTGGGTCCGGCGGCCCTTCTTGACGCTCTTCGCGAGGCGGCTCGCCGAGTACGCCTTGCCCGTGTCGGCGCGAGCCTGATCGAGATCGAGCAGGACCACGTCGATGCCGCTCTTCGCGGTGCTGTAGGCGATGCCAGCACCCATGAGGCCCGCACCGATGACGCCGATCTTCGTGGGCACGAGCTTGTCGACACCGGCCGGACGACCAGCGAGCTTGCCCACCTTCTGCATGCTCAGGAAGAGGGTGTTCACCATCGCCCCGGAGCGCGGATCAAGCAGCAGGCTGATGAAGTAGCGCTTCTCGATCTGAAGCCCCTCGTCGAGGCTCACCCGCAGCCCCTCGGCCACGCAGCTCATGATCGCCAGCGGTGCGGGGAAGTTGCCGTGGGTCTTGTCCATGAGCATGGCGGTGCCGACCATGAGCATCTGGCTGGTCTGCTTCTCCTCAATGCCGCCGCCCGGGACCACAAAGCCCCGGCCCCGGTTCTTGTCCCACGCCCGCTCCGCAGCGGGCCCCGTCGCCAGCCAGGCACGCGCGGCATCCAGGAGCCCTTCGGCAGGCACCACGGCATCCACGACCCCCATGGCGAGGGATTCCTGGGTTCCGAAGCGCTTGCCTTCCATGAGCCAGGGCAGAGACGGCTTCACCCCGATCATGCGCGGGAGGCGCTGGGTGCCGCCGGCACCGGGCAGGAGCCCCAGAGAGACCTCGGGCAGTCCGAGCTTCACGCGGGACTCGTCCGTGGCGATGCGGTGATGGCAGGCCAGGGCCAGCTCCAGACCGCCGCCCATCGCGGTGCCGTTGATGGCGGCCACCACGGGCTTGCCGCCGACCTCCAGCTTGCGGAGGACGTTGGTCAGCGCACCCACGCTCTCGTTGAGCGCCACCGGATCCTTGGGACCGAGCGCCATCTGCTTGACGCTCTCCAGATCGGCTCCAGCGATGAAGTCCTTCTTGGCCGAGGTCACGATGATGCCCGTCACCGCCTCGTCGGCCAGGACAGCATCCAGGGCGGCGTCAAAGTCAGTGATGGAGGCACGGTTGAAGACGTTCTGTGCGCGACCGGGCATGTCCCAGATCAGGGTCGCGACCCCGTCGCTGACTTCGACTCGCACGCACTTGTCGGTGTTCTGTTCGCTCATGTTCACACCCGCTCGATGATGGTGGCGGTGCCCATTCCGGCACCCACGCACAGGGCCGCGAGCCCTGTCTGCTTGTCCTGGCGCTCCAGCTCGTCGAGGAGGGTGCCCAGGATCATGGCGCCGGTGGCGCCCAGGGGGTGCCCCATGGCGATGGCGCCGCCGTTGACGTTGACGTTGGACGTGTCCAGGTCGAGGGCCTCCATGAAGCGCAGGACCACGGCACTGAAGGCCTCGTTGATCTCCCAGAGGTCAATGTCTGCGGCACACATGCCGGCACGAGCCAGGGCCTTCTCAGCGGCATCGCTGGGCCCGGTGAGCATGATGGTGGGCTCAGAGCCGATGCTGGCGAAGGTCTTGATGCGCGCACGCGGTGTGAGGCCGAGGCGCTCGCCCATCTCGCGGCTGCCGAGCAGGATGGCCGCGGCACCGTCGACGATGCCGGAGCTGTTGCCGGCGTGGTGGACGTGGGTGATGGACTCCAGCTGGGGGTACTTCTGGAGGGCGACGGCGTTGAAGCCATAGCTCTCGCCGAGCATCTTGAAGCTGGGCTTGAGCCGGGCCAGGGAGGCGGCCGAGGTGCCCGGGCGCATGTGCTCGTCGTTCTGGAGCACCGTGATGCCGTTCATGTCCGTCACAGGGACGACAGATCGTGCAAACCGCCCCTCCTGCCAGGCCTTCGCCGCGCGCTCCTGGCTGAGGACGGCGAAGGCATCGCAGTCCTGGCGGCTGTAGCCGTAGAGGGTCGCCACGAGGTCGGCGCTGATGCCCTGGGGAACAAAGCGGGTCCGGGCAGCGATCTGTGGATCGGTCGCCCAGGGACCACGGCTGCTGCCCATCGGCACCCGGCTCATGCTCTCCACACCGCCGCCGATGGTGAGGTCTGCGGCGCCCGCCATGATCTTGCTCGCGGCCATGTTGGTGGCCTCCAGCCCGCTGGCACAGAAGCGGTTGATCTGCACACCGGGGACCGCCTGGCCGAGTCCCGAGACGAGGACGGCGATGCGGGCGATGTCGCCGCCCTGCTCCTTGACGGGCTCGACACAGCCCATGATCACATCGTCGACGAGGTCCTCGGGCAGGCCGTTTCGCTCGCGGGTGGCATCAAGCACCGTTCGGGCCAGCTCGATGGGGGCGACGGTGTGCAGGCCGCCGCCGGTCTTTCCTTTGCCGCGGGGCGTTCGGACGGCGTCATAGATGTAGCACTCGGGCATGGGGTCTCCGGGAAGCGAACATGGGCACAGCCGCCGGGCAGGCGGCAGGAGGATCTGCCGATCGGGAGTCGAAGTAGAACACGTTTCAGTTCGGTCTGCATGGCAAGCCCCACGCGGCATCGGGAAGCACCGCAATCTCCGCCTCCCCTGCCTTAAAGCAGACATCGCAGGTGCCGCCGTCGCAGCGGAGTTCCCGCCGCAGGGTCGCGCGAAGACCGGGCGATGTCGTCCGACCGAGCCTCAGGCGACCGATGGCGGGCTGAGCACCCCGTGATCGTCCACCCGGCTCAGCAGGATCAGCCGATCATCCGCCGCGATCAGGGGGTCCGCCATCGGCGAGAGCATCGCCTCACCGCCCCGCATCATGCCCAGCAAGATCCCCTCCCCCTCCGCCATCAGCACTGCGCTGGCCGACGAGAACCGCTGCCCGACGAGATCACCGGGCAGTAAATTCTGGATGATGCTGCCGGCCCCGGCGTCAAACAGATCGGCAAAGACATCGGTCATTCCCGGACTGTGAATGGCCTGCGAGAGCATCGCTCCGGTGAACTCTCCGGCGATGATCACCTCATCGGCGCAGGCGTTCTCCGCATGGAACCGATTGTCCTCCAGCTGCAGCTCAGCGATGGTGTGGATGGCTGGGCGGAGCTGCTCGACAGCAAGCACGGTGAGGATGGTCCGGGCGTCGATGTCCTGGGGGGTTCCGGCGCGGTGATCGGCGAGGATGACGACGACATCCGCGTGCTTGACCCGTGCTGCGGCAAGCCCCGCCGCCGTGGTCGGGTCCTTGAAGACGTAGAAGACATGGGAGTGCTTGAGCTGCGAGATGTCGTCGTCGCTGGTGAGCACGACGACATGGGGCGAGTCGGGCTGCTGGATGAGGTCCTGGAGCAGCCGGAAGCCGCTCTCGTTCCAGCCGCAGATGACCACGTGGTGCTCCATCGCTGCGATCTCCATCTCATTGCCTTGGTTGTACCGGGCACGCGCGATGAGGACTGAGGAGATGGAGGAGGTGAGCAGGGCGAAGAAGCTGAGGCCGATGAACATGATCACCGCTGCGACCATCTTGCCGCCGGGGGTGATCGGGTAGAGGTCGCCGTAGCCCACGGTGGTCAGGGTCACGACGCACCACCACAGCGCCTTGCCCAGCGAGTCGAAGCCCTCATTGGTGCCGCTCTCGAACACCATGATGCCGACCGTGCCGAACACCAGGGAGAAGAACAGGTACACCCCGATGATGGTGTTCTCCAGACGGTACTTCTGCCGCTCGGCAGCGACCCGATCCAGCTGCGCCTCCAGCACGCTGCCCACCCGAATGATCCGCAGCATGCGCAGCAGCCGGAACAGCCGAACGGCACGACCCAGCCGGAAGATCCGCATGATCGGCAGCAGGGCGAACAGATCGATGATGTTCTGCCGGATGAAGTACCGCTTCCGGGGCGCCACCAGCAGCTTGAGCAGGTACTCGATGACAAAGCAGAGCGTGATGATCACGTCCGCCCAGAAGTACAGCCCCTTCGACCGCCCCATGAACATCCCGATCCAGCCGGCAGATGCCGTCTCCACTGTGGTGACCTCCGCGACGAGCAGACCGATGGAGAGGAGGATGAGCGCGAAGAGCATCAGCTCGGTGGTCGGGTGGTAGAGAAACGACAGCAGGCGTCGCCGCCACGGCGCGGTGCGGGCAAGGGCCTGGTAGTTGACGCCCATCTCCATGCGGACCTCACGATCCCGCATCTGCCGATCAGTCAGCTCCCCGGTCCGGGGGACGCGCTGCCTGCGTGAGCCCATGGCTACTCCGGAATTCGCTGAAGGATGAGCACGCGGTCACTGGGCTCAAGCCGCACATCACCCGGCGGGCTGAGCGCGAGGACGTCGTCGCGACGGTAGCCGATGAGCACCCCCTCACCCTCGCCGTACAGCATCCGCGAGAGCACGGAGAATGCGATCCCCTCGCCGGCACTCCGCTCGACGATCCGGCTGCCAGAGCCTGCGCGGAACAGGTCCGAGAACACCCCGGTCATGCCTGGGCTGCGGACCACCTGGGAGAGGATCCCGCCGATGTAGGCGTCCGCGATCAGCACCTCATCAACCCCGGCATTGTAGGCGTGGAACATGTTGTCGTCGTTGAGCAGCTCGGCGATGGTGTGGATCGCCGGCTGCGCCCGCTCGATGGCGAGCACGGTGAGGATGGTCCGGGCGTCGGCATCCTGGGGCCGACGACCAGCGCGCTTGTCGGCCAGAACGACGGCAACCTCCACCGCGTCGATGCACGCCGCAGCCAGACCGGCAGCGGTCGAAGGATCTTCCTCAAAGACAACGACCATGTCGTGAGCATCATCCAGAAGAGGCGCGGGATCACTGACGATGGTGATGAAGAAGGGCGGGTCGCTGCGGAGGAGGTCATGCAGGAGGCGCGCCCCGTTGTCGTTCCACCCACAGATCGCGATGTGCGAAGGCATCCCCTGTTGTACCCGACGTCAGCGCATGTGAACATCCTGGGCCAGCGTCGGCACGTGAAACAAACCGTCGTGCAACAATGCTGTTGCCCAATGTAAACCGCTGCCAGCCCACTTGAGCGAGGTACTCCTCGCCACAAACCACGACTGCGCGCGCGTGCTTCGATGATCTTTTTTTCTGATTTCGCCCGAGTCCGGGTATGAATCGCACAACAACCGGAGATGGAGACCCCATGCGACTGCTTCCTGTACTCGCCCTGTTTGCCTGCAACCCCAGCGAAAAGGTCGCGATCGGTGATGCCCCGGCCGCCAACGATACCGACAACAATGGGACGATCGACACTGCGGACACTTCGGACACCGAGGACACTTCGGACACCGAGGACACCGACACGACACCCTACCCGCTGACCTGGGTCGGTTCCCGCGTGATCAACTTCCCGGGCTACTGCGAGGAGGCGATCTACGAAGACGGCGAGGAGGTCACCAGGGACAGCGACTTCGCAGACCTGGTGGATCTCTGCCCAGACTGCAACCACGTCTTCGAGGCCTCCACCGATACAAGCTCCATCTGCAACAACACGGTCGGTGTCTCCCCGACCATCTACCGGGGCATCATCCTCAATGAGGAAGACGTAGAGGTGGTGCTGTTCAGCTTCAACAACGGCGACTGGGACATCTCCTTGGAGGCTGAGGGAGAGATCAACGGCACCACCCTCACCTACGAATACGAGTCCGTCTACAACTACTACGGCCAGAACTATGACTTCACCGCCGAGGGAGAGATCGAGCTGCAGGACTGATCAGTTCACACTGAACACCTTTTCAGACCGTCAGGCTCCAGGTATACTGAACATGTAAACAGTACACCTGGAGATGACTGTGACCGATTCATCCGTCAGCCTGTTCCGCCCCTTCGAAGAGATCCGCGTCCCGCTCAAGCTCCTGGTCTACGGGGATCCGGGCACGGAGAAGACCCGCCGGGCGCTCCTGATGCCGCGACCGATCTACATGATCGACATGGAGAACGGCGCCTCCAGCTACGCCAACCTCGTCGACAAAGGGCAGGGCTTCTACCTCGCGACCAAGTCTCACGCGGAGCTGTCCGCTGCCCTCGATGAGCTGATGTCGAGGCCACCTGGCACCGTCGGTACCCTCATCATCGATCCGATCACCGTGGTGTGGGAGTCCATCAAGGCAGGTCACATCGAGCGCATGAGCCGCAAGAAGCGCGTCGCCCCTGAGAACGTCCGGTTCGATGTCGCCGCCTGGGGGCAGCTCAAGCGGGTCTACGGAGACCTGATGACCCGCATCCTCAACTCCCCGTTCCATGTCGTCATGGTTGCCCGAGGCAAGGAGAAGATCGACGAGCGCGGCAACAAGCTCGGCTACGGCTACGAGGGAGAGAAGTCCACCACCTTCCTCGCAAACGTCGTGCTGGAGTGCCACGCACAGTACGACGTGGTCCTCAAAGACCGCACCGGCACCTTCAAGGAAGCCACCCGCCGTCCGAGGGTCGCCTACACCGACTTTCTTCCTCAGACCGGCACCGCCACCAACTGCATCGAGACGGACACCGAGGCCGCCGAGAAAGACGCCTACGAGCAGGACTGGCGAAAGTTCTGCACCACCCTGCGCGAGATGAGTCTGGACGTCCACACCGTCTCGGCGTGGTGCATCTCCAAGAATTGGAAGCGCCCGGTCGCCGCCAACCCCGGCGAGCGAGAGCGGCTGCTGCGCATCTTGCGGTCCGATGCCGCCCAGATGGAGCTGATGGTGTTCATCGGTGCAGACACCCCACCCCCGCGCCTCCGGGCCGGCGTCATGGAGCCCAAAGACCGTGAGCCAGCGGTGTTCATGAAGGCTGGCAGCTGATCAGGGCTCCATCAGACCGGCGTCGGTGAGCTGCTCGATGAGAATCTCCGTTCGATACGGGAAGAACGCCGTCAGCAGGCGCTCCCGCTCATCGCTCCACTCGACGTCTCGGGTGTAGGGCTCCTCCCGATCGGTGTCGCCCCAGCGCGCCGACTCCGCGACGACCGCCCGCTCGATCTGCTCTGCCCGCGCCTCCCAGCGGGCCGCGCAGGCTGCTGGCGTCAGGGCACCGTCAGCAGTGAGGTGCTCCGTCGCGCGCGCGCTGTACATCGCCCGGAAGTCTTCATTGCTCCGAAGCTCAGTGTATACCTGCGAGATCGAGCCATCAACATCGACATCGATGTTGTAGTCATCGTCGGCGTCCCAGATGCTGTACTCCATGTCCCAGACAAGGAACCGGAACTGCTCCCCCGCCGCACGCCTGCGGATCCCACGCATGTTGTTGGACTGGTACTCCTCCGGGCCGTCTCGGTTGACCGTGTACTGGTGAATGAGCATGTAGTCGATGAGGTCTTCGAGGTTGAGGTACGCCTGGATCGCAGCCAGCCCCGCCCCATCGGACAGCCCCGCATCAGAGAGCGCCAGCATCTCCTCGTAGGCCACCAGATCCCCATCGATGGCTTCGTTCGTGGAGGTCCGACGGTTGATCGCGTCATACTCCTCGGGCTCTCCGCCCAGTCGCTCGGCAGCGAAGTCGGCATCAGGCCGCTCGACGGGCATGTACAGCCCCCAGTACAGGCCGTTGAGGTAGAGGTGGACGTAGGCGGCGTGGCCGTCAAGCTTGCCCATGTCTGCGGCGGTGTCTCGGGCGAAGGCATCGCGGATGTACTGCGCCTGCTCAGGATCCCGAAAGTCCTGCCAGCCGCGGCTGCCCTGAGACCGCAGGACGATGGAGTCAAACCGCTCGACCGGAGCATCTGCAAACAGCGGATACGATAGCTTTCCCGGTCCGTACTCTGAGCGAAATTCCAGACGCAAGGAGTGCTTGAGGGTGCTGGAGTGGTAGCGCCAGCCGTAGCCGTGCATGCGCAGCCCGCAGGTCGTCGCGAACCCGGTGCTGCCGTCGGGCTCGATCAGCTCTACCGATACCGACCGCTCCCAGTCGTCCCCCCGCTGTAGAGAGTGGATGTAGATCCCCGCGTCCGGCCCGAACAAGCCTTCGAAGTCCGTGACAATGGAGAGGGTCGGGATGTCCCGCAGCCCGGCGAGCAGGTCGGCGGTGTAGGCCGGATCCTCGACCACCTCAGGGTCCATCTCGTAGTCTGCCGACACAGCCTCCTGGCTGAGACCGTCCCAGGTCGCCGGGAGGCCGTCGGGCAGGGCGGGCTGGCGGATGACGTCCGCGAGGAACAGGTAGGTGTGGGTCACGACCGGGCTGGGCAGCGCCCCCTCCTGGAAGACCATCGCCCGGAGCGGCGTGGTTGACTCAATCGTGAGGGTCACTGGCCCCGTCGACTGCGCCCCGAGGAGCTCTCCAGGCGTGGAGCCGTCGGTGGTGTAGACGAGGGTCGTGCCGTCAGGCGGGGTCACGGTCAGGGAGATCGGCGCCTCGTAGAAGCCGCGCTCGGCGCTGAACAGCGGTGTCTCCAGCGCCGCAAAGTAGCCGACTCCGTTGGGCGCACCCGGGGTGGGGGTGGTGAACCAGGCGACCGCTCCGGTGGTGATCTCCTGGGCGAGCAGATCTACGCGGAGGAAGAAGTCTGGATCGTCGACAGACTGGTTGACCCCTTCAATCGAGAGGATGGCCCCGTCTGCCAGCGCATCGGGCGGCAGGGCGAGCTCGACAGGCGCTCCCGACAGCCAGGCAGACGCGGTGTGGTCGCTCTCGACCGACAGCAGCAGCCGGCTCGGCGTCTCCTCGAGGGGCTCCAGCGGAATCCGAAGCGCGGCAGCATCCGACAGCCCAGCCATCTCAGCGGCGATGTCTGTGGCGATCCAGGCGTCATACGGTGCCGCCTCTGCCGCATAGACCGACACCTCCGCCAGCGACATCCACTCGCTGCTGCCCGCTCCGTTGACCGCCACCTTCTCCACCGAAACCGCCTGCCCCGCAGCCGACGGCTCGACGGCGACCGTGAGGGTGTCGCCAGGATCTACAGGCGAGTCGCCCTCGGCGGTGGGGTTGAGGACCTCAGAGGTCCAGGTCGCCGCTCCGTCCGCATCGAGCACCGAGACGGTGACGTTGTACAGCCGCTCCGGGCAGCAATCTCGCCGGTTCTCCAGCACCACCTCCGACACCCACCGCTCTCCGTCCAGCGCGACCTCCCAGCGGGGCGTGAGGTCGCCGTCGCCGGTGTGGGAGAAGGTGTCGAGGCTGCCATCGACGGCCTGGAGGCCGGTGTAGCCGTAGCCATCGGAGGACTGGCTGGTCACCCGACCGGCAGCGACCTCATCGAGGGCGCTGTCCCCGACCACGAAGCCCACCGGCAGCACCACCGCTCTCCAGGCCGCGTCGTCGAAGTCATTGTCCTGCCAGTCATCCGCCGGAGACACCGACAGCTGCGCGACATCGCCGTCTGCAACCAGCACCGACTCGGCGACGGTCTGTGACCGCCCGAACGCCTGCCCTGCGGACAGGGGCGGCAGCACCAGCACATCGACCACTCCACCGCTGGGGTCCGTCAGGGTGAGGGTCTCGCCACCCTCTGCGCGGAGCCGAAAGTCGGTGTGCAGCGGGCCGGCAGCATCATCGCGGTCCTTGCCCGAGGCAAACACCACCAGGAACCCTCCCGCCGCCAGGGTCGTGGACGGGAAGCGCCAGCCAGAGGACTTCGGATCGTCCGACAGCGACCAGCCCGACAGCGACACCGGCTCAGGACCGGGGTTGTACAGCTCCACCCAGTCGCTGTCTGCGCCGTCTTCGTCCGGCCACGCGCCGTCGCTGTCCGAGGAGACCTCAGTGAGCCTGACCGCGCCGTACTCGCCGGCGATGGTGTCGATGACTTCGGGAGTAGCGGTGTCTCCAGAGTCCGGCGGAGCCGCCACCGGGAGCGCTCCCGGACGACAAGCAGTCAGTAGAAACCATGCAAACACCACGACACTGTACCGCACTTGCCCGCCTGCCCCTTCAGTTCCCCAAACCAGCAGTCGATTGAGGTCCATGTCGCTCCAATCCTCCACGCCCTCCCATCTCCTCCGCCGAGCCCAGGAGGCCATCGCCGCTGATGCACTGGACGAGGCCGCCGCTGCCCTCCAGCAGATCCTCGATCGACAGTCCGACAACGCGATGATCGCTGCCGCGCTGGCCCGAATTCACCTCAAGCGAAGTGACATTGAGGCCCACGATGTGGCGATCGCAGCAGCAATCCGGCTCGCCCCCGATGCAGACCACCTCAAGCTGCGGGCAGCACTGGCCTGTCCGCCGATGATGTCGTCCGTCGCTGAGATCCAGCGCCTCCGAGGACGAACCATGGACCGACTCGCTGCGCTGGAGCGGGAGAGCCTCTCGATCCCACACCCCCTGCGTGACCTGCCGACGCTGACCTATCACTTCGTCTACCACGGACTCGATGACCGTCCGCTGCACGAGGCGGTGGGGCGCATCCTCGCTGCGGCCAGCCCCGGCCTCCGCGCCGTCGCGCCACACACACTGCAGCCCCGACAGCCCGGCCCGATCCGCCTCGGCATCTTCTCCCCTCACCTCAAGGACCACACCATCGGCCAGCTGTTTCGCGGCACCATCGCCAAGCTCGACGATCGGTTCACCCGAGCCACGATCTTCTGTGAGGATCGGGTCGATGACGCCGCCCTTCAGATCGCCCAGACCGCCGACGAGATCGCCCTCATTCCCCGGAGCCTCGCCACCGCACGCGCCAAGATCGCGGCCCTTCAGCTCGACGTCCTCCTCTTCCTCGACGTCGGCATGGACACCCTCACCCACTTCCTCGCCCACGCCCGGCTCGCCCATCGCCAGTGCACCACCTGGGGCCACCCGATCACGACCGGTCTGTCCACGATCGATGCCTTTCTCTCCATGGACGATCTGGAGCCCGACGGCGGCGCCCCCTACTCCGAGCAGCTGATCACCCAGCCTGCGCCGCACATCTGCTTCACCCCTGACATTCCGCCATCCGCCACCCGTGCCGAATTGGGTCTGCCGGTGGGTCGGCTGTATGGCTGTCCCCAGGCACTCGCCAAGCTGCACCCGGACTTCGACGACATCCTCATCGACATCCTCGATCGGGATCGGGCTGGAACCCTGGTGCTGCACGCCGGCAAGACCCAGCGCTGGAAGGCCGCGCTGCTGGCCCGGCTGGAGGCAAAGTCGCCGGGCATCGGTCGGCGGATCCACTGGCTGACCAACATGCCCCGGACCGCCTACATCCAGACCCTCGCCGCGCTCTCGGTGATGCTCGATCCGACGCCATTCGGCGGCGGAAACACCACCCTCGAGTCCCTCGCGGTGGGCACCCCGGTGGTGACCCTGCCCCCGCGATTCGCGCGCGGACGGATCGCCTATGCGCTGTGTCGGCGTCTGGGATGGACCGATGGCATCGCCTCCAGTCCCGCAGAGTATGCCGAGATTGCCGTTCGACTGGCCCACGATCCCGGCCCGGCCTCCGCCACGATTCGCGCCCTCGCGCCACAGCTGTTCGACAACGACGAAGGTGTCCGCCAGCTCGGAGACCGGCTGGCGGCGCTCGCAGCCTCCCCGAGACACGGCGAGGCGTGAGGCTCGACCGCCCCATACGCGCGGCTACCGACCGTCCAGCCAGTCCGCCACCGCAGCCAGGTCCAAGGCACTGGCGGCGTCCGCCCCGTGGAGGCTCCAGAGCCAGGCACCCCCGTACCCCTGCGCCTCGATGGCATCCAGGTTGTCCGCCAGCGCACCGTAGACGCTGGCGGTCCCCAGCTCGCCGACCACGCAGGCCGCAGCAGAGATCGTCCCAGCGTCGGTGATCTGAGCAGCGCCGTCGTAGCTGTGGACCTGGATGAGATCGAGGTCGCTGGTCACCCACAGCGCACGGGCATCGGCGATGCTGGCGCTGCCCACAGTCGCGGGATGGATCGTCTCAGCGTGGATCGCCGCAGCCGCCTCGTCGACCAGCGCGACCATCGACGCCGCGCTCACCGAGTCCCCCAGCCAGCCGTCGCCCATCCCATCGATGGCCCACTCCGGCTCGTTGATGACCTCCCAGGCACCGACCCCCGCCCGCTCTCCAAATTCGACCAGCAGCGGACGGAAGACCACCTCGATCAGCGCCGTGCGCCCGGCAGCGCTGTCGATGACCCCAGCGTGACCGCCGAGCTGCACCCGGTCGACCACCGTCGCTGGAGCCAGCCACCAGAAGTCCAGCAGCGACAGCACCAGGACCAGCCCGTGCGCTTCAGCAAGGGAGATCACCGCGTCGAGGTCCTCCAGGACAGCCTCATCGAGGGCCACCGGCAGTCCATCCGCTCCAAACACGATGCCGGAGCGGCCATCGGTGAGCACAAACCAGCGCACCACCTCGACGCCCGCTGCCGAGATCGCCGCAAAGTCTGCCGCGATCGCTTCGGTGTGGTCTGCCGCGCCGCCGGTGCCCCAGGCGTTGTCGCCGAAGTCATTGCCGTAGCTGCGCCAGGGGTAGTTCACCCCGACGTGGAAGTCCTCCGGGAGTCCAGAGACCACATCGTCATCGAGGCCACCGCCCGAGCAGCCCAGGAGCATCAGGAGCATGCCGACAGCGTACTCTCGATTCAGCCGTCCGAGCCACGAATCTTGGACTCAACATCGAGCCCACCCACCAGGCCGACGTCCTCACCTGCGATCCGTGTGCCGGGCGCGAGCACCGCGACGGTCACCCGGCTGGTGGCATGCCGAGTTCCCTCTCCCGAGGTGATGATCGCCTGCCAGGTCCGATAGCTGCCCTGCTCTGACAGCGGCCGCGCCTCGATCTGAAGCGTGGTGCCTGGACGGGCACCACGGTGGAAGCGGGTGGTGTTCTCCACTCCGACGGCGTTGTCCCCAGAGGCCATCACCGCCATCGCCACACCCACCGAGCAGGTCGACTCCCCGAGGGTCGCGTAGACCCCGCCGTGGACAAGTCCGTAGGGCTGAACATGACGATCCGTGACCACCAGCGAGGCGCTCACCCGATCGTCTGCGACGTGAGAGAAGCGCATCCCGACCAGGGCGTCGAAGCCAAACAGGCTCTCTGACATCAGGGCGGCCCGCTGCTCAGGCGGCAGCGGGAGGAAGAGCTTGATGATCTGCTGGATGTCCATGGCAGGGATCTATCGCCTCAGCCCCAGCATGACCGCCGCATCGAGTGCCCAGTAGATAACACCACAAAAATAGCTACAGATAGTAGCAAACCTCAAGCATGTTCCCCGATTGGAACAGACCAAAGATCTCCAATAAAAACCGTACCAAGTACCAAACAACAGCACGGAACGCCCCTTGCAGAAGAACCCATCGTCCCTGGGTACTGTCACCAAGAGGAAAGACCAATGCGAAGCCTGCTCCCCCTGATCACCCTGCTCGTCGCCTGCTCCACCGAGCCCAACACCACCTTCGAGCCCCTCGCGGATCCTCCGGAGGTCACGGCCCCCTCTCCGGACGTCGCCGCCTACACCGCTCCCGTCGAGGATGACCCCTTCGCGGCTGATCCCTTCGAGGCTGACCCCATCCCGATGCTCGCCTCGGCCGATGACGGCGCGCCTGCCGGGCTGTTCTCGACGCCTCCGGATGCTCCCGTCTCCAGCATCACCGTTCAGGACGGCGAGAGCCTCGCACTGCTCGCAGGGTGGAGCGGTGTGGTCGCCGAAGAGATCGCCTCCCTCAACGACCTCGACGTCAGCGATGCCCTCTACCCCGGCCAGGAGCTGATCCTCCCCACGGAGGCCGCCGGCAGCGTGGAGACGGAGCGGGTCGCGTTCACCGAGGTCCGCCTCAGCCGCTACCTCGATCGGCGCGGCGGGCTGGCCGGGATTCGGACCTATCGGGTCCAGACTGGCGATACCGCCTGGGGCATCGCCCGCCAGGAGCTGGGGGTCCCCACCTGGGTTCTCTCCCACTACAACGGCGGCGACTCCCTCGACCGCCTGAGCATCGGCCAGGAGCTGATCGCCCCGGTCCTCGGTGACGAGATCACCGCCGACGCCGAGGAGCTCACCGATGCATCCTCCGAGGCTGAGACTCTCGCAGAGTAGGCGCGCTCAGTCTGTCGGACTGGCAAACGAGAAGACGCCATCAGGCCGGGCTATCGCAAGGTAGTCCGGCACCTTCATGATGATCGAGGTGGTGTGAGAGCCCGCCGAGAATGCGATCCGGGCGTTGTCGACGATGGACTGATCGACGTACAGCGGGAGATCGAAGATCGGCCTGCCCAGCGGCGGCACACACCCCGGCGTCAGCCCGGTCAGCGACAGCAGCTCGTCTCGGGTCGCAAACCGCAGCCGACGGGCCCCGAGCTGATGCCGGACATGTCGACCCTGGACGCTGCGGGCTGCGCTGATGACGAACACCGAGAACACACCATCCGCCTTCATCACCAGCGACTTCCCCCCGATCGCCAGCGGAGTGCCGCGGATCTCAGCGGCATCACGAGCGGTCGAGATCGGATCATGGACGAGGCGCTGGTGCGGAGCGTCCGCGAGCAGGGCTTCGATGCGCAGGAGGATGGACATGACCGCGATGCTATCGCACCGGCTCGCTGACAATCGTCAGTGAGTGTGCTACTCACAATTCAACCGATGCCCGTGGAGGTTGGTGGCCATGGATCTGAACTTCAGCCCCGAAGACGAGCAATTTCGCGAAGCGGTCCGAGGCTGGCTCGAGGACGCCCTCTCCGGAGAGTTCGCTGCGCTGCGCGGGCGCGGCGGAGCTGGCGATCAGGGCGAGCTCATCGAGGAGCGCAAGGCATGGGAGAAGGCGCTTGGAGCGGCCGGCTGGCTGGGGCTGTCGTGGCCGAAGCAGTACGGCGGACGCGCCCTCCCGCTGACCCAGGAGGTCATCTTCAACGAGGAATACGCGCGCGCCAACGCGCCCGGTCGCCTCGGCCACATCGGAGAGACGCTGCTCGGACCGACCCTCTTCGCGTTCGGCACAGAGGCCCAGAAGGCGCGCTTCTTGCCGAAGATCCTCTCGGGAGAGGAGTACTGGTGCCAGGGCTACTCTGAGCCCGGCGCCGGCTCAGATCTCGCCAACGTGCAGTGCCGCGCGGTGCTCAAGGACGGGCAGTGGGAGATCACCGGTCAGAAGATCTGGACCTCGATGGCGGAGTGGTCGGAGTGGTGCTTCGCGCTGTGCCGCACCGATCCGAACCTCCCCCGTCACAAGGGGATCTCCTACCTCCTGGTCCCGATGAACCAGCCCGGCATCACCATCCGACCCATCGAGCAGATCACCGGCGGCGCAGAGTTTGCTGAGGTCTTCTTTGAGGGTGCGAAGACCGCCGAGGCCAACGTGGTCGGTGGGGTCAATGGCGGCTGGAAGGTGGCGATGGGGACCCTCGCCTTTGAGCGCGGCGCCTCCACCCTCGCCCAGCAGCTCTCGTTCGCCAACGAGCTCGACGCGATCATCGCGCTGGCCAAGGAGAACGGCGCGGCGCAGGATCCCCTGATCCGACAGCGCATCGCCGACGCCTGGGCTGGCCTGCGCATCATGCGGCTCAACGCCCTGCGCATGCTGACCCAGATGGAGGGAGGCGTCCTGAGCCGCGAGGCGATGATCACCAAGCTGTACTGGGCGACCTGGCACCGCGACCTCGGCGAGCTGGCGATGGACGTGCTGGGGGATGACGGCATCCTGCAGGCCGGCGACGCACTCCATCCCCTCCAGCGGCTGTTCCTGTGGACCCGCTGCGACACCATCTACGCCGGCTCCAACCAGATCCAGCGCAACATCATCGCAGAGCGGGCCCTCGGTCTGCCGAGAGGACCACGATGAAGCCAGCTTATCCACAGCCACGCGGACTCCTGAAGGGCCGAACCGTCGTCATCACAGCCGCAGCCGGGGCCGGCATCGGCTTCTCTGCCGCGAAGCGGTGCGTCGAGGAGGGCGCGCGCGTCGTGATCTCCGACATCCACGACAAGCGCCTCGCGCGGGCCGCAGACGCCCTCTCCGAGCTGGCGGGCTTCGCGGTCCCTGGCGTGCGCTGCAACGTCACGGTCCAGGAGGACGTCGACGCCCTCATGACTGCCGCCGTTGAGCACCTCGGCCACGTCGACATCCTCATCAACAACGCCGGGCTCGGCGGCACCGCCGATCTCGTCGAGATGACCGATGCAGCGTGGAGCCGGGTGATCGATGTGTCGCTGACCGGCACCATGCGCACCAACCGGGCCGCGCTGCAGCACATGATCCCCCGCAAGTCCGGCTGCATCGTCAACAATGCCTCGGTCCTCGGATGGAGAGCGCAGGCTGGACAGTCTCACTATGCCGCAGCAAAGGCCGGGGTGATGGCGCTGACCCGCTGCGCTGCGATCGAGGCGGCTCCCCACAACATCCGGATCAACGCGGTTGCACCCAGCCTCGCGATGCATCCATACCTCTACAAGGTCACCAGCCCCGAGCTGCTCAAGGAGCTGACCGATCAGGAGGCGTTCAAGCGGGCAGCAGAGCCCTGGGAGGTCGCAAACACCATGATCTTCTTGGCCTGCGACCTCAGCTCGTACATGACCGGTGAGGTTCTCTCGGTGAGCGCTCAGCGCGCTTAGGAGCGGCTCACCCTTTTGGACGCGCGCCCAGAGCACTATTGTTCGCGACTCCAATGTCTCGACCTGATCCGAATGGCTTCGCCTTCAAAAGGAAGTATGCTAATTATCGGCCACGGAATGGTCCTTGCCTAGACGACCGTAGCGGAGGCCCTTCATGAACATCACCACCCTCATCCTCACCACCCTGATCGCCTGCGACGGCAAGGTTGATCACTCCGGAGAGGTGGGCAGCGGGAGCTACGACACCTGCTACGGCGAGCCGATGATCCCCAGCGACTTCAGCCTGACCGCCGATGTCGACGCCAAGTCGACAGCGTCCCTGCTCCAGCAATACGGGCTGTCAGCAGCGGAGGAGCTGACCTGTGCGCAGCTCTGCGAGCACGTCGTGAACAACGAGCAATACTCCTCTCTCAGCAGCATCGACACCTGCACCCACACCATCGGGGAGGACGACGGCGCTGCGACCGCTGCGGTGAGCTGCAGCGGCCAGAGCACATACTACTGCGAGGGCCGCCGCCCGCTGGGACACGTCGAGGCCGACACTGCCGAAGCTGACCGATCTCTCGGAGGCTTCCTGGCCCACTGCGCCCACCTGGAGGCCGCCTCGGTGTCTGCCTTCGAGCAGCTCGCCCGACAGCTCACCGACCTGGGGGCACCAGCCTCGCTCGTCCGCCGCTGTCGCGAGGCCGCGCTCGAGGAACAAGACCACGCCCAGGCGATGGACATGCTCGCCCGGCGACACGGCGGAGCCGTCGTGCCGGCTGTGCACAGCCTGGTCGCTGAAGACCTGGAGACCATCGCCACCCACAACGCCGTCGAGGGCTGCGTTGCGGAGACCTGGGCGGCGCTGTCGGCGTGCTGGAAGGGCCGACACGCCACAGACCCCGCCCTGCGCGCCGTCTACGCCCGAATCGCCGTCGACGAGCTGCGCCACGCCGGGCTCGCCTGGGACCTGCACACCTGGCTGCTCAGCCGCCTCGACGCCGACGCGCGCGCACGCATCGAGGCCGCTCAGGCCACAGCCATCGCCGCCCTCCCGGACCTCGCTGCCCAGCAGGCACGCAGCACCCCCGATGCCCTCGGCATGCCCTCTGCCCCGCAGGCTGCCGCGATGGCGAAGCGGTTCCGCCAGGGACTCCTGCGCGAGCGCCGCGCGGCCTGAGGTGTCCGGGGCCTGTGCGCTGCCGCTCGCCCCACAAGAAGCAGATGCGGCATTCCTGAGCGCGGCAGTGTCCGGCTGCTCTCACGCTGTCCGCGCTCCTGCGTGCGCCCTCAGCAGAACCATCCCGCCGACGCCCACTGCGCAAACCACGCCTGGATGTTCTCCACCACCAGCGCCTGCCCCTCCGCATCCAGCGTCTCCGCCAGCCCGGCGCACGCGGCCCCCAGCGGCTCACCCGCAGCCAGTCGGCACAGCAGCGCGTGCTGGTGTCTCCCCAGTCGGGTCGCGATCGTCCCCTCCGCACCCCGCCAGATCGCCCACCACGCGGTCCGCGCGGACAGGGTGACCGCGATCGCATCGTCTGCATCCCGGCGGACCTGTGCCCGCCAGTCCACCAGATCCCAGTCCTCGACGACAAGAGACAGGTGGGGCTGGACGGTCAGCGGAGCGGTCAGCGCAGCGGCAGTCATCGCCATCGGCGGACGATGCGCGGCGTCGAAGGCTTGGATGTATGCATGCTCCAGCCGTGCACACTGCACCCGCTGCGGATCTCCCCAGACCTGTGAGCCCTCCAGGAAGCCGACGAGGCGGTCGGAGAGGTGCCGGAGCCGGGGCGAGGTGGAGGGGTGGGCGGTGAGGTAGTCGATGACCATCGCGTTGAAGTCGGTGACCCCCAGCAGGTGCCGCAGCAGCGGATACTCCTCCTGCATCACGGTCAGCAGCCGAAACCAGTACTGCTGGTTGTAGCTGGACAGCCGCGCGGCACCGGGCTGCCCCCGGTCAGGGGTGATGCGTCCGGTCAGCGCCGGAGGGTATGCCCCGGTCTGCACCGCGTAGCCGCCGGCGGCATCGAGGATGCGCAGCGGGGTTCGCATCGCCTCGGAGAACTGCGCCTGCAGCTCCGAGAGCCCGGGCGGCGCCTCAGCAGCCACGGGCATGCTCGCGAGCAAGAAGAGCCTGAGCATGCACCTCAGGAAACGGCGGAATCGATGCGTCCCACTCCAGCAGGGTCGGAATCCCCGGCCGCTGACGGCAGGCATGCCGATACAGCGCCCAGACCGGGTCGCGCACTGGGGAGTCGTGGGTGTCCAGCAGCGAGCCGTCGGGCTGCTCAGAGGGACCGGCGAGGTGGATCTGCATCACCCGCTCCCACGGCACGGCCGCGAGGTAGTCCATGGGATCGAAGTGATGGTTGACCGACGAGACGTAGACGTTGTTCAGATCCAGCACCATGCCGACCCCCGCCTGCTCCACCACCGCTCGATAGAAGTCCCACTCCGTCATCGTTGAGTCTGCAAACGAGACGTACGACGAGAGGTTCTCCAGCGCGAGCGGTCGGCCGATGAAGTCCTGAACGATGCGGGCTTTCTCAGCAATGAACGATGCGATCTGAGGGGTGTAGGGCGTGGGCAGGAGGTCGTGGAGGTGCGCGCCGCCGGACTGACTCCAGCAGAGGTGATCCGAGAACCAGGGCGTGTCTGTGCGATCACACAGCGCCTTGAGTCGGCGGAGGTAGTCGAAGTCCAGGGGCTCCGCAGAGGCAATGCTCAGGGAGACGCCGTGCTGAACGACAGGGTATCGCGCGCAGATCCGCTCCAGGTTCTCCTGAGGCAGCCCGCCGTCGACCATGAAGTTCTCCGAGATGACCTCGAAGAAGTCCACCGCCGGCCAGTGCGTGAAGATGTGCGGAAGGTGGACGACCCGCAGGCCCACGCCGACAGCGTGAGCGAGCGGGCCAGCGTGTGCGGCACCCATCGGCAGTGGCTCAGTGGTCGTGGCCGTCATTCGCGGGGGCCTCTGGCGGAGCATCGCCGGCGTCGACCTTCGCCTTCAGCGCTGCGAAGGTCGCCTCGTCAACACCGCAGCCGCCGAGGCCCTTGCAGGCGTTGAGGCCCTTGCAGGCGTGGGGCTCACCGGCAGCGGCAGGATCGGTGCCGGCCTTCTCAGCGAGGTTAGCGAGCTGCGCTGCGCTGACCTTACAGCCGCCCAGCCCCTTGCAGGAGTTCAGGCCAGCGCAGCTGTGAACGTCAACGTACTGGGCAACCGCTGCGACCGGCTCGGCAGCGGGCTGCTCGACGGCAGGCTGCTCGACAGCGCGCTCTGTGGCGGCCTGATCGTCACATGCTGTCAGAGAGAGACCAGTGATCAGTCCGGTGAGTGCAAGCTTTGCGAAATCCATGGGGAACCTCCTGGAGTACAGATGCCGATGAGCCTATCTCATATCCATCAATATCGGTTTTTTTTGCGGGGCGCGCCATACCCGCTCCTGTCGGGAGCATCCAGCGCCCTCCAGCAGCTCACGTGGAGCCTGAGGAGGCGCAACACCTGGCGGATTCCGTAAGACATAGGCAGTCTTCAGCAGGGTAAGGTTCTACAAAAACCGCAGCGTTCTCAGACACGTCAAGCGGTCCCCACCCATCGAGCCCCGCCATGTTCTTCAAGCGATCCGCACGGCTGCCCGCCGAATTCCCGACAGCCACTCCAGACGAGCTCCGAGCTGAGCTGCGTCGACGCCTCGGCGGGGTGCAGCGACACCGGCTCCTCCAGGGCTTCCCGATGGCACCGATGATGGGTCCTGCTCCGCGCGCACCGATCATCCAGCCAGACGACCGGCAGCACCGCCCGATGCTCATCGGCGTGCTCCCGCACACGTTCTGCGTTCCCGCCGTGAAGGGCTGTGGGTTCTGCACCTTCCCCCACGACGCCCTCAAGAGCAGCCAGATGGTCCCGCTGGCCACCAGCATTGCCCGGCGAATGGGCCTGCAGGCCCGCTCGTTTCAGCACCGCCGGATCGCAGGCATCTACCTCGGCGGCGGCACCGCCAACCTCACCCCCCTCCCAGCCCTCGGGATCATCCTCGGCGGGCTGATGGCCTTTCGCCCCCAAGAGACCGAGCTGACCCTGGAGGGCGTGCCCCGGTTCTTCACCGCCGAGCAGCTCGACCTGCTGACCGGAGCGGGGCTGGGGCGAGTCCGCATCAGCATGGGGGTGCAGACCTTCGATCCCGGCTGGCTGACGAAGATGGGTCGCCAGAACATCGGCAGCCCTGAGCAGGTCGCGGCAGCCGTGGCGCTCGCACAGAAGCGCAGCGTAGGGACCTCAGTGGATCTCCTGCTCAACCTGCCCGGCCAGCCCCGGGCAGCGATGCTCTCAGACATCCAGCATGCCATCGATCTCGGGGTCGACCAGATCTGTCTGTACCACCTCGTTCTCCGCAGCGGCCTCCCCGTTCCCTGGGCGCAGGATCCCGCGATGCTCGACGCACTCCCCGACAACACGACCGCCCACGACAGCTGGCGGGCGGCACGCACGCTGCTGCTGTCCAGCGGCTTCGAGCAGCGCACCCTGACCAATTTTGAGCGCAGCACAGCGCCAGAGCAGTTCACCTACGAGCCCCACAGCTTCCGTCCGCACACCTGCGATGCCCTCGGCTTTGGGCCCGGCGCGATCTCCGGGATCAACTTCGGGACCCAGAGCCAGGCGCTCAAGTGGATCAACCATGCCAGCGTCGATGACTACCTCTCCAGCTCCAGCTTCAGCCACAGCATGGAGCGCATCTACGCCTACTCCCCATTTGAGGATGCCCTGATGCAGCTCACGCGCGGCCTCGCCATGCTGCACATTCCCACCGAAGAGGGCGCTCTGGCAGCGCAGATCGCAGTGTTCGAGCCCGAGCTGGCGGTGCTGGAAGAGGCCGGGCTGCTCTGTCGAGGTGCTGCAGCGCTCTCTCTCACCGAGCGCGGCATGTTCTTCGCAGACAGCGTCGCCGGCCTGCTCGCATGGCGGACCGTCCAGTATCGCAATGCTGCTGGGCGCAATGAGCCCGCACGGCATCCAATGGGCTGAGCGAAGCACTGCCAGAAAGACAACGACTGATTTGCTGGATCCTGTGCTATTAGGGCCAGATGGATCGGACTTTTATTGTTGGAGATATTCACGGCGACATCGACGCTCTGGAGACCCTCATGTCTCGCCTCCCAGAGCTGGACATCGGCGACACGCTGGTCTTTCTGGGGGACTACCTCGATCGTGGCCCAGCATCCGCAGAGGTTGTCGAGGCGATTCGGGTCCGGATCCCAGAGCAGGTGGATGCCAAGGTGGTCGCCCTGCGCGGCAACCACGAGGATGCCTGGCTACAGGTCATCGACGAAGGCTGGCCGGGCTTTGTCCTGCCCCCCAACAACGGCTGCCGTCAGTGCCTGCGCAGCTTCCGCCCTGAGATTGAGCCCAGAGAAGAGAACATCCTCCTGCTCACGGGCAGCTTCTTCCCGCCAGATGTCGTCCAGTGGATGCGCTCGCTGCCCTACTTCTACGAAGACAGCCAGGGCATCTACGTGCACGCCGGGCTGTCTCGGATTGACGGACGCTGGCCGCACCCGAGCGAGGTGGAGAACCCCCGCGAGCTGCTGTGGGTCCGCTCGCAAGACTTCTTCGCGAATTACGATGGCAAGCCGATTGTAGTCGGACACACCGTGACGCGAACGCTCCCGCCAGACCTGGACAAATTCACGCCAGAGGATCCCGACGACATGTTCTGGGCGGGCAAGGGGGCGTATGCGATTGACACCGGCGCTGGAAAGGGCGGCTTCCTGACCGCGCTGGAGCTGCCCGCAGGAAACGTCTACGAGTCTCGCTGAGCCGCCGACGAGCGGAGGTGCTGCAGCGCTCGAAGACTCCAGCAGGAGGCGGGTGAGCCGTGAGCACAGCGCCCATTGTGACTGTGTAGAGTAGTAAACAGGGAAGCAGGCCCGAGAGGCGGGGTGGGGTACGACGGTGACCTCACGCGCTACACTCTCACCAACAGCAAGGTCGACCATCAATCATGAGATCCATCACTCCCATCGCGGTGCTGCTTACCTGGCTTCTCTACGCCCTTGCACGGCTGGTGGCGCCCTCAGCAATGCTCGGGCTCCTCGAGCCCCTTGGGAGCATGGCGGCGCTCGTTGGGCTGCTCACCGGACCTGTCCTTGTCCTCGCAACCCTCGCCGCAGCCGGTGCTGCTAACCGTGAGAAGTCAAGGTTACACAATGTTACGGCCACACTGAGTGCCGTCGGCATGCTCGTGGTTCTGTCTCCCCGACCGACCGACGTCGCCCCACCAGGTGGTGCACTGACCGTGATGAGCTGGAACGTTGGCCGGCTCGGCGGCATCCATGAGCGAGATGGCAAGGCCGACGCCGATGAGGCCAAGCGCACCATGACCGCCTGTCTCGCGAGCCAGCTATCGGTCACCCAGCCGGACGTGCTTGTGCTCACCGAGGTCAGCCGCTACGACGTCGAGAGCATCCTGGAGCCAGCACTGGGAAGCCTCAGCGAGCGCTGTGTTCACGCAGCACACGACGCAGGCAAGCAGCTCTCAAGCGGAACCCTTGTCTGCAGCTGGAGCACGCTGCTGTCGATCGAATATCACGAGATAATAACGGTTACACAAGACATTCTTCCAGACCAACAGTATCCAATGGTGAAGATGTCTGGGCGTGGCGGAAGGCTCCAGGTTGCCGGACTCCACCTGCCGCCGCTTCATCGCTCACCAGATCGCTGGCCGGCGTGGGTCCGAGCCGGACTGGCGAGCGCGGCCCAGGAGGCGATGGTGACCTCCGCCACGACAGCCCGAGACATGACCTGGCCGTCTGTCCTTGCTGGTGACTTCAACCAGTCCCGGCATGCCTGGATCCACGCGCACCTCCGAAGAAGCCACGCCGACGCATGGGAGAGCAGCCAGCTCGGCCCCGGCGGTACCCGGCTGGTCAGCGGGCTGCCGACGGCGCGCATTGACTACATCTACGCGGATCGCCAGCGGCTGTCAGTGGTCGACGCTGCGGTGAGCCGACGCGGCTGCTCCGACCACGATCCGATCATCGCAAAGATTCGGCAGAAGTAGCGCTACAGCTGGCCAAGACGGGTCACCGGCTCGGTCGCATCCTGCGGACGACACCCGGCACCCCTCTCAGCGCCATCAGATCCCCTCCATGGCTGCCCACAGCGTGCCGCTGGCAAACGCACGGACCGCGACCGCGACCGCAGCAGTCGCCGCCAGAGACTCGGCAATCGCCGCTGACCAATCTCCACTCATTGCACGCTTGTAACCCTCTCTTGCCGGCCAAACAGCCAGGTCACCATCGTCGGAGAGCGGATCGGGAGGCAGGGCATCGTAGTAGGGACGATGCTCAGTGGTTGGGCCGAGCAGAGTGCGCAGCCCGTGGGGGGTGAGCAGGGCCGCCTGGAGACGGTGGCAGGCATGCTCTCGGCTCAGATCGCGCTGGTCGACATTCTCCAGCCCCCAGTCCCTCTTCGTCATCCCCCCCGGAGACTCCACGAGCGCATGGCACAGCTCATGGAGGATCATCTGCGCGAGAGAGTCGTCGGGGTCAAAGCCGCCTGGAGTCGAGATGGTCAGGGTGTCCACCCCGTCCCAGCTGGCGAACACCGCATCGGACCGCCGCACGGTCATGCCCAGGCGTTGCGCGCAGCACAGCCAGATCTGGTCGACTGGATCAACATAGGGAAGCGCTCGCGACATGCAGAGCTATAGCCAGCGCATGCCTCAGAAGCGAAACTGCATCGGATACAGGAAGTGGACTCCGCCGGGCATGTCATGCGCAGGAAACGAGGCGTAACGCATAGAATCTTCCACGCATCCAATCACAGATTCGGGCAGTCTCTCTGCACTCTCGACGCTCACAGAGTCGACACGGCCATCACAGGCCACCACGATCTCAAGCTCCATCGCACCATCGAGCCGAGCCCCCTCCGGCACGCAGCCATGCAGGCTGGGGATGAAGGCATCCACGCTGTCGCGGATCTGATCGATGGAGAGCCCGTCAAAGACCGCGAACTCTGGATCGTCGGCAAACAGCGCCTGCACACATTCCTGGGGAGCAGGCAGGGTGAGCGCCGGCGGCTCAGCACGAAGAAGGGAAGAGAAGAGGAGGAGCATGCGCCAGTGGTCGGATCACGCCCGACAGATCAAGAGCCCCTCATTGCAGCCTGGACAGCGGTGAGAAATGCTGGTGCGGCCCCTCCACCGTGAAGAGTAAGATCAACGCCGCTAATGTACGATGCCAGCGGTGACGAAAGGAACAGGGCGGCATCAGCGACATCATCTGGAACCCCGAGCCGGCCGAGCGGAACCGTTCCGGCCGCTGCGGCAATCCCGGCCGCGCTGCCATAGTGCATGTGGGCCTTCTCCGTGGCGATGAGTCCGGCGGTGATCGCACAGACCCGCACGCGGGGTGCCCACTCCACCGCGAGGGTCGCGGTGAGGTTGATGAGACCAGCCTTGGCAGCACCATAGGCTGCTGTTCCAGGAGAGGGGCGGGTGCCAGAGACGCTGGTGACGTTCAGGATGACCCCTCCCCCTTCCTGCTCCTGCATGACCGCATTGGCCTGCTGGGAGAGCAGGAGAGGGGCGGTGAGGTTGAGCTGGATGATCTTGTCGAGAAACCGGGGAGAGGCGTCTGCGGCGAGGGCGTACGGAGAGCCGCCCGCGTTGTTGATCAGCACATCGAGCCGACCGAGTCTCGCAGCAGCCCCCTGAACAAGCCGCGCCACGCTCTCCGCGTCACGGACGTCCGCGACAATGTGCGCAGCGGAACGGCCCGCGTGCGCCGGGAGATCTTCCGGGACACTCCGGCTACAGATCATGACGTCTGCCCCTGCTGCCAGGAAGCGCTCCGCAAGCCGACGGCCGATGCCAGCGCTGCCGCCTGTGATGAGGACAGCACGGCCAGTGAAGTCGAGCGGGTTGTTCATCGCGCCTCCAGAGAGTAGAACGTGTTCTACTTCCCACTATAGAGGAGAGGACATCATGGGCATCTGCGAAGGTCGAGTGGTCATCGTGACCGGTGCAGGACGCGGCATCGGTCGAGAGCATGCGCTGGCGTTCGCCCGGGCCGGGGCGAAGGTCGTGGTCAATGACCTCGGGGTCAGCCGAGACGGTGCCGAGGCAGAGGGCACTCCCGCAGAGCAGGTCGCCGCAGAGATTCGGGCGATGGGCGGCGAAGCCATCGCAGATGGCGCGGACGTGGCGGACTTCGAGCAGACCGGACAGACCCTCGCCCGCACCCTCGATGCATTTGGTCGGGTGGATGTCGTGGTGAACAACGCCGGCTTCCTTCGGGACCGGATGTTTGTCTCCACCGAGGAGTCCCAGTGGGACGCGGTCATCCGGGTCCACCTCAAGGGGCACTTCTGCCTCGCGCGGCACGTCGCGGCCCACTGGCGAGGCCGTGTAAAGGCCGGCGAGGCGGTCGATGCCCGGATCATCAACACCAGCTCTGGTGCAGGGCTCCTCGGCAGTGTCGCGCAGGGTGCCTACTCCGCAGCCAAGGGCGGCATCGCTGCGCTGACCCTGGTGCAGTCTGCAGAGCTTGGTCGCTACGGCATCACCGCCAACGCCATCGCGCCAGCAGCCCGAACCCGGATGACCGAGGGACTGTTCGGCGGCATGATGGACCGACCGGCGGATGGATTCGATGCCATGGATCCCGCCAACATCTCGCCCCTGGTGGTCTGGCTGGCCAGCAGCGCGTCGGCGGCCGTAACCGGTCGTGTGTTCGAGGTCGCGGGCGGTGAGATCAGCCTCGCGGACGGCTGGCGCAAGGGCGTCTCTGTGGACCGCGGCGCACGCTGGCAGCCTGAAGAGATCGGCGCGGCGGTGGATGATCTGCTCGCGCGCGCAGTGCCCCCGGCGAAGGTCTACGGCGCCCGCTGAGCACGCATCGTGAGGTGCACCAACTGCTGAGATCCCGTTGTCGCCCTCGCGCCGTAACCGTGAGCGTTCTTCAGCCGCTTGAGTCCGCCCACTTTGTCCGTAAATATAAGCACCATAAAACACTTAATTTATAGTGCTTATATTTACGGACAAAAATACTCCAGCTTGAAATAACACTCTCTCATATCCAGCTTGAGCGGAGCCTGGAGCGGCCTCGCCCGAAGCTCACCCCAAGCAGCCAGCACCAAGTGGGTCCGGCCTCACACCGCTCGGAGGGCGAACACCTCGACATCCACCCCCGGTGAGCAGTGAACAAGCGGCGGCAGCCCGCTCGGCGCCGGGAGCCCAGCGGCGGAAACAATCCCCTCCGTGAGGTGGACAATGTTCGCAGCATGGGCGGGGTAGGGATCGTGGTGGACCTGCCCCTGGAGGAGCCTCCCGCCCCGATGGGCGTACAGCAGATACCGCTCCAGCAGGAAGTGCTCCAGGCTTCCCGGTACAGACACCCCCAGCTCCGATCCGATCTCATACTGGACCGCCAGCGCAGCGGTCGGATCGCTCCGACGCTCGGTGCGGTAGTCCACTCGCCTTCCCTCTCGGTGCGTCTGCATCGTGGCGTGATGGTAGGGCAGGCTCCAGCCGATCCGTGCGGCCTGAACCGCCAGCCACGAGGCGGCCTCCAGAGAGAAGAACCACACCCCCGGCCCCTGCCCTTCCAGGTGGACGTAGGCGCGGAGGTTGGTCTCCAGGAAGCTCATCCCGAAGGGCAGCCACCACGGCCGCACCCCCTCCATCGTAAACGGGACCAGTCCGATGAAGGTCACCCCATCGTGGGTGTCGATGGTGAGCCGCTCGGGAATCAGCGGGCGGAGCAGCGCCGTTGGAATCGGCCAGTGGACAAACAGCAGATCACGCCATGACTGCCGGCCAGCAGCCCGGCCTTCCGGGCGGTGCGTAGGGGATATTCTGTCGATCATGGCTTGAATCGTAACACACAACTATTGACTCGTTAAGCCAATTATCAATGTTACAAACCAGAAACCACGGCCCCTCAGTTCGCCTGCTCAGTTCCTCCCCGGCCCTTCAGCCGTCCCCACCAGCCTCCGATGCGATCTGCTCCCGGAGCTTGAACTTCTGAACCTTCCCCACCGCGTTGCGCGGCAGCGCATTGAGGAATGCCACTCGGCGGGGGACCTTGAAATTCGCCATGCGCGCCCGACACCACGCCACCAGCTCCGCCTCCGTGAGCGTCGCGCCGGGCGTGCGGACGACGAAGGCCATGCCGACCTCTCCCAGGCGAGCATCGGGAATTCCGATCACTGCGACGTCCGCGACCTGCTCGTGCAGTCGGAGCCAATTGTCGAGCTCAGCGGGGTAGGCGTTGAAGCCACCGACGATGAACATGTCCTTCTTTCGGTCGGTGATCTTGATGTAGCCGCGCGCATCGAGGGTTCCGATGTCGCCGGTGTGCAGCCAGCCGTCAGCATCGATGGTGGCGGCGGTCTCCTCGGGCTCGTCGAGGTATCCCAGCATCACGTTGTAGCCGCGGATCACGATCTCTCCGGGGGTGCTCGGGGGCAGCACCGCACCTGAAGCATCGCGCACCGCGACCTCCACACCGGGGATGGCGCGGCCAGAAGTCGTGGCGATGGTGGTGAGGTCATCGTCGAACCGACACATGGTCGCGATCGCCGTCGCCTCGGTCAGCCCGTAGCCGGTGATCACGGTCTCAAAGCCGAGGACTGTGCGCATCTCCTCGATCAGCTGCACCGGAATCACCGCTGCACCCGTCACTGCAAGCCGGAGGGTGGAGAGGTCGTGGTCGACGAGATCGACACGGGCAAGGAGGGTCTGATAGAGCGCCGGCGGCCCGGGCAGGACCGAGATCCGGTCGCGGGCAATGCGGGCGAGCACAGCATCGACATCAAAGGTGGGCTGCGGGATCACGGTCGCCCCCATCATCAGCGCAGCCAGCCAGCCAGCCTTGTAGCCAAAGCCATGGAAGAACGGCGCGACAACAAGGTAGCGGTCGGTGCTGGAGAGCCCGACCACATCGCTCCAGTCTCGGAAGGCCCGGAGGGTCTGGGCATGGGTGGTCATCGCCCCCTTGGGGCGACCGGTGGTGCCGGAGGTAAACAGTATGTCGGAGAGGTCATCTGGTGAAACCCCTTCCCAGCGGGCCGACACCTCCTCCGCTGCGACCGCTTCACCAGACACACGGAGCGCCGCCAGGGACATGCAGCCTTCCGGCACCGCCCCCCGAAGAACCACGGTCAGCTTGAGGTCTGGCAGCGACTCTTCCGCCAGCATCGCCACGTAGTCGTGTCCCAAGAAGCCGCTGACGGTCAGCAGCGCCACCGCGCCGCTCTTCTGTAAGATCCAGGCGGCTTCCGGCCCCTTGTAGCGGGTGTTCAGCGGCACCAGAACGGCTCCTGCCCCCTGGAGGCCCAGTGCACAGACCACCCACTCCCACAGGTTCGGCGCCCAGATCGCCACCCGCTCCCCCGGCGAGACTCCCTGCGCGATGAGGCCAGCGGTGACCGCTCGGGCACGCTGGAGGAGCTGGGGGAAGGTGAGGATGGTGTCGTCATCCTCGATGGCGATGCCATCAGGGAACCGCTCAGCACTTCGCTGCGCCAGCCGGGGCATGGTTCCAAACTCAAGATCACCGCGCCGTCCGTCCACCATCATGGCCTCCAATCAGAGGCAGAGTATCGCAAAACGTAGAACGTGTTTCAGCGCACCGTTCGGCTCATCGAGCGGGCCATGGCGGTGAGGATCTCCGCCCGGAGGATCGCCCCTGGAGCCTCTCCTGCAAAGCAGGTCTGCTCCAGCCAGTCGGTAATTGCTGCCCGACGCTGCTCTGGAAGCGGCACCCGGCAGGCCTCGTGCATCCACTGAAGCGCCGCGATCAGGGTGCGCTGCCAGCCCGCTATACAGCCGGTCGCCTCAATCACCGCGTCGAGCACCCCCTCCATCCCACGGATGGAGATCGAGCCCGAGCGTCGTGCAGTGCGGATCTCGGTGAAGAGTCCCTGAAGCATGATGAGGTGCGCAGGGAGGCGCTCTGCTGCCATGAGGATCGCCGCCACCGAGCGTCCAGCCCGTGCCTCCCCCTCCCCGTCCGCCAGGAACTGCTCCAGGCTGAAGCCAGTCAGCGCGGTGTTGGCCACCGACAGCACCCCGCCATACCACGGCAGCACAGCGTGAAGCTGTCGCTCGACGAGGTCGAAGATCCGGCTCTCTCCAAGGATCTCTTCGACCTCTGGATCCCGCGCGAGCTCTCGCTCGATCAGCACAGTGAGCTGCCCGGTGAGGGAATCGCGCACCGGCGCTAGCGGCGCCTCCCGGAGGAGGCTCATCAGGACCGGCCAGGGATGGCTTCCTGCACCGACGCGCTGGTAGTCCTGTGCCCACATGACTGAAGGGTAGCACCGTTGTCGCTTGGAGCGTGGTCTGGAGTGCCGGCTGGCTTCATTGCGGCGAGCCCGTTCTCCGGTCGTGAGCGAGGGGCACAGGCGGCTCCGAGCCACTTAGAGCAGTGAATGGAGCCGCAGCCGAGGACCTCGCGCGCGCAGAGAAGCTCAGGACTCAATACCCCCGAAGCGCCGCCCAGCGATCACGGTGCCAGTCCGCCGTCCCGAAGGTCTCCGCAGCCACCCGTGCGCGCTTGAGGAACATCCCGGCGTCGTGCTCGTCGGTCATGCCGATGCCGCCATGCAGCTGGATGGCCTCCAGCGCGGTGTGCTCGAACACCTCACTGCACCGCACCTTCGCCATCGAGGCATGCGCGGCGAGGTGCGCCGGCTCGGTGTCGGCGATCCGGGCCGCCGCGCCGACCGCTGCCCGGCACAGCTCGATGTCGATGTACAGCCGAGCCGCCCGGTGCTGGAGCGCCTGGAAGCTGCCGATGGGCCGCTTGAACTGCTGACGGGTCTTCAGGTAGCGCAGGGTCTCGGCAAAGATCGCCTGCATTCCACCCAGCATCTCTGCGCACAGCGCGATCGTCGCGCGATCCCGTGCGGCGGGCAGCCGCCTGGCATCGACGGGCTGTCCGACAGCACCGCTCAGCACCACCCGACCGCTGTCCCGGCCATCCAGCCGGCGCTCGGCGCGAACCGTGACCCCCTCGGCAGCCGCATCCACCAGCACCAGCACCGGCGCGCCGTCCGCATCGATCGCGGTCACCAGAAACGCCGAGGCCGCCGCAGCATCGAGCACTGCGGACTTCTCACCGGTCAGGCTCAGCCCGCCGCTGGTCTCGACCGCAGCGGTCTCGTGGACGCCGCGTCGGGCGCGGGGCTCGTGGTCCGCCAGGGCGATGACCCTGCCCTCCACAATGGCCGCGAGCTGCGCGGGATCGTGGCCGAACACTTCGGTCGAGAGAGCGACGGAGAGGATGGGGCTCGGGGTGAGGCGTGCGCCGAGGTGCTCGCAGACCAGGGCCAGCTCCGTCATCCCCAGGCCAAACCCGCCAGCGTCCTCTCCGACCAACAGCGCCGACCATCCCAGCTCGACCATCTGCGCCCACAGCGCCGGGTCGTGCGGCGTTGCGGCGTCTCGCATGGCGCGCGCGAGCGCGATCGGGGCGCTGCTGGCGAGGAAGTCGCGCGCAGCACCTTGGATCATCTCCTGCTCTTCGGTCAGGAGGCTGGCGGCAGCCGGGGCACTTCCGGCGGGAGTGACCTTGCCGGAGGAGGACAGCCGGGGAAGTCCGAGGACAGTGGTGGCGATGATGTTGAGCTGCACCTCCGAGGTGCCGCCCTCGATGGTGTTTCCGCGAGAGCGCAGCCAGGTGCGCGCCAGCGCGTGGTCAGTGGGAGAATCACTCTCCCAGTAGAGCCCCTCCAAGCCGAGGATGCGCTGCGCGAGGGTCCAGCGCTCCTGGTTCAGCTCGGTGCCGAACACCTTGACGATGCTTGTCTCCGGACCGGGGCTTCCGCCGCGCTGGAGGGTCTCCCGGATCCGAGCGAGGGTGAGCCGGCCGATCCGGCGGGTGATCTCATGGTCCGCCACTGCTGCCCGAAGGATCGGATCGGCCAGCTTGCCGGAGGCGTCGACACCGATGCGGTCGATGGCGTGGTCTCTCAGCGAGAAGCTGGCGAGGATCGTCGGCCGAGAGCCGCCGTTGATGATCGCCTCGCCGATCGAGTCGCGCTCGTGCCCGAGCAGCGCCCGGGCGACCTGCCAGCCGGCATTGATCTCGCCGACCACGTTGGCCACGGGCACCCGCACGTCGGTGAGGAAAGTCTCGCAGAACGGCGAGGAGCCGCTGATCAGCTCGATGGGACGGACCTCAATGCCGGGAGTGGAGATGTCGATGAGCAGGAACGTGATGCCGCTGTGCTTGGTCGGTGCGGTGCGCACGAGGCAGAAGATCCAGTCGGCCTTGTCCGCGAAGCTCGTCCAGATCTTCTGTCCGTTGACCACGAAGTGATCGCCGTCCCGCTCCGCTCGGCACGCCAGGGCCGCCAGATCCGAGCCCGCGCCCGGCTCGGAGTACCCCTGGCACCAGCGGACCTTGCCCCGCGCGATGGCTGTGAGGTGCCTCAGCTTTTGCGCCTCGTTGCCATAATTGAGGATGATCGGCCCGATCATGGACAGCCCAAAGCCCACCAGCGGGCGGGGAATTCCGCGCTGGTTCAGCTCGGCGTTCAGGATCGCGCCCTGCTCACGGGTCAGCCCGCCGCCGCCATACGCGACCGGCCAGGTCGGCGCGGTCCAGCCCCTCTGGAGCGCAGCCTCAAACCACGCGATGTGGTCGGCAGAGGAGTAGCCGGAGTCCTGACCGCCCCAGTGCCCCTGGAACGGTGAGGTCGCCGTGCCCCACAGCGCGCGCGGCGCATGCGCCTCGATGAATGCCACCACCTCAGCCCGGAAGTCGCTCATGTCTGCTCTCTGTCTATGAATTGTCCGCTGCGGCCTCGGCAGCCAGGAAGCCAACCACCAGCGCCGGGCCGATGGTTCCCCCGGCGCCGGGGTAGGTCTTGCCCATGACCGGGGCGGCGCAGTTTCCGGCCGCGTACAGGCCGGGGATCGGGGCATCGGCGGCATCGAGCACGCGGCCTCGGGTGTCGACCACCAGGCCGCCCTTGGTGCCGAGATCGCCAGGATAGACCCGGACGGCATAGAAAGGCGGGGTCTCTAGGCGACCGAGGCAGGGGTTGGGGGTGACCCGTGGATCGCCGTAGTAGCGATCCGACAGGCTCACGCCGCGACTGAAGTCCGTGTCGATGCCGGTGTCCGCCATGCCGTTGAACCGCTCGACGGTGCCCAGGAGGGCCTGAGCGGGCACCTCACAGGCCTCCGCGAGCCCAGCGAGGGTGTCCGACTTCTTGAGGAAGCCACGGATGAACTTCTTGCTGACCCGCTTGTCCGGCACGGCGTAGCCTGGCGCGAGCGGACCGACCGGGTAGTTGCGGCGGAAGGTGGCGTCGAAGACCAGCCATGCCGGTGCAGAGTCCGCAGCGTACATGCCCTCCACCACGTCGAGGTAGGGAGCGGCCTCGTTGGTGAAGCGCTGCCCGGAGTCGTTGACCATCATCGAGTGCGGCAGGTTCTTCTCCACCACGATCACCCAGGCCAGCTCCTGCCGGGGGATGCGAATGGTCGGGGTCCACCACGCCTTGTCCATGTGGACCAGCCGCCCCCCGGCAGACACGCCCATGCGGTGACCGTCGCCGAGGCTGCGGAGGTTGCCGGCGCTCCACTCATCGGTGATCGGAGCGGGCTGGTGCGCTTCTCGCATCGCCTTGTTGCGAGAGAAGCCGCCGGCCGACAGCAGCACACCCTTGCGGGCACCGATGCGCAGTGTCTCGCCGTCTTTCTCGGCGACGACGCCAACCACTCGACCATCCTCGACGATGAGATCCGTCACGGTAGTGGACAGGCTGAGCTCGACATTGCGGTCCTGCAGGGAGCGTCGCAGCCGGGCGATCAGGGCATTTCCAGCCGTCAGCCGGGGATCCCGCCCCCACTTCCGGCGGGCCAGGAGGCTGAGGCCCGCCGACAGCAGGCGCTTGACCAGCAGCAGCTTGCTCTGCCAGGTGTTCGCCAGGAGCGTGTGGGCCTCGCGCGCGGTGAGTCCGAAGATGCCCATGACCTGCGACTGGGGATGTGGTGGGCGAATGCGGCGGAATTCCTCGCCGAGCTCGCGCCCATCAAACGGGGTGCACTCCATCGAGCGCCCCCCCGGCTTGCCGCCCGCGACCTCCGGGTAGTAGTCGCAGTATTTCTCCAGCGCCTCGAACCGGACCGCAGTCTTCTCCTCCAGGTACTCCACCATCCGGCGAGACTCGGTGACGTAGCCCCGGAGAATCTCATCGGGGGTGGAGTCGCCGACGATGTTGCGCAGGTAGGTCAGGGCGTCTTCGGGGCTGTCAGTGACCCCCCGGCCGGCCATGTGCGGGTTGTTCGGTACCCAGCAGACCCCACCAGACATCGCGGTAGAGCCGCCGTAGCAATCGGTGGCCTCTAAGAGAAGCGCCTCGAGTCCGAGGTCTGCGGCGCGGAGGCCAGCGGCCATTGCTGCAGCACCGCTGCCGATGGCGATGAAGTCGACAGTGCGGTCCATTACTTCCCCTTGAACACCGGCTTGCGCTTCTCGGCGAAGGCGCGCGCGCCCTCCCGGGCATCTTCAGACTTGAACACCGGCCAGCCCAGCTTCAGCTCGTGGGCCAGCCCGTCCGCCTCAGTCATCTCGGCAGTCTCGACGATGGACTTCTTGATCGCCTGGACCGCCAGCGGGCCATTCCCGGCGATGATCTTCGCCAGACGCTTCGCCTCGCTGAGGGCCTCTCCAGCATTCACCACCCGACCAATGAGCCCCATCTCCAGAGCCTCCTGGGCAGAGAACCGCTCGCCGAGCAGCAAGACCTCCATCGCCTTTGTGAACGACACCTGGCGCTGGAGCCGCACCGTGGAGCCCCCCAGCGGGAACAGCCCGAGCCTCGCCTCGGTCAGCCCGAACTGCGCGCTGCGACCGGCGACCCGGATGTCAGTGGCCTGGAGGATCTCGGTCCCGCCAGCCAGGGCGAACCCCTCCACCGCCGCGATGATCGGCTTGGTGACGCGATGCCCCCGCAGCATCGCCTTCCAGTGCAGCTCCGGATCGGCCTTGAACCGATTCTTCCAGGGGTCTTCTTCGTTGTCCTGGTGCATCATCTTGAGGTCTGAGCCCGCACAGAAGCTGCTGCCGGCACCAGTGAGGATGCAGACGAAGATCTCGGGATCGTCGTTGACCTGCTCCCAGGCATCCGCGAGGCGCGCCATCATCTCCAGCGACCAGGCGTTCCTCGCCTCAGGGCGGTTCATGGTGATGGTGAGGATGGATCCGTCGCGGTCGAGCAGCAGGTGGGGTTCAGCCAAGGCAAATCCTCTGGTTTCAGGTGGGAAGTAGAACACGTTTCACAACCGGTGGACAACCGAAAATGAAACGTGTTCTACTCTGGGGCAATCGTGAGGAGAGCAAGCATGAGCGATCGATTCCCGTTTCCTATTCCCAACGGCTGGTTTCAGGTGGAGTGGTCTCATGAGCTGAAGGCCGGAGACGTCAAGCCGCTGAAGTACTTCGGCAAGGACCTCGTGCTGTTTCGCGATGAAGACGGCGCTGCACACCTCCTCGACGCCTTCTGTCCGCACCTCGGGGCTCACCTCGGCCACGGCGGAACGGTGGACGGTAAGAACATCGTCTGCCCGTTCCATGCTTGGAAATTCAACGGAAGCGGTACCTGCTCGGCGATCCCATATGCCGACAAGATCCCGAAGCAGGCAAAGCTGAAGGCATGGACCATCGTCGAGCGCAACGGAATGATTGTTGCTTGGCATCACGGCGACGGAGCACCGCCGCAGTGGGAGGTGCCGACGTTTCCTGAGCTTGGCGATTCGGACTGGAGCGATCCAGACCATCGGATGTGGACGGTCGGAACCTGCAACCAAGAGATGGCAGAGAACGCTGTGGACACCGCGCACTTCTTCTACCTGCACGGCACCGCAGAGATGCCGAAGTCCGAGGCGAAGATCATCGACCAGCACACCCTCCATGTTGTGGCGCAGACGGTGATGGCCACCAAGCACGGTCCGGTCCCCGGTCAGATCGACGTGTACGAGTACGGCTTCGGAATCAACACGACGCGCTTCACCGGCCTCGTCGAGACGTTCCTGATGTCGAGCAACACGCCGATCGATGAGAACTCGTGCGATCTGCGGTTCACGTTTGTGGTGAAGAAGTTCGGAAACAACGACATCACGCGCGGGATCGGTCGGGCATATGTGAAGGAGATTGCCCGGCAGCTGGAGCAGGACATCCCGGTCTGGGAGAACAAGAGGTACCTGCCGCGGCCGGTTCTGGTGGCGGAAGACGGGCCGATCGGGCTGTTCCGAACGTGGGCAAAGGGGCAGTACTCCTGAGCGGCTCCCCATTCGACACCCGACGTCGCTCCCTGGTGGGCTGCCGAGGAGGCGTGTAGAGGCCGGCGTACCCCGGCTGGAAGAGACCAGCAGCCCGCTACATCAGGCGCTTCAGCGGTGTCTTCCAGATCCACTGGATCGCCTTCTTCAGGTGCCCCTCCTTCTCGTTGGTGTACGGGTACCAGACGAACTCTTCCTTCTGACCAAACCGATCCGCGATCACCGGCTTGGCATGGCAGAATCCCCGCAGCCCAATCTCTCCGTTCACCCGTCCGACGCCGCTGTGCTTCACCCCACCAAACGGCAGCTCCAGCGCCCCGTACGTGATCGATGAGTCGTTGATGATCACCGCGCCGGCCTCCAGGCGCTCGGCCAGCCGCTCCCCCTTCGCGCGGTCCTTCGTCCACAGCGTGGCGCCGAGGCCGAACCGGGTGTCGTTCGCCATCGCGATCGCCTCATCCTCATCGGCGACCACCATCACCGGCAGGATCGGCCCGAACGTCTCCTCGGTCATCACCTTCATCTCATGGGTCACCCCCACCAGCAGCGTCGGCTGGAAGAAGTGCTCGCCGACCGCGCTCCGACCGCCCCCGACCAGCGCCTTCGCGCCCCTCGCGACGGCATCGTTGACGTGGTCCTCGACGATCTCAAGCTGCCGGGTCGAGATGAACGGACCGATGTCGTACTCCCCCTCATGCCCGACCTTCAGCGCCGCGACCTTCTCCGTGAGCTTGCCGATGAATTCTTCTGCGACCGCCTCCACCACGTAGATGCGCTCGGTCGAGGAGCAGAACTGGCCGCCGTTCATCATGCCGCCGAACACCGCCCCGCCGACCGCGCGGTCGATGTCTGCGTCGGCACAGACCACCATCGGATCCTTACCGCCGAGCTCCAGGGTGCAGGGGATGAGGTTGTGACCACACGCCGCGCCGACCTTGCGGCCGGTGGCCACGCTGCCGGTGAACGAGATCTTGTCGACCCCCGAGTCGATCAGCGCCGCGCCGGTCTCGCCATCCCCGAGGAGGATCTGGACCAGACCATCCGGCAGCCCAGCCTCGGCGAACAACTCGCCGACCAAGACGCCAGAGTCCGGGGTGACCTCTGAGGGCTTGATGAGGACGGCGTTGCCGGCCATTAGCGCCTGGACGGTGGGGTTGAGCGAGAGGATGAACGGACCGTTCCAGGGGGTGATGACCCCGACAACGCCCAGCGGAGTGAAGGTGAGCTTCGCCCGCTTCATGCGGAGGAGGTGGAGCCCGACCGCGCGCGGACGCAGCATGCGCTCAGCCCGACGGGAGTAGAAGTTCAGCGAGTCGCAGGCGGCGAAGATCTCCATCATCGTCGTCTCCATCCGGCTGCGACCGGTCTCGGCGACGATGCGATCGATGAAGGCTTCCTGCTTCTCGATCAGGATCGCGAGGGCGCGCTGGAGGATGGCGGTGCGCTCAGGGAATGAAGTCTTCGCCCAGGCTGCCTGCGCTGTCCGCGCACGCTCCATCGCAACAGCGACGTCCGCAGCAGTGGTGACGTCGAACTCCTTGAGCACCCGGTGGCTGACCGGACAGCGGGTTCTGAGGCGGCGGTGGCCGCTCACGGACGGTTCAACGGACTCGACGAATGCCACGGTCAGACTCCTGGGGCTGCCCCCGAGCTTATCGCGAAACTGAAACGTGTTTCAGTTTTTGCACACCGGCAGCGCGCCCAGGGCCGCACAGCCGACAGGAGACGGCTCCGTCTGCTCCGCCGGCCGCGCATGCAGCGGCGTGAAAGTGGACTGTGCTGCCATCGGGACTGGTTGGCTATAGAGTGGTCCACCAAGGAGAGCCTCCATGACCCCATTGCTGCTTGTGCTGACCGCCTCCGCTGGCTGGACCATCTCCACGGCGAGCAGCGGGTGTACGTTCTACGTCGGCGATCGTCAGGGCGACTACGCCCCGGTTCGCGCAGAGTGCGACTGGAGCATCGCTCCGGACACCCTTCATGCCATCATCGGAGACCTCACCGCACACAAGACGTACTTCAGCTCCGTCTCCGTCAGCGAGAAGGTCGGCGACGGCCGCTATCGGCAGGTCCACGTCGCCTCGGGAATCAGCGACCGCGAGCTGATCGTGGACATGGGCAGCGATCCAATCCCCAGCGGCATCCGCTACTGGTGGAAGAAGTCCGCCGACCAGACCGGCGCCTCTGGGAGCAACGTCGAGCCCAACCACAACGAGGGCAAGTGGGAGATCACGGCGGGTGAGGACGGCGGCTCGCACGTGGTCTATGAGCTGTTCTACGATCCCGCGGGCTCCGTGCCCGGCTTCATGGTCCGCTGGTTTCAGACCGCCGGTGTCGAGCTTCTGGTGACCGAGCTGAAGACGAAGGCTGGTGCCTGAGCCCGGCCTACTTCCGCACGAACCGGGCGACCGCCTCGGTGTGGGGGGTCTGCGCGAACAGATCCACGCTCCACAGCGCCTCCAGCACCCAGCCGCCGGCCTCTAAGATCACGCGGTCCCGCCCCAGCGAGCCGGGGTTGCAGGCGACATAGACCAGCGCCTCGGCTTCCTGCGCTGCCAGGAACCGGGCGGCAGCGGGGTGCAGCCCGACACGGGGCGGATCGACGACGATCCACCGGGGTCCGTCGACCGCGAGCGTGGGGAGAATCGCCTCGACCTTCCCGGCATGCCACTCCCCATCGATGCCGTTTCGCGCAGCGTTCTCCTTCGCACACACGATGGAGGCCGGGTTCAGCTCGGCGCCGATGATCCGATCGAACCGATCCGCGAGGGCCATCCCGATCGCACCGACCCCGCAGTACAGGTCCAGCAGCGTCCCGCCGCCCGTGGGGGCGAGGGCCTCAGCGATGGTGTCGAACAAGAGCACGGCCCCGGCGGTGTTCACCTGGAAGAAGCCATCATATGGAATCCGGAAGGCGATGCCGGAGAGCGTGATGTCCAGCCAGGGCTGGCCATAGAGCACCTCGCGCAGATCGCCCTCAGCGACGTCGGAGAGCCGATCGGTCACCACCCACAGCACCCCGACCACGTCCGGCAGCGCGCTGATCTTCTCCCCGAGCCCACGGACCTGATCGGGATCGGCGCTGGAGGTGGTGACCAGGGTCACCAGGACCCCCTCCCCCTTCCGAATGACCACGTGCCGCCAGACCCCGGTGTGATCCTGGGTGTTCCAGGGCGGACCGGGCATGTTGTCGCGGACAACGGAGAGCACCGCGTTCATCTCGGGCTCTGCCAGGTGACAGGCCGACAGCGGCACGATCCGGGAGAACCAGCCGGGGGGATGAAAGCCGAGGAAGCTGCCGGGCTTCTTGAGCTCTGGATCATCCTTGAGGGCTTCCGGCACGTACTGGTGTGGACCGAACGACAGCTCGATCTTGTTGCGGTAGTGGTAGCCGGCATCGGCGCTGCGCACGGAATGGACCGTCACGCCGTCCAGCTCGCCGACTGACCGGGAGACAAGGGCGCTCTTGTGGTGGCGCTGGTCGGCGACAGGCATGCGCTGGAACTGGCAGCCGCCGCAGAGGCCAAACGCCGGGCACTGCGGAGTCGTGGCGTCCGGGGCAAGGGCAGTGGTCGCGAAGATGCGTGCCTTGCCCTTGCGACCGGGCCAGGCCTGCACCGTCTCGCCGACCGCCGCCCCCCGCACGATCCATCGCTTGCCGTCGGCATCGATGCCGCTGCTTCCCTTGAGTTCGAGCTGATCAACCACCAGCTCGACTGGCTTTCGCGTCTTCTTCCGTCTGGACATGGCCGGGGCTTATCTCGTCTTCTTTTTTCTGCCGGATCATCTCCGGGATCCGGCCCAATCATGACCGGTCATCTTCCAGAATCTTGAGGGCGAGACGGCCACCGGTCTCAGACCGCTCCGATGGCCTCCTTACAGAAAGGATGCACGGCAGCGTTCTCGCATGCGACCCCGCCCGGCCTGCTGTTCCTGGCCGGACGGGGTCGGTGCTGGAGTCAGCGTCGTGCTGGAGTCAGCTGCAGATGGCGCTGATGATCGAGCTGTCGACCGCGTACTTCTCCAGGAAGGCACGGCGCTCGGACTTCATGCTCGTCACCCACTGCCGGTACTCAGCGGTGCGGCCAGACGCTGCGTAGTACTGAGCCGGTGAGAGGACCGCGAGGGGAACCTTCTCGATGAGCGCAGCGTTGTCGGGGTGCTCGACATCGACGACGTCGTAGCCAAAGTCCGGATCCTGCTTCCAGACGATCTCGCCCTTCAGCATCGCCTCCAGCATCGCGCTGGAGTGACGGATCTTGACCTTGAAGCCGACCCCTTCCTTGACGCTGCGGGCATCACCGCCGACGAAGCCGGTGTTCATCATCCACATGTCGACGTGCGGCATGGTGGCTGCAAGCTCGGAGAAGCGCTTTGCCTGGAGGCCGAACTGCAGCGGGAAGAAGGGCTGGGTGAACGGAGAGCGGGTCTTGCCGACCTCCTTGCCAGCAGCCGAGGTCTTGGTGGTCTCGCCGAGCATGAAGAAGCCGGCGGCCTGAGCGGGAGAGGTGAACCGGATGATGCCTGGCGTGCAGGCGTCGGCGCCCTCGTCGCGGTTGAGGATGCCCATGTTGTGGACTTCGGGGATGTTGTGGAGGTCCGCAGCGTCCTTGATGGAGGACATCGGGATGATCGAGCGACCGTTTCCGCTCCACTTCACGAACTCCCAGCCATCCTTGAGCACACCGCTGTCATCGGAGACATCGGCGATGGACAGGTCACCAGAGATGTAGCGGTCGACGTTCTCGGCCGGCGCGCCGGTGGTGATGAGCACCTCGCGGACCCGAGCGACCTCTGCCGGGCTCAGCTCGGACTTGAAGAAGTCGTAGGTGCCGTCTGCGTTGAGGTAGCTGTTCTCGACCCAGGCATCCGACGACAGGGTGCCGCGGTAGATGACCGGCTCGGTCTTCTCGGTCAGCCCATAGGTCTTGGCAAAGCAGCCGTTCTCGGTGATCGAGAGCTCGCCGCCGGGCCAGATGGCGACCATGTCGTCCTGGATGGGCTGGGTGACCTCGCCCTGCTTGGAGAAGGTCGTGGTGGTCTTGCCGGTGCCAGAGAGTCCCATGATGGTCATGGTCGAGCGCACACCGTCGATCTGGACGGACTTGGCACCGGCATGCAGCACCAGGCCGCCCTGCGCGAAGGCGTACTCGTTGAGCATGCGCAGCGCCGCCTTCTTGGACTCACCGAAGTAGTCCGGGCCGATGATGTAGGTGGTGTATGTGTTGAGGTCCACCAGGATGGCCTGACCACCTGGCATGTCATCCAGCTTGAGATCCGGGGTGTAGACCACGCGGAAGGTCGGCTTGAAGGCTTCTCCCTCGGCGAGGACCTCAGAGGTGGGGAAGCGGAGGATGGACTGCATCCCCGCGATGTTGGCGCCCTCCAGGGTGTACAGCCACTGCACACCGACGGCACGCTTGCCGAGTCCCAGGAAGCCCTGGACCTCGATCAGCTGCCCCTTCTCCTTGATGTAGGCCGCCTGCCGCTCGATGAGCTCTGCGGCCTTTGCCAGATCGATGAGGCTGTGGGAGTAGCGACTGGCGGTCTCCGGGGCATCGATGATGTAGGTGAACTTCGCCATCCGGGCCTTGTTCCGGCTGACCTTGTTCAGGTTGCCGCAGGCACTCTGAAAGACCAACGGGGTGTGCTCCGTTGTCAGGGACCGGAGGGTCTCCTGGTTGGGATTGGTCAGGTATTCGACTGGGTAGGGATGAAGATTGTTCATGGCGGCCCCCTGGGGATGAAAAGGTCGCAACACTAACCGGTCTTTCTCCGATGCGGGCCAGATTGAAGGGAGCGACACCACCAGAGTCTTCATTCAAAGCTTCAATCGACTGCTTTGGCGCTTGTGTCCGTTGCGTGTCAGCGGGAAGCTGCAGCGAGCGGTCGGCTCACGAGCCCGCGCGGTGACGGAACTCAACCGAGGCGCGTCACGATCTCCAGAAGCCCGGATAGAACAACACCAGCGTCGAGAACATCTCCAGCCGGCCCACCAGCATGTTTCCAGACAGGAACAGCTTGGTGAAGTCAGAGAACTGGGAAAAGTTCTCGGTCGGTCCGATGTCTCCCCAGCCCGGACCGATGTTCATCAGCGTCGCGACGATGCTGGAGAGCGCGGTGACGAGGTCGACGTCCTCGGCGAGGGTGACCACGAACCCGCCGCTGAGGATCATGAAGATGTTGACGATGAAGTATGCAAGAGCAAGGTGAACAACCCCGAGGTCTACCCGTCGCCCATTGAGCCGGATGGAGACAATCGAGAGCGGCTGGAAATACTGCCGCCGGATCTCCTGCACCATGAACTTGATGATCAGGACGTAGTGGACGACCTTGATGCCGCTGGTCGTGGAGCCGGCACAGGCACCGATGAAGCAGGAGAACACCAAGAGCATCTGCGCCGACTGGGGCCACAGCTCGTAGTCGGCCGTGGCGAAGCCGGTCGTTGTCAGCAAGGAGAGCACCTGAAAGACAGCGTACTGGACCGACTTTAACGCTGGATAGGTACCATTCCACCATAGGATCACCGCGACACTACCGCACAGCAGTCCGGTGATGGAGAGGTACCACCGCAGCTCGGTGTTGGCATGGATGGTCTTCCAGTCCCGCTGCCACAGTGAGAAGAACAGCAGGAAGGTCACGCCGCCGAGAAACATGAACAGGGAGATCACCGCATCAAACCACAGGCTGTCGTAGTGTCCGATGCTGTCGTTGTAGGGAGAGTATCCTGAGGTCGATACGGTCCCGAAGGTGTGGCAGAGGCTGTCGAACAGCGGCATTCCTCCGGCCATCAGCAGCACCACCTGGGCGGCGTTGAGGGCGAGGTAGATGAGCCAGAGGGTGCGGATGGCGTCGCGGTTGCGGGGGAGGAAGCGCTCCCGGGTCACGACCTGCCCAGGGCTGGACTCTGCGCGGAACAGCCGGAGACCACCGAGACCATGCGGCAGGACGGTGACGGCGAGGGTGACAAAGCCCATGCCGCCGATGAGGTGCGTCTCGCTGCGCCACAGCAGCAGCCCCTGAGGCAGCACCTCGATGTCGTTGAGGATGGTCGAGCCGGTCGTGGTGTAGCCGGACATCATCTCAAAGAAGGCGTCGACTGGCGAGGGGATGGCGCCATACACGATGAACGGGATCGCAGAGACTGCGGAGACGAAGATCCAGCCGAGGGTCGCGACCACGAAGGCATCACGGGCGGACAGCTCGCCTGGATTCCGCAGCCTCCACCGCAGTGGACCGCCGCAGCCAGCAGCAATCAAGGCACCGAGGGCGAGGGCGAGGGCGTCGCCTTCTCCGGTGCTCAGCGCCCAGCCCAGCGGCAGCAGCATTCCCACAGCCGTTGCCAGCAGGAGCGCACCGATCAGCGACGAGATCGCGCGCCAATTCACTTCAGGAACAGCTGCTGGAGGTCGCGGAGGTGCGGGGAGGTGCAGATGCAGACCACCCGCTCACCTGCTGCAATGCGGGTCTCGCCGGTCGCGACCCACCAGCGTCCATCACGAAACACCGCGCCGATCATGAGCTGGCCCTGGAGCAGGCCCAGATCCGCCAGGCGCGCCTTCGTGATCGGCGACTCTTTGTCCGCCAGAAGCTCGACCACTTCGGCATCACAGCCATGAAGGTGAGCCACAGACAGGACGTGTCCGCGGCGGATGTAGCGAAGGATCCGGTTGCCCGCGAGGACCTTGGCGCTCACGGCAATGTCCGCTCCCATCGCGGTCGCCAGGGTGACGTACTCCTGACGGTTGACGCAGACAATGGACTTGCTGACCTGCCCTCCCGCAGAGCGGGTCGCGATGATGTGCTTGGCGAGCACCGCGCTCATGATGTTCGTCTCGTTGTCGCCGGTCGCGGTGATGATGGTGTCCATCCGAAGCAGCCCGGCGTTGAGCAGGGTCTCTCCGTTGGAGCCGTCGCCGTTGAGGCACTGGGTGCGCTTGAGCTTGTAGGACAGCTCCTCAGCACGCACCTCGTCTCGCTCCAGCAGCCGCACAGGGTATCGCTCCTCCAGCAGCTCTGCAGTGCGGGTGCCGATGTTGCCTCCGCCGACGATCAGCAGCCGCTGTCGTACCGAATCCTTGATGCCCGCCAGCCGCATGATCCGAGGAATGTCCGCCCGGGTGGTCATCAGGTAGACGTGATCGTCGGGCCGGATGACGAAGGCCCCGTTGGGTATGAGGGTCTCGATTCCACGGGCTACACAGACAATTCGGAGCTGGAGCGACTTGTCCTCGGCGATGTCCTGGACGCGCTTGTTTGCCAGCAGCCCGCCGCTGCTGATGTGGGTGGCGACCACTTGCAGCGAGCCGTCTCCGATGTCGAGCACGACATTGCCCGATCGCATCATCAGCAGCCGCGCGATCTCCTGGGCCGCCAGCTCTGCGGGACGAATGACCAGATCGATCTTGAGGTCCTCTGCAGAGATCGGGGCATCTTCTTCCCAGATCCGCATCGAGCGGACCCGAGCGATCTTCTGGGGGATGCCGTAGGTGTCCGCGATGCGCGCGGCGAGAATGTTGACCGCATCGTCGTCGGTGACCGCGATGAGGTAGTCCATGTCGCGCGCCCGGACCGCCTCCCAGCAGTTGAAGTCCAGGGCGTCCCCGCGAACCAGGCGGGCGTCCAGCTCAGACTCTGCAGCCTGAATCAGCTCGCGATCCGTCTCGATGACGGTGACAGAGTGGCCGTCAAAAGAAAGCCGTCGAGCCAGGTATCGACCGACGCCTCCCAGACCGAGCAGCAGAATGTTCTCCGAGCGCTTCATGAAACTCGCTCCCTCTGCAAGAGGCCACAAGATGCTGTGGTGTGAGGGTCAATATGCTGTGGGGTGCGGTGTGTGCCAGATCAGGCCCCGTTGTGCGGAGAACTCCAGACTCCTGCAAGAGCCCTCCCCCACCTCCAATCACCGGCATCACGTGTCCACACAGCCCCCGCAGGAAACATGGCGGCAGGAGGCGTCTGACCGCTCGACTGGGGCCGTGTCATTCCCTGAGCAGAACCGACAGCGCGACTCCCGGCAATCCATGATATCGATCCCCTTCATTCCCCCTGGAGGTGCTGCATTCGCTGGCTCAAGCGATGGCTGCTGAGGATGCTCAAGCTCCTGTGGCTGAGTGCGCTGTTCGGCATCGCTGCAGCGGGCACCGCGTCGGTGTTCTTGTGGCCAAAGTGGCTCATCCTTCAGGCCGAGACCATCGAGATGGCCGAGCTGCACCGCAGCTACACCATCGCGCATCCCGGCTGGAGCTTCCCGGCGACGGTCTACTCTGACGCCTTCGACCTCGATCGCTCACCGGAGATGGTCGCGCTTCATGCCGAGGCCCGAGGCTATGAAGCGGCCTGTCCACCGACCGAGCCTGGCCAGTATTGTCCCGATGATGGCGCGGTGGTCCCTCGAGGTGGTGTGTTCGCTGAGGGGCCACAGCCCGCTGGGACCACTGGCTGGAGCCGTCCCCTCGCCCTCGAGCCGGTCCGGCTGGGCATGCTGCTGGGGCCCGATGCGGAGGTTCGCTGGCACCTCCCGCTGTCCGAGGCCCCCGACAGCCTCATCGCTGCCATCATCGCCGCCGAGGATGAGGCATTCCGCACCCACCCCGGCGTCGACTTCATGGGCCTCGCCCGCGCGATCTGGATCAACTCGCAGGGCGGCTCGTACTCGCAGGGCGCCTCGACCCTGACCATGCAGGTCGTGCGCAACCTCAACCAGCAGAGAGAGAAGACCATCACGCGGAAGGTTCGCGAGATCGGTGCTGCGCTGGCGCTGGATGCGCACCTGGGCAAGGACGGGGTGCTCCAGATGTACCTCGACGCACCCTACCTCGGTCAGGCCGGCAGCCTGTCGATCTGCGGCTTCCGTGCCGCGTCGCTGTACTACTGGGGCAAGGACGTCGACGAGCTGACCCTCGCCCAGCAAGCCACCCTCGCCGCCATCCTGCCCGCGCCGGGTCGCTTCGCCCCCGACCGCAACCCGGAGCTCACCCAGAGTCGGCGGGACATGGTGCTGCGTCGGATGGCGGATGCCGGCTGGGATGTCACCGCAGCCCTCGACGAGCCCATCACCACCGACCTCCAGGAGCCGATCCCCGAGCCGAGGCACCCCGCCTACCTCCAGGCCGCACGCGTGGCCGCAGAGCAGGCCCTGCCGGAGAGCGTGCTGTACGGTGCCGGGCTGTCGGTCTTCACCGCGCTCGACCTCGTCGCACAGGAGACCACCGAGTCACTGCTCGTGGAGAAGAGCGCCTACCTCAGCAAGATCATCCCCCGTCGAGAGGCCCCCCTGGAGGTCGCCGGGGTGCTCATCAAGCCCCAGACCGGCAACCTCGTGGCGGTCTACGGCGGCACTCAGCTCACCGCGACCGACTTCTCGCGGGCCACCCAGGCCCGACGCCAGCCCGGCTCCAGCTTCAAGCCGCTGGTCTACGCCATGGCGTTCTCTCAGCTCGATGACAGTGGCCTGCCCGCCTGGCGTCCCCACCACACCGTCAAGAACAACCGCCGGGTCTTCCCGAACACCGACGGCTGGACCCCCCGCAACATCAGCGGCGACTACTCCGCCATCACCACCCTCGCTCAGGGCCTCGCCTGGAGCCAGAACATCGCCGCGGCCTCGCTGCTGGAGGAGCTTGGCGGCCCCCGGGCGCTGATCGACTTCGCGACGACGCTCGGCTACGAGACCCGCCACTTCCCAGAAGAGATGGGCCTTTCGCTGGGCCAGGGCGAGGTCACGCCGCTGGAGCAGGCCCGGTTCGTCGCCGCCGTGATCAACGGCGGCCACAAGGTCTCCGGCTCTCCGCTGGTTCTGATCAAGGACGTCGGCGACACGCTCCGCTGGCGCAGCCCCGCCATCGAGGAGCGGGTGATGACCGCAGAGTCCGCCGCGCTGACGCTGGGCCTCATGCGCCTCGTCATCATCAACGGCACCGGCGGAGCCTCTCGGGGTGGTGGTGGGTTTGCTGGCTATCAGGGGCCGGCAATCGGCAAGACCGGCACCACGGACATGGAGAAAGACCTCTGGTTCATTGGCGGCTCTCCCCTCTTTGCCTCCGCCCTGTGGCTTGGCTACGACCAGCCCGAGCGCATCGGCGGCTCCGCCAGCGATCTCGCGAGCCCGCTGTGGGGATGGTGGATGAAGTCACTGCACGACCCACGCGAGGTCCCTGAGCACTTCGAGATGTCCGTCGAGCTGACCGGTCGCGGGGTCTGCACCCTCTCGGGGCGCTACAGCAACGGATCCTGCCGAACCATCGGCGCCCCCTTTCTCCCCGACGACAAGCCCGAGGGCGCATGCAGCATCCTCCACCCGCCGCCGGATCCTGAGAAGAAGAAGTACGAGGGGCTCTGGAAGCGTCGCCAGCGTGAGGCCGAAGAGCGGGAGGCCGACCGGCTCGCAGCAGAGCAGCAGGAGCAGGACGGTGCTGAGGCGGCACCAGAGGCCCCGGCGCCTGCCGACCGCGAGTAGCTCAGTCGCAGCCCCGCACCACCGCCACGGACTCCTGAGCATCCCGCCCAAACCCCCACGGGGCATAGGCGGGGATCGGCGGCTGCCCGGCGATGAGGAAGGCGTGGAGGTTGGCGGCACCCTGTGCGGTGTGGATCCGAGGACCGGGCCAGGCATCGGGGATGGTGAAGTCTGCGATGGGCTCGGTGCAAGATGGGGCCGGCTCCTGGGGCCAGGCGACCGCTGAGCGCGCCAGGAGAACACCAGACGGAACGGAGGCGTCCTCGTCGAGGGCCTGCCAGCCCGCAGCCTCCAGGTGGTGCTGCCAGCCCCAGTGTCCGACAAACAGGCCGGTGCCCATGGCGATGACCCGGTCTGCCGCCTGGCGCTGAGCGCGGGCCAGCTCCAGATCATCGAGGGCCAGGAGCAGCGACAGCGCCGGGGTGGTGACCACCGCGATCCGAACCAGCCGGGCGGGGGCATCTCGGAGCAGGAGCAAGACCGCCGGGGCAAAGAACGGCAGCCAGTAGCGGGCGGCAGTGAACCGCAGCTTGAGCAGGAAGACGAGCCCGCCGACCAGCCAGCAGGCCAGCCACACCGACCGCACATCCTCCCGACGCAGCGCAGCAGCGAGTACCGCACCCCCGGCACCGACTGCGATCACCGTCCCGATCAGCGGCAGGCCCGACTGTCCCATCGCGCCCCCTGCCACAGCCCCGAGGACAAAGCCCGCTCCAGCACGGATCGGCCATCTCCAGCACAGCACCGGCAGGGCCGCCGCACCGCCCAGCGCACCGAGCGCAGCAACCAGCTTGGCAGACACCTCACCGGGCGTGTCTGAGACCCCCTGAAAGCCGACCATCGCCAGAAGGTGCGGCTGCCCGTAGGCGTGGAGGTCGTGCAGGGTCAGCAGCCCAATCGGCACGACAGCAGCCAGTCCGCAGCGGAGCGCACTGCGGGTGTCTCGGTGCAGCAGCGGCCAGGCCACTGCCAGCGGGATGAGGGCGACCCCGCTGTAGCGAAACAGCGCGGCACACCCCGCCAGCAGTGCCCACGGCCAGCGACGCCCAGGGCGGGCCGTCACCAGCCCACCGAGACCTGCCAGGGTGCAGGCCAGCAGCGGAAGATCAGGCATCAGCGACTGCGACGCCAGCACCGCGATCGGAGCACCACACAGCAGCACCGCGCCAGCCTCGCCGCGCCCCGTCAGCGCGAGAGAGAGCCGATAAGCCCCCCACACCGCTGGCGGCAGCCACAGCAGCATCCACAGGTGCATCACCCACACCGGCGCATCCAGCACTGGCGCCAGCCACCAGGCAATGCCCGGCGGGTTGGAGAGCACGTCGAAGGCCCGCTCGGTCGTGCCCTGCCAGTTGATGCGCACCGCGTGGGGGCGCCAGAAGTCCTGACGAGCCCCCTGCGCCAGCGCGAGGAAGTTGGCGTCATCGAGGTGGACGGGCTTGCCGAGGAACGGCAGCGTCATGACTGCGATCAGCGAAAGGAGTACACCCTTCCTCACGACTCGACGAGCATGTCCACGGCGCTCTCCGCCCACTCGATGCTCGGGTGATGCGCCCAGTGGGTCGCCATGATCCGAATGCGATCGCTGGGTGACTCGATCCGCTGGGCAGCCTCGCGCAGCTTCTCAATGCTCTTCTTGAGCGCCTTGTTCTCCCACAGCAGCGCGCCGATGTAGACCCGGGTGCTCTTGAATTCCAGGGACGCGCTGTCGTGGTCGATACCAGACAGCGCGGTGTCGATCCGCTTGAGGGCCGAGACGATGTCCTTCTCCGCCTGCGCCAGCACCAGCTGATGCTCGGCATCCGCCAGCTCGCGCGCCGTGGCCTCAGAGACCTCGGCGTTGCCCCCCTCTCCGCTGGCAGCTTCCTGCTCGGTCTTCGCGGCCGCCAGCCGAGCCTGCGCGGCCTCGATCTGCTTCGCGAGGGCTTCCTCACGCGCCGACTCCAAGGCCTCGGACTGCTGGGTGGCTTTTTCCTCTGTGGCGATGGCGATCTCGTTGAGCTTCGCAGTGCGCACCTTCAGCACGGCCTCCTTCGCCTCTTCACGCACGATCTCCTTCTGCAGGTCGAACTTCGCGCGCCCTCCGGCCCTCTTGAGGGCCTCGCGGAGATCATGGAGGTGCTTGGTGCTCTTCTCGAGCGCATCCAGGGATGCCGCCGCTTCCTCCCGGTGCAGTACAGCCTGCGCGCTGATGGAGATGGTGGTGGCTTCCAGCTCGTGGGCCCTCGACTCGCTCTCCAGCCAGCCTTCCTGACAGGTGTCGGCGGCTTCCCATCGCGCCTCGACCTGCTGGGGGGTGACCACCGGCTTCGGCTTCGGCTTCGCCTCTGGAGCCGGCTTCTCTCGACGGGGCTTCGGACGCACGCGGCGGGTCCTCAGCTTCTTGTCCGGCTGGTCAGGCTGGGCCGCTGTGGACTTAGATGTGGCGGCAGCCTGTCGGGCTTTCTCTGCGCGCTTCTCGGCCCTGCGGTGCTTCAGCTCCTCGCGCTTGAGCTTGCGCTGGGCGTTCTGCTGCTCCTTGCGCTCCCGGACCACTGCGGCGAGCCGCTTCTTCTCCGTAGCGGCCTCTCGGGCGGTGCGCTCCTTGTCCTTCGGAGTGATGATGGTGATCCGATCTTCACCGCCTGAGGTCATCATCCCGGTGGCCTTCTTGATCGCCTTGCGGATGTCACGACCGAACTTCAGCTTGTTCGCCTCGTTGATGTTTTTCTTGATGTAGAGGATGAGGAAGCCGGGCTTGGGACACTCGAACGTTCCGTTGAGGATCTCTCCAAACCGGGTGATGCCGCCCTGAAAGATGCCGCGATCGACGGGTCCCTGAGGCTCCAGGATGAGAATCGGCCCCCCCACCGTCGCGTTCTTGCGCGCAAAGAAGAAATTTCCCTTTGTGCCAGCCCTTCGCACGCTCTGGTCGAATGGGATCATCAGCCGCTTCTTCTGAGCCTTCTCCTCAGAGGTCAGAGAGCGGGACTTGTCGAAGACGATCTTGACGTCAACATCGCTGCGGAAGAAGCTGGGCATAACTGCATCCTATATCGAGCCAACCAGGATATACCCTCGGCTTGCATGGAGGGCACCGATGCGGTTCCGGTTGGGCTGCGCAGTATGGGGATTTCAGGGCTGGCGAGGAGCCTTCTTCCCTGCCGACGCTCCGCAGCACAGCATGCTGGGCCTGTACAGCCGTCGGATGATGGCGGTGGAGGGCAACTCGGTGTTCTACGGGATTCCTTCCTCAGAGGTCCTCTCGAAGTGGTGCGCGCAGACCCCCGAAAGCTTCCGGTTCTGTCCCAAGATCCCAAAGGTCATCAGCCACGAGGGCGACCTGACACCAGAGATTCCACAGGCGCAGCGGTTCTTTGACCACATGCACCGTGGCCTCGGCGCCCGACTTGGCCCCATCTTCCTCCAGCTCCCCCCCGGCTACAGCCCCCACCTCGGTCCAGATCTCGCCCGGTTCCTGAACGCCTGGCGTCGTCACACCGCCCATCCCCTGCTCGTCGAGGTCCGGCATCCACGCTGGTACACCGACGGCCCCGCCGCCCGGCTGGACACCCTGCTCGACCGCCTCTCGCTGGGGCGGGTGGTCCTGGACACTCGAGCGATCTACTCTGGAAGCGACGATCCCCAGGCAGACAATCCCCGCAAGAAGCCAAAGCTGCCGCTGCATGCGGTCGCGGTGGGAAGCCTGGCGATGGTGCGCTTCATCAGCCACCCAGATCCGGATCGAAACCGCCATCTGCTCCATCAGTGGGCCACCACCATCCATCGCTGGCTCACCGCTGGCACAGAGGTCTATTTCTTCATGCACTGCCCAAGAGAAGAATTCTCCCCGGCGAACGCTCGCATGCTCCAGCGGATGCTGGAGGAGCAGGGCGCTCCCGTCTCCCCGCTGCCGTGGGACAGCCTGCCGCCAGAGCCCCATCAGGTGGGGATGTTTCGATGAGCGCGCTGACATCAAGAGAAGACGGCCGAGACAACGCCGCCACCGAGGTCCTCATCGATGCCCTGCCCCCGATCGAGCCCGGCGGCTCGGTGCTGGTCATCGATGACCGCACCGGCACCGTCGGACGAGAGCTGACCGGACGCAGCCTGAGTGTGACGTCCTGGTCCCGGCTCGCGCGCGGCAGCCGTGCTGGCCTGGCATGGCCAGAAGAAGGGGCCTACGACGCCGCAACCCTCCGTCTTCCCCGAAGCAAAGAAGCACTGGAGCTGGCCCTGCACGCGGCGGCATGCCGGCTGCGTCCGGGCGCACCGCTGTGGATCTATGGCGCGAACGACGAGGGCATCAAGTCCGCCCACAAGCGGATCTCTCCGCTGCTCGGCCCGGTCAACGTGCTCGATGCTCGCCGCCACTGTCGGGTCATCGAGGCCACGCGTCCGGAGTCCGCCGATGGGCTGAGCACCAGCCTCGAAGCCTTCAAGCGCACCCTCACCCTCACCCTGCCCGACGGCGAGCGCGACGTGGTCAGCTACCCCGGCGTGTTCGCCAAGGGCCGCCTGGATCCCGGCACAGCGATGCTGCTTGGCGCGCTGCCGCCCCTCGAGGACGGCGCCCGGGTGCTCGACTTCGCCTGCGGTGCCGGCATCATCGCCGGGTTTGTCGCACGCAAGCATCCCGAGGTGGCGCTGTGGATGACCGATGCCGATGCCATTGCGCTGGCTGCTGCCGTCGAGAATGCTCCCACGGCGACCGCGCTGTGTGGTGACCGCTGGGGAAGCATCCAGGGCAGCCGGCAGTTCGATCGCATCCTCTCCAACCCTCCGATTCATGAGGGCAAGGGGCGGACCTATGATGTGCTGAACGAGCTCATCTCGGGGGCGCCGGCTCGGCTGCGCCCCGGCGGGCAGCTCTGGCTCGTTGTCCAGCGGCAGATTCCAGCGGACAAGGTAATGGAGGAGACCTTCCGGAAGGTCTCCCTGGCCGCAGAGAATACCCGGTTCCGGGTCTGGTGTGGACAGGGTCGGAAGCGACAGCAGCGCTGACCACGACGGCATCCGGTGGTGACTCAGGATGCTCCTGTGGAGCGTCGCTTGTGAGACACCGCTGCCACCGCACCAGGGCCCTCAGCGGGAGGCGCTCCACTGGAACGCCTTGCCCTTGCGGCCCCTCTTGTAGGTTCCCGACAGGGTGCTGCCGGAGAGGCGTCCCTGGAAGCTGAGGCCCTCGGCGGTGCTGGTGACCTGGAAGACCCCGGTCACCGGGTCGAAGGTTCCGCTGGCGATGATCGTGCGCTGGGTGTTGCCGAGCAGGAACGAGTACTCAGCGCGGATGCTGCCGTCGGTGTCGGTGATGCGCAGCTGGAGAGGTCGCTGGTCGGCGATGCCGCTCCACAGCCCCGACAGGTCGACGCTGGAAGCCTCTGGAGCGGGCTCGGCCTCGGGGTCGGCCTCGCCGTCAAGCGCTGCGACCGCCGCGGACTCCGAGCCCAGATCATCGCTGGCGGGATCGGCGGTGACCTCAGGATCAGCGGGAAGCTCCGGTTCGGCGGTGGCCTCGGGATCGGCGATGGCCTCGGGATCGGCGGGAAGCTCCAGCTCGGCGGTGGCCTCGGAATCGACGGGAAGCTCCGGCTCGGCCGGATCGGCGGGAACCTCAGGATCAGCCGCCTCCGCGCTGCCCTCTGCCGCTGCGCTGGCGTCGTTCTCGGCGGCTTCCGCCGCTGCGCCGGCCTCCGCCTCATCCAGTGCGACCACCACATCGACCGGCGGACGCTCTGCCTCTGGAGAGGGCACCGGGACAATGACGACCTCTGTCGGTGGGATCACTGACGGGGCCTGGACCACTGCCGCTTGTTGGTTGAGGTACCAGACCACGCCGCCGCTGATCAACCCGACCAGCAGGAGCGCAGCGAGAACGAGCGGAGCGACCACCAGCGCCTTGAGGCCGCTCTCCGTCGTGCTGGTCGTACTGGTCGTACTGGTCGTGCTGTGGATGCTGCCGGACTGCGTGTTGAACGATGGGAGACCGGAGTCGGTCAGCGGCAGGAGGGTTGGGTCGGTGGAGGCTTGGGTCTGTGGCGACGGGATGAGATCAAGAGAGAAGTTGCTGGAGAGCTGCTGGCGATCCACCAGCGCCAGCAGCCGGGGATGCTCGGCGAACAGCGCACGGGCGAGGCTTCGGCAGTCGGGGAACCGCTCGTCGCGCTCTCGGGACATCGCGGTCTGGACCGCATCGCTGAGGTACTCCGGACAGTCTGGACTCCGCTCGCGGAGGGTGGGCGGCGTAAAGTCGATGGACTCTCGGGCGCTGGTGGCGTCGATGACCTCCGGGAACGCACGCTCTCCGGAGAGAACCTCGTAGAGCATCACCCCCAGCGCGTAGATGTCGGCGCGCTGATCGACGGCCCCTGAATCGAGCACCTGCTCCGGAGCGAGGTAGCCGGGACTGCCCATCAGCGAGCCAATGGCGGTGGCATTTCGGGCCATGTCCTCGACGACAACCTTGGCGATTCCAAAGTCCGCGACCTTGGGCAGCAGCCCGCCCGACATCCGCGCGAGCAAGACATTGGCCGGCTTGAGATCGCGGTGCAGCACTCCGGCATCGTGGGCCGCAGTGATCGCAGCGATGACCGGGGCAATCAGGGAGAGGGCATCGTCGGTTGGCAGGGCACCGCGCTGGCGGAGGTAGTGCTCCATGGTCGGACCGTCGATGTACTCCATCAGCAGACCGCAGCGGCCATCGTGCCGGACCACATCGGTGACCGCGACGACATTGGGGTGGCGGATCTGTGCCTGGATCCGCCCCTCGAGGAGGATGCGCTCGATGAGGCTCTGGCGACGCCAGACGAGGAGCTTCAGGGCGTGAACGCTGTTGAGCTCCCGGTGACGCACCCGAAACACTTCTGCGAGCCCGCCCTGTCCCAAACGCGCCTCGACGATGTAGCGCTCGTCGATGATCTCGCCAGGCTTCAACACAGCGTGCTCAGCCTCCCGCTGGCTGGTTGATGCTCAGGCCGATCGAGACCAGCGTGACATCAGTGGGGTTGTTCATCGCCGCGATGGTTCTCAAGGCGCCGAAGGTGAAGGCGAGGTTGTCGGGGCTGTCGGATGTGACCGTTCGCACAATCACTGACCCGCCGACCTGCACATTGTAGACACGAAGCGCGGAGAACCGATCGGTGTCGGTGAGGTCCAGCTCATACCAATCCAGTCCACCCGGACGCCACAACCCGCTAACCATCGGGCCTACAGCCAGCCACGCCGAGGGCGCCCACAGGATCCCAGCATCTCCAAACACCTCGCCGCCGGGCACGGCCTCAGGCGCGCCTGGGTAGGCATCGGTGTTGGCGAACCGGTATCGGTAGCCCCCCTGGAGCATCGCGCTGCTGTAGCCGCTGCCGGTTCCAATGCTGCGTCCAATGGCAGCGGTCGGCCCGATGTCGAAGGTGCCCTCGCCGATGTTGGTGATCCGCTCCCGATCGGGTGCCGTGAACATGCCGTACCGGGCCTCTCCCCCGAGCGAGAGGCTCACCGGACTGCCATACAGCTCGTCGAGGAGCAGCCCCTTGCCGGAGACCGAGATGATTCCGATGCCCTGCGTGGTCCGGCAGGCTCCCATCCCCAGCGCACCGCACAGCTCATGATCGGTGCGGTTGGCCTGGACCCGGTACCACGGCACAGCGACCGTCAGATCCATCCGAGGGCGGACGCCATAGGTGAAGAGCCCCTTGGCCCCAAACGTGCTCAGCCCCTCGCCGACATCGATGACCTCCGTGGTGTTCGCGGAGGTCTCAATGGACAGCTTCGTGAGCCGCTGGGACTCCAGAGCAAAGAAGGCATCTCGGCTACCAGAGCCGATGACCCAAGGACCGGAGCCAGCATTCGCAAGCCCCATAGTAAGGAATCCAATCAGCACTACCAACCCTCCACGGCAATCCCGATGGTCATACCGGACTCCTCACTGTCGATAACTGCCGGGGCAGAAGCGAGGCGTACGGTCGGGAGCCGCTGCGCACGTGGGAGCCACTCCGAGCCATAGCGCTGCTCCATGCCAATGCCAACTGCAACGCCCGCAACACTGCCGATCAGGGCACCGGTGGTGATGGACTGGGGATCGGGGACAAACAGCGCGGTCCCGAGCGAGCCAATGACCGCGCCGCCGACACCGCCGAGCTGCGGCAGGACCGTGGCGCGGGGGCTAAGTCCGACGCGGTCGGTCTGTGAGATCGCCGCGGCAGCCATGAAGACGTTGCTGGTCCCGGTGATCACGAGGACGAGATCCTCTGCCTCTCCCTCCAGTCCAATCGCCACCGGAATGAGCCCGCCGTAGAACATGCCCCAGCCCGCTGCCGAGGCGACCAGGAGGGGCTCAGCGGGGGAGAGGTCGACGTACTGACTGGCGAGTCCCAGCCCTGACAGGCTCGCACCAGTGGCGGTCAGGATGAGACCGCCGCCGCGATCAAAGCCGGTCTTCTCAGAGAGCACATAGGAGAGCGCGCTGGCTTCCGCAGTGATCAGGGTGCTGCCGACCGCGACGAAGCTGGCGTCTCCCGTAGTGAACGCACCGTCGCCATACAGCACACCGCCCGCTGCCAGGCCGCCGAGGCCGCCGATGAGCGCGCCGGCTGCGACCTGATTGTCGTCGGGTGCGTCGAGCAGCAGCAAGGGGACGCCGAGGCCGAGGAAGTTGCCTGCGACAAACCCATAGTCTGCCGCCAGGATCCGGTCGGCGGGGATCGGCACGGACTGGCTGACGGCGCTGGCCGCGAGCATGGAGACCGGGATGGCGGTCTGGATGATGCCATCGGGCTCATCGTTCTTCAGCACAAGCGGCGCGACCCCGCCGAGCCAGCCACCGACCACGCCGGCGCTGGAGATGAGGACGCGATCGTCTCGATCGAGGCTGAAGGCGTCTCGAAGGAACAGGGCGCTCGCGCCGCCGAGGCTCTGACCGACCATGCCAGCCCCGACCTGCTGCTTGTCCGTGCCGGCTGCCCACCGCGCGGCACCGGAGAAGGCCATGTAGCCCAGCGACATCGCCCCGACCGTCTCGGTGATGTCTTCCACGGTGGGGTCAAGCCGACTCATCGCCGCCAGGCCGACCCCTGAGCCGAGCGCGCTGCCGAGGGTTGTGAGGTAGAGGGGCTGATCGACCTCGGTGAGGAAGACCGTCTGGGCACCGTAGATCATGCCGATGCCGGTCGCGGTGCTGTACTGAAGCGCCTGCTCGATGGTGAGGTTGTTCGAGCGCGCGTAGACCACGCCGACCCCGGTGCCGATCATCAGGCCGCCGAAGGCACCGATGCTCGGGCCCGCGTCGGTCTGCCCGAGCTGACCCACGGTGGCGAGCATCAGCGAGCCCGTCACCCCGCTGGTCAGCGCGAACACGCTCGCGCCCGCAATGCTATCGGGAGCCGCCTCCAGCTGAACGCCGCCCTGGGCCGCCAGGAACTCGGCGTGGTTCGCCGCCAGCTGCGCGGCAGCAGCAGACGTGATGACCTCAGGCTCGCTGCGGCTGCCGGCGAGGGCCATGAGGATCTCCGGCGTGCCCGGGACACGCACAGCATCGAGGGCGATCAGGGCGTCGAGACGGACCGCCTCGGGCTGGCGGGGCTCCAGGAGATCGACGACCATCTGGTGGATGCGCACATCTCCAGGGAACGATGAGGCTGCCGAGAGCAGCGCACGCTTGAGCACCACATGCTCGCGCCCTGCAGCCAGGACGAAGAAGGGCACCGCGCGGGGATCCTGAAGCTCAGCGAGCAGCCCAACAGCAGCGAGCTTGTCGGCCTCTGCTGCGGTGGCATCGGTGAGGCTCGAGACGGCGGAGATCAAGTCATCGAGTCTCGCTGCTGCTGCCGCATGCCCAGCGCTCTCTTCGCGGGCAGCAGCCAGCTCCGCCTGAAGGCGGGCAAGCGCGGGCTCTGGAGCAGCGGCCTCGGCAGGAGGCTCCTGGGCGACAGCCACAGGAGCAGACAGGGCGAGTGCAGTCACAAAAACACTTCTCATTGGAACCACCGCCCCCTTCTCAAGCGGCATCTGCGCGGAGGCTCCCCCTCAACAGTGCCACAAGGTGTGTATCTCAAATACAACATTTAACGTATCAAGACATCAAACTCACATCCCATAAATTCGAGACCTCTGGGCACCAATTCAGGGAGCGTTCGCAGTCCCCTTCGGCACGGAGCCTCAGCCAGCTCTCGGGCCCCGGTGCCCCGTGCCGCATCGCACCAGAACCCGCTGTCGGCTCCAGACTGCGATCCTCAGCCCAGCGGACAGCCGACCGCGCTGGACGTTATTCGTGCTCGCAAGGGCTTCCAGCAGAGATCTGCGAGCAACGCCCTGAGGAGAACCCCATGTCCGAGATTTCCGCTGAGAGCACCACGGCACCCCAGCCACCCGTCGCGCTCGGGAAGGTAAAGTCGACGTACATGGCCGTCGGCCTCCTGCTCGGCCTGCTCAGCGGCGGCGCGGGTGCACTCTGGGTCTACATAGATGCCTCCAGCACGATCGCAGCGATGGAGCGCGCCGCTGCCATCGCGCATGAGCGAGACAGCGCGCTGCAGGCCCGCGCCGCGGTCGCTGCGGCAGAGACCGCGCTGGAGTCACAGGACGTCGACAGCGCACGCAAGCACCTCGACGTCGCCAGGCTCAAGCTGTCCGAGACCAGCAGCACCGGCAGCCACCTCGACGCCGGGGTTATGGCGACCATCAGCGAGCGCCTGGCGGCGGTGAGCCTCTCCGCTGCCAAGGAGATCGAGCGCGCCGACACGGTCCTCGATGAGATCGGTCTCGCGCTGGACCGAGAGCTGATCCGCTCGAACTGAGCCGCGCGCCGCTACTTGCGAAGTTCTCTGCGGTAGACGTCTGCGCGCCCTCCGCCGCCGGACAGCAGCACCTCCAGCGGCGGGATCGCATAGACGCTGATGCGGTCGTCGAGCATGTCGGAGTAGGCCAGGAAGCCACCATCGTCAGAGACGTCCAGCGCGGTCGGCTGGTTTCCCGCGACGATCGCATCGAGCAGCTCACCGGTCAGGGCGTCAAACACCAGCACCGAGCCCCACCTCGGCCCCGGCTTGTAGTAGGACTCCCGGTTGTTCGCCCCCCGACAGGACACGAACAGCAGCCGCCCATCAGGGGTGAGGTCGATGGTGTTGGGGTTGGCGTCGGTGCGGGCAAGGGTGGTGGCCTGCCAGGTCTTCATGTCGAGCAGCCAGATGATGCCCTTGCGCATGTCGGAGATGTACATGCGCTCTCGCTCCGCATCGGCGACCACGTGCCGCAGCACCGCGCCGCCGGAGAACAGCGGCTCCTGACGGCCAGTCTCGATGTTGATCCGGACCAGCTCTCCGCTGCCAAAAGAGACGACGTACAGCCACTCTCCAGACGGATCCATCCACAGCCCGCGGGGGGTGTCGACGGTGTCCATCTCTCGGAGGACCTCCCCGGTGGTCAGATCCAGCTCGGTGATGTCGCTGCTGACCCAGTTGGAGACGTACAGCCGATCCCCTGCCGGGTTGAGGGCCATGATCTTGCTCCAGGTGGCCTTCGTGCGGAGCTGTCGCAGCAGCTGACCGGAGCCCCGATCGATCTCATAGACGCTGGCGGTCTCCATCTGGCTGGCGAAGACCCGCTCGCCGTCGTGGGAGTAGATGATCTCGACCGCGCCGTGCTTGCCGAGGGTGAGGCGGTGGAGGCGCTCACCGGTTGCAGCATCGTAGCCATCAACCGAGGGAGGACCGCCGAGAAAGGAGGCCCAGATCTGGCTGCCGTCGGGCGAGAAGCGCAGACCCTTGGGGTGGTGTCCGCTGCGGAACTCCAGGACTTTCTGGAGCAGCTGCCCCTCTCGGTCCATCCAGTACGCCGCAGCGTGATCGGCGTCGATGAACGCCTCGACGGTGCGGGTCTGGAGGCGCTCACCAGACAGGGTGAGGCGCGTCGGGCCGGCGAGCACCTCGCCGGCGTAGTCACCGGTTCCCGAGATGGTCTGCCCGTCTGCGCTCTGGAGGCTCCAGGCGGTGCGCGGAGGCTGCACGGTGAAGGAGAGGGCCTGCGGCTGCGGCTCCAGCGTGAACGACAGCGCGGTCGGCTCCGCACCCGGCTCCAGCGGCGGCAGGCTGACCACGGAGGACTGCATCGCGAAGCCCCGGCGGGCGATGCTGAGGGGGTAGTCGCCCGGCGACAGGATCAGGGTTTCGCCGCTGAGGCGCTGACCGCCGAGGACCACCGCAGCATCCGCAGGGGTCACGGAGACGGTCAGGCGCGCCTCTGGCGGCGGCGACGGAGGCGCCAGTGGAGCGGAAGGAGCAGGGGTGCAGCTCAAGAGGAATGGCAGCATCTACAGGACTTATTTTTTTCTGGCGCTCTGGTCGACCTTCCCTGCCACGAACCCGCTCCGATACGATCGCCCCAGTGTCCGATGCCCGCCTCCGCTGGCTACACGATGGTCTCCGCCCCGACGACATCGCAGGACTCCCGATCGGCACCCCCTCGCGGGCTGAAGGCCGAGGGGCCCCCCGCAGTCCCCCTCGCCGGCCAGCCCGTTCCCTGACGACATGCGCTGGCGCGGCTGCGTCCGCCCGAGCTTGTCGGCGGTGAGGCGCGGTGTGCAGCGGTCAGCATGCAGTAGATGGTCGGTCGGAGCCTTCAGCGTCTGCTCTCGACCAGCGCTGAGTCGGCCGCGCTGGGGGGCTGCTGGATTCGCAGGATGCCCATGACGGTGCCAGCGCTGGGCGAGCTGGAGTGCTGGCCACACGCAGGCGTCGGCTCGACGCTCGGAGAGCGTCCCGCCGGCGCTGTTCAGCGAGACGGTGTGGACCATCGACACGCTCCACCAGCAGCATGCAGTGCGGTCGCGTTAAATCGTCCCCCATGAACAAGCGCATCATCGTCATCGGCGCCGGTCACGCCGGCTGCGAGGCCGCTCTCGCCGCTGCCCGCCTGGGCTGCGACGTCACCGTGGTCAGCCTCAAGCGTGCCCACATCGGGCGGCTCTCCTGCAACCCGGCGATCGGCGGGCTGGCGAAGGGCAACCTCGTCCGCGAGATCGACGCCATGGGTGGGGCGATGGCCCGGGTGGCCGACGTCACCACCCTCCAATTCCGCCGCCTCAACACCCGCAAGGGACTCGCGGTGCGCTCCAGCCGCGCCCAGGTCGACATCCACCGCTACCCTGCAGAGATGGCCCGGCACCTGCTGGCCGCAGCGGACTTCATCGAGGGCGAGGTCGCAGAGGTCCGCACCACCGGCGGCGCAGTCTGCGGGGTCACCCTGGCCGACGGCGCCATGCTCGATGCCGAGGCGGTCATCCTCACCACCGGCACCTTCCTCTCCGGGGTCATGCACTGCGGAGACACGGAGACGGTCGGCGGACGCATCGGAGACACCGCAGCCACCCGGCTCAGCCGCTGCCTGCTCGACCTCGGCCTGCGGCTGGGTCGCCTCAAGACCGGCACCACTCCGCGGCTCGACGGACGTACGGTGGACTGGGACCGCCTGCAGCGACAGGTGGAGACAGTGGAAGACGGCCACTTCTCGTTCACCCCGCCCGCCTCTCGGCTGCCGCCGCTGGACTGCTACATCGCCTACACCAACGCGACCAGCCACGACATCGTCCGCGCCGCCCTCGATCGCTCCCCGCTGTTCACCGGCCAGATCACCGGTCGTGGCCCCCGATACTGCCCCAGCATCGAGGACAAGATCATCCGGTTCGCCGATCGGCCCCGTCACCAGCTCTTCTTAGAGCCCGAGGGGCTGGACACCGATCGAATCTACATCAACGGCCTCTCCACCAGCCTGCCCGCGGAGGTCCAGGAGGCGCTGGTCCACTCGATTCCCGGACTGGAGCGCGCAGCGATCGTGCAGCATGGCTACGCCGTCGAGTACGACTTCGCCGATCCCCGCGACCTCACCCACGGCCTGGAGCACCGCAGCATCCCCGGCCTCTTCCTCGCCGGACAGGTCAACGGAACCTCAGGCTACGAGGAGGCCGCCGCGCAGGGCCTCATCGCCGGGCTGTCCGCCGCTCGGGGAGAGCCGGTGCGCCTGGGCCGAGAGCAGGCCTACATCGGGGTGCTGATCGACGACCTGGTGACCCGAGGTGTCGGCGGTGAGCCCTATCGGATGTTCTCCAGCCGCGCAGAGCACCGGCTGCTGCTGCGCGAAGACAACGCCGACCGCCGGCTGATGCCCCTGGCACGCAGCCTCGGCGCCCTCGACGACGCGGTCTGGACAGCCTTCGAGGCGCGACAGGACGACATCACCCGCTGTGAGGCATGGTGTCAGTCCACTGCGTTCACCCCCGACGTCGCCACCCTCAACCAGTTCGACGCTGCCGGGCTCACCCGGATCCGCAAGAAGACGACCATCGCTGAGCTGATGCGGAGACCGGAGATCACCTGGGAGGCCCTCGGTGCGCTGGCGGATGACCAGCCGGCGGTCTCTGCCGTCGTCGCCGAGCAGGTGATCACAGACCTCCGCTATGCCGGCTACCTGAGACGAGAGGCGGTCCGGGCGGCGCGGACCCGGAAGATGGCCGCTGTGGCGATTCGGGCAGACATGAGCTTCCGACTCCCAGGCATCTCCAACGAAGTCGCGGAGCGACTCGAGCATGCCCAGCCAGAGACCCTCGGCGCTGCCGCCCGTCTTCCAGGGGTCACGCCGGCGGCGGTCGACCTGCTGGCGATTCACCTCGCGCGGCGACACTGACACACGAGAGGGGAAAAAAGAAGGCGAGCACCATGGTGCTCGCCTGGAGTGGCCGTGCGATGGAGCTGGGCTCTCAGCCGTTGCGAGAGGCGTCCAGGTCTCCAAGACTGCAAAGCCCGGGGTATGGTTACTGTCGAGAGTGCTTTGACCGACCCTTATTCCGTATAAACGGTAGTGGCCCACAGTGGTCATTTATGACGAGTAGTCACTTGACGTGTGCGACCCTTGTTGGGGGGTCCGAGTCGGCGGTTTAAGACTCTGACAGGTGTCTCAATCGGGGTGGATCATCTTCCATCTCAGGAAGACCTCCTTGACTGAAGTTAGAAGCTTTGGAAGCACTAAACGGTCATTTTAACATCTATCATCGATAGCGTCGGTTACCGTCGAGAGACTCTGCGCGCAGATGTTTCCATTAACAAGGCAGTTGAGTATGTAAAGAACAGCGACGCTTAAAGTAGCTGTGTCCCTTCAAAATGCTTCGGCGGGTCGTCTTCCATTTGGAAGCCTCCTTTTGGCTGCATTGTCTACAATTGTTGTAGCACAACTGTTGATTTCAAAACCACTTTTTTTTGATTTTTTCGTCCCGCCTTTCAACATAGACGATAAGCCCACCCGCCGATGGTACCGGGCCCCTCTGAACAAACCGCGCTGCAAGTGCGCTTTCCGAATGTCGTGATTCCGCGGGTGCCGCTGGGCTGCTGGCCGGGGCCGATCTCCCTGCTCACCGGAGCGGTTTTCGTCCTCGACGAGGGTGCGTGCAGTCCGGAGTATGGGGGGAACAAGGTACGAAAGTTGGAGCACATCCTCGCCAGCACGGTCGGTGCTGACGTCGTCACCATGGGGGCCGCAGGCTCGCACCATGTCCTCGCCACCGCCATCCACAGCGCCCGGCAGGGGCTGGCGACCCACGCCCTGCTCGTCTCCCAGCCCGACACCGCCCACGTCCGGGCCACCCTGCGCCGAAGCGTGGCTCGCTGCGCCTCGCTCACCCCCGTTACCCCCGCCGCCCTGCTGCCCGAGCTGCACGCCCTGTCTCGTCGACTGCACCGGAAGACCGGAGTGCGTCCGCTGATCGTGCCGGTCGGAGGCTCCAGCCTGGCGGGCATCCTCGGCTGGATCTCCGGCGGCCTGGAGATCGCCGCAGCGATCCGCGCGGGACGCCTCCCTGCAGACATCCGTGTCTTCGCGCCCCTCGGAAGCGGCGGGACGGTCGCTGGTGTGCTCGCGGGGCTGCGGCTGGCGGGGCTGCGCACGCCCGTGGTCGGGGTTCGGGTCGTTGACCGTCCCCTCGGACACTCCTGGCAGGTTCGAGCGCTGGCCCACGGGGCCCTCCAGCACCTCCGGCTCGCTGGTGCGCGGCTCCCCAGCATGCGCCTGAGCGGGCTGACGGTCGCGGAGGGCTGGCGTGAGGGCGGCTATGGCGTGGTCACCCCACGGCTTGAGGCGGTCGTCGCCCGGGCCGCAGACCTCGACATCCCGGTCGAGACGACCTACACCGCCCGCTGCCTCGGCGCTGCCCTCGCCGCGCGCGGCCCTGTCCTGCTCATCCAGACCGCCAGCACCATCGACCTTCCCCCCGGTCCGCCCATCCCTCCCGAACTCAGACGGCTCCTGACATGAACCTCCTCCCAGCAGAAGATGCCCACCTCCAGCTCCTCACCCGCTGGCGAGGCGCGATGGACCTCGTCGGTCCCGGTCCGCTTGATCCCCACTTCATCGATGCTGTCGAGGCCGTCGAGGGCCTCACCGTCTCCGGTCGCTGGGCGGACCTCGGCAGCGGCGCGGGCTTCCCAGGCATCAGCCTCGCCGCGCGACACCCCGACGCGGAGGTCCTGCTCGTCGAGAGCCGGCAGAAGCGCGCGGTGTTCCTCAACCAGGTCCTCGCAGCCGCGGAGCTGAAGAATGCTGCCGTCCTGCGGCAGCGGGTCGAGACGCTGGAGGTCGGACTCGACGGCGTGATCAGCCGGGCCTTCAAGCCGCCGCTGTCCTACCTTGAGGATGCTGAGCGCCTGCTGCGTCCGGGCGGTCAGGCAGTGGTGATGCTCGGAGACGGGGTCACTGTGGCGCTGCCGGCAGCGTGGGAGGCTGTGGAGCGGCATCGGTATCGGGTTCCGGACGGCTGGCGGGTGCGGCTGGTGGTGCGCCTCCGCTGAGGCAGGCGCTCCGCATCGTCTCCGCCTCGTCCACCCGCTCGACCAGCGCATTCCGCAGCAGCGCGGTCCGCTCCGCCAGCTGAGTGTGCACGCGCGCGGTGACCGTGGCGTGATCGGACGCAAGCATCGCGATGATGCCCTCCCCCACCGAGTCCACCCAGTCCGGAGACTGCGACGCGGCAAGCGCCTGCTCCTGCGCGATCCGATCCATCCGGTAGATGGTTCCGACGAGCGACTGGTCGCGAAGGAGACGAGAGAAGAACGACGCCGGCAGGGCTGGTGCGCTGGTGGTGGCATCGCCAAACCACCCATCCCACAGCTCCGCGCCGCTCATGGACGGAGTGCGAGCCAGCTCATCGAGGACAGGACGGTGGGCATCGAGGACGTCGGTGAGGATCGGCAGCGCCGCTGGGCAGCCGCCAGACTGTAGGGCCGCGCTGGCCGCGAGCACCTCCCCTTCCGGCAGGTACGCCGCCGTCGATGCTTGGAGGCCACGGCGCATCGCTGCGGCGGTGTCCCCCAGCATGAGCGCCGCCCAGCCGCTCTCCAGGTCCGCGACCGACCGCCAGGGGGTGTCGTCTGCGACCTGCGCATACAGCACGACCGCATCCTCATAGCGGCCCGCAGCGTAGTACAGCCGGGCGAGGTCGAGCTGCGCGAGGGCCTGGACCGCCTCAGCGTCCGTCTTCTGAAGCCGGGTACCGACCGGCGCGGTTCGGATCAGGTCGACCAGGACATCCCGGGCTGCGGTGGGCTCGCCGGACGTCGCCTGCACGACCGACAGCCGCAGCCGAGCAGAGAAGTACCGCGGGGTGCCGTACGAGACGGCCTGGTACGACACGGCAGCCTCCGCGAGCGCGCCCTGGTTGTGGTGATGGACCCCCTGGAGGTAGTGCAGGGTGCTGGCGACCGGAGCGGGAAAGCGCTCTGGACGCAGCGCGGCGGCCATCGCCACGAGATCGGCGTCGTCTCCGATGACGGCCGACAGCGCCACCAGGGCGATCAGTGCCTCATCTCGCCACCGGCTCTCGCCAGCCTCGACCACTGCGCGATAGTACCGCTGCGCGGTGTGGTAGAGCCCGATGCGCTGGAAGCTCTGCGCCATCCAGTAGCGGAGCTGAAGCTCCTGAGCAGCGTCGGCGTCCGCCATCATGTCGTACAGCAGCATCGAGGTCGCCCGAGGCTTTCGCCGGACCAGCCGTGCGTTCTGCTCCTCGATGTCCTCCGCCTGGGCCGCTGCGAGCAGCGCGATGATGAGCATCTTGTCCCCCCGGGAGAGGTGTACCGCACTGGTGAGTCAGCGGTACCCACAGTCAATAAAGTCTACAGCCCGTCGTAGACTCCTTGCCATGGAGGCTGCATGCAGTTCGCGTCCCTGATCCTGGTGCTCGCCTGCAACGGCGACACGGCGAAAGATGACACAGCCCCTGCTGTCGATGACACCGGAGACACTGCCGACACCACAGGAGAGCGTCCTCCCGACCACCTCCGCTGTCCCGCAGCGCCTGACGCCCGCTTCGATGCCCTCGCTGAGACCCTCGACAGCGAGCGGACCAGCCTCGGTGCGCCCGGTCTCGCGGTGGCGATTGTGGAGGACGGCGCTGTGGTCTGGTGTGCTGGGTTCGGCGACAAGCACCCCGAGGATGGCGGAGACGTCCTGCCGACGACCCTGTTCCGCATGGGCTCGGTCAACAAGATGATGACCGCCACCGCGCTGCTCCAGCAGGTCGATGCCGGAGCCGTCTCGCTCTCCGAGCACGCCACCACCTACCTGCCCGGCTTCCAGCTCGACTACTCGCCGGACTACACCGACATCACCGTGGAGCACCTGCTGACCCACCAGGGCGGCTTCTACGACTACCTGACCATCGACGATGATCACGACGACAGCGCCCTGGAGGATGCTGTAGAGGGCTGGTTTGCGACCACCGAGGTCCTCATCTCGCCGCCTGGAGCGTTCTGGAACTACGCCAACCCCAACTGGTACCTCGCAGGCCGCATCGTCGAGGCCATCGATGGTCGCTTCTACCGCGAGTACATGGCCGATGAGGTCTTCGCGCCGCTGTGGATGTCCCGCACCGTGTTCACCGGCGAGGCGGTCCTGGCAGACGGCGACTATGCCAGCGGCGCGACGTACGACTGGACCGGCGCGACCACCGCACCAGACATCGCCGAGCCCGACAGCTACGACAACGCCTGGGCCCGTCCTGCGGGCTACGCCTGGACCAGCGCCGAGGAGCTGGCTCGGTTCTCGATCTTCTTGATGGAGGGCAACGACGCAGTGCTCTCCGATGCGCTTCGCGGCGAGATGATGTCTGAGCAGGTCGACCTGAGCTACGTGCCCGGCCTCCAACACTACGGCTACGGCGTGTTCAGCGATCGGGGAGTGTACCTGTCGTCTGACGACTTCCGACCGATCAACCTTGTCTACCATGGGGGTGACATCAACGGATTTGCCGCCGACCTCTACATGGTGCCCGACCAGGGCTTCGCGATGGCGGTTCTCGCCAACACCGACGCAGCCCATGTCAGCGACAGCCTGCTGGAGGCGCTGTCGCTGGTGGTGACGCTGCCAGAGTCCGAGGCTGGGCCCGACCTCTCTCCGGCCGAGGACGTCAGCGTCTTCGTCGGTGCGTACAGCGAGCCCTGGAACATCGTCGGCGACTTCTCGCTGTCCGAGGAAGAGGACGGCACGCTGACCATCGAGATGCCGGTGCTCGATGCCCATGGCTTTGCCTACGAACCAACCGTCACGCCCTACATCGGCGACTCATTCCTGCTCAGCATCACCCAGACTCCGATCCTGGTGACCTTCATCGAGGTCGACGGGGTGATGTACGCCCGCTCCCGGATCTTCGTCGGCACTGGTGTCGGGGAGCCGGCCGTCGCTCCTCCCCACGCCCGCGCCTTCGATCCCGCTCGCCTCCGGGCTGCGCTCCGGGATGCTCCCCCACTGCGGCGGCTGCGGTAGCCCGAACGACCGCTGCCAGCTCGCGCCGACCGGGGTGACCGGGCCAGCCCCCTCCGGAGCACCGACCTGCACGCACCTCATCGGCCCAGTCGCACATGCAGTCGGGGCTGAAGAAGGGCAGCGGAGTGGCGCGGGCATCGCCGGAGGCCGCTCAGTCGTGCCGGCGGACCGTCATCGAGAGGACGCTGACCGGAGGGGCGTCCAGCGCAGGGTGCGCCGTCGGCGCGTCGGCCGCAGTGTAGATGGTGCGGTGGGCTCATCCGAAGCACACCGCAGGGGCCGGGAAGCGACTGCGAGCAGCACGCTCCGCAGTGAAGCAGGACTACTCCTCGCCGAGGAGAGTCCCCCTGTCGTGCGCTGCGTCCTCGTCGGTCACCGAAGCAGCGGGGAGGTCGTCGCTCAGGCGGGGTCCCATCTCGGCCTCGACAAGGGACTTGATCCGCCGAGCGAGGACCTCAAGGCTCGTGCGATCGATCTCGCCGTTGATGTCGCGGTGGAGAACCACCCGCAGGCCAGCATCGTCCCAGACGACCTTGAGGCCGACGTGCTTGCGGTAGCTCTCGCCACGGTCAAGGGAGGAGAGGCGGTAGAGCTGGGTCTGGTTGCCCTCATCGAGCCCCAGGACGCCCGCCCCGACGATCTTCCAGCCCTCGTCAACCAGCTCCTTGATCCGGTGGCTGGCGCGGTTGCTGCCGATGCGCTCGCAGATCTCCGCGTGGCTGATGGAGCCGGGGTAGACCTCAAAGAACACCTGGAGCACCCGGGCCTTCTGGGTGTCGGCAACGGCAGAGCCCCGGATCCGAGCCGCATCGCCCGAATCGATAGAGGCTCCGGTGAACAGATCGCGGGGCTTTCCTTTCATGGAACGACTCTACTCCTCGAGGAGCCCGTCCACATCCTCGGCCAGCGAAGCCGTCGGCCCCTTCAGCAGCTTGATGAGTCCGCGTGTGTGCTCGCTTCGGCCCCACCAGTCGCCGTCCTCACCCTCTCGCAGCACCTCCAGCGTCTCGAATTCGCCCCCTTCAGTGGTCAGCGTGAGGGAGAACTGCGTGACGAGGCCCTCGGGGGGCGTGTCGGGGGAGGCATAGGTCGAGCCCTTGAGCTTCATCGCCTGGGTCATCCAGGTGTTGAGCTGCTCGTCCTCCTCGATCGGAGATGCGGCGCGGATCCAGACTGCGTTGGCATCGTCATCGGCGTTCTTCTGGCCGATCGCGAGGGTCTGCCCCAGGGGGCCGGCCAGAGACGCCGAGGCAACCTTCTTGCGCTCGATGGAGTAGAGCGTGCGGTCGGGGAGCCGGGTGCGGGCGTACTTGAGCGGACGGATGGTCTCGTCATCGACGAGGTAGATCGCGCCGTCCTCGACATCTCGGAGGTAGACATCTCGGGTGCCGAAGGCCTCACCGCCGACGTCGAGGGTGGCGGTTCGACCCTTGCGAGTGACCACCATCTGGCCCGAGGGCTCGGTCAGGCCGATGCTCTCCAGCTTCTCTGCATCCACACCCTCCAGGCGACGGATCGCCATCATCGGCGAGAGGCTGGCGAGCAGCTCTGTGCCCTTCTCACCAGCCTTGAACGCCTGGTTCTCCGCGACGCGCTCGACCACCGGCTCTGGAATTTCTTCAGCGGGGGCTTCTTCGCCGGCCTCCGCAGGGACATCCTCGGCGGGGGCTTCTTCGCCCGCCTCGGCAGGAGCATCCTCGACGGGAGCCGCTTCGCCGTCCTCAGCGGGAGCCTCCTCGGGCAGCGCGACCGGCTTCTGCTCGGTCCACTTCGTGTGGTTGACCCACAGGTAGCTTCCGCGCTCATCGGACTTCTGCTCGATGACCGACTCGGAGTCCTCGGTCTTCCAGATGATGGTCTCGATGTCCTCTGCATCCCCCTGGAGCAGGACGATCTGGCCATCCAGATCTGGCGCCGGCTCGGCGGTCCAGCGCACCCAGGCGACCCCGAGGGTGAGGGTCAGCAGTCCGCCATACATCAATACTGAGCGAATCATGTCAGTTCCTCTTCTGGCGCGTACGCACCCGGGCCAGGCCGCCGACGAGCAGCAGCAGGGGGAGAAGGAAGGTCGTGCTGTAGAAGATCCAGCCCTGGCCTTCCTTGGTGTGCTGGATCTTGACGTCCTTCTCGTTGTTGACGGTGCCAGCAGCGGACTCATCGTCGATGAGCCAGGAGAGGGTGTCGATAAGCAGCTGGGCGTTGCCCTTGTTCTGGAGCAGCAGGAAGTCGCTGACCCAGGTGGCATCTGCGGTGACCACGACCCGGAACTCCTGCTCACCGGTCGAGGGGCCCGAGGTCGCGATGGCCAGCGGCCACTCCTTGCGCTCCTCAGCACCTGGTGTCGTCTCGCCCTCCGCCGGAGCCGGCAGGGTCGCGTCGAACTTGAGGTTGCTGTTGTAGTCCGCCCAGGTCGCCGCCAGGGTGCGCATCGTGGTGTTGTTCTTGCCGGTGGCTGGCTCCAGCTTCTCGATGACACTCGCCGCCGGGGTGATGACGAAGGCCGCCTTGGAGTTGCGGGAGAGGGTCGTGACCGAGCCATGCGACGAGAACTTGTTGGTCGCGATGTTCACCCGATCCAGCGGACCGTTGTACAGCGGGATGAAGTTGGCGTCGATGGCGAGGGTCGCGGCGGGATCGTAGCCGACACCGACCGGGGTGAGCAGCTCGGTGAGCGCCGGGCCGCCCGGATCAAGGGCGATGAGCATCGCGCCGCCACGCTCGCGGTAGGCGTTGAGCGCGGTGATCTCCTCGTCGAGCAGCGCGCTCTCTGGAGAGAGGACGATGACGACCGTGGCATCCTCAGGGACCTCAGCGGCGAGGCCGTTGGTGAGGCCGAGCTCCCGGACCGTGAAGTTGAGCTGGCGGAGGACCTTCTTGAGGTCATTGATCTTGCGATCTGGCGACAGGTCCGAGCTCCAGTACATCTCGCCGTGGCCGACGGTCAGGTAGGCGACCCGAGGGCCACGGGCGACCTTGAGCAGCGCCTCGTAGACCTCGCCGTCGAGCTTCTTGAGCGTGCGCTTGGCGGTGTCGAAGGTCTCTCCCACCTTGATGCGCTCGATCTGCTGCTCGTCGCCCTCGCCGCGAACGAACACGACGTAGCCGTTGTTGCGGACCTTCAGCTCCTTGGCGAGCTCCGGGTCGAGCGCGTGATCGACGTACTCCACCGTGAGGTTCCCGCCCTCGACCTGATCAAAGTAGACCTGGACCTCCTCGGTGACGTCCGAGGCGGCCGGGAAGAACAGGTACGCGGTGACCGGAACCTCCAGGCTGCCGATGACCCCGAGGGTCGCGGTGCCGGGCTCTGCGGTCTTGAAGTAGCCCAGCTCCCAGCGCTCGTTGGTGTCGGAGGCGATGAAGTTCAGCGGGAACAGCAGCGCGAGGGCGAAGGCGGCGGACAGCCAGCCCAGCGACAGCTCACGGACCCGAGACGACACCACAGCGACGGGGCTCTCAGCCAGGGCACGATCGATGGCGACGAACGGCATGGAGCCGGCCAGCCAGACGATCGGCCACAGCGCAGAGAGCGCAACCACCAGGCGATGCTCGCCGTCTTCGGACAGGGTCATCTTGTCGATGATGAGATCCGTCGAGCACAGGTAGAGCAGCAGCGAGACCACACCGACCGCACCGAAGATGAGCTGCAGCTGGTGGGCACCCTTCTGATCAGGAGGGGCGGCGGCCATGTCGCGGAAGCTCATGCCGAGCGCGGCGAGCACGAGCAGCACGCCGCCGCCAGACAGCACGAGGTGCATCTGTCCGGTCCCGAGAACGCGCTCGCCGAGGAGCAGGGCGATCATCCCGCCGAGGTAGAGGTAGGACTGCACCCTCATGACAGCCTCCGAGACTGTAGAATTCGTGTCGCCAGCAGCAGCGGCGCGAAGGTCATCGAGCCGTAGTAGACGAGGCTCTCGGTGTTGATGCGTCCGCGCATGAACGGCTGGAAGTGGCGGTCCCAGATGGCGGAGTAGGCCATGACGTCCGAGATGGGGGGCTCAGTGGTCCGCGCGCCGAGCCAGCCAAGGACGAACAGCACCAGGATGACCCCGCCGAGCACTGCGGCGAGCAGCTGGTTCTTCGCCAGCGCGCTGCCCAGCGTTCCGATCGCAACCGCCGCAGAGCCGAGCGCGAGCAGGCCGAGGTAGCCGGCGCCGACGTGGCCCCAGCTCACCTTACCGTTGACCAGGACCAGCAGCGGCATGTAGGCCGTCAGTCCGATGATCAGCGCCAGGAAGCTGAACGCTCCGAGGAACTTGCCGATCACGATCTGCACCGGGCTGATCGGGGCCGTGCGCAGCAGCGTCATGGTGCCCTGCTGGCGCTCCTCTGCGATGAGGCGCATGGTCAGCAGCACGCCGGTGATCATCACCACGCCAGAGGAGTGCTCGAAGAACTTCTCCAGGACGTCCGAGGAGAACTTGGCGACATCGCCCAGCGCCCAGACGTTGAACAGAAGCCCGTTGATGAGCAACGCGCCGGCGAGGATCATCACCCCCCAGCTTGTGCTCATGTAGGCCGCCAATTCTCGGCGGGCGAGAAGGAAGATGGTGTTCATGCGGCGGTCTCTTTGGTGAGGTTGAGGAAGATGCGCTCCAGCTCGCTGCGGGTCTCGCTGACCAGCCGCACGCCGATCCCGGCACCGACCAGCTTGGCGATCAAAGCCTCCCGCTCGTCACGGAGCAGGCGGACATGGGCGATCATGAGGTCGTCGCCGTCAGAGACCAGCTCGAAGGTCTCGAGACCGGGGAGACCGGAGATGGCACCGTGAATTTCCTGGGGATCGCCGCGCAGGGTGAGATCCAGCTCCACGCTGGTTCCGCCGCCGCCGGACAGCTGCTCCTCGGTGCCCTGGGCGACCAGCCGACCAGCCCCGAGGACTAAGAGGCGATCACAGGTCTGAGAGATCTCAGAGAGGATGTGGCTGGAGACGAGCACCGTCGCTTCTGCCGACAGGCCCTTGATGACCTCACGCATCTCGACGATCTGGTAGGGATCCAGGCCAGAGATCGGCTCGTCGAGGATGACGAGGCGGGGGCTGTGGATGATCGCCTGGGCAATTCCAACCCGCTTGCGGTAGCCATGGGACAGCTCGTTGATGACCCGATGCTCCTGCCCCGAGAGCTGACAGAGGGTGATGACTCCTGGCAGCCTCGCCTTGATTGCGCTGCTGGACATGCCACGGAGGCCGCCGAGGAACCGAAGGTACTCGGTGACGGTCATCTCCTTGTACAGCGGTGGCTCCTCAGGGAGGTAGCCGATGCGCGCTCGGAACGAGGTCGGCGCGGTGGAGACGTCCACCCCATCGACGATGACGGTGCCCGATGACGGCGGCAGCAGGCCAGCGATCACCTTCAGGGTGGTGGACTTGCCCGCCCCGTTGAGACCAAGAAAGCCGACAACCTCGTTGGCAGCGATGGAGAAAGTGACGTCTTTGACTGCCTGATGGCTGCCGTAGAAGCGACTGAGAGACTGGACCTCGATCACGGATCCTCCCGGGAATGGAGGCACCCGTATACATCTACCGGGGGTTGTCAAGGCCACCGCCTGACACGCTGTGTTCGAAATCCCGCCGCACGGTGGATAAGCTGAGTCGATGCTGAACCTCGTCTTGCTCCTCGCCTGCCCCAAGCCGACCTCTCCCGACGCCTCGCCGACGGGCACCCCAGTCCAGCTCGCGCTCGATCCGACGATGCCCTCGCTGTGCATCTCACAGGTCCCAGAGTCCGGCCGCCTCAAGGGCGGGTCTGCCGCCTGGGCCGCCGCCACCGAGCACCTCATCAGCGGCGATCTCGCTCAAGCTTCTGCGATGCTCTCGGACGCCGGAGCCCACGCGGGCCTCGACTCCGCCCGCGTCGCGCTGGCGATCCTGGAGAACCGCATTGAGGATGCGCGCGCCCTGTCCAGAGATCTGGTCAATGCCTGGCCGTCAGACCCCTGCCTCAACCAGACCGCCGCGCTGATCTACCTGTACGTGCGAGAGCCGGCGCTCGCCCGCACCCACGCCACCGATGCCTGGCGGCTGGCGCCAGAAGATCCCGATGTCCAGTACCTCTACGGACTCACTCAGCTCGCAGCTGGAGAGTCCGACAAGGCCCTCACGGCGATGCGTGGGGTCATCACCAGCAACCCCGGCCACCCCGGCGCCAGCTACCTGCTGGGCTCCGAGTACCTCTCGCGCGGCCACACCGACCTCGCCCTGCCGCTGCTGGAGGATGCACTCGCTGGCGGCATCAACGTCACCGGTCCGCTGGCCGAGGCGTACTACCGAGACGGCCACACCGGCGCCTATGTGCGCATCGCCTCGATGGTCGGCTGGCCGATGGGCGATGGCGGGAGCATCGCAGCGTCTGAGGATCCGCTGGCGACCTGGAAGACCCTCCTCGGACTCGGTGAGGAAGGGCAGCTCATCGCCACCTTCGTCACCTCGAGGGGTGAGATCGACTGCACGCTGTTCTGGGAGTCCGCCCCGCTGACCGTCTCCAGCTTCGTCGGGCTGTCCACCGGTCGCATTGGGTGGCTCGACCCCGCTACCGGCGCGGTCCGGCAGACTCCGCTGTACTCCGGAACCATCTTCCACCGCGTCATTCCGGAGTTCATGATCCAGGGCGGCGATCCCGAGGGCGTCGGCTCGGGCGGGCCAGGGTACCGGTTCCACGACGAGATCGATCCGACCCGCAGCTTTGACCGCCCTGGAGTGCTGGCGATGGCAAACTCCGGCCCGAACACCAACGGCAGCCAATTCTTCATCACCGAGGTCCCCGTTCCACACCTCGACGGGCGGCACACAATCTTTGGTCAGTGCGATGGCGCACAGCTGGGGGTCATCAAAGAGATCGCGCGGGTCGAGAAGGGCGACGGCGACGTGCCCATCGAGCCTGTGGTGCTGGAGGAGGTTCGGGTGGTCGGTCGCTGACGCGCGCGGACTCCGTCGAGGGCCGGCCGCAGCACGCGGAGCGAACCATGCCGTCACGCAGCCATGCGGCCCGCTATGCTCGGTGAGATGCCCGAGTCCCTCACCCCACTCCTGAGACGGCTGCGACTGGAGCGCGCCCTGGCGGCGCACGATCCCGTGGTGGTCGGGGCGCGGGCGCTGCAGCTTCGGAGAGACGGACCGGTGGTGATCCTCTGCCGCTCGGGGCGGGGATTCTTCGAGCGACTTCGAGCCGTCTACGGTGACTACAGCGGCTTCACCATGCTGTCGGAGGAGGGGGTCGAGGGCTGCACCTTCACCCTGATGGACACCCCCATCCAGATCGTCGGTCGCCCACAGGCGGTGCGGCGGCAGCGAGAATTCCGTGTCTTCCGGCTCCAGGTGCACCTGCTGCGCCTCATCGGCACGCCGCTCCAGGAGCAGCTCCAGGCCGCGCTGACAAAGACCCGCTCGCTGGAGACGGCGTTTGCCCGCGTGATGGGTGTCGCCGAGCTGCTGAGCTTAGAGCGGCGTCCGCCGGTGGTGCTCAGGGCGCAGTGGGAGGAGGCACGCCGACGCCCCGTGCCTGTGTCCACGCCGCCCGTCTCGACCCCGATTCCCGAGGCCGCTCCAGCGGAAGAGGGCAGCGACCTGCTCCGTCAGCCCGATCCGCTGCTCAAGGAGCGCCGGGTGACGTGGCTCGATCCCGGTCGAATGCTGCCAGTTCAGCGGCTCGACCTGCCCGCCCCTCAGCGCCCAGCAAACCGACCACTCCCGCGGCCGCCTAAGAAGCCCTGAGGGCCTGCCGCGCACGGTAGCGGGTGTACTCATGGGCCACGCCGATCAGGCAGAGCAGGTGGTGAGCCCCCAGCCAAGCCAGCCCCCGGATTCCCAGCCGAGGCCCGAAGACCACGCTCAGCCCGATGGCCACCAGGACCCAGGTGACCGCCAGCACTGCACCGATGTCGAACGTCCGACGCCTGCTCATCAACCACAGGATAGCCCACAGCAATGATCGCGCGGAGTATCTACATCAGCAAGAGCGGTGACGGAAGGCGAGTGGACGTCTACCTGACCGCCCGGTTTCCGATCTTCTCCCGCTCGGCATATGCCCGGTGGCTGAAGGAAGGACTGGTCATGCGCGACGGGCGGCCGCTCAAGCCATCCTCGATCCTGCGACTCGGCGACGTCATCCACATCTACATCCCCAGCATCGCCCCCGACACTCCAGAGCCACCGGTCCCGCACATCATTCACGAGGACGACCGGCTCATCGCTGTCTCCAAGCCCTCAGGCATGCTCTGTCATCCATCCGGGCACCGGTTCGCCTGGGGACTCATCGGGATCATGAAGCGCGCCCGCCCCAAGAGCAAGGTCGACCTTGTTCACCGACTCGACCGCGAGACCAGCGGGGTGATGCTGCTGAGCAAGGATCGCGAGGCGAACGCCTGGATGAAGAAAGTCTTCCGAGAGCGAAGGGCTCGAAAGATCTACAAGGCGATCGCGAGGGGCATCATTCCGTGGGACGAGAAAGAGGTCAACGTCCCCATCGGGCTGGTTCCCGGCAGCGAGGTCAACCTCCGACGCGGGGTCAACCACGACGACGGTGCGCCCTCCAAGACAGTCGTCAAGGTTCTCCAGCGGCTGGAGCAGCACACCCTCGTCTCCTGCCGAATCTTCACCGGCCGCACCCACCAGATCCGGGTCCACATGGACCACATCGGCTTCCCGCTGCTGGGCGACAAGCTCTACGGACAGCCCGATGCGGTCTTTATCCACCACCTCGACCACGGCGACGACGCGTGGGTCCGTCAGCGGGTCGGCTTTCCCCGGCACGCCCTGCACGCCTGGACCCTGAGCGTTCCGCACCTCAACAACCAGCTGCTCACCATGCGCGCGCCGCTGCCAGACGACATGGTCGAGATCGTGGAGGGCGAGCGACCGGCGTGGGCGGGTGAGGAGTGAGGTCGCCTTGAAGACCACGGGCGGATAATTTGACTACAGTCCAGGGTAGATGCGTCTGCTCCGGCCGCAATCGGCTACCGTTCCAATCGGAGGCTTGAGATGACCCCCCTTCTCCTCACCGCATGGTCCGTCGTCGCTGCTCAGGACATCCCTGAGCGCGCTCCCCAGTCCGCAGAGGACGACGCCCCCCTCGCCCTTCCGGTCGACGAGGTCCGCACGCCAGGACCCGATACTCCAGCGCGGCAGCCGGGCACCGCTCCGGAGCGGCCGCTGGCCATTCCCCGCAGCGGGACGGCACCGCCGCAGCGCTCCGCCGCCCACCTCCAGGCCCTCAAGCAGTACCAACGCGAGCGGGTCAGCGTCGGCACAGAGCTGGCCTTTCACAGCAGCGGTGCGCCCGTCCGGGTCGGCTTCGGAGGACCATGGTACGGCATGAGCTGGGGCATGTTTGTCGCCAATCCAGCCATCTACACCTCTCGCACCGATGCTGTCTACAAGGGCGCCATCCGGCTGGACATGCCCGACTTCCTCGGCACCGTCGGCGCACGAGACCTGCGCGCAGATCTGGAGCAAGACATCCTGAGGGCGAACCGGTCTTCGGCAGTCTGGAACACCGTCGCCGGGCTCGGGATTGCCGGGGTCGTCGTCGGATCGTTTGGATACGCTGAGGCAGAGTATCAGCGAGATCGCGACGCCATGATCTACTACAACAGCATCGCCTTGGGCGGGCTCACAGCGACCATCAGCGGGCTCATCGGCAGCTCGATGACCAGCTCCCGCTCCTTCCGACTTCGCCGGAACCCGTCGTACTCTGTCGGCTTCAGCGAGGCAGAGCGTCTGGCGGAGGAGCACAACGAGCGGCTGCGCCAGGGACTCGGCCTGACAGCGGATGATGTGTGGGGAGTCGAGAGCCAGGGGCGGACGAGCCGCTAACGGACCGGCCCCGTTCGCCACAGCGCCAGGGTCTCCGCGCAGCACTCCAGCCAGCTCCACTCACAGGCCGTTCGATAGACAACCTCAGCCCGCTCTCGCAGCAGGTCCTCCCAGGACAGGCGCCGATCATGCCGGCGCAGCCGGTGCAGCTCCAGCATCATCCGACGCAGGAGGATCTCGGGAGGCGGGGGCTCTGGCAGGCTCAGCGCAGCCGCCAGCCACCAGCCACCATCGAGGAGCGGGGTGGCCCGGCCAATCACGACCGCGCCTTCAGGCAGCGCGACATGCAGGCGGGGACGCGTCCCACAGAACAGCCCCGCCTGGCGGGGACCAAGGGGCAGGAGCGGAGCCAGCCCCTCAGCAGTCTTGTGCCAGACCATCACCGGCGCGCGGGCGATGGAGCGGATCGGAGAGGACAGAGCAGTGGGCGGGCGGGGCTTCTGGTAGATGACCCGGGCCACAGGCATCACGCCACCACGAATCATCGGCGCGAAGCCCATGACCGCACCAGCGATGCGGTGGATGTAGCGGGGAAGGGCGTGCTCAGAGAGCGGACCGAGCACCCGATCCGGCGCGACCACGCCGATGTCTGGGACCTGATCCTCTGACATCTCGGCGAGGATGTCGTCGGAGATGTACTGAAGCGCCTCGTTCGGCGGGCGGCTGTCGTGGCGGATCGGGGCATCAACCGCCAGAGCGGCGACGACCTCAGCCTCCGAACCCCACGGGGCAGTGCCATCGAGTATCTCTCGATACAGCCGACGAAACGCTGCGTCTGCCTCGTCATACTCAGCCTCAGAGAGCGTGTGGGATGCTGCGGAGAACCGCGTGTAGTTCTCGTAGCTGCCCGGCTGCATCTCGATCTCGTCGCCCGCCCACGGGTCGTAGGGAGCGAGGAAGTCGGGGGTCGCGCCGCGAAGGTGAGTCGGCGGCTTCAGCAGGCTCTTGCGCCAGCGGTTGCTCATGTTGGAGTGCCCTCCGGGCAGGGGCTCCAGGCCACGCCTTAGCGACTCTGCTCGAGAGCTTCTTTGTGCAGGCGGCGGATCTGGTCAGCCAGCTCCGGCGGAGAGAGCACCTGGACACCGGGGCCAAAGCCCATGATCCAGCTGGTCAGCTCCGGGGCGAGTCCGACCCGCATGCGCAGGATGACGCCGCCATCTCGGGCTGCCTCCATGACCTGACTGTGGTGCCAGATGCGCTCACGGATGTAGGGTGCGGCAGAGCGGCGGAAGCGAAGGACGACGTCCTTGACGGAGCCACCGGTGATGCCGAAGGCATCCTTGACGAGCTCCTCGGGATCGTAGCCATCGGGAAACTCAAAGTGCTCGTGACGGTCGCGCTCGAAGGCCCGGAAGCGGTCGAGGGCAAAGGTCTTGATCTTCTCGCTCTCGACGTCAAAGGCGAACAGATAGAGCCCCTGCCGGAAGGTGACCAGGGTGTAGGGGTGCAGCAAGTACTGCCGGGTCGGGCCTGTCAGCCGGGCGTAGAAGGCACGCGCAGGGTTCTGGTAGAGCAGCGCGGTGAGGATGTCGTCGACGATCTCAGAGGTGCGGGTATGATCCTTGGCATGCTCAGGCACCGCCATGAACTTCCGGCTGAGATGCTCGGTGAGCTGCGCGGAGCGATCACCAGAGAGCGTCGAGAGACGCTCCAGTGCATCGTCCATATCCTGGGCAAAGCTGGTGCCCTTGAGGAAGTCAAACAGGGTCCGCCCGAAGTGCAGCGAGACCAGCTCCAGCAGCGACAGCTGAACACCCTGGCGACGATAATTCGGATCCATCCAGAGCCGGCGACGTGCGCCGCGGCCCTCCGAGTGGATGGGCAGCTCGATGTTTCTGAGATCAGAAAGATAGCGCCGCAGTGTGCGATCATCAAGTTCGAAGCGGCTCATCAACTCAGAGGCGGTGACCCCTTCGTGGCGCTGAAGCAGCTCGAGTACGCGAACGAACTTTTGAGACTTGTTGAGTTTGGTGTCGTCGACCATGGTCCGATGGGGGCTGGCAGGTGGCTATCCTATCGAGGAGACACCCGACGCGGAGAGAACACCTGGCATTTTTTGTCCGGCTGGAGAACAGGATGCAGTATGACGTCGTAATTATCGGAGCGGGCTCAGCAGGAGCATCCACCGCGCTGTCGTGTGCCCGTCGGGGTCTTCGAACCCTCTGCCTTGACGCACGACACCTCTCGCGGGCTGGGGCTTCCTGGATCAACGCCATCCCACGACATTGCTTTACCGCTGCCGGGATCACACCACCGTTCGGCGCAGAGCACGTCAGCGAGGGCGCACCGTTCTACCTCATCGCGGGCTGGGAGGGGCCATCGTTCCGCATCCCCAGCGACGGACTCATCGAGGTAGACATGCGCCAGCTGGTCGATCGCCTCCAGAGAGAAGCGATTGAGGCTGGCGCAGAGCTTCGGGGCAGGGTCGCCGTACGTGGACTCACTGAGGATGGCGTGGCCGTGGACGGCGAAGAGCTGAAGGCGCGCGTGGTCGTCGATGCCTCCGGGATGAAGGGGGCTCGGCTGCTCGCGGGCCCAGAGACCCCCACCGCTCGCACCTGCATCGCCGCACAGGCAGTTCACCGCATCGCCGACCCTCAGGCCGCCGCAGCGTTCTTCACCAGCCGTGGGCACCGTCCTGGCGATGTCATGGTGTTTACGGGAATTGCCGGTGGCTACTCCATCGTCAACATCACCCTGCACGGGGACCGGGTCGGCATCCTCACCGGCTCGATTCCAGGCCTCGGGTTTCCCTCCGGTACACGGCTTCTTCGAGAGTTTGTCGCTCAGCAGGACTGGGTCGGTGAGCGGCTGTCTGGCGGAGCAGGTGCAATTCCCCTCGCAGCACCGTTTGTCCTCGCGCGGGATCGAGTGGCCCTGGTCGGAGACGCAGGCAGTCAGGTCTATGCGATGCACGGCTCTGGTGTCGGCGCAGGACTCGTCGCCGGCAGCATCCTCGCCGAGACCCTCGCCAACGGCGGCACCCCTGAGGACTACGCGACCCGATGGATGCGGGACCATGGCGGAAACTTTGCCCGGGCGTTTTTGTTTGCGATGCTCTCCTCCACCCTCAGCATCGACGAGCTGACCGCGCTGATGGGAAGCGGCCTGATGACCCCAGGCCTGCTCGCTGATGGCCTCGCCCAGCGAACCCCTCGCCTCCGCCCTCGAGAGCTGCCAGCGCTGCTCACGGGAGTGGCCCGGCAGCGGCATCTCATCCGCAAGCTCGCCCCGCTCCTCGCCAAGATGGCGGCCGCAGAGGCGCTCTACGCCACCACCCCAGCCCGACGAGGGCGTGAGGCCTGGGAGCAGCAGGTGAGCCGACTGCTCAATGGATGAGCGGCCAGACCCCAGGGACAGCGACAGCCCTCGAGCACCAGAGCCTCCACATCCACACACCAGCTCATCCGACAGCCCAGGAAGCCAGCCAGCGCGCCTCCTCAAAAGCACACCAACAAAAACCACTTTAGCCGCCTGCTAATCGCCACTGGTTGAGTCCTTCTTAAAAAAGGAAGAAAGATTCCCGGAATAAATGGCTCTGATTTAAGTCTTGTATTGTCAAGACCGATCTTAAAGTCATGGATGATCGGCAATCAAGCCTGATCATCACCGCCCGGACAACAAGTGTCCGGCATGGCGCATGGCATTCTGAACACAAAGCCAGTATAGTCTGTACAGTTGTTCAGGACTCACGGGAGAAATTCATGCTGGAACTCATGCTCAACCCTGCCACTATTGAGCTGATCTGGACTCTGTCCGTAACCACCCTCCTCATGGTGGCTGGTGGGCTAACTATCTTGATTATGCCCTGGAAAGATGATGAGATCATGGCGGTTCACCGAACGGTCTCATCCGTTGCAGCAGCGCACCTCCCCGTTCCGTTGGCCACCGCGACCATGCCATCCAATCAGGCCGCTCACACCCGTCGCTCGCTTGCCTCTACCTGAGCTTCTCACAGCAGCCTCTGGTCAGACCAACGAGGCTGGCCCTGGCCAGACCGGCGAAGCAAACGACAGGGTGAATGATGAGAGATAAGGTGAGCCTGTGTTTTGGCTCCTTCTCTCCTGCGGCGAAATCAACGACTGCGCTCTTCAGAGCCAGGTCGAGGCATGGACTCCAGACTGCGGTACCGCAGAGCTGGTCCGCTACGACGGTGAGAGCCGGCTGGCGGTAGGCGGCTTTGGTGGTGTGCTGACGCTGTATTTGCCCGAAGACATCACGGCAGGCACCACCTATGGCGGCATGACCGGCAACCCGCTGCTGGCGGTGCTGGCGCTGACTGCGGGTGACGAGACCGCATTTGGCCGGACCTCGACAATGACCCTCGCGCAGCTCGGCCCCTCGGAGGCTGAGCTGCAGCTGACCCTCGACTTCGACAGCGGCGCAGTGTCTGGCCCCCTGGTGGTGCCGGTCAGCAGTCCGTAAGCACAAGAATCAGCCCTGTGTCATCGCGCTTCAGGGGTGCTCACACTGCCTCCGGCGCTTCACCGGCCCCGGAAGGCACCCGCTACGCTGGCATGCTCAGACTCACCATCGGGGCCATCGATCTGGTGTCCTTGCTCTGCATCTTGGGGACCGTCTGCATCCCTCGGGTCTGACCACTGACGCTTCCTCCCGCATCCTGCATGCGTGTACACCGCGCGCGGAGACCAGCACGCAGCGGAGGGTCGGGTTAGGGCCGATGCCCCGGAGAGGATGACCCATGAGCCGCTACGAGCCCGCAGACATTGAGCCGAGATGGCAGCAGTACTGGGAGGACAACGCCACCTTCCACGCCGTCGAAGATCCCAGCAAGCCCAAGTACTACGCCCTGTGCATGTTCCCCTACCCCTCCGGGTCTGGACTGCATGTCGGCCACCCCGAGAGCTACACCGCCATCGACATCGTCTCTCGCTACAAGCGGATGAACGGCTTCTCGGTCCTCAACCCGATCGGGTTTGACTCCTTCGGTCTCGCCGCCGAGCGTGCCGCAGTGAAGGAGAACCGCCACCCAGCGACCATCACCCGCGAGCGAATTGCCTACTTTCGCACGCAGCTCAAGCGGCTGGGCTTTGGGTTCAACTGGGAGCGCGAGGTGTCCACTTGCGAGGTGGACTACTACAAGTGGACCCAGTGGATCTTCCTGAAGCTGCACGAGCAGGGGCTTGCCTACCTCGACGAGGTCCCGGTCTGGTGGTGCCCCGCGCAGGGCACCGTGCTGGCGAACGAGGAGGTCGTCGACGGCAAGTACGTCGAGACTCAGGATCCCGTCGAGCGCCGGATGATGAAGCAGTGGGTGCTGAAGATCACCGACTACGCCCAGCGACTGCTGGATGACCTGGAGGGCCTGGACTGGCCGGAGGGCGTCCTGGAGATGCAGCGCCAGTGGATCGGCCGCTCGGAGGGTGCGGAGGTCCACTTCACGGTCGGTGAGGAGCAGTTCACCGTCTACACCACCCGCCCTGACACCCTGTTCGGTGCAACCTACTGCGTGCTGTCTCCAGAGCATGCCCTGGTCGAGTCGATCACGACACCCGAGCGCCGCGCCGAGGTCATGGCCTACGTCGAAGCCGCCGGGCAGCGCAGCGATCGGGAGCGCCAGGTCGCCGCAGAGAAGGAGAAGACCGGCGTGTGGACCGGCGCAACCGCCACCAATCCGGTCAACGGCGAGCAGGTCCCGGTGTGGGTCGCGGACTACGTGCTCGCGAGCTACGGCACCGGCGCGATCATGGCCGTTCCCGCCCACGACGAGCGAGACCACGCCTTCGCGAAGAAGTTCGACCTGCCGATCGTTCCGGTCTACGCCGTCGACGGTGCACACGACTTCCAGGAGGCCGCCTGGCCCGGCGCAGGCGTGGCGATCAACTCCGGTCGGTTCGATGGCATGTCCGTCGCCGACTTCAAGGCCGCGATCATCGACCACCTGGAGGCCGAGGGGCTGGGTGTTCGCAAGGTCAACTTCAAGCTTCGTGACTGGCTGTTCTCCCGGCAGCGGTACTGGGGCGAGCCCTTCCCGATCCTGCACCTGGAGGATGGCACCGTCGTGCCGGTTCCCGAGGAAGACCTCCCAGTCGTCCTGCCCCACATCGATGAGTACAAGCCCACCGCAGACGGGCAGCCCCCGCTGGCCCGTGCCGAGGACTGGCTGCACACCACCTACAAGGGGCAGCCGGCGACCCGCGAGACCAACACCATGCCGCAGTGGGCGGGATCATGTTGGTACTACCTACGCTACATGGATCCGAGCAACTCCGGTGCGGCGTTTGATCCGGACAAGATCGCCTACTGGCGAAGCGTCGATCTGTACATCGGCGGCGTGGAGCATGCGGTCCTGCACCTGCTGTACTCCCGCTTCTGGCACAAGGTCCTGTTCGACTGCGGACTGGTCCCCACAAAGGAGCCGTTCGAGAAGCTGTTCAACCAGGGCATGATCCTGGCGTATGCCTACCGCGAGAGCGGCGGGAAGTACCACCACCCCGACAACGTCGAGCACCGTCCCGGACAGAGCACCGACATCAAGAGCGCATGGGACACCACCCAGACCGTCTCGACGGACTGGTACGCCGGAGACATCCCGGTCGAGCAGAAGCTCGGCAAGATGGGCAAGTCGCTGAACAACAGCGTCGATCCACTGGACATCGTGAAGACCTACGGTGCAGACACCCTGCGACTGTACGAGATGTTCATGGGGCCGCTGGAGCAGGTCAAGCCCTGGCAGACCAGCGGCTGCAACGGGGTCTATCGGTTCCTCACACGGGTCTGGCGCCTGTTCATCACCGACACAGATACGGTCGCAGACTTCAGCAAGACCTCTCCAGAGGTCCGCAAGGCCCTGCACCGGATGCTCAAGGAGACCACCTCCGGCATCGAAGCGCTCAAGTTCAACACTCCGATCGCAGAGATGATGAAGTTCGTCAACACCTGCAAAGGCACGCTGCCGAGCAAGGCCGACGCCGAGGCGTTCCTGCTGGCGCTGTCTCCGTTCGCTCCGCACATCGCTGAGGAGCTGTGGTCCCGCCTCGGGCACGACACCACCCTCGCCGATGCGCCGTGGCCGAAGTGGGACGAGTCTGCGCTGATCGAGGCCACCGTCCAGATCGTCGTTCAGGTCCGCGGCAAGGTCCGGGCGAAGATCACGATCGCAGCAGATGCCGACAAGGACACCCTGCTGGCTGCCGCAAAGGCCGACGCCAACGTACAGAAGTACCTGGCCGGTAAGCAGATCGTCCGCGAGATCGTGGTGCCAGGCCGGCTGGTCAACCTCGTCGTGAAGTAGCCCCCTCGAGACACCTCACGAGGACGCCGTGCCCTGCATGATTCCCGAAAACCACCTGGTGCTTGCTGGGCTGGTCTGGTGTGAGCCAGTGACGGTGATCACGGACGGGATGCTGACGCTGCTCTGTCTGGCGCTGCTTCCCCGGCACCGAGGGATGGCACGGGGCTTCTTTGCCCTCGCCGCAGCCGCGTTCGCCCTCGGCGGGCTGCGGCACCTCGTGGGCGCGGAGTGGCCGGGGCTGGTGCCAGGACTCAGCCGTGCCAGCAACACCGCCAATTCGCTGTCCCTCGCGCTGCTCCTGCTGGTCATGGTGCCGTGGGGCCGGAGTGGTCGAGCGGTGATCGTAGCGGGGACCGGTGCGGTGATCATCGGACACCTGTGGCTGGATCACTTCATGCTCTCCGTCCTCCACAGCGCCTCAGTCTTCATCGCCATCCTGGCGGCCTCGCTGCAAAGGCCGGGTTGCTTCCACTGGTTCTACGGCTCCTTCGTGCTCTCGCTCTTCGCCGGAATCACCTTCGGGCTGGTGCTGGCCCCAGCCACCTTCTTCAACCACAACGACCTCGCCCACCTGCTGCTGATGGGCGCCTATGTCGCACTCCATCGCCAGCTGAGGGTTACGTCGGCAGGATGACAAAGAAGATCGCCATGCGCGCAGTGCTCGTCGGAATCCAGACCCAGCAGGTCAGCGACGAAGACTTCACCAGCTCGCTCGATGAGCTGGCCCGGCTGGCGAAGACCCTCGGGGTGATCGTCATTGCCCGGCTGGTGCAGAAGCGCGATCGAATCGACGGGGCAGTGCTCGGGCGCGGCAAGCGCATCGAGCTGGCTCGACTGACCGGCGGTACCGGTGTCTCTCCGCGCGGTCCACAGGAGCAGCGTAAGAAAGCGAGCGCAGATGCCAAGGAGGCAATGAGCGAGCTGCTGAGCACCCTCGGAGCCCCCGAAGAGACCGCCGACCTCGTCATCGTCGATGCCAGCCTCACCCCCGCCCAGATCCGCAACCTCAGCACCGCCGCCGGGGTCGAGGTCACCGATCGTTCGGGCATCATCATCGACATCTTCCACCGGCACGCATCAACCCGAGAGGCACGCCTCCAGGTGGAGATTGCCCGGCTGAAGTACCAAGCACCTCGGATGCGGGCCAGCGGCGGCCCCAGCGAGCGTCAGGCAGGCAAGGGTGCTGGAGAGTCAAGTCTGGAGCTGGATCGCCGCAAGGTCCGAGATCGCATCGCGCAGCTGAGCCGCGAGCTGCAGGGCATCGAGAGCGAGTCAAGGGTCCGCCGCACCCGGCGTCAGGACACCCTGCGCGTGGCCCTCGTCGGCTACACCAACGCCGGAAAGTCCTCCTGGATGCGTCGGCTGACCACCTCCTCGGTGCTCGTCGAAGACAAGCTGTTCGCGACCCTCGACACCACCGTTCGCTCCCTCCACCCTCAGGCCACTCCGCCGATTCTCGTCTCGGACACCGTCGGATTCATCCAGCAGCTCCCCCACGATCTCGTCGCCTCGTTCCGCTCGACCCTGGAAGAAGCCAAGGAAGCGAGCCTGCTGCTGCACGTCGTCGATGCCTCTGACTCGGCGTTCGTTGCGCAGCTTCAGGTCACCCGAGAGGTCCTCGGAGAGCTCGGAGCGCTGGAGGGACGCAGCATGCTGGTGCTCAACAAGATCGACCGCTGCTCGCCAGAGCGCATCGCGCAGCTGTCGGCGGACTACCCTGACGCAGTCCAGGTCTCCGCAAAGCGTGACGAAGACGTCGCCCGACTTCACCGCCTCATCGTCGATGACTTCGCCGGAGCGCTGGAGGATGTATCCCTCATCGTTCCCTACGGAAAGTCCGCGCTCATCGGCGAGATCCACAAGCGCGCGCGGGTACTCTCGGAGCGGTTTGAGGACGACGGGATTCACTACCAGCTCAAGATGAGCCCCCTCGAAGCGAGCCGCATGCGAGAGCTGCTGGACTAACCGCACGGCACCTCATCCAGAGACTTCTCCACAGGCGAGCCCGGCCATCCAGGCCATGACTTCTTCTCAGGGTTTTGTGAGTAATCCTGTGGAAGTCATGATTAGAGGCTAATCTCGACAAGTTATCACTAACTTCTCCACGAAGTTATCCACAGGTTTGTCAACATCTGTGGATACCTATAAAATCACTTTAGGGTTGGTGTTGACATGCCAATATTAAGGTCGCTCACAACCCGATGCTCAATCTGGAGCAGCATGCGTTAGACTGGTTTCAATCAAAGGGCTTGTCATGTCAACACCTCAGGCATCGATCGAACCAGCCATCGATCCCCTCCACCCTCTGCTTCGTATCGTCGCGCGCTATCGACGAGATGTCCATCAGCTCCAGCCACCTCCAAGCGAGGAGGCTGTGGACAGCGCCGAGGTGCACATCTCGCGTGCGCTGCCTCCAGGTCTCGCGGTCTTTCTCCGACGCTACAACGGCGCGACCCTGTTCCGGGGTGCCCTGACTGTCCGCTCGCTCGCTCAGCTCGCCCCGGCTTCCGCTGACGCTCGCTCGGTGATCGTGTTCGCTGATGGTCCAGCACCCACCGATCGGTGGGCGTTCGTCACGGGTCCGACCGGCGGCGATCTGTTCGGGCGCTGGATTGATGAGCGGTTCGAGCCGCTGCATGAGCGGTTCATGCCCTGGCTGATGGGCACCGTTCGCATCCTCGACGAGAACCTCTCGGATCCCGAGGCGATGCTGGCTGCTCGCCTCGATGCCGACCCGGAGGGGGCCTGGCTGCTGATCCAGGAGGCCCTGGCTCACCTCTCTGCCGGCGATCCCGATCGGGCGACGATCGGCCTCCAGCGCGCCGTCGCCCTGGAGCCTGGCGCGGTGATCGGCTGGACGCGCCTGGGCGATGCTCAGCTCGGTGAGGACGACGCCGCCGCACGGTGGTCGTACCTCAAGGCCCTTCGCAACATCCGCTTCCCCCAGGACTGGCCGACGCACTATCCTCCAGAGCCCTCCCTGGTCCGCACCCTCGGGCGTCTGTTTCCTGCCGGAGATGATGCCTGGGAGCGAGAGCTCTCGACGTTTCTCTCCGAGCGGGTCGAGGACGTCTGCTTGGTAGACGAGCTGGCGATGGTCGAGGCAGCCACCCTGGAGCTGTCCAGGGTGCTCATCAGCCGCGGAGAGCGTGAGTCCGCTCGCCTGATGCTCACCGCTCAGCTTGAGCGAATCGCAGGCTATGCTCTGGGCGCGTCTTCTCACCCTCTCAGCCTCGCCCTGGCCCGCATCGAGACGGACCTGGGGCACCACGACGACGCGGAGCGCCGCCTCCGCAGCCTTCGCAGCGCACCGCCAGAGCACGCCGCCCGGGCCATGCTGATCCTGGGGCGCATCGCGATGATGCGTCTGGAGCCGTGGGCCGAGGAGATCCTCACCGAGGCACTGCACGGGCTGACCCGCTCCGACGAGCAGGCCGAGGCCGTGCTCCTGCTCGCCGAGCGCCACCTTCGCATGCAGGATCTCTCTCGTGCAGAGTCTGTCTTGAGCCGGGCCGAGGGCCTCGCTCGACAGTCTGGGCGTGAGCCCCTCATCGCTCAAGCACACCTGCTCCAGGGAGATCTCGCCTGGCAGCGTCGGGACACCCCGACCGCTCAAGAGCACTACCAGCTCGCCCGCAAGCGCGCGGGAGACAGCCCGGAGCTGCTTCAGCGAATCCTCATCCGGCGGGGGAGACTCTACGAGAAGCTCGCTGAGGACCCCGACCGCGCACGAGAGGACTACCGTCGGGCGGCTGAGGAGTTCGCCGCGCTGTCGCTGCCCATCCGAGAAGGCTGGGCCTGGATCGCCGCAGCACAGGTCGGACTCGACGGGGCCGCCGAGGCCGCACGCTCGCTGTTCAAGGCTGCCGATCTCGCAGCCGGCGTCGCGGCGGCTGATGCCGTGCTCGGAGACCCCGCAGCCAGCCTGAGCTGGCACCTGGAGCGCACCGCCGAGCATGCCCGAGACTGCATCAACGCCCGCCGCGCACGGCCACCGCTCATTCGCGCCGATGCCGACCGCCCCGAGCGTCGCATCGGGGCTCACCGTGCCGCCATCGCAGCCTGCAGGATCTCCATCGTTCACGCCCTCGCCGCTCACTTAGAGGGCTGCGTGCGGGCGCTGGAGCGAGCAAGCAACCGGCCGACCGATCCCAACCTCACCCGCTACGTCGCCGCAGTGAACCTGCTCGCCGCGCACCGCTCCTATGAGGCTGCCGAGGTCCTGCTCGCGCAGCTCGCTGGACGCTGGGTCTCCGGGGCTGCCGGTCGAGCCCTCATCGGTGCGATGGCACGCTCCAGCAACACCGCACTGGTCGACGGCCTCCTGGAGACCCTGGAGAAGGGTGGAGAGTCCAGCCGACTGGCCGCCGCAGCGGAGGTCCTCGGCTGGCGCAAGGAGTCCGCAGCGGTCGAGATTCTCTGCACCCACGCCGCACCCGGAACCTCACCGTTCGTGCGCAAGGCTGCGATCATCGCCTTGGGGCGCATCGGAGACACCCGCGCAATCGAGGTGCTGCTGCCGGCACTGGATGAGCCAGAGCTTGCGGAGGTCGCGGCCGTCGGCCTGCTGCTGCTCGGAGTGTGGCGAGGCTTGGACGATCAGGCCCAGGCACTGGCAACCCAGCGCGGTGGCTCCAGTCGCTCTCTGGGCGAGATCGTCGGACGCTACGGCGGCCCCAACTACCTGCTGCTGATGATGCGGACCGCTGAAGTCGACGGACCTGCGGGCCTCGGAGCCCTCTCCGGACTCGGCTACCTCGGCGCACCCCGGGTCGTCGATCGGCTCATCGAGGCCACCGCCAGCCGCGACCCCCAGCGTGCTCAGGTCGCATCCGGTGCCCTCGAGGTCCTCACCGGCCACCACGAGTCCACCGAGGAATCTCTGCTGCGCAACCGCTGGCTGGACTGGTGGGAGAAGAACAGCGATCAGTTCGACACCGGTCAGCGCTATCGTGGCGGCGAGCCGATGAGCCCCGGCCTGCTGATTGCCCGCATGGGCCACGACGATCCGCTCGTCCGGCGGACCTGCTACGACGAGCTGGTCATCTCCACCGGCGTGAGGCTTCCGTTCGATCCGGACGGCCCCTGGCGAGTCCAGGTCGCCCACCTCGCGGCATGGCGCGCCTGGTGGAGCAAGGAAGGCGCAGAGAGCATCGGGCGCTGGACCTTCCACGGCGAGCAGATTGGTTGACGGTGTCTTCCCCCGCATCCGATCACTGGATGCCCGGGGGGCAAGCCCTCACAGGCCATACGCTGGATGACAGGGACGGAGAGGGTGCTTGTGTGCGGCCGTGTGTGGATCAGGTCGCGCCTTGAGAGCCACCCTCCTCAGAGAATCCGAAGCTTGTACGGGTTCTTCTCTTTCTTGACCGCCTTGTTGTCCGCATCCTTCGCCTTCTCCATCCACTCCTTGAAGACCTCGTTGTCCGGCTCGAACTGGAGCGCGAACTTGATGTTGGTCATGCAGGAGGTGAAATTGTTCTCGCGGTAAGCACGCAGAGCGAGCTTCCAGAACTTCTCAGAGTTGGGGTGGGTGGCAGCCTGCTCGGGATCGTCTGAGCCGCTGGCCTGATCTCCACTGCGCAGCGCAGTGTCAGCACTGCGGATGTTTCCGCTGGCCAGCTCCTGATCGTACTGGAGTCGGGCGCTGGGCTCCTTGAGCGTCCGAAACGCTTCGTTGATCGCAGTGAAGATGTAGTTGGCCTGATCCTTGAGCTTGGCATCACCGAGGCTCGCGGTTCGGTCAGGGTGAAGCCGACGGCTCTCCCGACGGTATGCAGTGCCGATGTCTTCCTGCGCGCACTGCTCATCGAGCTTGAGCAGCCGGTAGTAGTTCAGCTCATCGACCAGACCATACAGGGTCTGGATCTCCACACGGGTACGCAGTCGGGGGTCCATCGGAGCTCCTCAGGGGGTGCCAGTATACCGCCGAGATCAGAACCCAAGCTCATCAAACCGCAGCCGCTGGACCTCATCCCGAGACAGGTTCGAGGATGCCTCAAGCAGCATGTCGGTCTCTTGACCGGTCTCTTCGTCTCGTGCACGAACGGCGACGATGCCATCGGTGTCGATGGAGAAGGTGATGCGGATTGCAATCTCTCCTCGCGGGGCGGGGCGGAGGTTGTCGAGCACGAAGTCTCCAAGGAAGTCGTTGTCCTCAGCCATTCGGCTCTCTCCCTGGAACACCTGGATCCGGACCTGATCCTGGTTGTCGGTAGCGGTGTGGAACACCTTTCCTGCCTGGGTGGGGATCGGGGTGTTGCGCGGGATGATCTGCTCGACGAAGCCACCGACCGTGCGGACCCCGAGCGACTGGGGAGTGACGTCGAGGAGGACGGCATCGGCGATACCGGCAGTATCGGTCAGGGTATGGGCCTGGATGGCAGCGCCCAGCGCAACGACCTCGTCTGGGTTGATGTTGTCCTGCGCCTTGCGGCGGAAGTAGTGCCCCACAGCCTCACGGATGAGCGGCAGGCGGGTCATTCCGCCGACAAGCAAGACCTCGTCGATCTGAGTCGCGGTGAGCCGAGCCTGCTTGAGGGCATCATCGACCACCAGGAAGGTCCGCTGGATGAGCGGCATGACCAGCCGGCTGAGCATGCTGCGGTCGAGCGTGGTGATCAGGTGGATGGGCTGGCCGGACTCGTCTCGCGCGAGGTTGGGCACCCGGATCTCCGCGCTCGCGGCGCTGGAGAGCTCGCGCTTGGCCTTCTCTGCGGCCTCACGGATCTTGGTCAGGGCGACGTGGCGGGTCGAGAGCTCGACCCCCGTGGTCTGCTGGAGGGTCGCCAGGAGGTGCTCAGAGAGCGCGGTGTCGAAGTCATCGCCACCGAGGAAGGTGTCTCCTGCCGTGGAGACAACCTCGAAGAAGTCATCATCGATGCGGAGCAGGGAGATGTCGAAGGTGCCGCCGCCGAGGTCGTAGACCGCAACGTGCTGGCGCTTGCCCTTGCGGTAGCCGTAGGCAAGAGCAGCAGCGGTGGGCTCGTTGATGATGCGCAGACACTCCAAGCCAGCGATGGTCGCGGCGTCGCGAGTGGCCTGACGCTGCTGGTCGTTGAAGTAGGCCGGGACGGTGATCACAGCCTTGTCGACCACCTCGCCCAAGGCCTCCTCAGCGATCTGCTTCATGTGGCGGAGGACATGCGCGGAGACCTCGGGGACCGCGTAGACCTTTCCCTGAATTCGGACCCGAGCATCCAGGTTGGGGCCCTCGGCAATCCCCCAAGCCACCATCGCGCGCATGCGCTCGACCTCGACAGAGTCGAACCGACGCCCCATCAGCCGCTTGACGCTGGCGATGGTGTTCTCCGGGGCGTAGGTGAGCTGCTGGCGCGCCCGATGCCCGACGACAGTGCTCTCTCCGTAGCCAAAAGCAACCACAGAGGGATGAACGGTGTTGCCCTTTGCATCCGCTAAAATGCGGGGTTCTCCGTTCTGATAGTAGGCCACCACGGAATTTGAGGTGCCAAGATCGATGCCAACTGCGAGTCCCACATCTGCTCCATCACGCCGGAGGAATTCGCCTGGATATTAACCCGGAGAGGATGCGAGTCATCTCTGTATGAATTTGCCCGTTGGTGGCAAGCACCCGAGGGGCGTTGATGTCGAGCGGGCTTCCAGACATGTCGGTGACGACACCACCCGCCTCTTCCACCAGCAGCACTCCAGCAGAGACATCCCAGGGAGACAGACCGAACTCCCAGAACCCATCCGCCCGGCCAGCAGCGATGTGGGCGAAGTCCAGAGCCGCCGCTCCAGCACGTCGGAGACCACGGCACTGCTCCAGGAAAGCCTGCACGATGCGAAGGTACGCTGCGGCATGCTGCTGGCGGTCGTAGGGAAAGCCCGTAAGCAGGAGAGCGTCGCCCAGGCTGCTGGTGGTGGAGACCCGAAGTCGCTCACCGTTGCAGGCCGCTCCCCCACCACGGGTGGCGGTGTAGAGGTGATCGCGGAGGGGATCGTAGATGCAGCCCGCCTCCATGACACCATCGACCTGAAGTCCGATAGAGACGGCATAGGCTGGAAAGCCATGCACGAAGTTGGTTGTGCCATCGAGCGGATCGACGATCCAGCGAGTCGTCTCGGCTCGGGCGCCGCCGCTCTCCTCAGCGAGGATGGGAATGTCCGGCGTCCGCGCCGTGAGCACGGCCTGGATCGCAGCCTCGGCAGCGAGATCGATCCGGGTGACGAGGTCGATGGCGCCCTTGTGGGAGATCCGCGCACCGTCGGCGAAGTCAGCGGGCAGGGTCGGCGGAGAGATGCCGCTGCCGGCGGCCTCCTGGATGATCGCACCGGCGGCACGGGCCGCCTGCACCGCGATCGCGATCACTGACAGCCCACCGTTCCACCAGACTCCGTGCAGGTAATGGTGGCGGCAGTGCTGGCCTGGAACACGCCACGAGAATCGCCGATGTCGACCCGGCAGGTGGTGACCGTGTCGAAGGTCATGCGCGTGGTGCCGACAAAGGTTCGGACCTGGCCATCTCCGCAGCGCAGGGTCGCCTCAGCCCCTTGCGAGATGACCTTGACGACCATCGGTCCGCTGTCCGGCTCCGGCTCCGGCTCCGGTGGAGGCGGCGGCGGCGGCGGCGGCGACGGTCGAGTCGTGGTTCCAGATGAGCTGGAGCCGGACGAGTGCCCCTGTGGCTTGGTCTGCGGAGGCGGCTCCTCCAGGGGCTCCGGCGGAGGCGGCTCCTCTATGGGCTCCTCAGGGGGGATCTCAATGACCCCGGCGTCCGACTCCACGGGAAGCGGTTCCTCAACGAGCGTGGGCTCGATGCTCGTGTCTGTCGCGATGGGTGTATCGGACTGGAGGTAGAAGAACAGCGCGACCGCGCCGCCACCACCACAGGCCAGAAACAGCACCGCACCGAGGGCAACGACGACCTTCAGCAGGCCACTGCTGCTGTCCGACTCTGGCGCTGTGTCCGTGACCGGCTGGCGAGACTCGACCCCATTGGTGGCGACAGGCCCCCGGATGTTGAGCGGCTGCGAAGGAGCCTGAGGCGGCGGCTCTGAGCGGGGCGGCGGCCCTGAGCGGGGCGGCGGCTCTGCGCGAGGCGGCGGCTCTGCG
>JAQXDW010000129.1 GCA_029251165.1 Myxococcota bacterium
ATGCGAGGGTCGGGGACATCGGAAAACAGATCGAGCAGCGGATGCATTGGCAGGCCTCACAGCAGACGTCCAGCCTTTTTACCCCGATGGTACCGAGCGTTTAGATGCGATTGCCCTACTGTTTTCAGGCTGGTATGAGGACAGTATTAGACCGGCTTGAAAAGAGCGAGCAGAGGCCTTGCAGAGCGGGGGGACATTTTCCTGCCCGGAAACCCCTGCAACCACGCCTTCGGACGAGGCCTGGAGCCGAAAAACGCTGCTTGTTTTTCTTACCCACCCTGCTGGGGAGACAACAACAAGGGGCAGTCCGATCCGCCCGAGGGCACCAACTATGTCGCCGTTTCCGCTGGCCAGTTCCACTCCTGCGCGATCGACACCACGGGCGCAGTGAGCTGCTGGGGCAACAACTTCAAGGGCGCCACCGAGCCTCCCGAGGGCGTGATCTTCGCAGCCATCTCCTCAGGCTCGTTTCAAAACTGCGGGCTGGACACCGACGGCACCATCGCCTGCTGGGGCTCGACCAAGGACGGCGAAGACAACCCGACATCGGGCCGCTTTGTCGACATCGGCATGGGCACCACCCATGGCTGCGCCCGGTCGGAAGACGGCGGCATTGCATGCTGGGGAAACAACGAGCAGGGCCAGCAAGAGATCCCCGATTAGTTCCAGAAGCAGCGACGGCCCCCGTGTGGGAGCCGCCGCACGTGAGCCTCTGGGCGCTCTACTCGGAGAGAATGTCTTCGATCTCGGACGCGATCTCGCTCTCGAATTCGCCGCCGACATAGATGGACCGAAGGGTCATATCCTTACCGAGGACGAGCATGTAAGGGACGTATCCCTCGCCGAGTCCGACGTCGATGAGGTCGTAGAAGACATCCTCGACCTCGCCTTCGCCCAGGACGGGGAAGGTGAGATCATACGAATCGGCCCAGTCGTTGAGGAAGTCGCTGTCGGCACCGGTGTTGTCGCCGTCGACCATGGCGTGGATGATGACGAAGCCATCCTCGCGCTGCTCGCTCCACACCTCCTGGGCATCCTCGGCGACCGTCTTGCAAGGGCCACACCAGCCGGCGGAGAAGTCGAGGAGGATGGCCTGACCCCAGAACTGGTGGAGGGAGACGTCGTTCTCGTAGCGGTCACTGGCGGTGAAGTTGGGGAAGACTTCGTCGTAGGCGTAGGTGTCGGAGTCGGTGGCCTTGGCGGAGTTGTCCGGCCAGATGCCGTCGCCGGGCCACGAGTACACGTTGAGCGGATCCGAGCCGTTGCTCTCCTCATCGCCGTCAGAGATGCCGTCGGTGTCGGTGTCTGCCAGGGTGGGATCGGTGCCGAGGTCGAGCTCGTCGCCGTCCTCAAGGCCGTCACCGTCGGAGTCAGCCTCGGTCGGATCGGTGCCGCCATCGACCTCGTCTGCATCGTCGATGCCGTCGCCGTCAGAGTCCGCCTTGTCCGGGTTCGTGCCCAGTTCTTCTTCCTCGGCGTTGGTCAAACCATCGTCGTCAGAGTCAAAGCCCAGGCAGCCGCCCAGGAACAGGGGCGCGATGATCGCGAGGGTGTGAAGCTTCATCTGGATCCTCCATCAAGGGTCTATGCTTGTAGTCTACAAATCAAAGATTCGCACCCGATTATTGGCGGATGGTTTGAAGTCTTTGTTGGCTCGACCCGTGCGGCCGGGCACACGGAGTGCCGGCGCTCTCTGGCTTCAACAGCACAACGACAGCAGGCTGCTGCCATTGGCAGGGCAGTCTTCTGGCGAACGTCGAGCAGCCTGGCGCGGTGTGGTCTAACGGCGCTTCTTCTTGCGCGACTTCTGCTGAACCTTGCTGCGGCTGTTGGACGGGTTGCGAAAGCCCGGACGGAGGGTGGTATCGGTGGGCCGGGACAGGGGGTTGCTGGGAGAGCGGTTGGTGCTCTTCTCCTCAGCAGGCGCAGCGGTCTCGGCGCTTTCTTCAGCAGCGCCGTTGTCGGTCTTTTCTTCGGACATCTTCTTCTCACCAAGCAGGTAGACCGAACCGGTCTATTGGAGGGGGTCGCACCTGGCATTGAGCGGCGCTGAACCTCAGCCAGAGTCAGCGATAGCTCTCTTTTCAGGACAGGATACGGACAGTGATGGACCGGCTTGAAAAGCGCGAGCAGAGCCCTTGGAGAGCGGGGGGCCATTTTCCTGCCCGGCAAGCCCCACCACCACGCCTTCAGACGAGGCCTGGAGCCGAAAAAACCGTCTTGTTTGCCCTACCCGCCTATGTCATTCTTGAAATGAGACGGTTTTCTAATGGAGATTGACATGCTCAGTGTCCAGCTACGACTTGCCCTAAAGTGCCCAGGCTGTGACTCCAGCGTTCCGCTCAACGGGGTCTTCAAGAACGCTGACTGCACACGCTGCCAAGAAGTCACCCCGCTCACCAAGCGCTTTCGGTGGTCTGAGCTGCTCAACTACTGGAACCCATCGATGAACGTCTTTGAGGCCACCAAGGAGCACCGGCCTGGAGAAGGAGATCACAGCGCATGGTCTCCGCTCAAGATGGACAGCATCAGGGCCTGGCCGACATGTCCGTGCGGTCATGTGCATGAGAAGTCGCAGGTCTTGGCCGCCGCCGAGCGTGGCGATGATCTGACCTGTACAACCTGCTCGATGACGCTGCGCATTCACCCCGCGCCAGCGCTGCTGACCCGTCCGTTTCCGCAAGTCCGCTACGTCATCGGCGGGTCGGTCCCCTCAGCCCCGTCGCCGGGTCGGGTGATTCCTGCCCGGCAAGAGAGCGCAGCCATCAACTGCAGCAACTGCGGCGGCAGCCTGCATGTCAGCGGCGAGATGCGGACCGTGAGCTGTCAGTTCTGCTCGACGCCCAACTACCTGGGAGACGAGCTGTGGCTTCGCCTGCACCCTCCGACCCGCCGAGAGCCGTGGTGGATCGTCTTCGACGACACCGCAGACACCAGCGGTCCCACCGAGCACACGCTCGAGGACCTCTTGTTCATGGCGGCCTCAGACAACGAAATGGAGCGTGCTGAGGCGGCGGCCCATCCAAAGCTACCGGTCGAGCTCATGGAGCGGATGATCGCAGACGAGGAAGGCGATGTTCGCCATGCCCTCGTCCAGAGCGGACGGCTGCCCCAGGCGCTCCTCGCCGTCCTCTTTGAGCGCGAGTCCTACAGCGAGATCCTCGAGCTTGCCGAAGGCATGACGCTCACCGAGCCCGTCCTGCACGCCCTGAGCCTGAACACCGACTCGACCGCGCAGCGGATCGCAGCCCAGCACCCAGACACCGCGGAGGCGGATCTCTTGCTGCTGACGAGCAACGCACACGGTCGACTCCTCGAAGCGCTGGGCAATAGAGCGCTGCCCGCCTCTGCCCTCCACCTGCTGGCGAAGCGCGGGGATCGGACCGCCCAGCGGATTGCGGTCCGGGCACCAGCGACCGCCGCAGAAGACCTCGCGCGGCTCGCCTCGTCGAGCCACCATGAGATCCGCGCGGCGCTGACCCAGCGCCCGAGCCTCCCAGATGAGGTGCTCAAGACACTCCTGGCTGACGAAGATCCAGAGGTCTCGGCGCGCATGCAGCAGCACCCCGTGTATGTCAGAGCCCAAAAGGAGAAGCGTCGTCGACGCCTGCTCATCGGAGGCGGAGTGACGGCAGTGCTGGGCGTCCTCGGGCTGGCCATCGGCGCCGTCGTCGCCCTGGTGTGGTTCCTGATCCAGAAGGGGATCCTGTCCTGACCCGCCCCATGCTGTCGACAGCACGCGCGGCGTGAGGCATGCCGCCCCTGGCTGCAGCTGCCAGCGACGGTGCAGCGTCGTGACCTGGGCGGGGAATGCGCAGAGCGAGACGTCGGTGCGCACCCACAAGACGGCGCTGGAGCCCAGGAGGACAGCCGAGCCGATGTCCTCGATCAGCGCCCGGCTTCGGTAGGGCTGCGCATCGCTCTGGAAGCAGGCTGCAGCGACATCGTCGTCAGGCTCCGCGGGGTAGCGATCAAAGCGGTCGCTGGCGGTTGCGTTGCTATTAGACCGGCTTGAGCAGCGCGAGCAAAGCCCTTGCAGAGCGGAGGGCCATTTTCCTGCCCGGCAAGCCCCACCACCACGCCTTCAGACGAGGCCAAGAGCCGAAAAACGCTGCTTGTTTTTCTTACCCACACTCGACGGCTGTTCAGTCTTCAGACCAAGCGCAGCAGGTGTTGGAGGTAGAGCGCAGGGCCTCTAATCCCTCCTTCTCTTTCGTTCCTCCTTATCCCTGTCCCATTGCCAGTAAAAGTAAGGAAATACTGGGATTGGAAGTGACTGCCTTGCATCTATGTCTGCAAAGTATCCGTTTATTGCCACCAATTCGATCCTCATATTCCTTAAAACCCCAGCTTTATTCTTATAAAACGGAGCCATCCTGAATCCATAGTTGAGCTGCTGTTTTCTTGGGATGTTTTCTAAAAAAGTAAATGTTGAGCCATACGTGTAACCAATGTGGTAGCTGATCCAATTAGAGGGCCTGTAATCCAATCCAATTGAAAGATTGGGGTTCCAGCTATTGGTAAACAGCTCACTCTGAGGATTGTTCGGATCATTGTTTCGCATTGTCAATTCACCAATATAGTCAACTCCAAGAGAAAGGTTTATACCCCAATTTTCCTTTATGCGATAGCCGACAACAGGCTTAAGGTGAAGATAAGTGCCCTTCTCCCACATGGTTATAGAGGGCGTATCAAAACGCTCAAAGGTATCCCAGAAGTGAACAAACATTGCCTCAACAGCAATGGTGGGAACCAGACCACTCTGTGAGTTAAACCGATACCTAAAGTTCAGACTTGGAATCGGTTTCTTCAGCTCAGAGAAATACCCGAATACCCAAGGTAAAAGATCAATCTGTGCTGTAAGGTTGTCAGTGACCCCAACAAAGGTCCAGCTTGGGAACGGTAATGTTTGTATTGATTGAGCATAGATCCATTCACCTTTATTAAGGGTATATGGCGTTATGGAATCAACAGGATGAAGATAAGCATCATCCTTTATTGGGTTTTGTCTCTGAGCTGAATCCAGCGCGTCGCCTTCCTCCAAGATCGGTGGCTCAAGCGTCTCATTCCTCACTAAGAAAACCAGTGAGGAGGTGTGTGCAATGGCGTTTTCGACTTCGGCTTGTGGTGCATCCAGCGCCTGAGCCAAAGCGTCAGAAGACACAGCCATAATGCTGAGAATGAATAGAATCGTTCTGAGCATATGACCCACCTCTGCTTTATCATACGCAGGAACAGAGCCCTGTTCAACGACGTGTCTTTGTTCGAGGATCCCGGCCACGCCTCTCGGTGGGCTCAGTCGCCATGAAGGAGAGCCTCGCATGGGACGACGCCCGGATCTGTAAACAGGGCACTGAGGCTCGACTCGTGCCTGTTATGCGTGTCCGCGCAGACGGTGTGCCGCCGTGTGGGGTGTTCAGGCAATCCCCCCTCCAGCTTTGGCCACGGGGACGAGCACCTCACAACCCCACGGACAGCACCTTGTGCTGAAAAACCCGAGACCGGATCCTCATTACACGGATGCGCTCTGGAGCCGTGCGCATTCGCGTGAGTATTGGTCATCTCGGTGCGGAGAGCTCACCGTCTCAGCAGCGCTGGAGGTACGGCAGCCATCAGGCGGCCCAGGAGCGCAAGCAGAGCAAGAAGGCTCCTGAATATGATGAGCGATGGATTCCATGGGAGGACCTACTGTACCGGGTATTTGGCCGGGATGTGTTGCTCCACAACGGGTGCATGTCCGGCCTGTGGTGCTCGAATCTGGCTGGTTGATCAGGTGACCGATCCGGTGAGTGCTCAGCGAGAGCTGATGCGAATGGGTCGGGTGGCGAACGTGATCGTGTTGCCCCGTCCCGAGGCAGGGCCGCTTTCAGGCTCACCAGCGGACTTCTTTGCGCCTTGAATCCATCGGACTGGAAGGATTGGAGGGGGTCGCACCTGGCATTGAGCGGCGCTGAACCTCAGTCAGAGTCAGCGATAGCTCTGTTTTCAGGCTGGTATAAGGACAGTATTAGACCGCCTTGAAAAGCGAGAGCAGAGCCCTTGCAGAGCAGGGCGACATTTTGCTGCCCGACAACCCCCTCCAGTACGGCTTCGGACCGGGCCTGGAGCCGAAAAAAGCGGCTTGAACGACTTACCCGCTCAATTCGCAGTCTCTTCGCATTCCCCCCACAGCAGCGGCGCGCCAGAGCAGCCCTGGCC
>JAQXDW010000030.1 GCA_029251165.1 Myxococcota bacterium
GCCGGAGCGGCTGCCGGAGCGGCTGCCGGAGCGGCTGCTGGAGCGGCTGCTGGAGCGGCTGCTGGAGCGGCGCTGACTGGAGCGGCTCCACCTCGGGGCGGCGCTGAGATGTTGTGACGCCGCCGATACTGGCGGACAGCCTGGAGGCTGAGGCCGGCCTTCTCGGCGATGATCTTGTCTGTGAGGACACCGACCTCGGCGCGGTACGGATCGATCTTTGAGCGACGCTTCCGGCGCTTTGGCTTAGTGCTCTCGGCGACAGGCGCTGCGACGACGGTGCTCTCGACGACAGTGCTCTCGACGACGGTGCTCTCGACGACCTTCACCTTCGCCTTGCGACCGCGAGGCTGGCGTGCGCTGGGCTCAAGCGCGATGCCGTGACGCTTGCGGTACATGCGAACACCCTCGACGGACACACCGGCTTTTGCAGCGACGATCTTGTCTGGGAGCTTACCGACTTCGGCGCGGTACGGATCGAGCTTCGACTTGCGAGCGCGCCGCGTACCTTTTGTTGCGCTGGATTTAGAACCCGGAGGCTGCGTGCCCTTAACGAACTTATACCCCTGATACGCTTTAATCCCATGCTTTCGGCGGTAGCGCCCCACGATTGCCGCCGTTGAGTCACACATCTTAGCGACTTCGTGATCGGGAATAGTGCCCATCTTTTCACGGACAGCATCAAGATGGTTGGTTGGACTCGGACGTCGAGGCATGTCTCTTCCTATCTACATTTTGTTCTTTGACATCAATCGTCAGGTAGAGCATCCAATTGCTCTGATCTTTCATTCGTTTCACTAATCTCGGTGAACCCTAAAGCAATATAGCGTCACACTTAAGACTGCCAATATTAATCTGATAACAACCCGTATATATTTCCGAGGCTGTAGCTGTAAAAAGACAAGATCGTATGACTTTATTCATGTCTGAGATAACGCACCCCCCATCATGCTTGTCATCATCTGTGATCGTCTTGGGGCGCTCAATCAAGGGCCAAGCGATGGCTTTTCCCTCCTGTTGTCTCAAACGCTTGCAGTGTTTCGCCTTGTGATGGCGTTCGTCTTGACTGTTGATGTCTTTGTTCAGGGCGGCCGCCGGTGCTGTCGATTTTCTCCATCTCTCAGGTGACCTGGTAGCGTCTGTCTACTTTATTCTGGTGGCCAGTAGTCGCTGTCATCGTCAACTTATAAAAAGTCACTTTAGCGCCTGTTCATTGTATTCGCTGACCTTCGCGAGGTCTCGTGTGAGCATCTGACGTTGGGTGTTGCACATCCATGCGAGTGATCATTTGACCTGATCGATGCATGAAGAAGAAGGTGTCCATATTCCGTATTGAAGGTTTACATTGTGTGCTGTTATTTCTTATGGTCTGTCCTGAATTGGAACACAGGGAAGGCGCTGCTTCCTCTCGCTGTGAAGAACCGCTCACCTCCGACCGGTAGGGCTCCTCCGCTCATGCCATACCTGGCAGCTTCGCTGTCATGGCGATCCCGCTGCCGTGTGGTCGGGGAGTCGAGTCGTGAGCACCGGCAGGCGCGTCATGGAAGACTGGGGTCAACTACTGCGAGAATCGCAGCCTGGGTGTCCAGCCAGCAGCCCGTCGGATCCGCGCCGCGCTCGTACTCTACGGTTAGGATCGGGATCCCGCGCTTGATGCCGACCCAGGAGCCCAGCGAGCCGGGGGTGGGGTTGATGTCTGCTGACGGAATTACCGGGTAGCGGGAGGCTGCTGAGAAGCGCTCCGCGAGCTCGGAGGCAGGGCCGTCGTAGTTGATGAAGTGCCCCTCACGCCAGCTGTGGGCAACGATGACCAGGTCGGGGTTTAGGGCTTCGAGCTGTGCCGCGAGGAGGGCGGCCTCAGGTTGATCGAGGGGGGCTCCGCCGTGTGCGGGTGCCGGCTCAAAGGCTGCGGGGTAGTTGCGGTTGAGGTCGACTGATGCAGCGTTTCCCCGGGTCTCAGCCGCTCGTCCGTCGGGGTTGAGGTCCTCGATGAGGTGCAGCGTGACCCGCCCGGCACGCGCTGGATCGGCCAGGAAGGCCTCGGGGAGTCGTGCTGTGGCGATCATGCCCTCGGTCTCGTCACCGTGGATGCCGCCGATCCACAGCACCGTCCGAGAGCCGCTGCCGACGGTTCTCCGGCGAATGTCGCGCCCCTGGAGGCTCTGACCGATGACCTGCCAGCCGCTGTCCGGTGTCCGTGGCGGCGCCTCGGTGGCGGGCTGGGGATGCGCGCAGGCAAAGAAGTAGAGGAGTGAAGGCACGGGAGGCCACTGTACCCTGTGGTGAGCTGTCATCTGGAGAGGCGCGGATGTGTCTCGTCTGGATGGCGCGGGAGCGCGCGGTGATGGCTGGCTGTACATCTGCTCTGTGTCGCTCAGGGTACGCCGATCGAGCCGCCGCACTCTCTTGGATGGGCAATGCTGCGTAGTGGATGTCGTTGCTCGCTCACCCATTGGGTACCCTGAGTGACATGCTGCCCGCATTGCTTATCGCCTGTAAGGGCGAGCCCTCTCCACCCCTGCCACCTCCTCCGCTCGAGCAGCCCACGCTGGTCGGCTCTCAGGCATGCCTGGGCTGCCACACCGAGCAAGCCAGCGGCTGGGAAGGCTCCCACCATGCCCTTGCTCAGCGTCCCCTCGGACCAGACGAGCGCGCCGCGCTGTTGGCTCGCCCTGATGTTCGAGCGGACGGAGGAGACCTCCTGCTCGGCGCGGAGGGGCAGCGCATCACCGGGGCGCTGGGGGTCGATCCGATGTGGCAGCCGCTTGTCGCTGCCCCCGGCGGTCGCACTCAGGTCTTTGACGAGGCATGGGATGTCGACGCCGAGGAGTGGTTCTCAGTGTTTGCGGATGTCCGAGCGCCCGGAGACTGGGGGCACTGGACTGGGCGGGGCATGACCTGGAACACGATGTGTGGGGAGTGCCACAGCACCGGCTTTGACAAGCGCTACGATTCTGTATCGGACACTTACACGACCACGGTCTCGGAGGAAGGGGTCGGCTGTGAGGCGTGCCATGGGCCGGGTAGCCTGCACGCCGCAGACCGCACCGTTCTGCTGCGTCGTCCAGAGATGACCGACTGTGCTGCCTGCCACAGCCGGCGCTCGACTCTCTCTGATGAGCCCGGCGAGGACTTCCTCGATCAGTACGCCCTTCAGACCCTCGCAGAGCCGGGGCTGTACTACCCCGACGGCCAGATCCTGGACGAGGTGTTCGAGTACGCCTCGTTTCGGTCCAGCGTGATGCACCGTGAGGGGGTGGGCTGTCAGGACTGCCACGATGCGCACTCCGGTCGGCTGGTCAGAGAGGGCGACGCCCTGTGTCTCTCCTGCCACGAGACCCACGAGGACTTCCAGCGGCACGATCGACACCCCGACGGCGTGACCGCCTGTGTGGACTGCCACATGCCGGAGACGACCTACATGCAGCGGCATCCCCGTCGTGACCACGGGCTCATCATCCCAGATCCGGCGCTGACGCAGGAAGCGGGGGTGCCGAATGCCTGTGAGCGATGCCACGACGAGGGAACTGACTGGGTCGCGTCGCGGGCTGCGGCGTGGTGGGGGAGCGAGCGGACGGAGCGGCAGGAGCGCGCGCGGGCACTGGCTGGGCTGTCGGGTGTGTCTGGGCTTGTGGCGGCGTCGGCGGACCCGGATCCATACTGGCGGGCGAGCGCGATGGGCCTGCTGGCTGATCATGTCAGCCGCTCTGAGGCGGCCTCCAGGCTGCTGGTTGGGATGAGAGATCCAGACCCACTGGTTCGTATGAAGGCCACCACGGCGCTGTCTGGTCGGCTGGGGGTGGGGGAGCCGGCGGTGCTCCAGGCGTTCCAAGAGCGGCTGGCTGATCCGGTCCGGGGGGTTCGGATTCAGGCTGCTCGCTCGCTCCGACAGCCGACCCCTGAGCTCCTCACCTACCTCGACCTCAGCGCCGACCTGCCCGGCCCGCTGTACGAGCGCGCCGTCTTGCTGATGGACCGCGATCCGGCTGCCGCAGAGCCCCTCCTTGAGCGGGCGGCTCGATACAGCGACGGCGATGTAGAGGTCCGCATGGCGCTGGCGATTGTCTACAGCCGCCGTTCGAAGTCCGCAGCGGCTGAGGAGCAGCTCGTTGCCGTGACCACCTTGGCGCCGGAGCTGGCGGAGGGGTGGTACATGCTGGGCCTCCACCGCAGCGGCCAGGGGCAGCCTGATGCGGCCCTCGTGGCACTGGATCGGGCAGCGGCGCTGTCTCCTCAGAGTCCAAATCCGCCGTTTGCCCGCGCGACAATCCTTCGGGACCAGGGGCGTGTCATCGAGGCCCGGTTGGCTGCAGAGCAGGCCGCATCGCTGGGGCACCGCCAGTCCGCTGCGCTGATGCGCTCGCTGGAGACTACGCCAGGATCCCCTTGACGGCCGAGATCGGCTCGGGAATGTCCTCGGCGTCGATGTGCTCCAGCAGGTTGCGCTCGATGGTCCGCGCCAGTGCAGCGAGCGGAAGATCGTTGGGGTCCAGCTCGAAGGGGTCCTCCAGCTGGGTTCCGACGCTGTCGAGACCGAGGAAGGCGTAGCTGACGATGGCGACCACCAGCGGAGTGAGGGTGCCGACCTCTGCGACGATTCCAAACGGTAGCGCGAGGCAGTAGATCGCCACCAAGCGGTGGGTCAGCATGGTGTAGGACAGCGGCACCGGGGTGTTCTTGATGCGCTCGCACTTGCCCTGGATGTCGGTGAGTGTGGTCAGCGACCCCTCCAGCACTGGCAAGTGAAAGGTGTCGATACGACCGGCTTTCCAGGCAGTACGGTAGGTCTCGCCCATGTGCTGTAGCGCGGCGAACGGTACGTTGGTGGACTCCTCGAAGTGTGCAGAGACCGGCTCTGGAAACCATGGGAGCACCTGCTCCAGCTTCACCTCGGTGCGGAGGTGGTACTTCAGGGCGTAGGTGTAGCCGATGATCTGACGGACGAGTTCGTCTCGGTCAGCTCCGGTCTCGACAAGGGTGAGGACCTGTCGACAGAGAGAGCGTGTGGTGTTGATCAGCGCCCCCCACATCTTGCGGGCTTCCCACCACCGGTCATAGCAGGCGTTGTTGCGAAATCCGAGGAAGATCGACAGCGCGAGACCCACCAGAGAGAATGGGATGGTCGTCAGGCTGTGTTTGTCCAGTCCCCAGGCCTCGAAATTCCAGGTTACGATGACAGCCGTTAGTGTAATAACCAACAGCTCAGGCATGATCTCAGCGATTGCACTGCCGCGAAGGTGCAGCAGCGTCTTCGTTCCTTTGGACGGTCTAACAAGCATCTTCCACGCTTAACCGTTGATGACTTTGTCGTGTGAATGACCGAACGAACTTGGGCTGTTTTTCGATTTTTTGAACCATAAAGCACACACGCCATCACCCGATGAGTTCGCACCCATGACGCTCTCAGCAGGGCCGCGCCACATCGCACGCGCTGGGTGCTGTCCTCCTTGTGCGTCTCAGCCGTGCTCCAGCGCGTCTCAGCGACAGTCATCGTCAGCATACAGACCACAGCGTATAGGGCTGCTGGTGGGGGGCTGACGTGCGCCTCGAGGAGCCTTGGAGCATGAACGGAAGACGAGCTGCGGCGCCACCCCGTATGATTGCCGTCGTCCTGGAGGGGTGAAGATGCGGTGGTTCATGGGTGTGTGGATGCTGCTTGCGCCCTCGCTTGGGTGGGCAGGTGATTCGCTGGAGCGTGCGGCAGAGCACCAGCGAGCGGCTCGCATCGGATTCATCATCGGCGCGAGCGCTCCGATGCTGATGATCGCGGCGACGGCTCTGGAGCCGGAGGCTGCCGGTGCGGCACAGCCGGCTGTGGCGGCGGTCGGGGTCGCGGGCTCGGCGGTTGGGTTGACCCTGCTTGGGCGGCGCTCGATGAAGGCTGGCACCCTGCTGGAGCTCTCCGGTGGGGGCGGCGCGGTCACCTTGTTCTTCGACATTGCTGCGGTCGCTCTGGGCACCCACTATGTACTCGTCGGGCAGAGCACCTCCTCCGCCACCGGCTACCTGATTGCCTCAGCGGGTGCGCTGACCGCCGGAGGACTCCAGCTGCGGCGAAACCAGTTCATCTCAGAGATGCGGACCGATCCGAGGGTCTACATCACTCCGAACGGAGCTGGAATTACCGGTCAATTTTAGCCTCTGCGATCACTGGAGCCAGCCACCGACGCAGGCTCGTCCGGAGCTCAGCGGCGCTGCGCGGCGGACCCGGCTCCGTGAGGAAGGAGTACAGCAAGCGGACGAGCAGCTCCGCCAGCGCATCGATCGCCTCTGGGTTGACGTCGGCTCCCAGGAGCACAGCGAGGTCGTCCTGGACGAAGCCGAGGCTCAGCAGCGTGGAGACATCAGGGCGCGCTGGAGCGCGCATCATCGCCGCGAGGTGTGGATCGGAGGGAAGCTCGGTGATCGCAAACACGAGGCACTCTGTCACCTGATGCTCGGGGGTGTCCTGGGTCTTGGCCTGGCGCCGGAGCCGCTCCAGAAACCCATCACTAGAGAGGGCTGCAGCGGAGCGGAACAGATCAGCAGTGCTGTCGAAGTAGCGGTAGACCGTCTGACGGGTCACTCCGGCCTCTTCTGCGACATCTCGGAGGCTGGCGTGGCTCAGGCCCGTGCGCTCGATGCAGCGCCGTGCAGCCTGGAGGAGCACGCGGCGGGCCTGAGCCGGGCTGTCTGGTGGCCGTCCGCTCCAAGCCCTACGCCGAGGCATGGCCGCACAGGACAAAAGTAATACAGATCATACACATACTGTATCAGTGTATTGTCTGTGTATCTCGGAGGTGTGTGTGCCCGACATCGACTGGCCTCTGCTCCTGCTCTGCCTCGCGGGCTCGGTGACGGTGGGCCTCTTGGTGTTTCACCTCACCGCTGCGTTCTATTTTGTTCGGTACTACCGTCGGAGGGGGGATGCACCAGCAGCCTGGAAGATTCAGGAGCGGCGCTGGCTGAAGCCGGGGCAGCACCGCGCCGCAGCGGTGCGATCCTCTCTCAACCTCACCCTCGGCGGTCTGGTCTCCGGTGCGCTGATCTACGCTGTGACTCAGGGCATGCCGACTCCGCTGTACTTCTCGGTCTCTGACTACGGCTGGACCTACACCCTGCTGTCGATTCCGCTGCTGCTTGTGCTCAACGACGCCGGGGCCTACTACGCCCACCGGCTGATGCACACTCGCCGGCTGTATCGGCGCTTCCACCTTGTCCACCACAAGTACGTCGCCACCAGTCCCTACGTCGCGATCGCGGTCCATCCTGTCGAGCTGCTTGTCCAGCAGGCGGCGAGCTTCCTCCCGCTGTTTGTCATCCCACTTCACCCGAGCGTGATCGGTGTCGTGCTCATCTACACGCTGATGTTCAACGTCATCGACCACTCTGGAGTCCGGCTGACCTCTCGGCTGCCCTGGCAGGGACCGTCGATGTTTCACGATGACCACCACGCCCACTTTCACGTCAACTTCGGCCAGCACCTCATGCTCTGGGACCGCCTCCATGGAACCCTCCGCCGCTCAGATCGCAGCTATGGTGAGGCGGTGTTTGGCGGACAAGGCCAGGTCACCCCGCCGCAGCAGAGCGGTGCGGTCTTCACTGGGTACCGGTAGTCGTCACAGCGGGGCACAGGCGATGGCCTCTGCGCTGCCCTCGGTCGGTTTCTCAAGGCCAGCGACACGAGATGACTCAGCGTGCTGTCGGGGCTGTGATACGGCCTTCTCCCCATCAGGAGAATCAACATGTCGTTTGGCTTTGACAGCACCGCAGAGCAGGTCACCGCAGGAATCGATATCTCTGGAAAGACCTGGCTTGTCACCGGAAGCAACTCTGGTCTCGGCCTTGAAAGCGCTCGCATCCTCGCCGGCCGTGGTGCCCACATCATCGCCGCTGCGCGGACTGAGGCGAAGGCTGCAGATGCGCTGGCTGAGCTCGGCATCGACGGCACTCCGGTTGCCTGTGAGCTCTCCGAGCTCAGCTCGGTCAAGGCAGCGGTCGCCACCATCCAGGCCACCGGGCGCACGCTCGATGGCATCCTCGCCAACGCTGGGATCATGGCCCTCCCGACCCTCCAGCAGAAGAACGGCATCGAGCTTCAGCTCTACACCAACCACGTCGGTCACTTTGCACTGGTCACCGGGCTGCTTGGGCAGCTCGCTGAGGATGGCAGGATCGTGGTTCTCTCCAGCGGTGCCCACTTCTATGCTCGAGAGTCGGGCCTGGAGCTGGACAACGTCTCCGGCGAGCGCGACTACCACCCCTGGCGGATGTATGGGCGCTCCAAGCTCGCCAACATCATGTTCGCCGCCGCCCTGGCCCGTCGCTTCGAGGGATCTGCGCGCACGGCGAATTCCCTCCATCCGGGCGTCATCATGACCAACCTCGCTCGACACGTCGACAACGCCGAGGCGATGTTCTCGACCATGACCCTCAAGACCATCCCCCAGGGCGCAGCGACTCAGTGCTACGTGGCGACTCATCCCGATAACAGCGCAGTCTCTGGGAAGTACTTTGCAGACTGTGCCCTCAAGAAGCCCGCAGCAGTGGCCTTCGATGCGGACCAGGCTGAGGCGCTCTGGCGGTGGACAGAGTCGGTGATCAGCGCCTGATCACACGCGCACGGGAGCGGCCGGCGCAGCGTGTTCTGCGTCGGACTCAGGGGGGGGCGCTCACCCCCCAGCGGGCGGCGACTTCTGGGTGATGCTCAGCGAGGCAGCCGTGCGCGACGCACAGGGAGGCATCCTCTCGGCAGCGGGCCTCGACGGCGCTGGGGAAGTAGCGCCTGGCGAGAGCGGACCAGGCGAAGCTCCGGGGGCTGGACAGCGAGGAGCCGGTGGTCCACCACTTCTTCGGAGCCTTCCACTGTGGATGCAGCAGCGGCCAGAGCGCTGCGCTGGTGACCTGCACTCCGTCCGACAGCTCTGGCACAAACGGAGCATCCACCTCGCGGCCCGTCGGTCCGAAGGCTGCGAGCTGCTCGATCGCAGCGGTGAATGAACGCAGCTCCTCGCGCGCAGGGTGGTCGCGGAGGGTGTAGCGGAGCGGGTGGAGGTGGTCGCGGAGGAGGGCGGGCAGGGTCTGATCCGTCCAGCGGTGGATGCTGACCAGCGCGACGAAGGTCTTCTTGGCTGAGGACAGCGGAAAGATGATCGGCCGGTTCGCGTAGCGCCGGAGGTGATCGATGAAGAATCGAAGCCGCAGCCAGTCCTGGAGAGACGGTCCGAGCGAGTGTGCGGCCCATGCCTCTGCGAGCATCGGCGCATGGTGTCTGCTGCTTCCGCCACCGGAGAGGAAGAGCACGCCGTGGGGAGCGTGCTGGAGGTGGCTGCGGACCGCGAACGAGAGGTGGTCTGCTGCGGTCGGCGCCACCATGACCGGCGACCACCGGGGCAGCTCGGCATCCGTGGGCCGATCGGTTGCCTCTTGTGCCCACTGACACGCCCACACCCACGGGCTGTGTCCAGGGCGGACAAACTCTGGGCTGGTCTCGGTGGCTGCGGCATGGGTGGTCCAGGCATCCTCCAGCCGAGCGTAGATCGCTGCGGCGTGTGTGATCGGCAGCAGGGGGAGGCGAGCGACATCGCCGATCTGGAAGTTGACCGTCGGGTTGAGGTCTTGGAGAACCTGTCGGGCACGGAGGCTGTTCAGCAGGCACGCCACCGGGCGTGGATCCGGTGCGAAGACGGCAGATCCGGCCACATCGAAGATGCTGCGGTAGCGGGGAATGCGGGCAGAGAACCGGGAGCCGATCTTGGTGAAGCAGGCGGCAGGCTGGAAGAAGCTTCCGGCGCTGGGGATGCGCTTGGACCACGAGCCGTAGCGGGACTCGTGCATGATCTTGACCTGCATTCCGCTCCGATCCCAGTCGATGACGTCGCTCAGGCCCTCGATCCACTCCCGACCAGCAGCTCCTTTGACGTAGGGAACAAAGCGACAGTCTGGTGGTCCTGCCTGCGCCTCATCGGCCCGAACCCGCCAGATCTGCGCCGGGTGGACCTCCCACGGACGACGAAGGAAGCGGGCATTGTGACCGGTCGCCATCCCCTGTCGAAGGGTGAAGCGCTCGCCGAGCAGCGGCGCAGCCTGGTACTGCTTCAGCAGCGACGGGGTCCACCAGTACAGCAGCGGCTGGCCGGGGATCGCGGCGAGGGCAGAGGGGCGGATCTCGTGGCGTGTGTGCTGGGCGCGGAGGGCCGCCTGCTTGGCAGCGGGTGTTGCCTGATGGGCGGCAACGACGAGGAGACGATCGTCAGGCGGCAGGCGCCAGATCGTGCTCATCACCACGGAGACGACCGACCCGCTGAGCTCCGCGAAGGCCCCCTCGGCGAGATCCCCCAGCACCCCGATCCGGTGCTGGAGCATGTCCTGGCGAAGAGACTGAAACTGGCGGGTGAACAGCCACCCGCGCATCGTCACCATCGCGCTGACCCCGCCCGGCGCGCACAGCGTCAGCCCGCGCCGGAGGAACGCTGCGTAGAGATCGGGGCTCTGGGGGGGGAGCGCGGCCTGGAGATCGGGGCCCATCAGCCGGGTGGAGAGGTAGGGAGGGTTTCCGATGACAAGGTGGTAAGATCCTTCTCCAGCGACAGGCCCGAGAGCTCCGGCGGGAGAGGGGGCCGCGATGAGCTGCGGAGAGACGGTCGCGCCGAGGGCGGCAGCGCGTCCGCACAGCAAGCGACGGGCCACGCCGAGGGCCTCGGTGTCGATGTCCACACCGACGAGGTTGTGCGCGAGGATCTGCTGCACGCTCTCAGCGTCGCTGTGGGGGCGGCCCTGAAGCGATGCCTCCAGCCGGTAGAGCACGAGCAGTCGATCCAGCAGGACCATCAGGACGTTGCCCGTGCCACAGGCGGGGTCGAGGATGCGCAGGTCGGCGAGGGCAGCGGGGAGGCGTGCGCGGGCTGCGTCGGGCTGCTGAACCCGGTAGGGCCACGCAGCCGTGTCTTTCCAGCCCCGCGCCGCACACATCGTTCCCCACAGCACACCCAGGCTGTTGTCGATCAGCCAGTCGATCATGTACCGGTCTGTGAACAGCTGCGTCTTGCGGGCCAGGTCCGCTCCGGTCAGCAGCCCGCCGTCCTCCAGGTGTGCATTGATGGCGGCGAGATCGGCTGCGTGGAAGGCCTGGTGAACCCAGCCAGCGGTGCTGAGCTCCGACCAGCACGGGGTGAGCACTGGCTCGCTGAGTGCAGCATTCAGCCACGGCGGAGCGGCATCGAGCCCCGACTGCTTCGCGGAGACTGCATCCTGGAGCACCTGGTATGCAACCCTCGGCGAGACGCTCGCACACAGCCGGGCGCGCGCGACCCGAGCGATGCGGCTCAGCGCAGCATGGCTCTCTGGAGGCAGTCCGCTCATTGCAGCCTGCTCACCAGGGCCGGAGCGCTGTGGGCAGAGCCCGTCCGAGAAGCCGCTGTGGCGGCGCTGCTGAGGGGAGCCGACCGGGAGGGGGCAGCAGGATGAGCGGGGGGCATGTCGCAGCGTACCGCGAACCCGCTCCGCTGCGGCGGCGTGCTCTGGGACAGGTCTGTGACATGGATGACATCCTCGTCACAGAGGAGTCGTGTTTCCGTCGCTTGTGTCCCTGAAGGTTGGCGACATACAGACACTTCATCTCGGAGGCGTTCTCATGCTGTCACACAAGGTCACCCTTTTCTCTGTGCTCGGACTGCTCTGCGCGAGTGCCGCTGTAGCGGACGACACCCTCGCGCCGGAGTGGGATGCGGAGCGGATGAGCAAGCGCCCGGTAGATGCCGAGAGCGGGCAGTTCGTGCCTGGAAAGGGCCTCGAATTCACCAGCAAGGATGGTGACTTCAAGCTCCAGACCCGGCTCCGGGCGCAGTACCTGTACCAGGGAACGATGGCCGCCGACGAGGACGCCGAGCACTACTTCATGATCCGCCGGGCTCGCCTCCAGTTCAGCGGAAACATGTGGGGAAAGAAGAACAAGTTCAAGGCGGAGTTCGCGGTCTCCCCCCGAGACGACTCCTTCGAGGGGGTCGACCTCAACGGCGACGACATCGACGACGCCAACCTCGTCCAGACCACCCCGCTGCTGGACTGGTACCAGGAGTTCACCCACATCCGAGACCTCAACGTTCGGATCGGTCAGTACAAGGTTCCCTACAGCCGCCAGCGGGTCATCTCCTCTGGAAACCTTCAGCTCGTCGATCGATCCGTGACCGGCAACGCCGAGTTCACCCTCGACCGCGATCTCGGCATCGACATCCGCTCCAAGGATCTGTTCGGCCTCGATCTGCTCAAGTACTACGCTGGTGTCTACATCGGCGAGGGGCGGAACACCTCGAACAAGACCATCGGCGCTGGGGATCAGGGGCTGATGTACATCGCCCGGGTCGAGATCCTTCCGCTGGGATCGTTCAAGGACTACAGCGAGGCCGACCTCGCGCGCTCCACAGAGGCGGGGCTGTCCATCGGTGCGGCCTATGCCTACATCGACGAGGCCCCAAAGACTCGCGGCATCCTGGGCTCGACCATCACCGACGATGTGTGGAGCTACCACAACATGACCGGCGACCTCATGCTCAAGGTCGCGGGGTTCTCCCTGCTCTCCGAGGTGTTCATGCGCCAGGGAGAGGCGGAGAGCGGCGCGGCCACCTCGGACGGCTGGGGCGCGATGGGGCAGGCGGGCTACCTGCTGCCGCACACTGCGCTGGAGATCACCGGACGGTACGGCATGAACCGCCGCATCGGCACGGAGACGGAGTCCAGCTTTGACGAGGGGCTCAACGAGGCCGGCGGCGGCATCGGGTACTACTTTGCCCACCACAACCTCAAGCTGCAGAGCGATGTCTTTCGCATCTGGGACGAGACCGACGGCCAGGAAGCCGGCGAGACGATGCTCCGGGCTCAGCTCCAGGCGGCGTTCTAAGCCCGCCTCAGCCCGAGTGCAGCGACAGCATCTCCGCAAGCTCGCCGGGCCCCACCAGCCCGAGGGCGCCGCTGTTGGCGGCCTGCTCATCAAACCGCGCCCGCTCCTCGGAGGGCTCCCAGGATCCGACCAGCAGCGGGACCGGCTCGGAGAGGTGGTTTCCTGTGATCGATGAGGTCCCGTGATCTGCGGAGACCACGACCCGGAGCGGCGGATCGCTGTCGGCCCAGCCCTCCAGGAAGGTCCCCAGCGCAGCATCGATCGCGGAGATGAAGTCGCGCTTCTGGAGCGGGAGGCGGTCATGGGCCGCGATGTCGGTGCCCTTGAAGTGGATGACGACCAGGCCGTGCTTGCCCAGCAGCTTGTCGGCGGTCTGGAGCTTCAGGTCGAGGTCGGTGTCCAGGTTTCCGGTCATCTTCGGGGAGGTGGTCGGCACCAGACCGATTGCCCGAGCGACTCCCAGCGCAGTCCCGCAGCCGGAGATCATCGCCCCCAGCGCTGGGGCATCGTGCTCTGGGAGCTGGTCGGTGCTGGCGGCTCCGCGGGTGATAATGCAGTTCGCAGGGAAGTCTCCCTGGCTGGTCTTCTCGGTGTTGACGGGGTGTGAGCTGAGGTGCTCCCGCGCGATCGCCAGCAGCTCGTTGAGCGCCGCAGCCGTCCGGGCGGCCTCGGGAGTCCCGTCGAGGGGGCGGCATTTCTGGATGTGCTGGATCGGCGAGGCGCTGCCAGGATCGGTGTCGGTGATCGCATCAGACAGCCCGCTTCCGGCGAGCATCACCACGACCCGGTGCTCGTGCCCGGGGAAGATGTGCCCACGCATTCCGCGCGACAGCTGGACCGAGCGCAGGCCCCGGAGCAGCTCCGGGACGCCAGAGCGGATCCGGCCTGCCCGCCGATCAGTCAGCGAGCCGTCGGCCTGTCGGGTGGCGAGGTTTCCACGGAGCAGGACCGCACCGGGCGCCAGGGGGATGCCCATGCCCAGGGCCTCCAGCAGTCCGCGCTTGAGCGGCTTCTTGGGGAGTCCGCGGCGGAGCAGGGCCTGGAGTCCCTCATCGGTCTCGGGGATGAGGCCCGGAGCCTGACCGGTCTGGACCACGCCCAGCGCGCCGGTTGCCGCGAGGCAGTCCAGGTGAGGGGTGTGTGCAGCAGACAGCGGCGTCATGCCGTCGAGCGTCGGGTTCGGCTCATCGGCGAGGCCGTCGAGGATGAGGAAGAGGGTCTTCTCGATCTGTATGGGGCGGGGAGAGGGGCGCTCCAGCGGGAGTGCCTCCGCGAGGTAGCCGATGACGCTGGAGACGGTGCGCCCGACCCGATCGTTGGCGACGACCATGGAGTCAGACTCTTCAGCCTGGTGCAGCAGGTCATCGTGGATCCAGCGGACCGACTGGAACGCCTCGAGGTAGGTGTCGCTGCTGCGGAGGCTCGCGCGGCGGGCGCGCTGAGGGAACCGAGCGCGGTGTCGCTCTTCCTCCGGCACCGCAAGAACAAGGCCTGCGAGCAGGGCATCGGCTCCGGGGGGAAGGTAGTCGGAGAACGGGGGGATGAGGTGAGTCCCCTCGATGATCATGTGGTTGTTCTCTTGGATCGTGCGCCGGATGACCGCTCGGATTCCCACGGTGACCTGGGCGGCCTGCTGGCGAAAGCCGGCGAGGACCCGCTCTCGGGGGTTGGTCAGCACTCGACCGCCGAGGATCATCCCTCGGAAGCTGTGGTCATACAGGCCTGGTGTGACCTCTGGAGAGAGCACCGCCCGCATGGTCTCTCGGATCAGGTCGGTGCTGGTGACCGAGCGGATCCCAAGTCGATACGCCAGCTCTGCCGCCAGAGTAGACTTCCCGGAGCCCGTCGAGCCGCCGATGAGAATGATCACCGGGCGCTTCTGGCGTCGGAGCCATGCGCTGAGTCGGAACCGCCGGGCGTGTGCGGGGCTGAAGTCGGTCCGGAGCCGCCGGGCGACCTCCTCCTCGATGTGGTCCTCGTCGATCTCATTGGTCGACAGCAGCTGGAGCCAGGCGAGCACATCACTGGCCATCTCCATCGCGGGCTCGATCTCCAGACCGGCGGTCAGCAGCGAGCGGAGCAGGATGCCACGAGAGAACGGGAAGGTACCCTGGCGGCTGATGATGAGGGGTGTGCTGGAGCGGCTCTGGTGGGGCTCCTGGTGATCTTCACCGAGGGTGGCGTGGACGATTCGATCGAGGCGATCTTCGAGATCTCCGGTGGTGATCTCGTCGAGAGACTCGATCTCGCGACGGAGCTGTCGAGAGAGCTGGAGCGCGAGGTCCATCGGGATGCCGCGCTGGAGCAGATCTGCAGTGACGATTCCGGTCTGGAAGCGGTATCGACCGTGCCGACTGACCACGATTGGTCGGTGTGACTTGCCCCTGCCCATCTCTGCTCCCGCGTGCTGCTGCACAAGACGTTGTTCTGTGTCATGGCTGTGTCCCGAGCTGACACAGCGCACCAAGCCCTGCGACAACATATCTTCCCCGCGACGAAGCGGAAGCAGGGTCCGATCTGCGAATTTGCGTGACGCAATTGCGACATCACGATGACATCGCGCATCGTGCGTTACTGGCCCACTCAGGTTTTCCCCACCATCTCCAACGGGCTCAGTTGCACTGAAATACGGTCACTGGAGCTTGTTTCTGAAGGAGTGATTCATGAAGTTCATGGCCACCATCGGTCTCGTCGGTCTGCTTGTCGGCTGCTCCCGTGACACCCGCCAGCAGCGTGCCGGAGAGGAGGGAGCGGAGGCTCCCGCGGACAACAGCCGCCAGGTCATCCAGAACAAGGGCTCTGACACCCTCGTCAACGTCGCCCAGGCATGGGCTGAGGCGTACAAGGATGTGAACCCCTCGGTCGCCGTCGCGGTAACTGGCGGCGGCTCTGGAACCGGCATCTCCTCCATGATCAACGGGACGGTTGATCTGGCCAGCTCCAGCCGCAAGATGAAGGACTCTGAGCTGGAGCAGGCCCGCGCCAACGGCATCGAGCCGCTCGAGCACGTCGTCGGCTACGACGCCCTCGCGATCTTCATGCACCCAGACAACCCGATCAAGGAGATCTCGATCTCTCAGCTCGCCGCGATCTACGGCGACGGGGGCGCGTTCGAGACGTGGAGCCAGCTGGGCGTGACGGTACCGGGCTGCGGCTCGGATGAGATCATCCGGATCAGCCGCCAGAACAACTCCGGCACCTACGCCTACTTTAAGAAGGCGATCCTCGGCAAGAAGGGCGAGTACAAGCTCGGATCTCGCGACATGCATGGCTCCAAAGATGTCGTCGATCTCGTCGAGAAGACCCCCTGCGCCATCGGCTACAGCGGCCTGGCGTACAAGACCGAGCACATCTCTACGCCCTGCGTGAAGTCCACCGACGACGGCGACTGCGTGGCGCCCAGCGTGGCCACGGCCATCGACGGCAGCTACCCGGTCGCCCGTCCGCTGTTCATGTACACCGCCGGTGAGCCCACGGGAGTCGTCAAGACCTACCTGGACTGGATCATGAGCGAGACCGGTCAGTGCATCATCCTCGACAAGGGCTACGCCCCGGCAAAGACCGTTTCCTGCGGTTAAGTCCCCCTCTCAGTACAACAATGGAGGGCCTGTGAAGCGATATGAGTCCAGGATGAACGCTGACCTTCAGCTGATTCAGCAGCGGGTTGAGTGGGTCTCGGAGGCGGTCCTCGATGCCGTTCGGATCTCTGTGAATGCCCTCCGGGTTGGTGATCTTGACGTCCTGCATGATGTCGTCCTCGGCGACCTCCCGATCAATCGAGAGGTCCGCAGCATCGACGCCCGCTGCCACACTTTCGTCGCGCGGCACCTCCCGGCTGCTGGGCCCCTGCGGTTCATCTCCTCGGTCCTCCGGCTCAACATTGCCTTGGAGCGAATCGGCGACTACGCGGTGACCATCAGTCGCATCGGTGCGCGCCTCACGACGCCTCCTGATGCGGCATTCTCTGAGGACCTTGTCGAGCTCACAGACCTCGCGACGGGCATGCTCAAGCAGGCCTCTGCGGCCTTCCTCAGCCGCGATGAGGAGGCTGCGCAGGAGACCCGGCGCGTCTCCGGTCAGGTGGATCTGGTCTACGACCGCATCTTCAGGCGGCTCACCGCCGGATCTCCAGACGGACAGTTTCGGGATCGGGTCGCAGAGCTGACCATCCTCCATCAGATCGAGCGGGTCTCGGATCAGGCCAAGAACATCTGTGATGAGGCGCTGTTTGTCATCACTGGCCGTCCCAAGACTCCGAAGGTCTATCGGGTGCTGTTCCTCGACGAGGACAACGCGCTCTACAGCCAGCTAGCTGCGGCCCTCGCCGCCAAAGCAAACCCAGATGCCGGGCGCTACTTCAGCGCCGGTGTGCAGCCAGCAGCAGCGCTCTCTTCGGAGCTGCGGGTGCTGGGGGAGAGCCTCGCGCTTGACCTCACCATGGCCCGTCCCCGACCGCTGGAGCCGCTTCGGGCCTACCCGGCGGAGTACCACGTCATTGTGACGATCGGGGCGATCTCTAGCCTGCCCCGGCTGCCTTTCCAGACCTCGCTGCAGCGATGGGCGCTGCCCGAGGGTGATTCTCCGGAGGCGTCCGCGAGGATGCTTGCCGGTCAGGTCCGCGAGCTGATGGAGCTACTCCGTGGAAGCGAAACCGCCTGAGATCGTCAGCGACGCACGCGACACCGCATGGTTTATCGACCGGATCGTTCAGATCCTGGTGTTCGTCGGTGGTATCTCTGCGATCATCTTTATTGTCGGAATCTTCGTCTTCATCCTTCGGGAGGGCGTGAGCTTCATCGGCCAGTCGATGGATCTCAAGGAGTTCTTCCTCTCTCCCCTCTGGCGGCCGACCTCTGAGAACAACCCCACCTACGGGACACTTGCGCTGATCGCTGGCACAGCGAGCGTGACGGGCTTCGCGGTCCTTGCAGCGGTGCCGTTCTCGCTCGGGGCGGCGATCTACATCGCTGAGTTCGCCAGCCCACGCAGCCGCGAGATCCTCAAGGTGCTCGTCGAGCTGCTCGCGGCCATTCCCTCAGTGGTCTGGGGCTTCATCGGCCTGTCCATCATGAACCCGCTGATCATCGAGCTGTTCGATGTGCCCATCGGCCTGAACATCCTCAACGCCGGACTCATCCTCGGGCTGATGGCGGCGCCGATCATGACGACCATCGCTGAGGATGCGCTCAAGGCGGTCCCGGAGACCTACCGGGAGGCCGCAGAGGCCCTCGGCGCGACGCGCTGGCAGGTGATCTGGCGGGTGGTGCTGCCGGCAGGCAAGAACGGCCTGATGGCTGCCGTCCTGCTCGGTGTGGGGCGTGGCTTCGGAGAGACCATGGCGGTCTTGATGGCCTCGGGGCACTCCATCAACATCCCCGACAGCCCGTTTGACTCTGTGCGGGCCCTGACGGCGACCATCGCTGCAGAGCTCGGGGAGACTGCGGTGGGCAGCGAGCACTACCAGGCGCTGTTCACCCTCGGCATCCTGCTGTTCGTGGTGACCTTCGTCATCAACCTCACCGCTGACCTCGTGGTCCGGGGGATTCGGAAGTCATGAGCATGTTCTCCGCTACCCCCAGAAACATCCGCAACGACCGCATCGAGAAGGCCGTCAAGGCCCTCTATCTGGCGATGACCCTCATCTTGATTACCCCGGTGGTCATGATCCTCGGGGTGCTTGTGCAGAAGGGGATGCCGGCGGTCTCCTGGGCGTTCCTGACCACGGACCCGACCAACGGCATGACCGCTGGCGGCATCTTCCCGGCGCTGCTCGGCACGGTCGCGATCGTTGTGGTCGCCCTGCTTGCGAGCGTGCCCATCGGGGTTGCTGCGGCGATCTACCTCTCAGAGTACGCTCCGGACACCTGGCTAACCCGCCTCATCAACCTCGCGATCATCAACCTCGCCGGCGTGCCCTCCATCGTGCATGCCTTGTTCGGTGTGGGCGCGTTCGTGCTGTTCTTCGGCTTCGGAACCTCCATCCTCGCGGCCAGCCTGACCCTGGCGGTCATGACCCTGCCGGTCGTCATCGTCTCGACGAGAGAGTCGCTCCAGGCGGTGCCGATGGCGTTCCGGGAGGCCTGCTGGAACATGGGCGCCACCCGCTGGCAGACCATCTGGCGGGTCGTGCTTCCAAACGCCATCAGCGGCATCCTCACCGGGGTCATCCTCGAGGTCTCCCGGACCGCCGGAGAGACCGCGCCGATCATGTTCACGGGCGCTGCGTTCTTCCTGCCGTTCCTGCCCCAGAGCGTCTTCGACCAGACCATGGCGATGTCGCTGCACCTGTTCGTGATCTCCACCCAGGTCCCCGGGGTGCCGGAGTCGCTTCCCTACGGCGTGGCGCTGGTGCTCATCGGGATGGTCCTGGCGATGAACTCGATCTCCATCGTGTTTCGCATCTACCTGAGGCGGAGGAAGAAGTGGTAGATACCCCACTGCTCAGCGTCAACCGGCTGTCGATCCACTACGGCGACAAGACCGCGCTCTCCGGCGTCAACCTCGACGTCCACCGCAACGAGATCTTCGGGATCATTGGACCGGCGGGCTCTGGGAAGACCTCGTTCCTGCGCGTGCTCAACCGCATGGACGACTTCAACACCGACATGCGCTTCGAGGGCGACGTCACCTTCGGCGGCCAGGACATCCGAACCTGGCGCAACCTCTACGCCCTGCGGCGCAAGATCGGCGTGGTGTTCCCGCTGCCGGTCGGGCTGCCCCTGAGCGTCTACGACAACGTCGCGCTCTCTCCGCGACTGCGCGGCATCAAGAAGAAGGCGGACCTCGACGTCATCGTCGAGCGGTGCCTGCGGCGTGCGGCGCTGTGGGACGAGGTCAAGGACCGCCTCACTGCCCTGGGCAGCCTCCTGTCCGGTGGTCAGCAGCAGCGCCTCACCATCGCCCGCGCGCTGTCTCAGGAGCCCCAGCTGCTCCTGCTCGATGAGTTCTCCATCGCGGTTGATCCGGTCACGACCATGAAGATCGAGGATGTCCTCAGAGAGCTGAAGGGCGAGATGACGATCATCCTGGTGACCAACCTCGTCCAGCAGGCCCGGCGCCTGGCGGACCGCACCGCGTTCTTCCTGATGGGAGAGTGCGTGGAGATTGGCGACACTGAGGATCTGTTCACCGGTGAAGTCCAGGACCCCCGCACGCGGGAGTATGTGGAGGGACGCTTTGGCTGAGTCCGCAATCATTACCCATGAGCTGAGCCTCTGGTACGGAACCTTCCAGGCCCTCTTCGATGTCAATATCGAGATCAAGAAGGGCCGGATCACCGGCATGATCGGGCCGAGCGGCTGCGGGAAGTCGACCCTCCTGCGCTGCATCAACCGGATCAACGAGCGGCTGGGCTACGTCCGAACCGAGGGGCGCGTCGAGGTCCTCGGCCACGACATCTACGCCCCTGAGGTCGAGCTGGTCCAGGTCCGCAAGCACATCGGCATGGTCTTCCAGCGCCCCAACCCCCTGCCGCTCTCCATTCGCGAGAACGTGCTGTTCGGAGAGCGCATTCACCAGCCCTCTGGCAGCCGGCGCACCCGCGCTGAAGAAGACGAGATCGTCGAGAGCGCACTGAAGAAGGTGCTGCTGTGGGACACGGTCAAGGACCGGCTCCACCACCGCGCCATCGGGCTGTCTCTGGAGGAGCAGCAGAAGCTCTGCATCGCCCGTCTCCTGCCAGTCAAGCCGTCGGTGTTGCTGATGGATGAGCCCTGCTCGGCGCTCGACCCGAAGGGCACGGAGGCGGTCGAGGAGCTGCTGTGGACCCTGCGCGGTGAGTACACCATCGTCATCGTCACCCACAACATGGCCCAGGCCCGCCGCGCGAGCGACGACTGCGCGTTCATGTTGATGGGCAAGCTGGTGGAGTTCTCAGAGACCGACAAGATGTTCGTCTCTCCGACGAACACCGAGACCGCCGACTACATCGAGGGCCGCTACGGCTGACCGGCGCGTGTGCCGATGTCTCTGCGCCGATGTCTCTGCGCTGATGTCTCTGCGCTGATGTCTCTGCGCTGATGTCTCTGCGCTGATACCGTCGCCTCCGCAGGCCACCGAGCCGTGCTGTGTGGACGACGGCATCCCTTGGTGTCGGACCGAATCAGCGTCGGCAGCACCAGCCTGCAGGCATCGTCGGGAGCCACTGTCGTATGAACGGTGGCAGTGGCCGGAGTCGGTCTTCTTCACCGTTTTGTCTCGAAATGGCTCAGTTTTACTTCTGTAGCTGATTGATGTTGAGTCAATATGACCGGTTTTGCGGCATCACTCCAGGCACGACTCTTGCTCCATGGTTGAGCATGCGTGCTCATCTCTCTCTCTTCGACTCGCCTCTCCAGCCGGGTGATCTTCGCAGCGATGTGGTCGCTGGACTCACCACTGCGATCATGCTCATCCCGCAGGGGATGGCCTATGCCCTGCTCGCCGGGCTCGATCCGATCATTGGCTTGTATGCCTCCACCTTGCCGGTCGCGGTCTATGCCCTCCTCGGCAGCTCTCGGCAGCTTGCTGTCGGACCGGTCGCGATGGTCTCGCTGCTCGTCGCCAGCGGCGTGGGGGCCATCGCTGGAGACGACGCGGGATCGTTCATCGCACTCGCGGCGGTCCTCGCGCTGATGATCGGCGTCTTGCAGTGGGGAATGGGGGCTGCGCGGCTGGGCGCTCTGGTGCGCTTCCTCAGCCATCCGGTCGTCAGTGGCTTTACGGCGGCTGCGGCTCTGATCATCGGCCTCTCTCAGCTCGGCAACCTCCTGGGCGTGTCGCTCCAGCGCAGCCACCACGTCCACGAGATCCTCCTCCAGACCGCGCAGCACGCCTCGTCGGCAGACTCGACTACAGTGGTCATCTCCCTGCTGAGTGTGGTGACGCTGGTCGTGCTGAAGCGACACGCTCCGCGCGCTCCGCGCTTCCTGCTGGTGGTCGTCGGCGGCTCGCTGGCGGTGTGGGGGCTGTCGCTGGAGTCGACGGGAGTGGCCATCGTCGGTGATGTGCCCGGTGGGCTGCCGATGCCGAAGGTGCCGGATGCCTCTCTCCGCGATGTGGTCGCGCTCCTGCCGATCGCCATCACCATCTCCCTGGTCAGCTTCATGGAGAGCATCTCGGTGGCCCGCAGCGTTGCACGCGCCAGCGGCGCTGCGGTCGACGCGAATCGGGAGCTGAAGGCGCTGGGGCTGGCGAATGTCGCGGCGGGCTTCTTCCAGGGCTACCCCGTCACTGGTGGCTTCAGCCGCACCGCAGTCAACATCCAGGCGGGCGCGAAGAGCCGCCTCGCGGGCTTGATCACCGCTGCTGCTGTCGCGCTGACCCTGCTGTTCCTGACCCCGCTGCTCTACTTCCTGCCCCGCGCAGCCCTGTCCGCCATCATCCTCACCGCAGTCCTCGGGCTGATCGATGTCAAAGAGGTCCGCCACCTGTGGCAGGTCAGCCGTCCGGACCTCGCGATGATGGGCCTGACCTTCGGTGCGACCCTCACCCTGGGCATCGAGCAGGGCATCCTGATCGGGGTTCTTGCCAGCCTCGCCTGGTTCGTCTGGAACAGCAGCGCGCCGTATGTGGCGGTCCTGGGCAGGCTTCCGGGTACGAACACCTGGCGCAGCCTGGACCGCAACCCCACCGCAGAGCCGACTCCGGGCATGGTCATTCTCCGCATCGACGGGCCCCTGTTCTTCGCCAGCACGGCCCACCTCCTGTCGGCAGTCGCGGCGTCGGTCTCCGCAGACACCGAGCGGCTGGTGCTGGAGGTGTCGGGGGTGGGGCGCGTGGACGCTCAGGGGCTCTCTGTCGTCGAGCGCCTCCGGGATCGCATGCGCGGGCAGGGCGGGACGCTCGTGCTGATCGGTGCGCGGGGTCCGATCCGAGATGCCCTCCAGGCGGCCCACCTCGACTGCTGCCTGGGCACGCTGGAGTCGGTCACCTCGGACACCCCCACGCCGCTGCGCTGCATGGGCAACCAGTAGCTGCGCTCCGCTGGTCTTGATCGGCATCGGCACAGGGTTACAGCCCGCTGATGAACAACTGGATCCGAAGCGGTCGCCCTGGGCCTGCGGTGTGCATCTCGACCGGAATCCATGGCAACGAGCGTGCTCCGGTCACCGCGATGCGCCGCCTGGCGCAGCAGCTCTCGTCAGATGGCATCGCCGCGGGCTCGCTGCTGCTCGTGCTGGGCAACCCGAAGGCGCTGGAGCAGGATCGCCGGCACACCCTCGGCGGAGTTGATCTCAACCGCTGCTTCACCGACTCCATCCTCCGCCAACCTCCGCAGCACCACGAGCAGGCGCGGGCACAGGAGCTGGCGCGCGCGGTCGAGGCGGTCGATGTCCTGGTCGACTTCCACTGCACCGTCGAGCCCGGCGGCCGGTTCATCATGCACCACCCCGACGATGACCGACATCAGCAGGTCGCAGCGCTGCTTGATGCTCCGGTGGTCCTCAGCGACCCTGCGCTGCTGTTTGGCGGCTGCTCCTTCGACGAGCACCTCTCGACCCGTGGACGCGTGGGGCTCTGCTACGAGACAGGCTGGATCGGAGATCCGGCGTGCGAGCCCGAGCGCATCCTCGCTGAGATGCGCAGCCTCCTGCAGGGGCTCGGCGTGCTGGAGGGGGAGCCGGTGTGCTTGTACCAGCAGCGTCGGCTGGTGCTCACCGAGCGGATCTGCTGTCCAGAGTCGGGCTTTGACTGGGCGGATGGAATCGGAGAGAACCTCCAGTCGCTCCCGTCGGGTGCACTCCTCGGGCACTCCCGAGCGGGCACACCGCTGCTGCTGTCAGGCGCCGCGACCGTGATCTTTCCCAAGAAGCATCCAGAGCTGCTGCGCCCCGGACAGCCCCTCGTCTACCTCGCGGCGGACGCCTGAGCGGCGAAGCTCAGCTCTGGGGGGCACTGCGCTGCAGCATGAACGACTAAGGTTCCGCAGCCCTCCGTGGTGAACACCTCTTCGAGCAGGGCGCCGGGCTTTCGGCCATCGATGACGTGAACCCGAGGCACTCCGCCGCGCAGCGCAAGCCGAATGGCATCGAGCTTCGGGCGCATCCCGCCGGTCAAGCTGCCGGCAGACTCCAGGGCCGCGAGTCCGCTGAGGTCGACCCAGTGCAGGGCGGTGCTTGGGTCTGAGGCGTCCGCCATGATGCCTGGAGCGGTGGTCATCAGGATCAGCTTCGCGGCACCCATTCCCGCCGCGATGGTTGCAGCGACGGTGTCTGCGTTGACGTTGAGGATCTCTCCAGACTCTGACATCGCCAGCGGACTGATCACCGGGATGAGACCAGCAGCGAGCATGCCTTCCAGCGCAGCACCCTGGTAGGCCACCACGTCACCGACCTGTCCATAGTCGACAGTCTGACGGGTCCCAGCGTCGTCAATGACCACCTGAGGAGGGCGGCGGACCGCGGTGAGCAGGCCGCCGTCGGCTCCCGAGAGCCCGACGGCGAGCTCGCCCTCCTGCCGCAGCGTAGAGATCAGCGAGAGGGACAGCTCTCCACGCCATACCTGGGCTGCGGTCTGAATGAGCTGCGGGCTGGTGATCCGCCGACCGGCGATCCGTCGGGTCTTCAGGCCGCGCTCCTGAGCCGCGGTGTCGAGCTGGGGGCCGCCGCCGTGGACGAGCACCACTCCGATGCCCAGGCGGCGCAGCGCGGCGACGTCTCGCATCAAGCTGCCGGGCCGCTCTAAGAGTCCGCCGCCGAGCTTGATGACAAACCGCTGTCCAGCATAGGCGCGGAGGTAGGGAATGGCCTCGAGGAGAGAGAGGACGCGCTCCATTATGCGGCTCCGCTGATGGTCTGCCCGGTGAGGACCTCGGACAGGGCCCTGCCGAGCATGCGCACGACGTACTCTGGGATCGCGGCGGGAGGGGCGAGCCTGAGGGTGTGGGGATCGCCGGAGGTGCCGACGAGGAAGCCCCGCTGAAGCAGCGCAGCCGCCACGGGCCGGGCCGGGGTGTCCAGGGTGATCCCTGCCCAGGCCCCGGCAGCACGGATCTCGACGACGCCTGGAACGGCCAGCCAGCGCTCGATCCACTGCCCGGCCTGGTGTGCCTGCGCCATCAGCGACTCCGCCTCAATGATCTCGATGGTCGCCTTGATGGCTGCACAGGCCATCGGTGCGCCGCCGAAGGTGGTTCCGTGCTCGCCGGGACGCACCGTCGCCGCCACGGCCTCGGTCATCAGCACCGCAGCAGCCGGGAAGCCGCCAGCGATGCCCTTGCCGAGGGTCACGATGTCCGCAGCCACGCCCATCGCGCGGCTGACCAGCGGCGCGCCGGTCCGCCCCATTCCGCACTGAACCTCATCGCAGATCAGCAGCGCTCCAGCAGCCGTGCACAGTGCTGCAACCTGAGCGAGGTAGCCTGCTGGCGGAAGGCGGACCCCGGCGATGCCCTGGATCGGCTCCAGGATCACTGCCGCGACGTCTGCATCGAGGGACTTGGCGAGGTCTTCGAGGTCGCCAAACGCAACGAATCGGGTGTCGCCGTGCGCGGGATTGTGCTGGCCCCGGTAGCGCTCCGTGACCCCCAGCGCGCCCATGGTTCGGCCATGAAAGCCGTTCTGCATTGCAACGATGACCTTCCGACCGGTGGCCTTGCGGGCCAGCTTCAGTGCCCCCTCGACCGCCTCTGCGCCGCTGTTGACGAGGAAGGCGCGATCGGTGCCGGTGAACCGGGTGAGGGCGGCGGCGGCCTCGGTTCGAACCGGGACATCGGCGATGGTGGTGCAGAAGGAGAGCTGGCGCGCCTGAGCGGTGATGGCCTGGATCCAGCGGGGGTGACCGTGGCCGAGCAGGGTCACCGCGTGGCCTCCGTAGAAGTCCCAGTAGGTCTGCCCTGAGGTGTCCCACAGCAGAGGACCCTCACCGGAGCACAGGGTGATCGGGAGCTTTGCATTCCCAAGGTTGTCGAGCAGTGACACAGGAGCCTCTCAGGGGGTGAGCGGAATGAAGCGGAGACCCTCGTCAGCCGGAAGGCCGAGGGCGAGGTTGAGGGCTGCGATGGCCTGTCCGGCAGCACCGCGGCCGAGGTTGTCGATGGCGCAGAGCACCGCCGCTGCGCCGTCTCGCTGCTCGACGGCGATGTCTGCGAGGACCGAGCCCCGAACACACCGCAGCGCCGGGCTCTCCTCGCGGAGCCGGACCAGGGGCGCGGTCTCATAGGCATCCGCGAAGATCGCGGCGATGTCAGCTCCGCTCCGAGGGGTGAGCAGCGTGGTGGCGAAGATGCCGCGATCCACTGGCGCGCTCCAGGGCACGAAGCGCAGATCTGGGGTCTGCCCGAGCTGCTCCAGCATGCCGCGCACCTCGGGGATGTGCTGGTGCTGGAGGACCTTATAGGCCCTCAGGTTCACGAACCGGGTGGGGTGGTGTGCGGCTGACTTTGGTGTGGCGCCGGAGCCCGTCGAGCCCGTGGCGGCGACGATGCTCAGCGGTCCAGCGGCGGCACCCGAGGCGATCAGCGGAGCGGTCGAGAGGATGAGCGCGGTGGCGAAGCAGCCCGGCGCAGCGATCCGGGTGGCGCCGGGCAGCGCGGCGCCGTTCCACTCCGGCTGTCCGTACACCCAGCCCGGCGCATGACGGTGGTCGCGCGAGAGATCGACGATGATCGGTGCGGTCGCGAGGTCGCCGACGAGCGTCCTGGACACCCCGTGTGGGGTCGCGAGCATTACCACGTCCAGCGCACACAGGGCGGCTGAGTCCGGGGCAGAGAGCCGCACATCGGTGAAGCCCTCCAGCGCAGGAACGGCCTGAGCCAGCGGGGCTCCGGCGTGATCCCGCGAGGTGGCTGCGGAGAGGGTGAGGTGTGGATGGCCGAGGATCCAGCGAGCCAGCTCTGCGCCGACATAGCCGGTCGCTCCGACCACGCCGACCCGCAGGCTCATGGTGCGATCCCGGCAGCGAGCCGGGGCGGACCCGCCAGTCCCAGACGGGCGAGGATGGCCTCACCGTAGGCATCGGCCTCGGTCATTGCGTTGAGCGCCAGGACGCCCATTCGCTCGCTGAGAAACTTGCGTCCGGCTTGGTTGTCGGTCGCCGGGCCGACGACAGCGTCGAGGCCGTAGCCGATGCCGTCGAGCAGCTTCGCGCCTCCCCAGGCAGCGACGGGATCGGGCGCAGCGAGGATCACCATGGAGGCGGCCTGCTGGATGGAGGCATCTCGGATGACGTCCATGACGCCGTACTCTCCGAGCAGCCCATCTCCCAGCTCGACGACGACCAGATCGGAGTCAACGCCGGCGGCGTTGATGCAGCCACGGGCTGCAGCGATGACGTCTCCGTCGCAGGTGCTCGGCAGCCCGGCGTCGGCGAAGGTGTAGGCGCTGTGGGCGCCGTAGTCGAGCATGTTGAGGGTGTCTCGACGAAGGGCGACCCCGGTCACCTTGGCCGCGCCGACCCGCAGTCCCCGTCCCGCAGCGGCTCGAATCAGCGCACAGGCTGCGAGGGTCTTGCCGGCGTGCATGCAGCTGCCCACCAGCAGGACCACCGGCGGCAGCGGCGTGAGGGTGGGAGAGAGCGCGACGGAGCCGGGGAAGATCAGCGCCGGGCTGCCCACCCGCCGCCCCAGCTCGCTGAACCGCATGACCGCGCCGAGGACCTCGACCCGTGCCGGCGGACCAACCTCAGGGCTGAACGAGGTGCAGTGCCCGATGACCCCGCCGAGGTTCAGCAGGTGCAGGACATCGCCGATCGCCACGGAGTCAGGGACCTCGCCGGTGTAGCCACGGAGAGCAGCACGCGAGCCGAGCACGCCTGCGATGATGTCGCCCCGGTGGAAGGTCATCATCCGCCCGCCGGTGTCCTCGATCTGGTTGTAGGTTCGCTTCTCGTCGAGCACGCGAACCGCGATCACCGCGCCGTGCTCGGCGGGAATCTGCATGCCAATGACCACGTCCCGGTGCAGCTCGGCGTTCCGGGTCGAGCTTGCGATCTTGTCGAGCCGCAGCCTCATCTCTCCTCCAGATCCAGCAGGTGCCGGAGCTCAGCCTCGACCGCCGGGCCGCTCAGGGCAACGAACACCGTGTCGTCACCAGCGATGGTGCCCAGGACGCCATCCAGCCCGCTCCGATCGATGCGCTGTGCGAGCACCGAGGCAAATGCAGGCTGTGTGTGCAGCACCGCGAGGCAGCCTCCGGCGGTGAGCACAAAGCGATGGATCGGTGCTCCTGCGCGTGGGCGGGGCAGGCGATAGGCGCCGTCGACCTTCTCGACGCCGAGCTTCCGAAGCTCGCGAGAGACCGTCGCCTGGTTCAGCGTGTGGCCGGCCTGTGAGAGCGCCGCGACGATCTCAGCCTGGGTGGTCAGCCGCTGGCTGCTGAGCAGTGCTCGGATGGCATCAGTCCTGTACATGGAAGATGCATATTATGCGAGACCTTAACCTGGCAAGCTAACCTTTGAAGGTTGATATTCTTTTTTGCATCGTGAATATATTCGCATATTATTGGAATATATTCAACGGGCTTGGCTCACTCCCAGCAGCTCAGCCAGATGCGGAGGTTCTCGGCGTCGATGGGAGAGAGCGGGAGGTTGGGGGGCATGGTTGGCTCATCGATGGTCGCGGTGAGCAGGATGCGGTCTCTCCAGACGAGCGTCTCGGCCTGGGTGTCGAACGTCACGCTCTCAGGTGCGCCGTTGCGCAGCGTGGAGCCCGAGGCGTGGCAGGGCTGACAATACTCCGTCATGATCGCCTGGCCGTGACTCTCCCAGCTCAGCCGGGGGGCGTCCGCGCACACCGCATCGACTGTGGCGCTGTCGCCCTCACCACTGGAGCAGGCGACCAGCAGCAGGATCGAGCTACGCCAGGATCGCACTGAGCAGCTCCCCGTCGTAGCCGGACTCTGAGGATGTCATCCCGGCGACCTCCATGAGGGTGGCGCCGATGGTCTCCTGCCCGAGCAGGATGCCGCTCTCGTCGATGGCCCCAGAGTTCGGATCGACCCGGTAGCCGATCTCTTCGTTGTCGAAGCCACCGATGACCTGCCCTCCGATGATGCCGGGGCCGAGCGCCATCGCGGAGGTGTAGGGCCAGTGGTCCTTGCCCCCTGAGCTGTTCATCAGCGGCGTGCGGCCCATCTCAGAGAGGACCACCACCACGACCTCCTCTGCCAGTGTGGCGGCGACGCTGCCCGGCGTGGTCGCGAGGGCCAGCTGGAGGTCGAGGAGGTGCGAGAAGAGATCCTCGAACAGCTCGGACTGCTGGCGGTTGTTGTCCGCGTGAGAGTCCCACGCAGTCAGCGCGCTTCGGCTGGGGTGGTTGACCGTCACGCAGCGGCTGATGCCACGGGAGAGCACCTCGATCCCGAGCTGGAGCTGCTCGGAGAACGCGCTGCCTCCGGACAGGCTGAGGTCGCTGCTGCGGGCCTTGAGCTCTCCGGCGCGATCCAGAGAGGTCGAGAAGCCCTCGGCCAGCCGCGCCTGGGCTGGCGTCTCGGCGGAGACTGCGCGGGCAGAGGTTGTGGTGCCCAGCCAGGCATCGATCAGCTCCGATGCGCTCGGCTCCGGGAGGACGACGGGCTGATCAGTGTTGGTGAGGATGTCGCCGGAGGTGAGCCCAGCGAGCTGACTCTCAGAGCTTGCCCGCGCGACAAACATCCCATAGTCCCCTGCATATCCGGGGCCTCCGATCAGGAAGTGGGGGATGAGGAAGTCATCAGACTGGTTTGCGCCGATGCGGGTCGGCCAGTCTCCACCGCTGGCGGAGATGTTGCCGGTGGTCATCAGCCGCAGCGCGATGCCGTGGGAGATGGAGGGCACATACACCCCGTTGATCACCGCGAGGTCGCTGCTGTACTGGGTGAAGAAGCTGTCGACTGAGGGACGGGCGAGGCTGGAGACGTAGGGAATGTTGCCGGCGAGCGCCTCGACGGCGTCCGGCTCGGTGTGGACGGTGTCCAGGCCCAGCAGCGGCGCGAAGACGCACGTCGGATCCCAGCCGCCGGTGGTGTAGATGAACAGGAACCGCCGCTGAGACGGAGAGATGGCGGCACGCGCGGTCCTGGGCAGCGCGGCGATCCCGGCGGCGGCAGCGGCGCTCCCGAGGAGCGCACGACGGCTGAGGGTGCGGCGGGACATACGGGCCTCAGTACTCGAAGAAGTCAGGGTGGCGGAACACTGCAGAGAGGACCATCGCCCAGGACTGGGTGGGATCGTCTGTGAGCGCGTGGAGGTCGCCCCACAGCTCGGCGAGGCTGTCGCGCTCGTCGTCGGAGGGGAGGCGGCTGAGCGCGGCGAGGGAGAGGTGATCGAGCTGGGCGCGCAGCACCGCGTCGGAGGGCTCGTCATCGAGGTCGTCCACCTCGACAAACAGGGTGCGCTCCTCGACGGGCATCGCAGCCTCCTGATCCACGGCGTAGCTCGCGGCGGCCTCTGCGATGCGCTGCTGGACGAGGGTGATGGTGAGGCTGTAGTCGGTGGCCTCGGCCTGCGCGATGAGGCCATCGGCGCCGCCAGCGAGCAGCCGCAGCCCGCTGGCATCGCTGGCCATCATCTCTCCGCCCTCCCAGGTCCAGACAAAGCCGGTGAGCGCCTCCAGCTGGCTGGCGACCAGCGAGGGAGACATCAGCCGATGCGGAGTGGTGCCCTCGAAGTCGGGATCTGCGGAGCGGTACAGCGGGTTGTCGACCAGCGAGCGGTACAGGGAGCGGAGCATGAGTCCATCGGTGATGAACGACTCGCGATGCCCGATGAGCGCGATGCTGTCATCCGGTCCGGGCGCGCGGCCAAGGAGTCCGATGAAGCCCTGCTCGACTGCGCAGTCGCTCAGGCGGGGATCGGCTGCGATCTGCTGGCCGAGGTCGTAGAGCGACTCTCCAGGCTGGCCGTAGTAGCCTGGGGCCGAAGCGCCGTACTGCTGCCAGAGAAGCTCTCGTCCTGGGTAGTACCAGGCAGCCTCAGAGAAGCTCTCTGGATGGTTGCGCCAGAACCCCCACAGGTAGCTGGCCAGTGGCTCTAAGATGACGTGACAGCTGGTGCAGTTTCCGTCAGTGAACACCCGATCTTGGAGGTCACTGGTGGTGGCGTCGGCCAGGGCGAGATCGAAGTCGATGGTTGCAGAGAAGCGACCGTCGCAGAGAAAGATGCGGGCGATGGCCTCGGCCCGTCCCCGGTTTCGGTTCTCGGTGGTCGAGGTGTAGCGCCACCACATGCCGTTGGCGACCAGCGCTCCAGCAATCGGACGACCGTCGGTGTAGCGGGTCATCATCCAGCCCTCGTCGTCGGGCTCCTCCAGCGCCTCTAAGGGCCAGCTGTCCACCAGCCGCTGGGTAGACATCGTCCAGTCGGCGGTCACAAGCTCGGTGTATGGACGGTCGTCGTCGGCGATGCGCTTGAGGATCCGCAGCGGCTCCTGCCCGACCGCGGCGGTGAATTCCATCACGCTGGCCGAGTCGGTCATCAGATCGTAGTCGCCGTTGACTCCGACCACGAACTGATCGGCTCGGGTGCGGTAGGTGAGGGCATACCGGTCCATCAGTCGCTTCCCGAACTCCGGATCAGCGGCGTAGCCATCGAGAAGCGCAGCGAGGAGGGCAGGGTCGTCTTCGAGGCTGTGGAGATCATCGGTGCTCGGCGGACGACCGCGCAGATCGAGGCTCGCCCGACGCAGCAGGACAGCATCGGGCAGCGGCTCTGGTGCATCCGGAGCATCGGCGGGCAGCGGCTCGACCTGACAGGCCAGCAGGAGGATCACCACGGCAGCTCCTCCCAGCTCAGCAGTGGTTTCAGGTCCAGGCAGAACACATCATCTTGGGTGCAGAAGGTGCAGCTGTTCATCATCGGCTTGCTCAGATCGAGGGTGGTCCAGTGGCCGGTCTCGGTCTGACGAATCGTGATGATGAGGCTGTTCCCTTCCACCGGCACGCTCTCGCAGCCGGTCTCCGTTGTCTGGAGGGGAACCGTGAAGTCGATCGCCCCATAGTCATCGTCCAGTCCGCTGGCGGTGCCTGAGAGGAAGATGGAGCGCTCGGCATCGCTTATCGTTGCAAATCCGCTGAGTTTCAGCTTGATGTTGTCCTGAATCCAGGCATCCTCGGTCTCAGGGCCGCTCCAGTGTGAGGGGCCATCCAGGGCGATAAAGGCGAGCTGGGTTCCGTCGTCCTCTGCCTGGCCTGACAGCGCGAGGCAGGAGCAGTTGAAGTCGATTCCGTCGGCTGCGGTGATGTCGGTCTGCCCGTTGAGTCCAGCTCCGGTCCAGCGAAGCTCCGACATCTCTGGGAAGAACTGGAACAGGTCATCGTAGGGAGGAAGGGTCTGGGCGGTCATGTGGCCTGCATCCCATGTCCAGGTGGTCATCGGTCCGTTGAAGATGGCCTCCTGAGCAGGGCTGGTGCAGACCTCCTGCCAGTGGGCAGTGGTGGTGCCGTCCTCGACGGTGACCGTCTCGTTGGGGCACTGCTCGCTGCCGTACGTCAGCGCGGCGTCGTAGGCGTCGAGGACCGGGGCTGACTGGATGGTCAGCAGGCGCTCGAGGCTGGAGAGGATGGCCTCCGTCAGCTCTGCAGGCTCGACCTCGCGAGGCGGCTCTACGGTGTAGGTGTGCTCAGAGGGCAGCGGAGCATCTCTCGTCGGCTCGTCGACCGGATCGGTACCGCAGGCGATCAGGAAGATGATGCTCAATGGACCTCCGATGCACTCATCATACCCAAGTGGTGCGTTCTTAACAGTCCCTTATTGGCCCCCTCCTACAGGGCGATTGGGCTGTATCTCAGGATCGGAGCGCCTTGAAGGCGTCGATCGCCTGCTGTCGGCTGGACTTGAGGTCGACGATTGGCAGCGGATACCCGCAGGATGCGCGGGTGAGCGGTGCCGGATCGTGGATGCTGCGACCGGTGACACCTGCCAGCTCTGGGACGTAGCGTCGGATGAAGACACCGTCTGCATCGAATCGCCGGGACTGGGAGGTTGGGTTGAAGACCCGGAAGTAGGGGGCAGCGTCGGTGCCGGTCGAGGCGGACCACTGCCAGCCTCCGTTGTTGTTGGCGAGGTCTCCGTCGATGAGGTGCTCCATGAAGAAACGCTCACCCCATCTCCAGTCAATAAGTAGATTCTTGCTTAGGAACTGGGCGGTTACCATTCGGAGCCGGTTGTGCATCCAGCCCTCGGTGAGCAGCTGACGCATCGCAGCATCGACGATGGGGATCCCCGTCTGTCCCGTGCACCAGGCGTGGAACTGAGCCGGGTTGTTTCGCCACTGCACCGCCTCAGTGTCTGGCTGAAATGCTTTCCCGCGGCTGACCCGGGGGAAGGCGACCAGGACGTGTCGATAGAACTCTCGCCAGATCAGCTCGCTGATCCAGGTGTTCGAGCCGGGACCGGGGATGCGCCGTGCAGCGGCGAGGCACTGACGGGGCGAGATGAGGCCGTTGACGAGGTAGGGCGAGAGCTGGCTGGTGCCGGGGAGCGCTGGGAGATCGCGATGCTCGTGGTAGGCGGCGATGTGGTGCTTGCTGAACGCCGCCAGCCTGCGCTGCGCCTCCTGCTCTCCAGCCGGCCAGGGATCGTGGCTCGGCGTCTGCTCTGGCAGCGACCAGGGAGCCGGAACCGTTCGGGTCTGCTCGGCGGTGAGTGTAGCGAGCAGGCGCTTCTTGAACGGGGTGAACACCCGGTAGTTTCCGCCGGTTCCGGTGCGGAGGGTGCCAGGCTTGAAGAGGGTGGCGTCGGTGATGCAGTGGGTCTTCAGCCCGACGGCATGAAAGCGCTGGGCGACGGCAGCATCTCGGCGGCGCTCATTGACCGCGTGCTCGGCGCCAAAGTACAGCTCGGTCGCGCCCAGCGTGTCGGCGAGCTTGGCGAGGAGGTCGGGGGCAGCGTCGAACCGATCGCTGCGGATGATGTGCAGCGTCACCCCACCGACTGCGAGTGCTTCTGCCAGCCTCTCGACGCTTCGCCGGATGAAGTCGATCCGGATCGGGGCATCCCCGTGCAGCTTCCACTGCGCCGGAGTGTCGTGGAAGACGGCGTGGAGGGTTTGGTGCTGTGTGTGAGCTGTGTGCAGTGTTCGATTGTCGGTAATACGGAGGTCAGAACGGAACCATACGAGCGCAGACATCAAATATTCCAGGAGCTTGTGTTTTCTTGTACACCGTTTGTATATGGTTTAAGCGGCGGTGCCTATTCTCGGGGCGCTGTTTTTGTCGCCAGGCTGAGTCGGTCGGTCTGCTCGCCGGAACGCACTCTGCTCAGCGTCTGATGGCTGGTGCCGGGGAGCGCTGCGAGATTCCTGGATTCCTCTGACGCCGATCGGCTGGGTCCGACCGCTGAAGCCGCGCGCTACTGACCGCGGATGTATCGCCACCAGAGCGCGTCGTACCGTCTCCAGCAGGAGACCACCTCCGGTCCGTGTCCGCACGCGGTGATCGCCTCTGTCATCCGCTGCGTCCGCCGTGCAAACAGGGCTGGCGTGAGCGCAAGCCGGGCGTGTGCGGAGCGAAGGAAGTCCCCGTCAAACGGATTGCTGCGGCCTCGGGTCATTCGAATGAACCCTGCCAGGCGCTGCTCTTGCTGCCTGCGGGGGACCCCCTCAAACAGCGGCGAGAGCTGCTCGTCGACATAGACCGCATCGTAGAAGCACGCGATGACCTCCGCGAGCTGGGCGTCGGTGAGCAGGTCGGTCAGGAAGGGCGGGTGCTCAAGGGTCAGCATGGTGGCTCTGCCAGGAGGGTATCCTGGCGGCAGGGTAGCCGGTGTGTCTTGAAGGAAGATCCGGCTCACTCCAGACCTGTGATGCGCTGTCGAAGTGGCGGGGCACCCCTTTCCCGCCGACCCGCCACTCTTCCTGAGTCCTCGCCCCTCCAGAAGCCTCCACCATCCTCGATCTCGACGCGATACCAGAGTCCTGAGGTCTCATGTCCACGCGCTCTCATTCTGCTCTCATTCTCTTCGCTTCCAGCGCACTCCTCATGGCGAGCGATGCCTCGGCCCATGGGCTGTGGGGGCACATCCACGTCACCGGCTGGGCTGTGGAGAACATGCCCGACGACGAGCTGCGGGAATTCCTCCTGGAGCCCGAGGTCTTCAACGCGCTCCTGTTCGGCGCGACCTTCACCGACAGCGGCTATGCCGTCGACTCCAGCGCCAGCCGTGCCTACTCTGAGCACACCCACTGGGAGCCGTTCATCGAGGACTTCATCTCCTGGGTTCAGATCAATGATCCGCCGCCATGGGACTCCCTGGAGTCTCGAAAGCGGGTGGCGTTTCTGATGGGCTGCGCCTCTCACGGGCTCCAGGACACCCTCTTCGACTCCCTGTTTCTCTACCGGGTCGATGAGCACGACGGGAAGGGGCAGGATGAGGCCGATCCGGCCACCGACGGCTTCCTGGTGATGGACGAGCACGTCCGGTTTGTCCCTGAGCAGGATCTCCCCATGGACACCCTGCTGGAGCTGTACGCCGGACTCGACGAGGAGATCACCGAGGAGATCATCCTCAATGCCCTGAACTTCGTCACCTCCGTCTACATCAACGACGAGGCGGGTCTGAACATCGCGGCGACCATCGGTGCCTCCAACGAGAAGGCCCTGGCCTGGACGCGAACGCACTACATGGACCCCTCCGTGCCCGGCAGCCTGCGTGCAGAGATCTTCCCCACGATGCGCCACCAGCAGGCGCTCTGGGCCCGTCTGCACGGAGAGCTCTCCGCAGACGATGCCGTCGTGTTTGCCTATCCCGAGGCCCCCCGTCGTCTCCTGAGCGCAGACCACACCTCCGCCAGCAGCTGGTCCAGCCTCATCTTCGGTGCTGGAGTTCGCTACGAAGACGATCTCGTCGACTTGATCGGACCGGACGGAGAGTCGGTCGACTTCACCCAGGCCAACACCCGATGGGGGGCGGAGTACACCCGGCTCGTGCGCCTCCAGCCCGCGGTCGATCTGATCCCGGGGGGCTGGTACACCGCGCGGCTGCGGTCCGGGATCCAGACCATCGACGGGCAGACCTCCACCACACCCTTCGAGCATGTCTTTCAGGTGGCGTGCGATGCTGCCTCTGCAGAGGACTGCGCGGACCTCGGCGAGATCGCGATCGCCAGCATCGATGGTGTCCCCGAGGAGCCATCGGACACCGGGGGAGAGGTGCCGAGCGGCTGCGGCGGTGGGTGCGCCAGCGCGAGCGGAGGCGCTGGGCTGCCGCTTTTGCTCCTGCTCGGGGCGTGTCGTCGTCGCCGGATGTCCTGAACGCTTCGCTCACGGTCTCCGGAGTGGACATGCCGCGGCGGTCTGATCAGCGCGCCAGCCAGATGACGTGTCGCGCTCCCTTCTTCTTGCCGTGGGAGCGGACGGTCTTGACCTCGACGGTGTAGCCGGCACGCTTGAGGCGCGTGGTGAAGGCCTCGTTTCGTCCCGCCGACCAGATCGCCAGCACGCCGCCGGGGCGCAGGGCCTTGCGGGCGGCGGCGAGGCCGGTGGTGCTGTAGAGCCGATCGTTGCTCTTGCGGGTGAGTCCCTCGGGACCGTTGTCGACGTCGAGGAGGATGGCATCCCACTCGCGTCGGCTGCCCTGGATGATGCGGACCACGTCGCCCTCTTGGACGACCGCCCGAGGATCGTCCAGCGGGCTGCCAGCCACCGCGCCGAGCACGCCCTGGTTCCAGCGGATCACGGCCGGGACCAGCTCGGCCACGACAGCCTCTCCGCCGGGACCAAGTCGGGCCAGGGCCGCCGCGAGGGTGAAGCCCATCCCCAGTCCGCCGATCAGCAGCCGTGCCTTCTCTGGGGCCGCCAGCCGGTCCAGCGCCAGCTCCGCGAGGGCATCCTCCGAGCCGTGCTGGCGGCTGCTCATCAGCTGATCACCGTCGACGTTGATCGCCAGCTCGGTGCCGCGCTGGTGAAGCGACATCACGCTGCGACTTCCAGGAATGGGCTCGCTGTCGAGCTGCTGCCAGTAGTTCATCGAGACCCCTGGGTTGGCGGTGGGGATAACCTACGGTGACGCGAAGGGGGCTGCGGCTGGAGGGCCTGCGCCTTCGCTCCGGCCGGTCCGGCCGGTCCGCCAGCGGTGCGGGCGAGTCTCTTCGCTGGCGGACCGTGGCCGCCGTCGAATTACAGGAGGGTCATGAACGCTCTGCTCCTCCTCAGCCTGTCCGCCTGCTCCACCGCAGAGCCTCCGGAGCCGACAGCCGACGCTGCGGTCTCGCCTGGGGCTTCCCGAGACATCGACACTGCGGCCCTCGCCGCGGCGCTGTCCGCTGGTGCCGTCGTGCTCGACGTGCGCACCACGGGCGAGTTTGCCGGGGGCCACATCGCCGGCGCCGTCAACGTGCCGGTCGGCGCGCTGTCGGAGCGTGTCGACGAGCTGGAGGCCTGGCGAGGGCAGGAGATCGCGATCATCTGCCAGTCTGGTGGACGCTCCGCGCAGGCTGCAGCCATGCTGGAGGGCAGCGGCTTCACGGTCGCCAATGTCCTCGGTGGAATGGGGGCCTGGTGGTCTGAGGGGCGACCGGTCGCGCCGTAGCCTGGGCCGGCCATGGCCCAGGCTACG
>JAQXDW010000035.1 GCA_029251165.1 Myxococcota bacterium
GTCCTGGCGGTCCTGGCGGCGAGGGCGGCGGTCCTGGCGGCGAGGGCGGTCCTGGTGGTCCCGGCGGCGAGGGCGGTCCTGGCGGTGAGGGCGGTGCCAACAACGCTGGACCCTCCGGAGGTACCCCTCCGGACCAGGCAAAGGGTGAGGCGATCAGCACGTCCATCCTCATCCAGTATCAAAACGACAACAAGCTCAACCCCGACCGCCAGCAGGCCCAGGAGGAGATCAAGGCCGGCGAGCATGTGACCTTCTCGGGCGTCACGGTCTGCGACGGCTGCACGGAGGCCCTGGTGCTCCGAGCGGTGCCGTTTGTTGGTCCAGACGACAAGCCCGACGACAGCGCCAGCTACACCACAATGAGCCTCTCCGGGCCTGGTGCGTTCTCCATCGCGGTCCCTACCAGCGACAACCCGATGGTGCTCGAGCTGATGGTGGACGCTGACGGGAACGGCGTTCCGACGAAGGGAGAGCGGTTTGCGGTGCTGGAGATGGGCGGCATGCTCATCCCCAGCGAGGATCGAGGCGACCTGGAGCTCGATGTCAGCCAGGGTGACTTTGACATTCCCCTCCCGGCTCCCGCCGAAGGCGAAGAGGCCGGTCAGCCCGAGCCTGACGGTCAAGGCGACTGATCAGCACCGAAAGTTATCCACCGCTGGGGTGGACTTATCCATAGATCGAAAGCTCACCGTGTGGGTTTTCGATCTTTTCTATTTGAAATCGAGCTTTCGTCAGACATGGACAGAGATTGACCAGAGTGGTTGTCCACCATTCTGGAAAAACGGGCCCGGTTATCCACAGTCTCTCCGTAAGGCTGCGGAGAGACTGTGGATAACTGTGGAGGAGCCACTGACGAGCTACTCCCGACGCCGCCGACGCAGGGCCACCATCGCCCCGATCAGCCAGAGCGGTCCTGCGAGTCCTGTGCCCGTGGAGCACTTGCTCAGATCGCCGTCGGAGGACTTTCCGCAACCCTTGGTGGGCATCTCGACGCCAGGCTCAGTGCTGGATCCTGCGGAGCAGTCGGTGTTGGCCGCGCCAGGGGTCGGCGACATGTCGCGGCAGAAGTCCACGCCGTTGTCGTCGGAGTCTTCACCGTCGGGGAACCGACCGATGGTCAGGTCATCGTCGGTTGGGAAGAGGGCGAAGGTCTGGGTGCCGAGGTCGTCGATCTCCCAGTAGTCCTCTGAGCCGGTGTCGCTGATCTCGGGCATGGCGTCGTCGTCGCCGTAGAGGATGGTGTCCTGGATGTCCCCAGGACAGTCCACCAGGCGCACACCGTCGAGCCCGGTGGAGGCGTTGCCGAGGCTGAGAGACGACTCGGTGGTGTAGTCCCGCCCCTCAGCCGGAACACCCTCGTCGCCGATGACGATGAATGCACCCGCTTCGATGATGCTGCCTGGGGGGAAGGTGTACTTCTCCCCCCACGATGAGGTGCCGCCCTCGATGGACCAGTCATCCAGCGCGACCGCGATGTCTCCGGTGTTGTACAGCTCGATCCACTCGTGGCCGGTGCCGTCGGCGGGGTCGGAGGAGAATTCGTTGATCTTCACCATGAAGCCACCGGCCTCACACGAGATCTCCGGGTTGGCCTCGCCGGGCGTGGTCATGGAGGTCGAGACAAAGTCGACGCCAGAGTCATCGGTGTCCAGGCCGTCAGAGCGCCGGGCGATGGACTCCCCAGCGGAAGCCTTGGGTGCGAAGCTGACCGCCTCGCTGCCGGTGTCGTCGATCCAGCCGTCGTCGTTGCTCGCGCCGTAGATGACGGTGTCTGCCACACCCGGACCGCAGTGCATCAGCTGCACGGCGTCTGCGTTGCTGGAGGATGCCCCCATTCCGAAGTCGTCAGACTTGTCCATCACCACATCCGCACCCTCCACGTAGAGCCCACCGATGAGCAGGTGCTCACCGGCCTCGATGGTGGTTCCGGTCGGGATGGCGAAGGTGTCGGAGAAGCTGGAGGTTCCCCAGCTGATGCTCCAGCCGGTCAGGTCGACCGCGGTGGTGCCCGGGTTGTACAGCTCGACCCACTCCCGACCATCATCCGCAGCCGTGTCCTCGGAGTCGGGGTTGGGCAGGAACTCATTGATCTTGATGACGTCCGAGCCGTCGCACTCTCCGGCGACCCCGTTGGCGCTCCATGGGGTCGGGAATGCCATGATCGCGAAGTCTGATCCGCAGTCGTCGGTGTCGATGCCGTCTGGCAGTCGCCCGACCGTCTCACCGCTGCCGGGCTTGCCGGGCAGGTCTGACTTGTCCGCGAGGTCCACGCCGTCGCAGGTGGGCCACTCGTCGTCTTTGTTGATGCTGCTGCCGTACAAGGCAATGTCGTGGATCGTCTCGTCGCAGTCCGCCAGCATGAGGCCATCGGCATTGCTGGCGTTTCCGAGCGAGAACGACAGGATCACGTCTGGATCGCCGCCGATGGTGTCCGCGACCAGCGTGCCGCCGATGACGAGGTACTCGCCGGCGGGAATGACGGTGCCTTCGGGGAAGGGATCGCCGAGGTCACCGCCGGGGCTGGTGCCGCCGAGCAGCATCCAGCCGGTCAGGTCTGCCTCGGCGGTGCCGATGTTGCGCAGCTCGATCCAGTGCGTGTCGTCGGAGTCTGAGCCGGGTGGGTCCGCCAAGAATTCATTGATGACCACCAGCGCGCCATCCGCAAGCGAGCAGTCGATGGGCTCGGGGATGCCGTTGTTCTTCATGCCTGGGGTCGGGAATTCTTCGGCGTAGAAGTCGCTGCCGTCGTCGGCGATCTCTGCGCAGTCCTCGATCCGGGCAATGCTCCAGCCGGCGGAGGGGTCCGGGGCGAACGGGCCATCGGTGTTGCCGAGATCGTCCTCGAGGAGGTAGCTGTTGCCCTCGTCGTACAGGACGGTGTCGACCACCCCTCCCTTGGTATCGATCAGGCGGACGCCGTCTGTGCCGCTGCCATTCTGTAGGTCGGGGCTGAAGTCTCCAACCTTCACCCCTGGACCGACCGCGAGGTATCCGCCCGGCTTGAGGATGGTCTTGTCGCCGAAGGTGTAGCTCTCGCTCCAGGAGGAACCAGCGGACTCCAGCTCCCAGCCGGAGAGGTCGATCTCCTGCGCTGTTGGGTTGCACAGCTCGATCCACTCTCCGTCGCCGTCGGAACTCTCGGTGGAGTCGTACAGGACCTCATTGATCAAGACATCCTGCGCGGAGGCCGAGAGGGTGAGAAGGATCAGGGTCATAAAAAACCTCCAGCGGAGAGCCTGTATATCAAGTCGAAGCACTGCCCCGAAAGGATGTATCGGCGGGACTGTACAGTGACCTGTGCTTCATGATGCCTTAGACTGGTTCGGTGAGAGAGGTCACCAGCACCATCGCGACGCAGCCTCATCAGCTGCATCTGCACCGAAGCCGACTGAAGTGTGTGGGCGGATTGGACATGGGACAGTCCTGGGAATTTGAGCTGGACGTCATCCGCATTGGTGCCCACAAGGATCTCGATGTCCTGCTTGCTGACCCGACCGTCTCCCGTCGTCATGCCGAGATCGTTCGGACGCCGATGGGCGTCCTGCTTCGAGATCTGAATTCCACGAACGGTACTTTTGTCGGACCTGTCCGGATTCGCGAGGTATTTCTTGGACCGGAGACCCGCTTCCGGGTGGGACGGACCGAGATGGTCTTCACACAGGAAGACGAAGTCATCGATATCGTGCCCTCTGTAGAGGACTCCTTCGAGGGCGTGATCGGGGCGAGCGTCGCGATGCGGCAGGTCTTTGGTGTCCTCCAGCGGGTCGCTCCGACCAACCTCACTGTGCTCATCCAGGGCGAGACGGGCACGGGAAAGGAACTGATCAGTCGCGCGGTCCACACCCGCTCTCGTCGTGCGGATGGTCCTTTCGTGGTGTTCGACTGCGGCGCAGCGCCCGAGAAGTTGATCGAGAGTGAGCTGTTTGGCCACAAGCGCGGCGCATTTACTGGTGCGATCGGTGACCGGCCTGGTGTCTTCGAGCAAGCCCACACCGGCACCATCTTTCTCGATGAGATCGGAGAGCTGCCCCTGGAGCTTCAGCCCAAGCTGCTGCGGGTCTTGGAGCAGCGCGAGGTTCGCCGGGTCGGCGGCAGCAAGACAAAGGCGATCGATGTCCGTGTCGTCGCTGCCACCAACCGCAACCTCCGCGAGGAGGTCGAGCGTGGCAATTTTAGAGAGGACCTCTACTACCGAATCAACGTCGTCGAGGTTCGCCTCCCGGCGCTCCGAGATCGCCGGGGCGACCTTCCCTCTCTGGTCAACCATCTCATCCACCGCGCCGATCACAACCCCGGCGTTGTCGGGGTCGCGGGTGAGGTGATGGCGCTGTTTGAGAGCTATCGGTGGCCGGGCAATGTCCGCGAGCTGAACAACTGCGTGGTCCGCGCGCTGCCGTTCTGTGACACCGATCGGATCACCATCGATGCTCTTCCCGAGGGGCTGCGTGCAGCGAGTGCAGACCGCGCTCCGGCGGAAGGCGTGACCACGGCGAGCCCCATACTCTCGGTCGACAGCGAGCTGCCGTTCAAGGATGCCAAGGATCAACTGATCGAAGCCTTCGAGCGTGAGTACCTGCTCGATCTGCTCGACCGCAGCGACGGAAACGTCTCGCGAGCCGCTCGGGTGGCGCACATGGATCGCAAGTCGATCACCCGCCTGATGAAGAAGCACGGGATCAAGCGGCCGTCTTGAGTGCGCTCAGCGCAGGAAGCGCCGAAGCAGTCCGGGCGGAGGCTTGTGGACCAGCACCGGACGCTTTCCGGCGAGCAGCGCTGTCGCAAAGGCGACCAGCTCGGCAGCCTCGATGCGCCCGCCGATGTATCCGTCTGCCCGGGCGCTGCTCAGGGCGCGCTCAGGACGGCGGATCCGGCCCCACTGGTCGAGAAGGCCGACCAGCGGCGGGATGCTGGAGTCGGTCTTGAGGAGCCGACAGGCGCGCTCGGCTTCACTGGATCGACCGCGGGGAACTGCGAGCAGCACCGCGTCGGGGTGGAGACGCCGAACGGCGCGCAGGGGCGTCTCGCCGGGACCGGGGATGCTCATAGAGAACCCTTCCCGCAGCGAGTCGACGACCCAGAGCCGACCGCGCACATCGGGATCGGCGACGAGGATGCTCTGCCTCAAGTCAGCAGCGCCCGGGCCGCGATCACGTCCTGCTTCAGCTGCTTGGAGAGGGCATCGGCGCTCGAGAATTTTTTCTCATCTCGCAGCCGGCTGATGAACGAGACCTGCGCCTGGCGTCCGTAGAGGTTGCCTCGGAAGTCGAGGATGTGAACCTCGATGAGGTGCTGACGACCATCGAAGGTGGGCCGGGTGCCGAGGTTGGCGACGGAGGGAAGCCAGTCGGGGACCCCGTCGATCCGGGTGCGCACAGCGTAGACCCCTGGGAGCGGCAGCAGCTCGGAGTCACTCTCGACATTTGCTGTGGGGAAGCCCAACTTTCGCCCTCTCTTCTCGCCGCCGACCACGGTGCCGATGATGGCATGCGGCCGCCCCAGAAGCACACTCGCCCGCTTGACCTCGCCGGCCTCCACCAGCCGTCGGATCGCCGAGGAGCTGACGATGTCACCATCGTCGGAGTGCGGACGGACCTGCTCGACGGGCAGGTAGGGCACCGTGCTTCGAAGCAGATCGACGTCTCCTGCCCGCGCCCGACCAAACCGGAAGTCGTAGCCAACCACCAGCGCCTTCGCGCGGAGGCGTCGCTCCAGAATCTCCCGCACGAACCACTCTGGCGGGTGCTGCGCGAAGGCTCGGGTGAACCGCTCGATGACGATCTGATCGATGCCGAACTCATGGAGGCGGCGGACCTTCTCATCCCACGGTGAGATGCGAGACTGCCGCAGCTGGGGCGCAAGCAGGACTCGCGGCGGCGGCTCGAAGGTGTAGACGCACGACGGAACGCCGAGCTCTTCCGAGCGGCGCTTCAGTCGACCGAGGAGGTGGCGGTGTCCGAGGTGGACCCCGTCGAAGTTGCCGATGGTGACCACCGGCGGCGCGGCGTCTCGGGGGTACTGGGCGCTTCCGGCGAAGATCTCTGGCATCGGGGTCTCTTATATCTGCTTTGGACCCTGCGCTGCAGACGTCGTCGCTATCCCGCCGAGATGTGTCGCTGAATCTCCATGATATTCTGGCTCGGACGGCCGAACAGATAGCCCTGCATCAGGTGGGTTCCCGCCTCTGTGAGTGCCTTGGCCTCCTCCGGTGTCTCGACGCCCTCTGCGATGAGCTTCGAGCCGGTTGCCTCGGCGAACCGGCAGAGCATGTTGACCATCCGACGCTTTCGGCTGGAGGCGTTCACCCCGCGCACGATGGACATGTCCATCTTGATGTACTTTGGCTGCAGATCCGCCAGCACACTCAGCGAGCTGTAGCCACTTCCGAGGTCATCTACGGCGATGGAGAAGCCCATATCGGTGGCCCGCTGGAGAGACTCTTCCCAGCCGTAGATGCTCTGGAGCCGGCTCCGCTCGGTGATCTCCAGGACCACTCGGGAGGCCTGATCCGCGAAGGGAGCGAGCCTGTCCGCGAGTCGTGCGGGCTCGGAGAGCTCGTCGGGGTGGAGGTTGATGAACAGTGAGACCGACTCTGGAAGGACCGTGAGCCACTGCTGGACCCGTCGGAAGACGATATCGGCCACCGCATTGATGCGGTCGTGCTGCTCAGCGGCGCGGAGAATCGCCAGCGGGCCCGAGAGCACCGTGTGATCGCTCCGCAGCAGGGCCTCGAACCCGACCAGCTGCCGACTGCCGCTGCTCAGCACTGGCTGGAGTGCGACCTGGATGTGGTCATTGGTGAAGCACTCCTCGAGCATCGCCGTCTCTTCGATCCGGGCCGCTGCCTGCTGGACCCGAGCGACTTCAAGCATCCGACGTCGAGTCTCCAAGCTTCCCTCGATGGCTTCAAGCATTGTCATCACCGAGAATGGGCGGGGGACGACCCCGCTGATCTCGCCACGGTTGACCGCGTCCATTGCCGGCAGCATGCTCGGCGGCGCGCTGATCAGGATGCGCATGCACGCTGGCTGCAGTGCCCGCATCTGCTGGAGGACGTTGTGTCCGCCGAGCTCGTCGCTGACGACTGCGACGTCGAAGCGGCGCTCGGCTGCGATACGGAGTGCTGCGCTGCCGTGTCCGACCTGGTGAACCTCGTGACCCTGCATCAGCAGCGCCCGTCCAATCGTGCGCTGGAGTCGGTGGTCCGATTCAACCGTTAAGATCTTTGCCATGCAAGCCTCCGGACAGCACACCGCGCGATAACTCTGGAGCGGTGTTGCGATCTGTAATCTGACCAGTACAACGGAAGCGGCGGCGGATCCTTTGACCCCCTGACGCTTAAAATCGCAACCTTTTTCTCTGGAGGCTCACATGCGCGTTCTTATTGCTGACAAACTCTCCCCCATTGTGCCGCAGCACCTTGAAGAAGCGGGCTGTGCCACCACGGTCGATCCGTCCCTCAAGGGAGAGGCCTTTCTTGCCGCAATGTCTCTGCACAACCCCCAGGTCATCGTGGTTCGCTCCACGAAGGTCACTGCTGCGCACATCGATGCTGCACCGGCGCTGTCCCTGATCATCCGAGGTGGTGCCGGGGTGAACACCATCGATGTCGACCATGCCTCCAGCCGTGGGGTCTACGTCGCGAACTGTCCCGGCAAGAACGCCGTCGCGGTTGCAGAGCTGACGATGGGGCTGCTCATCAGCCTCGACCGTCGCATCGCCGACAACGTCATCGCCCTGCGGGACGGGATCTGGGCAAAGAAGGAGTTCAGCCGTGCCCGAGGGCTCAAGGGGCGGACCCTGGCGATCCTCGGGATGGGGCAGATCGGCATCGAGGTCGCACAGCGCGCCGCAGCATTCGGCATGCACGTCCGAGCCTGGAGTCGCTCGCTGACACCAGAGCAGGCCGAGGCGCTCGGTGTGGAGTTCGCCGCGAGCCCCCGTGCGGCTGCCCGGGGAGCGCACGCGCTGACCGTGCACGTCGCGCTGACCCCCCAGACCCGAGGCCTCGTCGGACCCGAGGTCCTTGAGGCCCTGTCGATGGGGGCCTGCGTGATCAACACCGCTCGGGGTGGGGTGGTCGACGAGACCGCGCTGGTCAAGGCCATCGAGACCCGTGGTCTGCGGGCGGGGCTGGACGTCTTCGAGGACGAGCCCGGCTCATCAGACACCACCTTCACCAGCGACATCGCTGGCGTTGCCGGCGTCTATGGTACCCACCATATCGGCGCGAGCACCGAGCAGGCCTCTGAGGCGGTCGGCGAGGAGATCGTCCGGATCGTGTCGACCTGGCTGGCCGATGGTGAGGTCCTCAACTGCGTCAACCTCGCCGAGCAGACCGCCGCCAGCCACATGCTCGTTGTGCGCCATGCGGATCGGGTCGGGGTGCTCGCTGGCATCCTGGAGCAGCTCAAGGAGGCGGGCATCAATGTCCAGGAGATGGAGAACATCATCTTCAAGGGCGGCGCTGCAGCCTGTGCCCGTATCCAGGTCGGCGCGATGCCCGACCCCGTGACAATTCAGCGAATCGAGTCCTCTCCGGACATCTTCGCCGCCGCTGTGGTCGTGCTGAACGGTTAGGGCCTCCTCTACTCTGCGAGGTTCCACATGGCGCGTATGCACAATTTTTCCGCAGGCCCTGCGGTTCTTCCTCTCTCTGTGATCGAGCAGCTCTCCTGCGCGCTGGCAGACTTCCAGGGCTGCGGCCTGGGTCTGATGGAGATGTCGCACCGCGGCAAGGTCTTCGACGACGTCATCGTCGGGGCTGAGGCCCGCTTCCGCAAGCTGATCGGGGTTCCAGATGACTACGCGGTGCTGTTCCTCCAGGGCGGCGCCAGCCTCCAGTTCTACATGTCCGCCCTCAACCTGCTCGGTCCTGGAGAGCGCGCCGACTACCTCATGACCGGTGTCTGGTCGACCAAGGCCCTCAAGGAGGCGAAGCGGTGCAGCGATGCGGTGGCGGTCTGGGAGCAGGAAGGCATCCCCGATCACGTCCCCCATCCCGGCAGCTACACCATCCGAGAGGATTCGAAGTACCTCCACTACACCTCGAACAACACCATCTACGGAACCCAGTTCTCCGCGCTCCCGGAGGCTGGGGATCGCCCCCTGGTCGGTGATCTCTCCAGCGACATCGCCTCCCGTCCTGTCGACGTCTCCCGCCACGCCGTGCTCTACGCAGGAGCCCAGAAGAACCTCGGCCCCAGCGGAGTCTGCGCGGTGATCCTCTCGCCCTGGGCGGTCGAGCAGAGCCGTCGGGCAGATCGCCTCCGTCCGGGCGGAATTCCCTCGATGCTCAGCTACGACCTCATGGTCAAGAAGAGCTCGATGTTCAACACCCCCAACACCTTCGGCATCTACGCCCTGGACCGAGTGCTGGCGTGGGTCGAGGACATGGGCGGCGTCGCTGCGATGACCACACGGAACGAGGAGAAGGCCAGCCTGCTGTATGGCGAGCTGGATCGCACCGGCTTCTGGCGTCCCCACGCACGAACGGACTCTCGCTCGCAGATGAACGTCACCTGGCGGACCCCCTCCCCTGAGCTGGACGCCGCGTTTGTCTCAGAGGCGGCGGCTGCAGGGCTGTCCGGGCTGAAGGGCCACCGCAGCGTCGGCGGCATTCGCGCCAGCCTCTACAACGCCTGCGGGATCGAGAGCGTCTCTGCTCTGGTGAGCTTCATGAAGGACTTCGAGTCTGCAAAGGGTTGAGCCGCTTCACGACGGCAGAATGGACAAGAACCCTGCGAGGACGATCCGACAGCCGGCTGCTGGACTACAGTCACTGACCTGGGAGAACCATGTCACGCTTTGCTATCGCTGCCTTCTTTGTCGCCTGTGGAGACAAATCAGATGACACCAGCAGCACTGTTCTGCCAGAGGTCACCTGGTCTGAGGCCTTTGACACCACCGCCACCGGGTCTCTGAGTGGGGTCTGGGGGACAGGACCAGACGATGTCTTCATCGTCGGCGGTACTGAAGAGAAGGGCGAGATCTACCACTACGACGGCTCCGACTGGAGCGCGATGACGGCTCCCGATGGGCTGGGCCTGCTGGTGTGGTGCTATGGGTTCGCACCAGATGATGTCTACGTGGTCGGCGTCAACGGCGCGATGGCCCACTACGACGGCTCCGACTGGAGCGCCATCGAGACGGGCACCGAGAAGGAACTCTGGGGCGTCTGGGGAACCTCCGGCAGCGACCTCTGGATCGTCGGCGGTGATCCCGACACCGACACCTGCGGTGATCCGGAGGTCGAGGGAGAGCAAGCCTGCCTCTGGTACTACGACGGCAGCACGCTGTCTCCGTATGCCCTCGCGGAGAGCGAGAACGATCGCGGCGCGACCTCAATCTTCAAGGTCTGGGGGATCGACGGGCTGCTGTTTGCGGTCGGCCAGAAGGGGCTGATGCTTGAGCACGACGGCAGCGACTGGATCCGAGTGAGCGGTGGTGCAGAGGCCAACGACGACTTTGTCTCCTTGTGGGGAACGTCCTCAGCGGACATCGTCTCGGTCGGTGGGCGGAGCAATGCACGACTCGCCACCCGGAAAGATGGTAAATGGGACACCGTCTCTCCTTCTGGAATCGGGGGTCTAAACGCCGTCTTTATGCCGAAGCCTGATGAGGCCATCGTTGGTGGTATCTATGGATGGGTTGGGCGCTACGTTCCTTCTACCGATACCCTTGAAGAGGAGGGCATCCTGGGCAGCACCGACATCCATGCAATCTGGGGAGACGGTGCTGGGCGGGTCTATGCTGTGGGTGGAAACTTTACATCGCCCCATGTTGGGGTAGCGTATGTCAGAGTGGAGGAATGAGTGTTCATCATCGCACTGCTTGCCTGCAACGGTGAGTCTGCTGAAGAGGTTGGCTGGGTCTCCCATGGTCTGGTCGCAGAGAACATCTCTGCACCCCTCGGAGAGCCCGTTCCCTATGCCACCGACGAGCAGCTCGCGGCCTTCGCACGCGGCCTGGAGGTCGGGACGCGGCGGTTTGATCTCAGCGATGGCCTCGGCCCTGCATTCAACGTCTCCTTCTGCCTCTCCTGTCACGAGCGACCGGTGTTCGGTGGATCTGCGGGGCACTACCGCAATTTCTTCATCGGTGCAGAGCTGACCGATGAGGGCAGCTTCTTCTTCACGACTTCTGCCGACAACGACTCCGGCGTCCTCCGCATGTACAACTACGACGAGGAGGAGCTGGCCCGCCCGGCGGTCGAGGAGAGCGCCAACATCATCGCCCAGCGCAACCCGATCCCGTTCTTCGGCGTCGGCCTGATCGCGGAGCTGGACGAAGAAGAGATCCTTCAGTACTCCGACCCCGACGACGAAGACGGAGACGGCATCAGCGGCCGGCCCAATTACGATCGGGGCTTCGTCGGCCGGTTCGGTCGCAAGGCGCAGACCGTCTCCATCGAGGGCTTCATCCGCGGTCCGCTGTTCAACCACCTCGGCATCTCTTCTGATCCTCTCTCTGAGGCGCAGCGCGCGGAGCTTCCCATTGACTCCAGCGGCGGCGGCGACTTCGAGAGCACGGGTGCGCTCCTGCGCGGCCTGCTGCCGTTCGGACAGGCTGCGGCTCCAGACGGTCCGCTGTTCGACAACGACGGGGTGAAGGATCCCGAGCTGAGCACCGACGACCTGTTCGATCTGGTCAGCTTCACCATGCTGATGGCCGCTCCCCAGATCGAGGACATCAGCGGAAACCTGGAGGCAAAAGCCGGCCAGGCGCTGTTCGATGAACTCAGCTGTGGCGGCTGCCATGTTCCCCGCCTGGAGGGACCGCGCGGTCCGCTGCCCCTCTACTCTGATCTCCTGCTGCATGACATGGGCGAGGAGCTGGCGGACGGGCTGCGGATGAAGGAGTCTACCGGCAGCGAGTACCGCACCCAGCCGCTGTGGGGCATCGGCGCGGTTGGACCCTACCTGCACGACGGCCGGGCGAGCACCCTCTCCGAGGCCATCCTCGCTCATGCTGGCGAGGGCTCTGCCTCCGCAGCGCGCTTCGCGGCGCTCTCTGCGGAAGAGCAGGCGCAGATCGAGGAGTTCCTGCTGAGCCTCGGCGGCCGCGATCAGATCACCCCCGGCCTCCTCCCGCCCGACGAGCCCCTGGCTGAGGCCGGAGCGTATGGCGGTCCGGTGTCTGAGCTCTCCGCAGAGGAAGAGGCGCTGTTCCTGGCCGGTCGGTCGCTGTTCGACCAGGAGTTCGGCATCAGCCAGGGACTCGGAACCCCCCGGTTCAACGGCGATTCCTGCCGAGCCTGTCACTTCGAGCCAGTCTTTGGCGGTGCCGGCCCGCGTGGGGTCAACGTGATGCGTCATGGCATCCTCAACGACAGCGGTGAGTTCGTCCCGCCGTCTGTGGGGACGGTGCTCCACAAGCAGACCATCCTGCGAGACAACGCCCTCCGCGCCCAGCCTGAGGCGACGATCTTCGAGCATCGTCAGACCCCGCACCTGTTTGGTCTTGGACTCATCGAGGGCATCCCCGAGTCGGTCATCCTCGCCAACGCAGATCCAGACGACACCCTCACCCCTGACGGCATCACTGGGCGGGTCTCCTGGACCGACGACGGCCGCCTCGGGCGCTTTGGCTGGAAGGCCCAGGTGCCTGACATCGCCGAATTCGTACGAGATGCCGTCACCGTCGAGCTTGGAATGACCCTCGATGACCAAGAGGGGCTGACCTTTGGGCTCATTCAAGACAACGATGCGGTCGCAGACCCAGAGTACAGCCTCGACCAGGCAGAGCTGCTCACCATCTACCTCACCTTGCTCGGTCCGCCGCCCCGACAGCCCGGTGATGACGCCCTGATCGCTGAGGGAGAGGCGCTGTTTGACGATGTCGGCTGCGCATCCTGCCACACCCCCTCCTTGGATGGCGTGCCGCTGTACTCCGACCTCCTCCTCCATGAGGTTCTCCCAGCGGACAGCCTGGGCATCGAAGAGGTCAGCGCCAACATGTACGAGTTCCGAACTCCCCCGCTGTGGGGCCTCAGCCAGACCGCGCCGTATCTCCACAGCGGCCGTGCAGACACCATCTTTGAGGCCATTGCTGCCCACTATGGCGAGGCGGAGACCGCTCGAGATGACTTCCTGACCCTCAGCGATGACGAGCAGGATGCTGTCCTGGTCTTTTTGGAGAGTCTGTGAGCGGGTGGCTGCTGCTGGCGCTGAGCGGCTGCGACCGGTGTGGAGGAGGTGCAGACTCTGCGCCAGATGTGGTCCTCCCCGACTCCGGCATCTCGGAAGAAGAGGAGGACTCCCTCTCTACTCCCTCCGAGCCGACCCTCAATCCAGCCAACTTCACCTCTGCAGAGACCTGCAAGGAGTGCCATCCCACGCACTACGATGAGTGGTCTTCTTCCAACCATGCCTACGCGATGCATGACCCAGTGTTTCGCGCCCTGGTGGCGGTCCGACAAGAAGACCTCGCCGGGGAAGAGGATCTGTTCTGTACCCAGTGCCACTCCGCGATCGGTACTCGCGGCGGCGATGTCGTCCCAGGCTTCTCGTTCTCCGACCTCCTCGACATCACCAACGAGGGCATCACCTGCGAGTCCTGCCACCGGATCTCGACCATCGAGCGCACCCACAACGCCGGGCATGTGCTCGACGAGACGGGCCCGATTCGTGGTCCGATTGCTGACCCCGACCCGAGCAGCTTCCACAGCGAGCTGGCGTATGAGCCATTCTTCGAGGACTCCAGTCTCTGCGGGAGCTGTCACGACGTCATCGAGAGCTCTGGGCTGCCGCTGGAGCGCCCCTACGCAGAGTGGCTGACCTCACCCGCTGCAGAGAACGGCCAGCAGTGTCAGGACTGCCACATGCCCTCCTCCACGGGGCTTGCCTCCACCGAGGGCGTCACCGAGCGCACCCTCCACTCCCACCGGTTCATCGGAGTGGATGTACCGATGGACGGCTTTGTCGACGAGGAGCGGGCTGCGGAGATCCGAGCGGGAGTCCAGGAGCTTCTGTCTGCGGCAGCATCCGTCGATCTACAGCTCCCCGAGAGCGTGATTGTGGGCGAGCAGCTCGATGTGGTGGTCAACGTCTACAACGACATCCCCGCGCACAACTTCCCGACCGGCTCCACATTCATCCGCCAGGCGTGGCTGGAGGTCATCGCCACCGATGCCCTCGGTCAGCAGCTCTACGCCACTGGTGATCTCGACGAGAACGGTGATCTTCGCGATCACTGGAGCGATCTGGACCCCTACGGCGACGATGATCTGATCTCGTTCAGCTCCCGGTTCATCGACAGCAGCGGCTCCCCGACGATGTTCTCTCATCGGGCTGCCGAGCACGTCACCAGCGCCATTGCGCCGCTCTACAGTCGCACCTACACCCTGTTTGTGCCCACGGAGGCCGCCGCTGAGGGGCCGATCTCGGTCACCGCCCGCCTCCGCTTCCGCAGCTTGCCCCCTCACCTCCTCCGCAAGCTCGATCAGGAACGCCTGCTCGACGAGCTGGTCATCTACGACATCGACGCGGCGTCGGGCTTGGTCTCCTTGACCGCTGAGGAGTAGTGCTCCTCTTCCTGCTGGGCTGCAGCATCGGTGAGCCCGACTGGCTTGCGCCGAGTGTGGTGGAGGGGACTCCCTGCAGCAGCGCTGGCGTGCTGCCCCTCACCGGACAGCGCACCCTGCGGCTGTTTCTCGACGACACCGCGCCCGCCATCGTCGCCCAGCACACCCGAGCTGCTGCTGACTACTACCGCCGCATTGGACTGCCCCTGCGCATCGATGGTCCTCCGCAGCGGGCTCCAGAGCCGCCGCTCCTCGGAGCGGGCAGCGCGCCTGAAGCGATCCTCGCCCCCCTCATCGCCTTCGCACGTCAGCACGCCGTACCGGCCCAGCCCGACACCATCCTCCTCGTCGTCATGTCGCTGGTGATCCCCGAGTCACCGGCTGCCCGGTGGTTCTCCGAGCTGTCCGCGCTGTCGTTCTCTCCGCAGCTCACCCAGCTCGCCGCTGAGCAGACCGGCATCGACCTGCGCGCCTACCTCGGCGAGGACTTCACCCCGATGGTGATCCTCTCCGGCGAGGCCCTGTCGGTGCGACGGCCAGGCAAGCACGACATGCTCCTCGCTCACGAGCTCGGCCACGCCCTCGGGCTGGCGCACGAGACGGATCCCGACAACCTCCTCCGTCAGGAGCGCTGGTTCTCTTGCATTCCCGTCCTCACCGATGCCCAGCGAGAGCAGATCGTCCGCTGAGCCGGCGACACCCTACAGCCCCGCCGCCCGCTCCAGCTGCGCGTAGCTCATCGCGCCGATGGTGACGTGCTCCACGGCTCCCTGTGGTCCCACGATCACGGTGGTCGGGAAGGCATCGACGCCGTAGCTGCTCACCGTGGTCCGGTCGGCGATTCCGACGGGGTAGTCGATGCCAAACGCCTTCGCGCTGCGTCGGACATCCGGGACCTCTCCGGAGTCCACCGCCAGCCCCCAGACCGGGATCTCCGGATGGTCCTTGGCGAATCGAGAGAACTCCGGGATCTCCTTGCGGCATGGTCCGCACCAGCTTGCCCAGAAGTTGACCACCACGGTCTTGCCCTGCATGTCTGCCAGACGGAGCGGATCGCCGTCGAGGGTCGTCAGATCGACCGGCGGCGCTGCCTCGGCAAGTGACGGACCACCGCTGGGGCGCGCCACCAGGAAGGCAACCACCGCAGCGATCACCAGGGCGATCGACCAGTCCTTGATGCGCTGAATCATCAGAGCGTCTTAACCCGTCCGGGAGGCGGATCGTTCCAGGTGGTCGCGTGAGAGTGGTGGAGATGACGGGTGGCACCGTGATCACTGGTCTCGACTTTTGTCCTGGACCTCTTGCTCGGGGCTTCCCTCCAGCCCGCGATCACAGGGTGCACCGTGCGCTGAGTACCGTCCGAATCTGCCGACATGCATCCAGACCAGAACAGCGGATTGCCCCAAGGTGGAATATCATCCCGTTCCTGAGCCCTTGAGAGTGCCCACCCCAGGTCTTTATGCTTCCACTTCTCTTCGCCACCGCTGCTGCCGCCGACTTCACCCCGCCTCCTGGCTGGGTCTCTCAGGAGGATCGCGTGCTGCGGACTCCCGGGATCCCATCTCGTGGAGAGATTCGGGAGATCGTTGCTGACGGCGCGTCTGGTCAGCCCCAAGAACTCGCCCTGGCCCTGCTGGATCAGGGACTCACCGCCGCCCAGACCACGGTCGATGACCAGGGGCGGCTCAACATCATGCTGACCGACGGGCGGCTGGGGCGAGCGATCTGGGTTGATGGAGAGAACCGGTGGCTGCTGCTCACGGTGGATCCGGCGTTTGCCGGTGAGCTGGATCCGGACGCCCTGCTGCTCGCGGCCTTGACCCCATCTGCAGAGTCGGTCTGGGGCGTGGAGGAGTCGGTCGTCAATCCGATGAGCGGTGGCGACGATGGCTCTCCCTGGAGCGACAACCCCGTGCAGGATGTCGGCGGCTGGGTGGATGCCAGCACGGTCGAGCCCTGGGCACACAACGACGCGCTGCTGGGCATCTGGGAGTGCAGCATGCTGATGGCGGACGGCCCCACCCAGCTGAAGTTTTCCTTCGAGACCGGCGGCACTGTTCGCCTGGAGCGCAGCGTCTCTGGTCGCACTGAGCACGCCACCGGGGCCTGGACGACCCGGGGCAACCAGATTCGACTGGATCTGCCCGGGAGCGAGGGCGCTGAAGAGTACCAGTCCGTCGGCGGCACCCTCTCCTTCCGCTACGACCACACTCGCCTGACGCTGTACAAGCGATGAGCGTCGACAACAGCGAAGTGGTCAGCGCCGAGCGCCAGGCTCGGGTCCGTCGGATGCTCTCCGATCGGCTCAGCAGCGTGTGTGTCATCGCAGAAGCGATCCACCGCCGCCACAACACCAGCGCCATCCTTCGCTCCTGCGAGGCTTTTGGCGTCCACGAGGTGCACCTCATCACCGGTCGCTTCCGGACCAGCCGTGGAGCCGCACGGGGTGCAGAGCGGTGGCTGGATCTGCACCGCTGGCCGGACATCGCGACCTGCGTGGCGCACCTCCGGGAGCGTGGCTTCCAGATCTTCGTCGGTGACCTCGCCCAGGATGCCTACACGCCCGACACCCTCCCGGTTGATGGTCCGGTGGCGATCCTGTTTGGCAATGAGCTCAACGGCGTCTCTGACGAGGCCCGTGCCCTGGCGGACGGATCGGTCATCGTGCCGATGCGCGGCCTCACCGAGTCCCTCAATGTCTCTGTGGCCGCAGCCTGCGTGCTGCAGCGGGTCACCGAGCGCCGTCGGACAGTGGTCGACGGCGGAGACCTCCCGGCGATGCGCCAGGATGCCTTCTTCTCCGCCTGGCTGGAGCGAGAGGAGCTGGCGAAGCGCGGGGTGATCGCCCGGGTAACGCGGTCGACCTTGAGCGAGAAGCGCTGAGGCCAGGTGCCTTCTGGCACGTGCTGTCCGATAGTTTGGCCACCTGCTTCGCTGGAACAGCGGGCCGCTGTGGCCGCTGCACGCCCGCTGAGCGTCGTCGTCACCCATGGAGTGGAGGCAGTGCATGGCGGAGCCCCACACGATGCCTCTGGCTTCTTCCTGACCGGCTGCCCTATCGCTGGAGCCCTGTCTTCTCCACACGCCGTGGCTTATGTGGGGCCGAGGAGCTGAGGGGTCTCGAATGCCGTCCCGACCAGCGCCCGCCGTGGGTCTGCTGGTCCCAGCCCATCCAGCAGTCGCTCCGCCATCGCGGGGGCCTGTGGATTTCCGTCATTTCGGGCAAGCAGTGCAGCAATGTAGCGGTCCTCCCAGCCCGGCTTCTCGACGTGCCGTGACAGCTTGTTCATCAGCTCCGTGACCCGATCCGGTCGGGCGCGATCTTCCAAATACAGCCGCGCCAGCGTGCGCACTGCGGCGACGTCGAGGGGCTGGTTTCCGCACTTGCCTGGTGAGCTGCAGCAGGTGTTCAGGCCCCACTCCAGGGTCTCGGCAGCCTGGACCCGATCCCCACGCTTCTCCCGGATCCGGGCGAGCTGTCGGTACAGCCCCATCTGTCGGGGGGCCTTCTTGAGGATCGTTGTGGTCGCCGACTCTGCTTCCTCCAGTCGGCCGAGGGCCTCCAGAAGACTGGTCCGGTTGGCGGCCAGCTCCAGATCGGCGTCCTTCTCGAGCTCTACCTCCAGCATCTCCAGGGCCTCTGCTGCGCGCCCCATCTGTGCGAGCACCCCTGCGAGCATCGCGGCGGTGTGGGTGGTGCCGATGCGCTGGTGACCAATCTCTGCGCCGAAGGTGTGGAGATCGGATGCCGCAGGCGGGAGCTGCCCGCCGGCGAGGGCGGCCCGTGCTCGCTCGAAGCGGGCCACCGGGTCGGTGCTGATGAACGGCGAGATGCCCTCGAAGGCCGCGCGTGGCTGACCTTCCTCCAGCAGCATCACCGCAGCAGCGAATTCTTCACCGAGATCGACCAGCCGCTGACGGAGCGCCTCGGGGTAGCTCTCGACAAGCACCGCATAGCGAAGGCGGGGGTGGTCCGGCGGCAGACGCCAGATCGGATCGTCGCCCATCGGCTCGATGTGGCTGGCGGCCTCAGCAGCCTTCTCCGCTTCCTCTCTGGCCTTCTTGCGCATCTCTCGTGCGATCTTGCGGACACCCTGCAGGTCGGTCGGGCTGGCACCGAACTCTTTCGCGAGCGCCATGTGCTCTTGGGCTCCCTCAGCATCACCGGCACCAAATCGTGCGCGGGCCTCTTCGAGGTTCCACTGCACCAGCACGCTCAGGGCTTGCTCGCGCAGGGCCGCTGCGGTCGGACCCGCGACGCCGTCCAGCTCCAGCCGCACGTCGTTGTACCGCTGCCGCTCCATGAACCGCTGCGCTCGCTCGATGCACGCGGCATCCGAGGAGCTGAACATCCGTGACAACCAGCCCATGACCCTTACTCCTCACCACCCTCGGCGATGTCTTCGTCGAAGTCTTCTTCGTCACCCTCATCGTACTCGCCAAGGGGCCAGGGACCGAAACGGCGATACTCATCGAGGAACATCAGGGTGCCTGGCTCCAGCCGATCGATGTAGAGGATGCCGTCGAGGTGGTCGCACTCGTGCTGTGCGACCACTGCCGAGAAGCCATCCAGCTCCATGTCGATGGCCCCGCCGTCCCGATCGAGCGCCTGGACCCGGACCCGTGCAGGCCGAGCAACTGCGCCGCGCAGCCCCTCGACAGACAGGCAGCCCTCGTAGGTGAGCATGTAGTCTTCGGTCAGCGGTGTGAGGACCGGATTGATCCAGATCTGGAAGCCCTCCAGGGCGTCCAGCGACAGAATGACCACCCGCACCGAGGCGTGGACCTGCGGCGCGGCGAGCCCGGCACCGTCAGCATCCGCGACGGTCTCCAGCATGTCCTCGATGAGCTGCTGGATGCGGTGAGAGGAGACTTCTTCGGGGGCAACAGGCTGAGCGACCTGTCGCAGCACTGGGTGGCCCATACGGGCGATCTTGAGAATAGACATGCCCCAGAGTGTATCCCGACGCGTTGGTCCCTCCTGGTTTTCAGCACCCTTCTGCCGTTGGCGGGATATACGAGGTATCCAGACTCCAGGACACCCTCCCGAGGCAAGAAAATGGCGGATCCGAACGAGAAGTGGGAAGACAACATCAAGGGTCACGCTGTGATCGCGGGCAAGAAGATCGCCTTCTATGTCGACATGGAGTGCATTCTCTGCTCGGTTTGCTCTGACGCGGCACCCAACAACTTCCGCATGAGCGACGACGAGGACCACGACATCTGCTACAAGCAGCCCGAGAACGAAGAAGAGCTCGAGCAGTGCTACGAGGCGATGGAGAACTGTCCGGTCGAGGCCATCGGCGACGACGGCTGAGCAGTCCCTCGCTGACGATGCTCAGCGTCGGTAGATCTCCCGCTGGATCGTGTCCAGCTCTTCACGAGCGAGAGCCGTGATGGCCATCACGTCTGGTGAGGATGGGATCTCATCGTCCAGGTCGATCTTGCGGTCCATCGCCCAGGTCACCTGTCCGTCCACCACGCCCAGGCGAAGCTCGCCCAGGCGCATGGTCTGGATGTGGCTGCGCACCCAGACGGCGTCTGCCACTCGAAACGGTGCGGAGAATTCCCGGTGGAGGTTGGTGTCGATGACCACATCGACCAGCCCCTTCTGCGCGAGCCGCCGGGCGACGTCGGAGGTCTGGTAGGCCAGCAGGACCACCACATCGACCTGCTCTGAGAGCGCCTTGAGCACCGCCGGTGCAGCCCGGCCCGGGTCCTGTGTCTCGAAGCCTGGGGTCTGCTGCCAGGTCAGCCCCGGCGGCGAGATCCCGGTGATACCAACCCGCAGCTCGCCGACCGTCATGATCCGATAGGCCGCGATCCCAGGCCCGGTGACGTTGGCGCTGACTGCCGGAACATCCGCCTCGCCGCCGACCGCCAGCACGCTGCTGATTCCTGCGGCGTCGTTGTGGGTGAGGTTGAGGGCGGCATAGCCAGCCTGCTGCAGTCCGGCGATCATCCAGCGGTTCATCACCGGGGTGTCTGGGCGGGTCTGCCCGTCGAGGCCCATTGCATCCTCCAGCCAGTAGCCGCCGTTGAGGATGAGGTCTGCCTGCCCTGGGTTGGCTGCTCGGGAGGCCTCGACATAGGCCATCAGCCGCGACATCCCGCCTCGGGGACGCTTGGGACACCCGCAGGGCTCCAGCGAGCCGCGCTCTTCGCCGCCGTAGAACAGCACCAGGTCTGCCTCGTCGCCGGCAGCGACCCGGCTCTCCACCGCGCCCTCGACCACCAGCAGACCGCTGAGCGTCGGATCCGCGCTCCCCTGGGCGTGAAGGATGAGGGCCTCCTGAGGGGCCCGGGAGGCACAGGCGAGCATGAGCAGAAGCATGGCTACTGCCTACACCAGCGCAGGACCGTCGGCCAGCGCAGCCATACTGAAGCGAGAGGAGAACATCATGATTCACATCGCAGCCGCCCTTGTGCTCTGGGGATGCACCGGCGACCCTCCTCCACCGGTCATCGTCCCCGCGGTGCCTGTTGTGCCTGCCCAGCGTCACATCCCGCTGCCCTACAGCGAGCCCCAGAGTCTCCCGGAGGTGGGTGGAACCGTGACCCTGATCGAGGGCAGCCGAGACCTCATCAGAGATCCGAGCGGCGGCGTCTACCACGGCGCGACCATCGGAATGCTCCAGTTCACGGATGGCGATCAGGTGACCACCACCCCGTTCTCCTCCGGTCGCTCATTCCAGCACGCCGGCCGGAACATGGCGGTCTACGGAGCGGACTCTCTGGAGCTGGTCATTGCGCCACCGGGCGCGATGCCGCACCCGTGAGCGAGGCCACGTGGGTCAGCGGGCGGGCGCAGGCTTCCACATGAGCCGCCCCGAACCGAGCGATGTCCAGCGCCGCGAGAGCCTCCAGTCGCCCTCGGGGCCGGGAGTTGACCTCGATGAGCACCGCCCGTCCCTCGGCATCGATCATCAGGTCCAGCCCAAGCTCCACCACCCACGCGCCGTCTGGCAGGGCTGCGATGCGCTCACAGACCGCCTGGCAGCCCTGCTGGATGTGCTGCATCGTCTCTGCTGAGAGCACATCGGCAGCCAGCGCCACGCTGGCACCCCGGGCGGCGTTGACCACGAAGTCGTCTCGGCTCTGGCGAACCACCGGCGGGCAGAAGGTCCACGCTCCGCCGGGAAGCCGCTGCACCAGTGCCCGAACGCTTCGCCCTGCCCATCCGACCGGTGGGGGCACAGCGCGCTGAAGGATTGCGGGATCGGTGTGCCCGGGCACCGCGCCCGGCAGCACGTGGGGCAGGGGATCCCCGGGGATCACACGCCGCACGCCGATCCCCAGTGCCCCGAACCGTGGCTTGAGGAAGCCCGTGCCCCATGCGCTCAGCGCGGCCTCAAAGTCTGCTGGATCGGTGACCACCGGAGGCATGACCACCCCGCTGCCCTCCAGTACATCCTGACAGCGGACCTTGTCGCGGCACAGCAGGGTGACGGAGGGGGGATTGCCCATCGGCAGCGCGCCCATGATCGCACGCGCCTCGGCGTACTTCACCGCCCGACGCTGAGAGGGGAAGCGATCATGCAGCGCGGAGATCTGCGCGGTGTGGGGCTCCCAGTGGCCCGGGCGAGCGCGCAGGCCAGCCATCACGACGGCGTCGCCGTGTCGGGTGAGGGTGTCGCCGAAGAGGACGGTGATGCCCTGCTCTGCCAGCGCGATCGCAGCGCGACCGACCGGGCGGGTGGCGGGAGGAGGAGGAAGGCCTGGGGCGGTGGGAACGAGGACGCCGATCGTGGTCATGGCCTCGTCTCTATCATCAGCAGCCGGGCTGACGCAGCCGCTAGCCCCTGTGAGCGCAGGCGATACTGAGGAGACCTCAGGAGGCGCTGTGAACATCGAACTCGGACTGCCGATCCTTCTGGCGCTCGCTGCGCTCCTGCTGGGCCTCGTCATCGCCGGGCGGAAGGGGAACCGGGCAACCCGTCGCCGAAACCGAGCGGCGCTGGATGGCGAGGTGATTGCAGAGAAGCTGCTGCTGAAGAAGGGCTACCGGGTGATCGAGCGACAAGTGGCGGGAGAGTGGTGGATGTGGATTGACGACGATGCCGTCGAGATTCAGGTTCGCGCCGACTTTATCGTTCGTCGGAAGAAGAAGCTGTACGTCGCGGAGGTCAAGACCGGGCGCATGGTCACCGACCCGACCTTCCCGGCAACGCGGCGGCAACTGCTGGAATATCGGATGGTCTTTGACGTTGACGGCGTGCTGCTGGTGGATGCAGAGAACCGCCGACTTCATCGCGTGGACTTTCCGGCAGACCGAACAGACGTCTGACTGGTTGAACCAGTATAGTCTTATTATAACGTTAAGTTACGGTGTTACGGTTGGTTTTTATGAGTAGTATCGGACCGTAAGTGTCTGAAATTACGAAGAAACAGCCCTGAGATTCCCCTGGAAAGCCCCTCGAACCCAGAAACAAATTTAGCACAAATTGGCTAAATTACCAAGTAATTTCGGTCACTTGAAGTGTTGACGTGTCCATGCTTTTGGCTAAGCCGGACGGGCAGACATCACATAGTCCTCGCCGAAGCGAATTCCGCCGGACTTCAGCTCCCCCAGCGCAAGCGCCTTTGCCCGGACAGACTCGATGTGCATGCGCATTGAGGCGGCCATGACCGGGTCCTGGAAGTACTTCAATTTGCGCACGCAGACGTCGAGCTGGCCGTTGATGAACCGCGCGCCGTATCGAATGGTCATTGACTCGGCCTGCTCGACAACAAATCCCGATGACTCCAGGCTTCGCTTCACCCATTCCAGCGGATATTCACGGTAGCATCTGTGTCCTGCGAGCAGGATGCAGGCGTCTCGGAGTCGTGCAATCTCCAGGACTGCCTTCCCGCCAGGCGTCTTTGCCCGGTCTGGATACGGTGCGAGTCCGACAAGGTAGAGCCGCTCCCTGACATGCGGACGCAGCCGGGGGAGCAGCTGGTCCTGAAAATATGGCGCGAACCCATCGAGGGCCCCGAGCAGGTAGTCCGCGAGCACCACATCGAAGGTCTCTCCGGCCAGCAGCCCTGGATCGGTCCAATTTCCGGCCAGGATTCGGTCATGACTGCGGATACGGCTTGAGAAGTCGCGCTTCATGCGATCTCGACGGTGTGGATCCCCGGTGATCCCTGTCCAACTCTCGGTCGGCAGGCCGCAGATCCAGCCCAGGGAGTGTGCCCCGGTGCCCGCATCGAGGACTGAGCCCCATGGCCGGTCTTCGTGGAAGTGCTCGATGGTTGAAAACAGGGAGTCGGCCATCGCGGGATATACCTTGTCGGTGAGGAAAAACAGTCGGCTTTTCGTGGTGGTTGCGCTGGTGCTGTTTGCGCTTGTCGCACAGGTCTTGCCCGCCTGGAGCAAGGTCTCTGGGACGAAGAATGCCCGAGACTACGCAACCTACCACTACGCCGTCCAGGAGGCGTTCAGCGGCGGCGATCCCTACGTCAAGCGCGCTCTCTCTCGCCGTGCCAGGGATGAAGGAACCCGCAAGAGCGTCCACCCTTACTTCTACCCTCCGCCGTTCCTTCTCTTGATGTTGTGGGCGGTTCCGCTGACCCTTGAGCAGAGTTACAAGCTGTTTTTCTTAATGAATCAGGCTGCTCTTCTCGGGGTGCTGTGGTGCATGCGGCGGTGGTTTGCCCCCAGCGCAGCGGTGCTGGCGTTTGTCGCTGCGACCCTCTCCCCGGTCGCGGACAGCGCCAAGATGGGCCAGGCCAACCTCCTGGTCCTGCTCTTGGCTGTTGTCGGCCTCTGGCGGCTCCGTGGTGGTGTCCTGAGCATCGCTGCGATGTCGAAGATGTCGCCGGCGCTCTACCTCGTCTGGTGGGCCGTGCAGCGCCGCTGGAAGCCGGTGCTCATGGCCATCCTCGGCGCCATCCTCCTGAGCGTCGCGGCCCTCCCGCTGGTCGATCTTCGCGTGCAGATGAAGTTCTACACCGAGATTCTTCCCGGGTTTTCATCCGGTCAGTACCATGGCCTGACCGTGCCGATCACGCTGCCGGCCAACCACTCCATTCCCGACCTCTACAACCAGCTCTGGCCCGGAGAGACGAACCACATCCTCTCTCCCATCGCGCAGCGGGCAGCTTCGCTGACCACCCTGAGCCTGCTCGGAGTCCTCGCCGTGCTCTCCAGGCGGTCGCGAGACCCAATCGGGCAGGCAAACATCGCTGGTGCGTTCACTTCATTACTTATTGTAACGCCAGTTTACGCGTATGAGCACCATCTGGCTTTGGTGCTCCTTCCGGCTGTTGCGCTGGGAGCTGCGATCGAGAATGGGAGGCTTCCCCGGTGGAGCCTTCCGCTGCTTGGTCTGTCGTATTTCTGCGTCGCATGGCCGCTGCTTTGGCTTCGAGTCGTTCAAAAAGCACTGCCGGATGCCGCACACTGGTGGCTACAGGAGTGCAAATTCTTCGGGGTCGTGATGATCGGCCTGTTCTGCATCATCGCAGCGATTCGCTCTCCGCGAAACTGAGCACAGCTGGGCCGCGTCATTGTTCCAACATTGATCCATAAACGGAACAATTGCCCTGTACCCGCTGATCCAGATCTGGATCAATCCCCTCGAACGATCAAAACTAACCTTCGATCTTCCTTTTGATCAAGACGCCGAAATTCACGGCAAATCGTTCCGAGCCGTACCAACGGACGGAAAATCATTTTTTTCGAAGACCTCCTGATAAGGCTTCTCGTAGCCACCTTCTCAGTCTTTACTGAGCTTCCGCAGCAGGGTGTTGCGTCCGATGCCCAGGATCCGTGCTGCTGCACTTCGATTCCCGTCGACCTGGTGCAAGACATAGGCGATGTAGTCGCGCTCCATCTCTCGCAGGGACATCAAGCCTGTGGAGAACACGGCTCCGCCGATGCTCGATACAATCCGAGAGGAGAACGGGATCTGATCTGCGGTGATCTCGTCCCCCGGACACAGCACCACTGCTGACTCGATGCAATGCTGAAGCTCACGGACATTTCCCGGCCAGTCATGACCATGCAGCGCTGCACGCGCCCGCGCGGTCAGTCGAACCGACTCTCGGTCATGGCGTCGGGTGAACTCAAAGAGGAAATGATCGATGAGCCGGTCGAGGTCGCTGTGTCCCCGCTCTCGGAGCGGCGGAACCTCAATCTGAACAACTCTAAGCCGATAGTAAAGGTCTAATCTGAATTTCCTTTCCTTGATCAGATCCTCGAGATCACGGTGAGTTGCGAAAACAAACCGAACATCTGCATGCCTTCGCTGGTTTCCACCCACCCGAAAGTAGGTTCGCTCCTGAACCAGTCTCAGCAGCCGCGCCTGGGTTGACAGCGGAAGCTCGCCGACCTCGTCGATGAACAGTGTTCCGCCCTCAGCGCTCTCGACCTTGCCCGGGCTGGAGCGATCCGCGCTGGTATAGGCACCGCGCTCGTGTCCAAACAGCTCGTTCTCGATTAGCTCCGAGGGCAGCGCGGCACAGTCCACCACCACAAACGGTTGATCCCGACGCTTCGAATTGAAGTGAACCGCGCGCGCGATCAGCTCTTTTCCTGAGCCGCTCTCCCCACGAATCAGCACCGTCGCATCAGTCTGTGCGGTTCGTGCTGTGCGGTCGTAGACCTTCTGCATTGCGGCAGACTCACCGACAATGTGGTTGAACCGAAACGACAGCGGCTGGCTGGTTCGGTTGAGGAGCTGGCTCCGAAGACTAGAGATCTCGAGCAGGCCGGCGATCTGATTTGACAGCGTATAAAGCTTCGTTACGTCGTCTTTTGTGAACGGCCCTCCGTGCTTGTTTAGCAGCTGAAGCACCCCGATGATCCGCTCCTTGCTGCGCACTGGAACCGCCATCATCGAGCGGGTCCGGTAGCCGGTGAGGTGATCGACACGCGCGGAAAACGTCTCTCCCAGCGGCTCGCTTGGGAGCAAAACCTGCTCTCCGGTGCTCGCGACCCTTCCCGCGACCCCTTCCCCGATCTTCAGCCGAATCTCTTGGATCTCTGGCAGGTGTGCGAACCGGCTGACGACCTCCTGGCGGGCGTGATCGATGAGGTAGAGCGTTCCCCGGTCGGCGCTCAGCTGGCGCGTGGTCTCATCGACAATGCAGCGGAGGACCTCATCGAGGTCAACCTGCCGCTCCGTGAGCCGCTGCCGCAGCTTGATGAGCCAGTTCTGCTCCATACGTTCTCCACCGCAAAGTGCCTGATTCATTATGAACAAGGCATAATCCACGGCGGTTTCATCTGACAGGGGGTGGGGGCGCCCTGCCCGGGACTCAGCGGCCTTCACAGTGCGATCCTCATGCCCTCCCGCGCCGCGAATGCTCTCGAGAACATCGCCTGGCTGTTGCGCTCGATGCGCTCAACCCCTTCGTCACTTCGGGTGGGATCGTGGTGAAACAGCGCGAGGCGTGCTGCCCCGCTCATCTCAGCAGTCTGTGCGGCCTCATCCCAGCAGGAGTGCCCCCACCCCTTCCTTGAGGGGCCCTGGACCCCTAAGTACTCCTCTGCGGTGTACTGAGCGTCGTGGATGAGGAGGTCGGCTTCCCTCGATAGAGCGACCAGGCTTCGATCGATGGTGCGTCCGTGCTCGTTGTCGGTGGCGTAGACCACTGAGCGGCCGCCAGCCTCCGCTCGGATCGCCATCACCCCGTTGGGGTGGTTTAGCGGGGTGGTGGACAGCGAGAACGGTCCAACATCAAGCTGATCAGAGAGCGCGGCGAATGAGAGCCGGGCTGGGATCATCTTGAGGGTGACTGGGAAGGTCGGCGGACGCATCTGCGCCGACAGAGCCTCCTGAAGCGCTGGAGCTCCGACCAGGAGAATCCGAGAGTCCGGATGAAATGCTGGCAGAAAGAACGGAAAGCCCTGGATGTGGTCCCAGTGTACGTGGCTGAAGACGATGGTCAGATCGACCGGGCGACACCCGATAGACTCTCCCAGTGCCCGCAGTCCTGTTCCGGCATCGAGGATGAGCCGATGCTCTTGATGCCGCAGCTCCACGCAGGATGTGTTGCCGCCAGTCCGCTGATACTGCTCGCCGCTGACCGCGATGCTTCCGCGGACTCCCCAAAAGTGAACTTCCATGTCGATGCCTCCGTTTCGCAATCGACACACAAGCAAGGGCCGTGCCAAACGATACGAAGCCCATTTTCCATGGAATAAAACCATCGGCGATCCAAAATGGAACACATGACCTGTTCCATTATGGACCACGTTCCCCTTGCAATGGAGACGGAGGCCTGACTCGGATGTCGGATTCGGCTCAGAAAATCTTGAGGGGAGGGGGCAAATTCATGCCGAGCCGGGACATTTTGGAAGACAAGGGACCTGCGCGCTGAGCGCGTCGAGCCTCCAGCCGTCGTGTGGTGTACACGACGGCTGGCAGCCGGGAGCCTCAGCCCTTCAGGTTGAAGTCCAGCTTGACGAGCACGTCATCCTTGATGAGATCGTCGGGCTTTCCGGGGTACTCCACACCGAAGTCCTTACGGTTCAAGGCGAACTCTGCCTTCAGGCTCGCGGAACCATCCGCGACGGTGATGGTTGCTGGGAAGGAGATCTGCTTCTCGACGCCGTGGAAGCTCAGGATTCCAGTGACAGTGTGGCCACCCTCAGCAGCGGTGATGCTGGAGCTCTTGAAGGTCGAGGTGGTGAACTGCTCGATGCTGAAGAAGTCATCGGACTTGAGGTGTCCGGTGAGCTTCTCTGCGTCGGAGTGTGTGGATGCCATGTCGATGGTGCCTTCGATGGCGGTCAGCTGGCCATCGGCGACGGTACCGGTCGCGGTGAAGGTGTTGAAGCCACCCTCATGAGAGCCGGTGATCTTGGCTCCGACGAAGCCGATGCTGCCAGAGGTGTTGTCACCCTTGAGGGTCGAACCTGCAGCAGCAGCCTCAGCAGGCTCTGCAGCAGCCTCAGCAGGCTCTGCAGCAGCGGGGGCAGGCTCTGTGACCTCAGCAGCAGGTGCGTTGGCGGTGGGATCGTCACAGGCAACAAAGAGGCTGAGCATAAGTGCGGTGATCATGGTGTTCTCCAGATGAGTGAGGTTAGATCGGGCGTGGTCTAGCCCATAATCAGCGCCAGTGCCTCCTGATCGATCTCTGTAAGCGCCTGCAAGACTGCTCTGCGGGCCAGATCCGCCTCTCCAGAGCGCACCAGGGCAAGCAGGGCCCTGTAGCTGGCTCTGGCGGTGTCACGGTCCTTTAGCATGCGCATCAGGACACCAGGACGAGCCCGGCAGACCGACTCGATTGTGTTGAACAGCAAGATCAGCGGGAGGCTGCTTGAGGCTGCGACCAGGGTTCGTGTGAACGCCAGATCCCCCTCAAAGAAGGGAATTTCCCCGTCTGTGACGTCCTGGCGCTGGGCAATGCTCATCAGGGCTCGCTTCTGCTCCTCATCGGCATGCAGGCAGGCACCATAGATGGCCTCAGCCGCCAGAGAGCGACGCAGCGCCAGCATCTCAACCACCAGCTGATCGTCCGCGATGTTCGAGAGCAGCTCCAGGCCGCCGGTTTTTTTCCAGTCCTGGACGCGGATTCCCTGGCCCTGTCGTGGGACCACCAGCTTTTCAGCCTCCAGACGGGCCAGCGCGGCACGCAGTGTCAGTCGATTTACCCCCAGCTCCGCTGCGAGCGTGCGCTCAGGTGGAAGCAGCGTATCAGCAGGATATTCACCATCAATGATGGACCGCCTGAGGTGATCTGTGGTTATATCAACAGCACGTCTGGGCTTAATTTTTGCCACACAACCTCCAAAATTGGTTCAGTGGTTGAACCAATATAGTGAAAAACTGCACTGGAGATGGCTGCTCTTTTTCGGCTTCTGATTTCTGGGCTCCTCGACGGTGCCTTCAGTTGTCTCGAAGATCGAAGATGTGGACGGTAAACCCTGATAATCAGTGGTGTCTTGACGTGGAATACGTGCGCGTACTTGAGTCGAATTCAGGCCGTCATCTGACTGAAGGCCGTGGATTCTGGCGTGCGGATGGTGAGGGGTGTTCCACGTGGAACAATTGAGCCTCTGGAGATGATTCGGGGCTGGAGTACGGGAAATTGTTCCACGTGGAACACTCTCAGCGAGAATTTCTGGGTGGAGATGGCGCTTGAGTGCCGAAAATTCGCTGAATTCTGGTCACAAAGAAGCCACATGGGCTGAAAAGAGGTCGTGCTGGAGTGCTGTGCGCAGCATATTCGCGTGAGGGCGGCCGCCAGGATTCGGCTTCTCACTCATCAGGCAACCAGACGCCGCTACCAGTCAGCAGAGAACGCCACGCTCTACCGTGAATTCTCCAGGATCAGTTCTCTAGCAGCCATGCTTCCAGCGACTTGATCTGGTCGCGTAGCTCCGCAGCATGCTCAAACTCCAGCTCCCGCGCGGCCTTCTTCATCTGAGTGCGCAGGCGCTTCAGCGTGGCTGGAACCTCATCTGGACTCAGTCCTTCGATGGGAGCCGACTTCTTCTCCGTCTTGACCGTGATTCGGTCCTCATCAAGCAGCGCGGCCAGAGGGCTCTCGATTGCCTTTTTGATCGTCTCTGGTGTGATCCCGTGCTCTGTGTTGTACGCCTGCTGCTTCACCCGTCGCCGATTCGTCTCATCGAGCGCAGCCTTCATCGAGCGGGTCATCTTGTCCCCGTACAGGATCACGTGTCCGTCGACGTTTCGTGCAGCCCGCCCGATGGTCTGAACCAGCGAGGTCCTGTTGCGCAGGAAGCCTTCCTTGTCGGCATCCAGCACTGCGACCAGCGAGACCTCTGGCAGATCGAGCCCCTCGCGCAGCAGGTTGATCCCGATCAGCACATCAAACTCTCCCAGCCGTAGATCCCGCAAGATCTCCATACGCTCCAAGGTGTCGATGTCGCTGTGTAGGTACCGGCACTTGAGTCCAAGCTCTTGGTAGTAGTCGGTTAGTTCCTGAGCCATGCGCTTGGTCAGTACCGTAACAAGTGCTCTGTTACCTTTTTTGATGGTGTTGTTCAGCTCACCAAACAAGTCGTCGACCTGTTGACTGACCGGTCTGACCTCAACAGTGGGGTCCAAGAGACCGGTCGGACGAATAATCTGCTCGACAATGACCCCCTCCGTCTGCTCCAGCTCGTATCGACTAGGGGTGGCTGTGACGTAGATGACCTGGTTCATCAGTTCTTCGAATTCACCGAATTTCAGGGGACGGTTATCCATGGCAGAGGGCAAGCGGAATCCGTACCGTACCAGGGTCTCTTTCCGTGATCGGTCTCCCTTAAACATTCCTCCAACCTGAGGAACAGAGACATGGCTCTCGTCGATGACCAGCAGCCAGTCCGGCGGGAAATACTCCAGTAGAGTCGGGGGTGGCTCACCGGGAGGGCGACCGGAGAGGTGACGAGAGTAGTTCTCGATCCCGCTGCAGCGGCCAGTCTCGGAGATCATCTCCAGATCGAACCGGGTGCGCTCTTCCAGCCGCTGGGCCTCCAGCAGCTGGTTCTTCCCGCGCAGCTCCTCAAGGCGGACCACCAGCTCCGCCTCGATCGCGATCATCGCCTTGTCCATTCGATCCTGCGGCGTGACGTAGTGGCTGGCCGGGTAGATGGCGGTCATCTCCAATGTCTCCAGACGCTTTCCACGAAGCGGATCGATGATCGAGATACGCTCCACCTCGTCTCCAAAGAGCTCGATGCGAATCGCTCGGCTGTCCTCGTGTGCGGGGAAGACCTCGACGACGTCTCCCCGCACTCGGAAGGTGCCTCGGTGGAAGTCGGCGTCGTTGCGATCGTAGAGAATGTCCACCAGCTTGGTGAGGATCTTCTCTCGTGAGATCTCCTGCCCGACCTCCAGCCGCAGCAGCATATTGTCATACGCTTCCCGCGAGCCGAGGCCATAGATGCAGGAGACACTGGCGATGATGATGACGTCTTTACGCTCCAGCAGCGAGCGTGTGGCGGCATGCCGAAGCTTGTCGATCTGCTCGTTGATCAGCGAGTCTTTCTGGATGAATACGTCCGATGAAGGGACGTATGCTTCTGGCTGATAGTAGTCGTAGAAGCTGACGAAGTATTCAACAGCAGCATCGGGAAAGAGCCGCTTGAACTCTCCATAGAGCTGTGCTGCGAGGGTCTTGTTGTGTGAGAGCACCAGGGTCGGCTTGCCGACATTCTGGATGACCTGGGCAACGGTGTAGGTCTTTCCGGTTCCGGTCGCTCCCAGCAAGACCTGATGCTTCTCACCGCTGAGCACGCCCTGGGTCAGCTCAGCGATCGCCTGGGGCTGATCTCCTGCAGGCTCAAATCGGCTGACCAGCTTGAAGCGCTGCGGCTTACTCATCACTTTCATCCTCGTAGCGGCTCACTTCGCGCGATCGGTATAGAGCACCTACCCTGTCAACACCGATGAGGAGAGTGCCAATGTCCGGTCCACTGACACAGAATACCAGCAGCCGTGATCGTTTCTGGATGAGGGTTATTGCTGGGATCTCCGTGGTCCTGGTTGCTGCGATTGGCCTGCTAACGCTGGGACCTCGTCCTGAGGGGCTCGTCGGCACAGTGGACGTCTCCTGGATGCCGCACCTCAACGGCCTCACCAACACCGGGACCTCCCTCTCGCTGCTCGCTGCGCTGGTGTTTATCCGCCGCAAGAACATCCCTGCTCACAAGGCATCCATACTCTCTGCGTTTGGATTCACCTTGGTATTCCTGGTGTCTTACGTCGTGTATCACACCTTTAAGCCTGGACCGGTGGCCTATGATGGAGACTATCGGGGGCTGTATCTGTTCATCCTCATCAGCCACATCAGCCTCGCTCCGGTTGTGGTTCCTGCTGCTCTTCTCTCGCTGTATCGCGGCTGGATGGATCAGCGTGAGAAGCACAAGAAGCTGGTTCGCTGGACCTGGCCGCTGTGGTTCTATGTTGGGGTTACCGGCGTGATGGTGTACGGTTTTCTATACGTGTAATCATTGTTACGGTAAGGTGCTCCATAAGCCAGACAGTGCTGCATCGACCTGCTCCAGCCGATCCTGGCCCCAGATTAGCTCTCCGCCGACCTCTACGGTTGGTACCCCGCAGACACCGGCTGTCTCTGCTGCCTCGGTGTTCGCCCGCAGCGCTGCCTTGACGTCTGGATCGCTGGCCTGACGGATGAGCGCCGCGGCATCCAGCCCGGCCTCCGTGAGCACCGCCGTGACCACTTCTGGAGAGCCGATGTCTCGGTCCTCAGCCCACAGCGCTCGGTAGAGGTGGGGGGTGGCTGCCGGCTCGGCGATGGAGATCCGCAAGGGAAGCACAGTGCGAACTGGGAAGGTGGTCGGAAAAGAGAACGGCACCCCCCACCAGTCGGCCCAGTCCGAGAGGTCTCTGCGGACGTAGGCTTGCTTGGCAGCGCTCATGGTCAGCAGCGGCACATCCGGGGTTCCGATGCTGCGGAACAAGCCACCGAGGAGGATCGGCAGCCACTCCACCTCGACACCATTGCGCGCCGCGATGCGCGCGATCTGGGTGGAGGCGAGATAGCTGAAGGGGCTGGAGAAGTCGTGGAAGAAGCGAAGACTTCCACCGCGAGAGAGGGAAGGGGACTCCGGCGGACGCCGTCCGGAGATCGCACGCTCGACGAGGTTCAGTCGGTCCTGCCCCCACCACAGCACTCCATCCACCACCATGCTCGGGACCCCGAATGCCCCTGCAGCGACCGCCTGCTCGGTGGTCTTAAACAGCGCTGCGCGTGCCCGGGGGCTGTCGATACATGCCGGATCGACACCATGGTTTATCGCGATGGCGTTGAGCACAGACCGGTCGCTGATGTCCAACCCTTCGACCCAGTATGCCTGATACAAGGCATGGCTCAGCGCCACCCGCGCCGGACCGGATGCCCCCACCAGGAGCCGCATTGCAGAGACGGTTCGGCGTGGGTGAGTTGTGGGGAAACGGAGCGGTACACGGTGATAGCGGGCTTGTCGATGCAGGTCCAGTGCACCGAGTCGGGCCTTTGCCGCAGACCAGGTCGAGGAGGGGACCTGCGGAGCCTCGATGCTCTTGTAGATGCCACCGAGCAGCACCGGGGTCCAGTCGACTGTCGCGCCACTGCGTGCTGCGAGTGCCTCGATCCGCTGCGAGGCGATGTAGGCATAGGGGCAGACAATGTCGTAGTAAAAGGTGATCTTATGCATACCGGTGTTTATTGTTTGGGGTGACATGGGTGAAATCCGTCGGTATGGGAACATTTTGGTCTACCCCGCGCAGGGAAGGCTCATCTTTGCTACGGATTTCCACGGGCAGCTCGCTGACTTTCGCCGGGTCGTTGCTCGCTTCCGGAAGCGCATGGCGCGGGGCGAAGACCTCTACCTCCTGTTCGCCGGCGACTTTGTGCACGGGCCGCGCTCAAACCAGATCCGCGGCTGGTTGAAGGCTGACGACTCCCCCACCATCCTCCGGGAGCTCGAGGCCCTGCTGGAAGAGTTCCCGGACCGGGTTCAGTCTCTGCTTGGCAACCACGAGCACGGCCACCTCGGCGGCCCGAAGACTCAGAAGTTTTATCGGGGCATCGAGGACGACGTCACCGCCCTGGAGGAGCGCCTGGGGGCGTCTCGCACCGCTGAGATTCGCGCGCTCTTCTCGTCCTTTGCCCTCGTCGCCCTCACTCCCTGCGGGGTGATGTTCTCCCATGCCGCACCCGGTGTCAGTGAAGCCACCCTCTCAGACATCGCTGCCGCACGACTCGATCGCGCGGAGCGGCCGGTGATGGAGCTGCTCTGGCCTCGGGTGGTCAGCAGCCCCGAACGCCTTGACGCCACCTTTGCGATTATGAAATTTGGAGGCGTAACGCCACGCATTGCTGTGTACGGTCACGATGTTGTTCCCACCGGAATCGACCGCAACAGCTACCGTCAGGTGGTCATCTCGACCAGCTTCGCAATTCCAGATCGCCACAAGCTCCTCTTAGAGCTGGATCTCTCTCGGCAGTACGAGGACACCCTCGATTTTCGCGAGGGGGTTGAGCTGGTTCATCTGTATCCAGAGAAGGCGCTGGGGCGGCCGCTCCCGGTGTAGTGGTCTCCTCGCTGGCAGTTCTGGGTTCTCCACCCTATGCTTCAGGCTGAAGGAGCCTGAAGATGGCACGCAAGCGCAGAAAGCAGCCGGCCCCTAAGCCTGCCCCTCAGGAGTCCCGTGCCACGGTCCGTGCGGACAAGTGGTTGTGGGCAGCCCGATGCTTCAAGACCCGCTCTCAGGCCACAGATGCCTGCTCAGCCGGCCACCTCAAGCTCAACGACCGCACAGCCTCTGCCAGCGCGCAGGTCAAGGTCGGCGACACCGTCGACATCAAGACCCACGGCGATCGGCGCGTCCTCAAGGTGATCGCGCTTGGAGAGCGGCGTGGCAGCGCGGAGATGGCCGCGAAGCTCTTTGAAGATCACACCCCGCCGCCGCCACCGAAGCCCGTCGCGCAGCCTCGATGGAGCGATGGAGGAGCCAGGGCAGATCGCCGACAGCGCCGGGATATCCGAAAGAATAAGGGCTGGTAAGCATGCCCTGATTCTTTCGGATATCCTAGTGTGAGGCCGCCCTGAAGCGTGGTGGGCTACTGGGAGCAGTCTTGCGCGTTCTTTTGATCAATCCTGCAATGAACATGGGAAAGCTCGGGCGGTTTGCAAACCTCCTTGAGCCGATGCCACCCATTGGACTCGCGTATATCGCTGGTTCTCTTGAACATCATGGCTGCCATGTTCGGGTCATTGACATGTTCGCTGAGAAACTCAGCGGCGATGACATTGTCGAGAAAGTCCGTCGCTTCCGGCCTGATCTGGTCGGCATGACAGTCCTTACCCCCTCAGAACCGGTCTGTGCTGAGCTGTCTGCTCGGATCCGAGGAGTGCTCCCTGGCGTCAAGATCGTCTGGGGTGCCGTCCATGCAGAGGTCTTTGCCCAGGACATCGTGCGCGCCAACAAGGCTGACTTCGTGGTCCACCACGACGGCGAGATCACGGTCTGTGAGCTGGTCGATGCCATCGCAGAAGAGAAGAACGCCCAGGACTACAGTCACATCGATGGGCTGACCTGGAGCAACGACGGCGAGCCGGTGACCAACAAGTCCCGAGAGCTCTTGCGGGATCTGGACTCCCTGCCCTACCCCGCCTGGCATCTGTTTCCCTACCACCGCTACGGCCTGCTCCCGTTCGCGGACTTCGCCAAGCCTGTCCTGACGATGACCGGCAGCCGCGGCTGCCCCTATCGCTGCGACTACTGCTCTCTCATCAACTCTGGCGGGAAGGTCTACCGACGACGGGATCCGATCAAGATCGTCGATGAGTACGAATTCCTCGTCGAGCGGTATGGGGTCAAGCAGATCGGCTTCGTCGATCCCATCTTCCCGCTGGTGAAGAAAGATCTGGAGCCGTTCTGCAAAGAGCTCGTCCGCCGTGGGCTCGACAAGAAGTGTCAGTGGCTCTCAGAGACCCGCTGCGACCGCCTCGATGCAGAGACATGTGATCTGATGTACGAGGGCGGCTGTCGCCGCGTCCTCATGGGGATTGAGTCCGGCTCAGACCTCCTCCTCGGCAACGTGAACAAGAAAATGACCACGGCAAAGGTTCGTGAGGGCGTCGAGAACGCTCGAAACGCTGGCATCCAGACCGTCGGCCTGTTCATGATCGGTCTGCCTGGTGAGACCCCAGAAATGACCCGCGAGACGGTCGAATTCTCCGTCGATCTTGACCTCGACTTCGCGAAGTATGCCATCACGACTCCCTTCCCTGGCTCCAAGCTGTTCGAGGATCGCTGGCAGAAGGATCTCTTCCGGGACGACTGGGAAAACTACACCACCTTCAACCCCGATCCCGACCGTCTTGTCTATCACCCTCACGGCTATGATCCGGAGGAGCTGATCAAGATGCAGAGTTGGGCGCTGCGTCGGTTCTACCTTCGCCCACGACAGATCAAGAAGCAGATGCTGGAGCTGAGGACCATCAGCCCCAAGATGCTGCTGTATGGACTGTATGGAATGGTGGTCTGAGAGCTGAGAGCGATCACAGCGATCGTCCTCCTTCGACACTGCCCCCTTTCACGACACAAAGAGCACCCCCGCCGGGTGCTCTTCTCTTTTGGGGGAGCGGTACCCCCTCTTCGCTCCAGCCTGAGCCATCAGAGTCGTGCCAGATTGCGCTTGATTCTGGTCCCTTGTGTCATGCCATGGCTCAAGAAATGAAAAAATCAGCCCCTGAGGGAAGGCCTCACAGCCCCTTCTGGAGGTGTCAATCATGACAGCGTGCCACTTTACTCTTGACCGGTCATCAGATCCCTTGTGGCACAGCATCAAGTGGTACATGGCAGAACAGACGAGCCATACGGCGAAATTCCCACATGGTTGTGCATAACTCAATACCGGCAATAACGGTTCTTTATAGCTTCTTATTGGCCGTGTGGTACGAGTTATCAATAGGTTGACATGTCGATAGGTGGATAACTGGTACGATATTCACAGCGGATGTTTCCCCGGTCAGTCATCGAGTGGCATGCCACAAATTGACCCATTTGTCATACCACTCGATATACCACTCGGCATCAAGTGGCTCATGCCATGTTGACCCAAGTGGCGTACCATGTGATAGGGTGGCTCATGCCATTACCGGCATGATTACCGAGCGACCGGCGGAGTTTCTGTGGATGAGATGCGCTTCATTGATCCTGAGCCTGTTCAGGTGATGCGTGCACAAGAAGAGGCGGAGGCTGAGACGCTGCGGGTGGAGATCGCGCGTCTCTCTGAGCTGCTCTCTGTGCGCGAGGCGCGCATCGCCGTGCTCGATGAGGTCCTCTCTCGATGCAAGGTCGAGGTCGTGCTCACTCCCGATCCGCTTCCCGATGCTCTGCCTGAGCCGATCGCGTCTCCGGTGCTGGAGCTAGAGTCTCGGCAGCGCACAACCGCCAGCGGGATGGCCGAGCGCCGAGAAGCAGTCGAGGCCATGTTTGAGAAGCACGGAGACATGACCCCCCGTGACCTGCTCCCCCTGGTCAATGAGGTGCTGGGCGAGGACTTGGTCGCGCATCAGCTGCGCGCGGTGCTTCGAAAATTTAAGCCGCTGTTCGAGAGCCGCAAAGACCAGCACGGCATCTGGGGACTGGTCACAAATTGATTTTGTGTGCGTTGTCTTTCTGACAGCCCTTAAGAAATTTCTGCTGCGATCCGCAGAACTGAGAGTGAACCACTGCACCCTCAGGGAAAACGATGCAGGCTACTTTCTTATGGTTGCTCTCTTCTGCTGCAACAGCTGGTCAGCTGACCACAAATCAATATGGTGCCGAGCTCCACTGGGAGGACGACTACGTCCCCTTCCAGCTCAACCCCGGCGGCAAGCACGGTCTCGATCACGATGAGATCGAGTCGGTGGTCATCGAGGCCGCTGAGCAGTGGCGGGGCATCGACGGTTCCTGGCTGGAGCTGTCCTATGAAGGGCGCACCGAGGCGGAGACCTACACCAGCGGCGACGGTGTGCATGCGGTCTTCTTCGTCGATGAGTGGACCGACAACCCTGACCTGCTGGCGCTGACCTACACCTACTCCTACGAAGATGGTGCAATCTCTCACTTCGACATCGCCATCAACACGGATGGACACAAGTGGACCACCAAGGGAAGCGAGGACAGCAACGACCTCCTCAACGCGCTGGTTCATGAGTTCGGCCATGCCGTCGGGCTTGATCACAGCAGCGACACCGAGGCCTCGATGTTCTCGCAGACCTCGGTTGGAGAGGTCACCAAGCGCGACCTGGCCGAGGACGATGTCCTGACCTACGCTTCGCTCTACGACGGCTACTTCCCCTACCCTGAGGCCAGCATGGGCTGCTCAACCAGCGGCAGCAGCAACGGCAACGGAAGCAGCGTGAGCGGTCCGACCGGTGCCGGTGGTGGTGCCTACTCGCCCTTCGACAGCAGCGCAGGCTGCTCACTGGTTGGCGGCAGCGGTCAGATGGTTGCGCTGTTTGCTGGCCTCCTGGTTGCCTTCCGACGCCGCACTGAGGATTCCTGATGTTGCTCTCACTCTCTCTTCTCGGTGCAGCCCAGGCGACGGTCTTCGTCAGCCACCTCGACCTCGATGAGATCGCCGACCGGGCGGATCAGGTCGTCATCGGTGAGGTCTCAGAGGTCACCAGTCGTCGTGCCCCCGGTGGAATCGTCACGGAGATCACGGTTGATGTCTTCGACACTCTCCTGGGCACCCCCGCCACCGAGCTGACCCTCACCCTCCCCGGCGGCCGCGTCTCCGGCGAGACCCTCACCGTCAGCGGCGTTCCCCACCTGCAGGTCGGCCACGATCTCCTGCTGTTCCTCGAAGACAGCCGCCCTGTCAGCTTCACCCAGGGCATCTTCTTCACGGATGGTGAGTATGCCTATGGACCGGAGCAGGCACCGGTGGCGATGGAGGAGGTGAGGCGGACGGTTCGCTGAGCTACTTCCGCCCCCGCCGGCCGCCCTTGCGGAGCCGTGCCTGCACGATCGCTCGCTGTCGATTCTTGTAGAGGCGGTGTGCGTTCTCGCCCTCTTCGTTTTCTCGGGCGGTCTGCCGGTCGATGACCTGGAACTCGACCATGACGAACACCGTGCGTCCGAGCAGCGCACCGTATCGAACATCGACAAGGTGATCGATTCGCACTGGGAAGTCCGCGATGAAATTGACCATCCGATACGAGCCACCTGAGAACGGGTTCTCGTCGCTGGTCAGCCCCTCATCCTCTGCGATCCCGTTGCTCGACAGCTTCGAGCCCAGCTCGGCAAACGGGGCATCCCGGATCATGTGGCGGAACAGCATCAGGTTGTTGTGGCTCTGCCCCGGGATGACGTAGTTGAACGGAAACAGGTTCCGGGTCAGCCAGGTGATCGCTGGCAGGATGTGCTCCCGGTCGTGGGTGACGATGCGAAAGCGGAGCTTGTCGAAGATGGTCGCGGCGATGTTCTCGCGCTTGGCAATCAGCTTTGTGATGATGCTGTTGCGAGCCTTCCGGCTCCCATAAAAGGCAACCAGTGGAAAGCCTGACTCCCGTATTTTTTCGGCGGCGCTCATGATGCGCTTCTCCGCCAGCTCCATCAGATCCGCCTCGGACAGTGGTGTCTGATAGCGAAGTTCAGCAGCTTCCATGTGGTTGATGACGTGCATCAGCTTCAGCAGGACACAGGCGAGGATCTGCTTTCTTCGAAAGCCTCCGATGTGGCTGGCCTGGAGGAAGATTTCTCGAACATCTCGGGGCTTCTGAAGATCGGTAGGGAAGCTGAGGCCCAGGTGTTCCTCCAGATAGTTGACGGCTTCCCCGTGAACGTACTGAAGTCGCCAGAGATCCTCCGGCTTGGAGATGTCGAGCTGATGCAGTCTGAGATACCGATCAACCTCTTGTATCGTGCGGAAATTGGCACGGTTCCAGTCAATGATGGAGTCACCATTGAGCACGAGGCGAACCGCCTCGAGATCGGAGAGACTCAGCGGCTGATCGCGAAAGGCGCTGAGCAGGGAGGCGTTGATGTCGAGCGGTTCAGTCACCAAGAGCAGCATCCGGGGCTGTCGGGACCACAATCATACCGCCGATCCACGTTATAGAGGACCGGCCGACCCCCGGAGGTTTTGATGGCCCGGCGAAGCAGCATCCTGACAATCATCGGCAGAGCGTTCTCCGCATCAGCCAGAAACTTCCACATTACCCTGACCGCAGCGGCGATGTATGGCATCTCGTTGGCGGTGATCGATCACATCATCTTCTCGATGGTCGGGGTCAGCAGTCCTCCAGCGTCGCAAGATCTGCCCAAGGTCCTGGTGTCGATGCTCGGCGCGCAGTTCGGCATCGAGATCTTCCTCGGACCGATCCTGGCGGCATGTGCGGTCTACGTTGGTCGGACCGCTGTGGAGGGCAAGTCCGGCTCGCTCTACAAGGCGGTCAACTTTGCCCTGAGCCGCTACACCCGGGTGTTCATCCCGCACTTCGTGGCCTGGCTGAGCATCACCCTGGGCATGATCATCATCGTGCCAGGTGTGCTGTTCTTGCTGCAGTACGCCTTCGTCGATGCTGTGGCGTGCATGGAGGAAGAGAAGAGTCCGCTTCCGCGCAGCAAGCGGCTGACGAAGGGGCGGCGGAAGAGCTTGTTCCTGCTTGCTCTTCCATGGATCGCCCTCTCCCAGCTCCTCGGCTTCTTCCAGCTCTGGGCGCTGTCGCAGTCCGGTCTGGTGATGGCTGCCGGTGATACGGTCGCTTCGATGATCACCTTCGTGATGTTTGTCGCGTTCTACCTGCTCTACGATGAGCGGACCCGTAAGAAGCGCTCCAAGGCGTCCACCAAGACGTCCACCAAGACCCCTGCCGACACCTCGATGGCGTGACGCCGGCATTTCTACAGGGACTCTCTTCCCACACTCACCGTAGCCTCTCTGGTCTCCCTGGAGGGGCTGCTGCCTTTGCGGTCAGCCGTCTGGTCGCGGCGGAGGATCCGCTCGACGAGCCCGCCCTCACGCTGCCGCTGCTGGTGGTGGTTCCCGAGGGCGTCGAGACGTTCGTCTCAGAGCTTTCGTTCCACCTTGGGATTCTCGGCGCACGTGTTCCGGTCTTGCCGCTGCCTGGCGATGATGTGCGCAGCTTCGGCGGGATGTCGCCTCATCCCGACATCCCCCGTCAGCGGCTGGTTGCACTCAGCGCGCTGCTGGAAGGGACTGAAGCGATCATCGTCGCCAGCGCACACGCCCTGATGCACCGGGTCTTGAGCGAAGAGACCCTCCTCGAGCACCGCCTCGATCTGTCCATCGGCGACGTCATTGAGCGGGACGCCCTGCTGCACACGCTGAGCCGCTGGGGCTACCTGACCACTGCTGCTGTCGAGGAGGTTGGCTGCGTGAGCGCCCGGGGAGATGTGGTCGATGTCTGGCCCACCGGGGAACCCGCTCCGGTGCGACTGCTGTTCTTTGATGACGAGATCGAAGAAATCCGCCAGCTTGATCCCAACATCCGACGCCGCTCGGAGTCCATCGAGTCGGTGCGGATTCTCCCCGCACGCGAGGCCCTCATCAGCGATGCTGCGCTCGCCCGTGCCAGCGAGCAGACTGCGCTCGCCGTCGATGCCCTCGGGGATGGGCACGCCCTCCGCCGCCGGGTGCTGACCGAGCTGAAGGCGGGGCTGTGGTTCCCGGGTGCCGAGGACTACCTCCCCGCCCTCCACCCGCTCGTCGAGCCGCTGTCGCTGGTGGAGCGGGTCGTGGTGATCGAGCCGGCGGAGGTTCGCGGAGCGCTCAAGCAGTTTGACGAGCGGGTCACGACCCGCTGGCAGAGCCTCACCGAGCACCCGGTCGTGCTGCCGCAGCTTCGGCATGTTCGGGCCGAGGTGGTCGCTGCGGGGCTGGCTGAGGCCATGCAGATCAGCACACTGATCCCGGAGGCACCAGACTACGGTGCGTTCGTCAACGATCCGCTTCGGGTCGGAGGTGGCGACCTCACCCCCACCACCGATCGGCTGAAGCGCTGGCTGGAGGATGGCTGGCAGGTCGCAATCGTCTGCGACTCCCACGCCCGCGCCGAGCGCATCATCGCCCTGCTCGCTCCCCACGGGCTCCACCCTGAGTTCATGCCGCCTGCCGGGCTGCCACCAGGGCGACTGAGTCTGGTCATCGGTCCGCTTCCCCGTGGTTTTCACTCTCCACGAAGTCAGATTGCCTGGGTGTCTGCTGACGAGCTGTTCGGGACCAAGGCGCGTGCCACCCGGGTTCCCCGCTCGCTTCGAGAGGCCACCCTGTCCTCGTTTGCAGAGCTGAAGGCTGGCGATCTCGTGGTCCATGCTCGGCACGGCATCGGCCGGTTCATCGGACTCAAGCGCCTGGAGATCAGCGGGGTCCTGCAGGACTATGCCGAGGCGGAGTACCGAAGCGGTGACCGGATGTATCTTCCGGTTACTCGACTGGATCAGCTGTTTCGATACCGGGCGGTTGGGGATGCCGAACCCAGACTGGACAAGCTCGGTGGAGACTCCTGGTCACAGCGTCGTAAGAAGGTCTCCGACAAGATCCTCGCGATGGCGACCGAGCTGCTGGCGCTGCACGCCGCACGTACCGTTGCGAAGGGGCATGCCTACATCGGCACCCCGGCGATGTACCACCAGCTCGTCGAGACCTTCCCCTTCGTCGAGACTCCAGATCAGGATCAGGCGATCGAGGATGTTCTTGAGGATCTCGCCAGCGACGAGCCGATGGATCGACTCATCGTGGGCGATGTCGGCTTCGGCAAGACCGAGGTTGCGATCCGGGCGGCGATGCGGGTGGTCGCGGAGGGACACCAGGTCGCCATGCTGTGTCCGACCACCGTGCTGGCTTTCCAGCACGCCGACACCTTCCGCAGCCGCTTTGAGGGCTTCCCGGTCCGCATCGAGCTGCTCTCTCGGTTCCGCTCGCCGGCTCAGATTCGCGCGGTGCTCAAGGACCTCCGCGAGGGCAAGGTTGACATCGTCATCGGCACCAACTCGCTGCTCTCCCGGAAGCTCAAATTCGCCCACCTCGGCCTCGTCGTGGTCGACGAGGAGCACCGGTTCGGGGTTCGGCAGAAGGAGAAGCTCAAGCGGCTCCAGCCGGGCATGGAGTACCTCGCGATGTCTGCGACTCCGATCCCACGGACCCTGCACATGGCGCTCTCCGGGCTGCGCGCGATCTCGATGATCGCCACTCCCCCGCCGGGTCGCCGGGCGGTGCGCACCCACCTGTTCCCGATCTCTGATGACCGCATCGTCGAGCAGATCCGCTTTGAGCTGTCTCGCGGTGGTCAGGTGTTCTATGTGCACAACCGGGTCGAGAGCATCCACCGCCGTGCTGCACAGCTCCAGGCGCTCCTGCCCGGAGTGAGCATGGCGGTGGCCCATGGACAGATGGATCGTGGCGAGCTGGAGGATGTGCTGGTCGAGTTCGTGAAGCGTCGGCTCCATGTCCTGGTGACCACCACGATCATCGAGAGCGGCATCGACCTGCCGGCGGTCAACACCATGATCATCGAGCGCGCCGATCAGCTCGGACTTGCCCAGCTCTATCAGCTCCGTGGCCGGGTCGGGCGGGGCATGGTGAAGGGGGTCTGCTCCTTGATGGTGCCGGCGGATGGCACGATGGCGAAGCAGGCGATGAAGCGGATGCGGGTCATCCAGGAGAACACTGACCTCGGCGCCGGCTTTGCCATCGCCAGCGCGGACATGGAGCTGCGCGGAAGCGGCAACCTGCTCGGCAAGAACCAGCACGGCCACATTCAGTCCGTGGGGCTGGACACCTACGTCGAGCTGCTCGAGGAGGCCGCGGCCACGGCCAGCGGAGAGATGTCACGGCGCCGGCTTGATCCGGAGCTGGAGATCCCGGTCTCTGCGCTCATTCCCGATGACTACATGCCGGACATCGAGGACCGCCTCAGCGCGTATCGACGCATCGCCACCGCCACCAGCCGCCCCGAGGTTCGCGATCTCATCACCGGGTGGGAGGATGCCTGGGGGGATCCGCCTCCGGAGGTGCTCAACCTCGGCTGGACTGCAGAGGCAAAGCTGCGCTGTCGAGATCTCGGCATCGATCGGGTCGACTGGCTGGGGGTGCGGGTGGTGCTCCGCTTCCATGAGACGACTCCGGTTCCACCGCAGCGTCTGGCAGACCTCATCTCCAGCAATCCCCGTCGGTTTACGATGAGCAACCGAGATGGCAGCACCAAGCTTGTCGTGCGGTTCACCCCGGCGGAGGGAGAGTGGCCGTTTCGGTTCCTACACTGGGTGTTTCGGGAGCTGGAGCGCTCGGAGACGAGCTGACGTCGCGCGCGGTGTCTTGATGAGCGCTCCCGGCGAGGGCCCCCGCTGGTCGTGCCGGAGCCGGCGCTCAGGCTACTGGCGCCGTCGCAGTCCGAGCACACCCGCCATCACCGCCCACAGACCACCCGCCATCCCGCCGACGCCACTGCATGCGCCGCATCCCCGCTCCGTGACAGGAGTCGCGGCCGCATCTGCAATGGCATCTGCGGCGGTGGCTTCTGGCTCGGGTTCCGGCTCTGGCGGTGGGTCGTTGATGATGCTGAGGTTGGCCCGATCAACGTCCGTCAGCCGTCGGTTGGTGAAGCTCTCATCGGGCTGGTACCACTCGAACTGTGCAAACACGCTGTCGTGCTCGGGGACCGGGGACTTCCGGCCTCGTCGGGCGTGAACAGCGTCTGCCATCAGGCGGCGATCCGAGCCACCCAGCGCGCGCACGACCTCTGGAGCAATGGGAGCGTCGAGGCGGTGGATCCAGTGGACGGCCAGTGCCCGACGCATTCGGGGAGAGGACTCTGCCGCTTTCTCCAGCAGGAGCGGTGCGGCGTCTTCCCGGTCGATGAGGCAGAGGTATGAGCCCGGCTCTCCTGCCGCCTGGACCGCGTCAACATAGACCTGCAGCGGCTCGGAGCAGTTCTCCGCCGCAGCCATCGAGACCAACATCAGCAACATCAAGCCTCCGCCGGGGAATCGGTTCCTCGGGAAATCACACCTGCCAGTCCTGCGATGACAAGCTCTGCCCGCTGGTCTAACCGATCGTGCTCGATGTAGGTCTGACGCCGGCGAGTGTCTTGGATCAGCATGTGGGCCAGCGTATCGATCATGTCTGGGCTGGGGTTCTCGATCATGGGCTCCAGTCGTCCCTGGAGCGTGGGGTGGATCGAGATGATCTGCAGCAGCAGCAGCCGAATCTGAGAGAGGTGGCGCTTGTTTGTGCCGACCTGATCAGCGAGGAGGGTTGCGCGTGCAATCCGGTATTGCACTCCTTCTTCGGACAGCTCGCTGTCGATGCGGACCCGCCCCAGGCCCCTCACCGCGATGTTGTAGCGACCATCCGCGAACCGGTGGTGCTCCACGATCTGTCCGACTCCGGCGACGGAATGGATCGGTGGCTGGCCGTCGTAGTCGCTCTCCCAGCCGGTCTGGAGGGTGGGGATGCCCATGAGGTGGTTGCCGTTCAAGCAGTCGGTCACCAGGTCCCGATACCGTTCCTCGAAGACGTGAAGCGGCACCACGGTGTTTGGCAGGAAAACCACACCGGGAAGCGGAAACAACGGCAAACGACGGCAGCGCTCTGCGAGCTCTGTGAACACCCCAGGATTCACCGATGACCTCCGGAATGAGAATAGCCGCTTTTTCTGAAGTGTCGCTAGACGGGACCTGCGATGGGGTGCCAAGATGAGCCCTTTAGGAGGCGCGGTGCTGTGAGTATCCATGTCCGGTCGAGGGGGGGGCGTCCGCTGGACGTTGGAGGGGCAGTAGCCATAAGCAAGCGTAGACAAGGACAAACGACAGAGGCTCCGTCTCTTCTTGGACGAGCGGTTTACGCAGACCTGAGCGGCACCGTGGTGGCTTCCGGCGGGCAGAAAAAAGAATGGAAGCTGGCGCCGAGCCTCTCCAGCCAGCGAAGAGGCCATCTTCGCCCATCCAGACCATCAAGGTCTTCTTCTTGGAACAGCATCGTGCGTCATTACGGTGCGATCAGGCGCGTCCAACGGCGCTCTTCCAGGCCGCGAGGTGTGCCTGGACTGTGCCCTCCTCCATGCTCGGAGTGAACACCCGCTCCTCAGCCCATGCCGCTGTGATCGCATCTGTGCTCTCCCACAGGCCGACCCCGAGCCCGGCGAGGAAGGCTGCACCGAGGGCTGTGGTCTCCAGCACCGTCGGGCGCACGCACTGCACTCCGAGGATGTCCGCCTGGTAGGACATCAGGAGATCATTGCGGGTCGCGCCGCCGTCGACCTTGAGGCGCGCGAGGGGAGCACCGGCATCGGCGGCCATGGCGGTGAGGATGTCGCTGATCTGCAGCGCGATTCCTTCCAGGACTGCCCGCGCGATGTGCGCCCGAGTGGTGCCGCCGGTGATTCCGGTGATCAGACCGCGTGCCTCTGGACGCCAGTGTGGTGCGCCGAGTCCGGCCAGCGCGGGAACGAACACAACCCCGCCAGAGTCTTCGACCTGTGCCGCCAGCGCCTCGACTTCTGCGGCAGTGCCGATCATCGCCAGGCCGTCTCGAAGCCACTGAACAGCGGCTCCGGCGATGAAGGCGCTTCCCTCCAGCGCATAGGTGACCTCGCCGTTCAGCCGCCACGCTACGGTGGTCAGCATCTTGTGCTGGCTTGCGACCGGCTTGCTGCCGGTGTTCATCAAGACGAACGCCCCGGTGCCGTAGGTGCACTTGGCCTCACCCACACCAAAGCAGGCTTGCCCGAACAGCGCGGACTGCTGATCTCCTGCCATTCCTGCGACCGGGATGCCATCTGGGAGAAAGCGAAGTCCGCTGGTGTGGCCGAGGACCTCGGCGTTGTCGCAGATCCGGGGAAGGGTGGCCCGGGGCACGTTGAGGATGTCCAGCAGCTCGTCGTCCCAGTCGCAGGTGTGGATGTTGAACATGAGGGTGCGGGATGCATTGGAGGGGTCGGTGGCGTGGGTGCCGCACAGCCTCCAGGCCAGCCAGGCATCGATGGTGCCAAACATCAGCTCGCCGTTCTCTGCGGCCTGGCGGGCACCGGGGATGTTGTCGAGCATCCAGGCGGCCTTGGTGCCGGAGAAGTAGGGGTCGAGAACCAGTCCAGTCTTCTCGGTGAACAGCGGCTCGTGACCCGCGGCCTTCAGGGCTGCACAGTGGTCGGCCGTGCGGCGATCCTGCCAGACCAGCGCCCGACCGATCGGCGCGCCCGTGTCTCGTCGCCAGAACAGGCTGGTCTCTCGCTGGTTGGTGATGCCGATCCCGACGATTCGGATGCCCTCAGCCTTCGAGAGTGCCCCGGCAACGGCAGCTGCCACGCTGGTCCAGATCTCAGCGACATCATGCTCCACCAGCCCCGGCGCGGGGTAGTGGTTTGGAAATTCGACATTGTGCTGTGCGATGACGCGAACACTGGCGTCGAGAAGCAGGGCGGTGGTTCCGGTGGTTCCCTGGTCAATAGCAAGGACTGCGTCTCTCATTTTCTGCCTCGGGGATGGCGGCGGGGGTCTGGGAGGTTTTACCATGGTCGCGGCAGGAGAGGGGCCGTGCTAACTTCCCTCAAAATGGAGGCAGGATGCGACTCACTCTGTTTGTTAGTGGCCTGATGATGATGGCAGCAGCCTGTGATGGCGGCAGCTACGACTACGCTGGTCACAACACCGATGACTACTTCGCGCTGGATGGCGAGCGCTCCTGGAAGTACCGCCAGGAAGACCTCGATGTCGAGTGGCGAATGGAAGCCAGCAAGTCTGGCACGGTCTCCAAGGGCAACACCGAGGTGGTCACCATCGACTACAGCGTGCTCGATCCGGCTGAGCTGCTCTACTCCATCGACTGGTCCTCAGACTCCAGCGGCGGCATCCTGGTCCACGGCTACTCCGTCGAGGATGGCGAGACCGTCGCCTTCGACGAGCCCGTCGGGATGGCGGACTCTCCGATGAAGCCGGGTGAGCTCGTCGAGACCATCACCAACGGCATGACCTACACCTCCGAGCTGGTCGGTGTCGAGACCTGCGCAAACGACTGGGTCACCGAGCCCTGGGACTGCCTGCACTTCACCGTCTCTGACGGTGTGGACGACGACACCAGCGCGCCGTTCGTTGGTGACTGGTGGATCGCAGCGGACTGGGGCACCTCTCGATTCCAGCCCGCGGGCTACGACACCCCCTGGATCCTCTCCGAGGCGCTGTGGTCTCCCACCGAGGATTAGTCCTCATCGCATGGCTTGGCTGCCTGGCGCTCCCGAGCTGTGTGACGGAGGAGTGGCGCAGCGCGGATCTCCAGCTTGATGTCACCGGAACGGACTGGGACACCGAGGAGCGGGTTCGGCTGTGTGTTGAGGGCGTGGGCATCCAGGAGGAGGCGCTGGCTGCTGGCCGCGTTGGCTTCACCGGCCTCCCTGAAGACATTGAGATTACCCTCACCGTCGACATCCTCGAAGACTCTGGTGCCGGCGGTGCCGGGGTCCGTCGTGGCCGCGCAGGCCCGATCTCGTTCACTGAAGGGGTCTGGCAGGCGGCGGAATGGGAGGACTGCGAGGGCGACTGCCCGGGCTGTACCGCTTCTGGAGATCGTGCGGCGTCGGATGGGCGTCTCCTCGCGGTGCGTTTTCAATAGACAGCGATCAGATCCGAATACGGATATGGTGGACTGCTGCATTCAGGGGAAGACCTCCCCAGGGAGATGGCGATGTTGTGGCTGGCGCTGCTTGCATGTCGGGACAAGGACTCGGACGTCATCCGCGATCCAGACCCCTCCTACACCACGACCATCGACACCGGGCTCTTCATCGATACTGCGGATACGGATGAGCCGCCCGATACCGGTGACACCGCTGACACCTCGGCTCCAGAACCCGGCGTGGTCGTGGAGAGCATGGCGCTGTACCCCGACGGGGTCACCGTCCACCCCGGCGCAGCCCTGCCCCTCCGGCTGGTTGCCCGCTGGGATGATGGACTCATCTCCGACCTCATCGCTTCCTACACCTCCTCCGATGAAAAGATCGCCACTGTAGACAAGAGCGGCGTGATCACCGCGCACTCCGCCGGCAGCGTCACCGTGACGGCAGACTGGGAGACGCTCTCCGAGGACGTCACCCTGACCGTCATCGACGACGGCAATGTCACCGTCACCGTCATCGATGCAACCACCGGCAGTCCGATCGAGGACGCTCGGATCAAGATCTTTGATGGCGATCCCTACGCCACCGACACCCACGGTCAGGTCTCCGCGCCGGTACCAGATGGCGCGCCCGTCGAGGTCAGCGCCTACCTCAGCGACTACGTGCCCGCGACCATCTGGCAGACGGTCTCTCGGGACATCGTAATTCCCCTCTACCCAGCAGATGCCTTCGAGTCGCGGGGCACTGCGACTGGAACGGTGGACTTTGACAGCGTCGACAGCGGCGAGGTCACGGAGCTGGTCATGGGGATGGTCCTGCCGAGCATGCCCCACGGTCCGCTGATGCTGGATCCCGACGATCTGCTCGCCGAGGAGCGCACGGTGACGGTCTTTGGCATCGATGCAGACGTTCCAGCCAACCTCGTCCTCAAGAACTATGCCGAGGACTACGAGGCCACCGTCATCGCTGGCGAGGCTGCGGTCTGGACCATCGCTGGCGCGATGCCGATCTCCGAGGTCACCAGCGGACTCAACGGCACCTCTGACGCCATCGGGCTGCTCCGCGATCACATCGACGCGATGGTCTGGGGCTTCTCAGATGCTGGGACCATCTCCAGCGGCAGCTCCGCGACGATCGGCATCAGCCCCTCGGTGCCGTTCTCCGAGGAGGTCGATGTCTTTGTCCCGGAGCTGAGCCTCGGCTTCAATGGTGCCGAGGAGCCCCTGATCATGGTCGGCGAGTTTCTGCCGGATGAGGGCGTGGTGGTGACAGGTCTGGGCCTGGGGCTGGGCGAGGTCGAGGTGCAGACCGCGGCGCACAGCATGACGGGCTCCACCGGAGAGGTCGCGATGAGCATCGCGCAGGTCGGAGGGCTCGGCAGCGGCGGTGGCGTGGCCGCATCCTGGGGCCCTGTTGTCTCGGGTGTCGCAGCACTGCCGGCGTTTCTGGACATCCCCGAGGTCACTGCGTTCGACGCAACCAGCCACGAGTTCTCCCTCACCTCCGACACCCGCGCCAGCTTCGTTCGGGTGCTCATCGAGGGGGCTGACGGCACCCTTCGGCTGCTGTACACCACCAGCGGTGAGCACACCGGCGTCCTGCCCGACCCCGGCTTCCCGATGGGCTACGGCAACACCACCTGGACGATTCTCGCGATGGAGGTGTCAGAGGACACCCTCGAGGGACGGCTGGTCGATGGCGACATCCTCTCCTCTTCCATCGCCTTGACTGCGCACACTGCCGCTCGGGTCGGATCCCACTTCCAGTCTCCTCCTGCGAAGGAGTAGGTCGTCAGGGGAGGCGGGTCTTCCGTGGGCCGAGCTCCTGGGGCATCAGGATGGAGATCCCCTCGACCTCCCACCAGTCGTACCAGCGGACGTGGTCGAAGTACCAGGCCAGTCGCTCGTCTCGAACCACTCGACGCCCCATCTTGGTGGCGTGACGCATTCGGGGCTCTCCATCGGAGGGCACCACGAAGCCGATGTGTGTGACGACGATCGGGACGTGGGCTTTGCTCCGCCGCACAGTGAGGATGAGCGCACCGGGCGGGATCTCATCGGCAGCAGCGATGGCGGCGTCCAGTGAGAGCACTGGGAGGCTGTAGTGACCGGTGGGGAGCTGGCTGTCATCGAGCTGGAATTTTCGCCGATGCTTCCAGGATGCCCAGGTGCGCGCGGTGACCTCCTTCTCGATGAGGTGGGTCTCTCCGAATTCGGCCGTGATGTCCTTGAGCCAGCCAGAGGCGATGTTCTCAGGGATCCATTGCTCCAGCATGAAGTGGCGTCGCGCAGCATAGCCGGGCTCGCCGCGGGTGTAGCGGAGCTGGTTGCGGATCATCGGGGCTGCGCGGGGGTCGGCGGGCAGGGCCAGGGCGAGGACTTCTTCGACGAAGGTCAGGCAGTCGTAGACGTCGTAGCGGGCCGGCGGATCGGCATCGGGCAGCACGCCCTCGCCGACAGCATCGACGAGGTAGGGCATGCCGAGCATTGGCCGAGACACGCGCTCCATGCGCTCTCCCAGCGGGAGGTCACGCGCTGCGATGGTGGCCTGGAGGATCTCTTCAGGGATCACGCCCTCGTCGAAGCCTGGCGGCTCTTCGACAGGCTCGGTGGCCTGTGCGGTCAGGAAGAGCGCGAGCCCGAGGAAGCCTCCAGCAAGCCCGAGGCGTCCTCCAGCAAGCCTCTTGATGAGCAGTCGCACCCGATCCGTCCCCTCTTACAGCCCCAGACGCATCTGGTAGCCGGCTACCCGCTGGAGCATCTGGTCGATCGCGTCGTCTTCCAGCTCCTCCATTCCTGAGGAGAGGGCGCGCTCGATGAGGTTGAGCAGGCCCATGTTCAGCAGGCGACGGTGCTCGCTCTCGGGGCGGCGGTTGAGGTTCTTGAGGATTCGGTTGGGATCGAGGCCGCCGCTGGAGTCGCTCTCCACGTTCATAAACAGCACCGCGAACTGGTGGGGGGTGCCGTCGATGAGGAGCTGAACGCATGCCCGACCGCTCCCGGGGCCTTTCGCGACATCAATGGACTGCGACAGCTCGGTGAGGACGTCGTTGCAGACGCTGACCTTGTGGCGCTGTTCGATGAGCCTGAGGGGCGGTGGACCGAAGCTGAGGGAGAACGCACTGGCGCGCTCTCCTTCAGTCATGTCGCTGGTGTCTCCCATCTCGAGGAGGCCATCATCGGTGTCGTCAATCGGCGGCTTCGACTCGACGAGCGGTCGGCCCAGATCAACGCGATCCAGCAGCGTACGCTCTACAGAGAACTGACCCTTTCCGTCGCCTCGTCGGACGTCGTAGTCCTCGAACATCGCCATCTCGTCCGCATCGACCTCTTCGTCGTATGCCATTGCCTTGCGGGCACGGTCGGAGATGGGAGTGGTCGCGAAGCCGTCGTCGTCGTGCATGGTAGACTTGCGAGCGGCTTGACGGCGCTCCTCCTGCTCCTGAGCGCGCTGGATAGCATCGTCCAAGGTGGTGTTTTGGCTGAATGGATCGCCCGACGCGTCAAGATCGTCCTCTTCAGTGAACGGGTCTGAGGAGAACGGGTCAGAGGAGAAGCCTAGGCGGAAGGAATCCATTCCGCTGTGGTTCTCTCTGGGCGTCGTAGGTGGTTGTGCCGCTGTGGGTTCCGCTGTGGGTTCCGCTGCGGATTGTGCCGCTGCGGATTGTGCCGCCGAGGGTGGCGGGCTGGCGCGGTGTGTCATCAGCTCGTCGGTGACGGTGATCGCCTCGGAGAGAGACGGACTGTGCGGCCCTGGCGCGTGGCTGGTGAGCGGCTGGGCTGTGGGCGACCGGCTGCCGTTCTGATCGAGCAGGATGCTGCTGTTGAGCATGTTCTGGATGAGCGTGAGGCTCTGGCCGTCCTCATAGGGGGACACCGCGAGCAGTGCATCGAGCTTGATTCCTGAGGCGCACAGGCTGAAGAGGCGCGCCTCCTGGCGGCTGCTGGGCTGGTTGGTGCCAGGCTTGAGCGCCAAGGTGCTGATCTGCTGCCGGAGCGGGATGATGCGCGTGCGGAGGTTGAGGATCTCGCTGAGCATGCGATGGGAGTCGTGGCCGACCTGGATGTTGTCGACGAAGATGGCCTCCATCTCCTCGAACATCATCGGCCCGGAGATGAAGGAGAAATCCAGGATGTTTTGGCGGAATCTCTCAACGAGGATGTCGAGAAAGAGCTGATCGGGCACCTGGTCGAGCAGAAGCTCTTCGAGGCGATAGCCCTGGCCGAGGTAGAACGTGACCTGCCGCCCCTGGCTGTCTGTGATCGCCCCGTTGTTGACGAGCCGACGGACCACCCAGATCCCATCGTCCGGGCCATGCGCAGCGAGCAGCTCCCCTTTCGTCACATAGATGCGATAAGCGCCGTCGCTGCGGCTGCTCAGGCAGCCGGTCATTCCTTTGCTCAGGCACTCGGTGAGGGCCTGGATTGCATCCTCAGCTGTCATGCGGACCAGTGAATTCTCTGAGCATCAGTTCGGGTAGTCGCTGGCTCCCCGACGTTTATTTTGGGGCAGCCAACCAGCAAGCGGCAAACCCCGAAGGGGCTGAACACACAATAGCCGATCACGGACAGGCGATCAGTTGAATCCCGGTGTCGCGCTGAATGTCTGGGGGTACGCCGGTGGCGCTCAGGGACAGACGCTGCTGAAGTGCCTCGACCCGAACGTCGGGAATCAGACCGGTCCCCGCCCATGACCGTCCGGAAGGAGCCCGCAGGTTGGTGTCAGCGAGCTGGAGAACGAGCTCCCCCCCGAGAGGGTAATATCCAGGCTCTGCTGCGCGTCCACTGGTGGTTGAGCCGACCAGGGTCGCGGCGCGGTTGTCCTGCAAGGCGCTGGCAAAGACCTCGGCGACTCCGGACGTTCTCTCGTTCGTCAGGATGACAATTGGCGTTGTCCAACGCTGGTTTCCTGTTGCGACAAGGGCCTCGTCTACGCCGTCAGATTTGCGACGATAGGTGATCACTGTGCCGCCTTCCAGGAACAGGCTTGCTGCTGCCAGCGCTTCCTCCAGCAGTCCGCCCTGGTTGTCCCGCAGGTCCAGCAGCAGTCCGCTGTCCGTGGGGTGCTTTGACACCAACTCCTCCAGGCGACTCGCTGCACCCGAGCTGAAGAACAGCAGATCGATGGCGCAGGACTCTGCTCCAGCGGAGACAGCCTCGATCTGGTATCGCCCGCGCAGAACCTCGAAGCGGTGCATGCCTTGATCGGTGCGCATGACATCCAAGGTGATCCGTGGGCGCAGGGCGGCTTGGCTGGTCAGCTCATAGATCATGGCGTCGGACAGTCCAGTGAAGGGCTGCGCATCGATTGCCACAATCAAGTCGCCAGTGCTCATGCCAGCAGCAGCAGCAGGACCGCCGGGGAACACCTCCTCCAGCATCACTCCCTGTCCAGAGATGATCTGGTAGATCGCACCGATTCCGTCCCGTTCTCCCTGCAGCCAGGCCTCGATCTGGGCATGCTGTTGCTCGGTGAGGACATCGTGGATGGCTGCCCCCGCCTGCTGGTTGAGGTGGTCGGTGATTCCGACCAGGGCAGCATGGTAGAGGATGTCCTCTTCGAGTTGCTCTGGGAGATGCTGCTGGATGAGCTGCACGGCGTCTTTGATCGCCTCTGCACCATCATCTGCACGTGCAGCTCCCATCAGGAGGCAGAACAGGACCCAAAACCTCGACAACACAGCCCTCCGAGAAGTGGGATGAACAACCCCGTGTGTCGCGACCATCTTCCGCTTCGCTCCCATCCGATGCAAGCGACTGGAGAATCAGAAGGTGCCGCGGCTCGGGGTGTTGTTGGCGAATGTGTAGCCGCTGCCAGGCAGGGCTGCCGGGATGGTCACCGGCTGGACCGACAGGCGCCGCTCACGCTCCAGGATGTTCTGAAGCATCGCGGTCTCCTGCTGGCTGAGCTGGAGCTGCTGGTGATTGTAGAGTCCCCAGCCCAGCGCAAACATCAGGGTCGCGGCATAGAAGAAGAGGGCGAGTGAGGGGCGCCAGGACGGCTTCTTTGGCGCGGAGGGCTCTGCCTCAGGCGTGTCTTGCGCGGCACCCTCCAGCTCATCGTCGATGGCTGCGCTCAATACGCCATCCATCTTCGACCAGAAGTCATCTCCCATTGGAGACATGGGCGGTGGGGAGAGCGGCTGCTCAGAGAGCTGCTCCAGCAGACCGGAGCAGGCGTGGCAGTGCTGGAGGTGCTCCTCCAGCAGCGCTTGGTGTCCTGGGGAGAGCTCATTGTCGATGAGTCCAGCCATCAGGTCTTCGGCGGTCCGACAGTCCATAGGGGTATCCAGGCTCCTTGCTCCCCGAGCGGATCTCGTATCACATCTTCTTCTGCATCGGCGAGGGCTACCGAAACCCACCATCGAGAATGCTTGTTCCACTGTGGACTCAGGTTGTGTCCGAGGGGATGAATGCTGGAGGAGCGCGCGATGCCGGATACACCACCGGCCCCATCCTTTGCTTGTCCGTCACTGGACTTTCCTGGCTCCGTCTGCTGAAGACGCCGAGGTCACGAAGACCTCGGCGTCTCGCCGGCTCATTGGTCATGACAGCCCTCGACCACCCACGGCTCTGTCTGGAGAAGAGGTCTCCTAAAAAGCGCGCATCTCGGTGTTGCCCTCCATGACCTCCAGCAGCCGACAGCGGGCACGAGAGAGGCGGGACATCACGGTACCCAGCTTGATGTCGAGCACGCTGGAGATCTCTGCGTAGGACAGATCGTTGTAGTAACGAAGCAAGAGGATCTCTTTGTGAGCGGTGGTCATCAGCTCGATGGCCGCCATGACCTCGGACTGTCGCTCGCTGGCGAAGACCCGCTCGATCTGATCGGGCGCGGAGGACTCGTCTCGTGGAACGCTCTCCAGGATGGCGCCGCGCCGCTTGCGGTTGCGGACCAGGTTGAAGCAGAGGTTGCTGGTCACCCGGTATAGCCATGCCTTGATCCGGAAGTCTTCGTTGAAGAAGCGCTTCTCGCGGATGGCCCGGATGAAGACCTCCTGGATGGCATCGTAGGCCTCTTCCCAGTCCTTGACGATGTAGACCGCGTGGTAGAAGAGCCGGTCACGGTACTTCTGGACGACCATCTCCATGGCGAGCCGGCGGTTGTCTTCCGACAACTCCTTGATGTCCTCATCGGTCCATGTCGCGGCGTGGGTGGGGGCGAGGAGCTTGAGATTTGCGCTCATGTCTCTGGTCCTGTGGCGGCTGTGTCCGGTGGTGCCGGGAGTCCCCTCTTGTGGAGGGAGATTCCTCAGCGGTCTCACACACAGTCTACGCACCGCATTCCCAGACATTTTAAACGTCTTCACCCGGAGACAAATCGCGACAAATGGGTGCCACAGACTGCTCAATACAACCCATCTCGAGCCGCTTCATTCCGGACAGGATTCCACGACAGCCCGAGCTTTGCGGACCGGACCGCTATAATGAAATCCCCTGCGGATGCTGTCCTGGCCAGCGCGGGGACAAGCTGCTGACAGGAGCGAGAGCGGATGGAAGTGCGAGAGCTGGTCGAGGTCATCGTCAAGGCACTCGTCGATCGGCCCGACGAGGTCGTCATCACAGAGGTGTCTGGTGCCCACTCTTGTGTCCTGGAGCTGCAGGTTGCTCCCGGTGACGTTGGCAAGGTCATCGGAAAGAAGGGCGTGCACGCAGATGCCATCCGCCGCATTGTCAGTGCGGTCGGTGGCAAGGAGAAGAAGCGCTATGTCCTGGAGATCATCGAGGATCGCCACCGGGACTGAGCCCGGCTGCTACTCGGTGATGCCGGGGATGCGGACGCCGCGCTCCTTCGCGACCTCGACGGCACGGTCGTAGCCTGCGTCTGCATGGCGGAAGACACCCATGGCTGGATCTGAGGTGAGCACACGCTCAATGCGCCGTGCGGCCTCGTCGGTGCCGTCGGCGACGATGACCTGGCCAGCGTGCAGGCTGTAGCCCATGCCGACGCCTCCGCCGTGGTGGAAGCTCACCCAGCTGGCACCGTTGACGGCGTTGACCAAGGCATTGAGGATCGGCCAGTCGGCGACGGCGTCTGAGCCGTCGAGCATGTCCTCGGTCTCTCGGTTGGGAGAGGCGACGGAGCCACAGTCGAGGTGATCGCGGCCGATGACGATTGGTGCCTTGACCTTTCCGGTCCGGACGAGCTCGTTGAATGCAAGGCCAGCCTTGACCCGCTCGCCGTAGCCCAGCCAGCAGATGCGGGACGGCAGTCCCTGGAACTCGACCCGCTCAGCGGCCAGCCGCAGCCAGCGCGCGAGGGCGGTGTCCTCCGGGAAGAGGTCGCGGATGACCTGATCGGTGGCGTGGATGTCGGCAGGGTCACCGGACAGCGCGACCCAGCGGAAGGGACCCTTCCCCTCGCAGAACAGGGGGCGAATGTAGGCGGGTACGAAGCCGGGGAAGTCGAAGGCGTTCTCGACACCGGCCTGCTTTGCCCCGGCCCGGAGATTGTTGCCGTAGTCGAAGGTGTGCGCTCCGGCCGCCATCAGCCCCAGCATGGCCTGGACGTGGTCGCCCATGGTGGAGATGGATCGCTTGATGTAGCCGTCGGGATCGCTCTCGCGGAGGGCGAGTGCCTCCTCAAAGCTCATGCCTCGGGGGACGTAGCCGAGCAGTGGATCATGAGCAGAGGTCTGATCGGTGAGCAGATCGGGCACGGCTCCTGCGGCGAGCATTGCCTCCAGGCCGTCTGCGGCATTGGCGACGACGCCGATGGAGCGTGCGATTCCCTGCTCCTTGTACTTCAGCGCAGTCTGAATGCCGGCCTCGATGGAGGGAGCGACCTCGTCGAGGTAGCGGGTCTCCACCCGTCGACGGATGCGGTCAGCGTCGACATCGAAGCCGAGGAATGTGGCACCGTTCATGGTGGCCGCCAGCGGCTGCGCGCCGCCCATACCGCCCAGTCCACCAGTGACCACGAGGCGTCCGGTGAGATCACCGTCGGTGCCGAAGTGCTGTCGAGCGGCCTCGGCGAAGGTCTCATAGGTCCCCTGGAGGATGCCCTGAGTGCCGATGTAGATCCACGAGCCCGCCGTCATCTGGCCGTACATCATCAGGCCCTTGCGCTCCAGATCCCGGAAGTGATCCCAGTTGGCCCACTCTCCGACGAGGTTGGAGTTGGCGATCAGGACACGGGGGGCATCTGGGTGGCTGCGGACGATGCCGACGGGCTTTCCGGACTGCACGAGGAGGGTCTCGTCGTCTTCCAGGCGCTCTAAAGAGCGAACAATGGCCTCAAACGCGGGCCAATCGCGCGCCGCTTTACCGCTGCCGCCGTAGACCACGAGGTTGTCAGGATCCTCGGCGACGTCCGGATCGAGGTTGTTCATCAGCATGCGGAGGGCTGCTTCCTGAACCCAGCCTTTGCAGCGAAGCTCGGTTCCCCGAGGTGCTCTGATCTCACGACTCATGGTGTCCTCTCCAACAGCGACGCCGCGGCAGAGAGCCGCGGCGTCAATGAGATAACCGGATGGGACTGCTCGCCAGGTGAGTGGCTCAGCCCTCTTCTTCGTCGGGGACGCGAGTGATGAAGACCGTCTCGGTGTCTTCGCTCATTTCCGCGCAGTCTTCCAGGGTGGCCAGCCAGGCTTCGTACTGCTGCCGGGTGACCTTGCCGCGCTTAATGTTGCGCTCGACAACCCGCTTGTCAAAGAGGCGCTCGTTGATGTTGCTCATTGGAACTCCTTATTGGATCAGGCGGAGGGGGGGAGGTCGTCGTCGGCGATCGGCGGGAGGTCGTCCGCTGCCGGCGGAAGATCGTCGGAAGCGAAGTCGTCCTTCGGCATGTTGTCGTCCTGCGGCTCGAACTGCGTCGTGTCGGCGACAACAGCGCCGGCTGCGATCTCACGCAGGGCGGTGACGACTTCCTTGTTGGTGCGCTCATCGTCGATGAGGCACTCGTTGCCCTTGAGCAACTGCTTGGCGCGATCGGATGCGATCAGGACCAGGGAGAAGCGGTTGGGGATCTGCTCAAGGCAGTCTTCGATGGTAATTCGTGCCATGAGGGCTGTCGTCCTTCGATGGAGCTGGCTGGTTGGGTCTGCTTGTTGCGCTGTTGGCCACTTCTGATGGCCACGCGCAGCACAGCCGATTTGGTATATGCTGGTTCGCTCTAGGCGGCCAGCCGGCGGACCTGCTCCAGGCGCTGTGCGCCGGACCATCTCCAGAACTGCCGGACCGCTGCCAGGACCGCTGCGGGGTGAGGTAGGGCCTCCAGGCGGGCACAGTAGGCCGCTGCGAGGCGCCCGGCCTCTCGGTATCGTGCGCGCTCGATCGCGGACAGATCACTGCGGAGCGCGGCATCGTGGAACAGCTGTCGGAGGAGCTGTCGGTGACGCCGGGGGTGGTGCAGCCAGGCGCTGACGAATTTGTCGATCTCTGCCTGAAGCTCCAGCTCCAGCATCCGGACGGGCTCCTCCCGCCGAGCGCGCTCGATGAGCATCAGGAAGTGGCTGACCCCTTCGGTGGCCGCACAGAACGAGGAGAAGCACTCCGCGACAGCCTGTCCTGGCGTCTTCACCAGGGCCAGGCGCTCCATGTGCTCGTCTGCGATGTAGACGGCCAGGTCGACGTCCTCGCCGTCCTGCCGCAGCAGCACCCACTCATCAGCGTCGCGGGCGTCTGGTCCGAGAAGCTCCGCGACCGCTGCGGCGTCGACAAGGAAGGGTCCGACGTCAGGGGCCTGGATCTGGTAGATGGCCTGGAGGTGTGCCTGAATGATCCTCAGCATGTCTCGTTGTCGCCGTGAGCAGGGAGCACGCCGAGCGCCCGAAGGCGTCGGGCCACTGAAGGACTACCGGTTGCTCGCCAGGCTTCATACAGCCGCAGCACGTCGGCGTCGGTGGGCGCGGTCTTCTCGGTCCGGACCTCCTGCTCGACCTCAGAGAGCACATCGCTGCACACCGCGAACCGGTCTGCCAACTCCAGGTAGATCTCTGAGAGGTCTTTGTGCCCTTCTTGTGGGGTCCGCCTCCCGAAGTCCAGGATCCGAGAGAGGGCATCGTAGGCCGCTGCGCCCATGTGGAGGTAGTACTCCATGCTCATCAGGCTGCGCGCGAGGCTTCCGCGGAAGAACCCCGACCGATACAGCGCCCGATCCCCCAGCTCTCGGTAGCTCTGGATCGCGCACGAGCGGTCTCCGCTCTGAGCCCGCAGTCGAAGCTCTACGAGGGTCTCGGCGTCGTCGATGCGGTCGGTGTGGCCGCGCTCGACGAGCAGGTTGGTGAGGTAGAAGATTCCCTCCTGGCTCACCGATGCGCGCTTGTCTAAGACCGCAGCATCGATGCGCTCGTGGAAGAAATCGAACAGACTCTCGGCTTGGCTCAGGGCTCCTCTGGGCATCACGCGCTCCTTGTTGTTGGTGGCTCCGCTGTAGAAATTGATGTGAGTGTCTTGACGAGAGGGGGGGGGTGCATACTGTTGGGCTCGCTTGGGTGGGAGGACTCCTCCCGCCACTCTTCACCCGCACAGCACGGTCTCCCAGGCTCTCTGGGAATTGTGCTGGCACCAGTACTATCTTTGGCCTGTAGCCACCGTTGGCTCCAGACCAGTGAGGTTGAGAGAAGATGAACGTTCGTCCCCTGTTCGATCGCGTCCTCGTCGCCCGCACCGACGAGCCCACCCAGACCCGCAGCGGTCTCTTCCTCCCTGACTCCGCCAAGGAGAAGCCCCTTCAGGGAACCATCCTTGCTGTCGGCAGCGGCCGCGTCTCTGACGACGGCACCGTCACTCCCTTGCAGGTGCAGGTCGGCGACACCGTCGCCTTCGGCAAGTACGCCGGCACCGAGATTCAGGTCAACGGTGAGGATCGTCTCATCCTCCGCGAGGATGACATCCTCGGTGTCATCGGGGACTGATCCCTCTTGGAGGGTCTGTAGGGCGGGGGCTGGTGTTCCGGTTGTTCCGCTCACGACTCCTCCAGCCTGACATGGGTGGCCGTCATGTTCAATGAATGTCACCCGACCCCTTCTGTATTCCAATCCGAACCCTAAGAATTCCAGGAGCCTGACATGGCCGCTAAGGACATTCTCTTCGACGTCGATGCTCGCAACAAGATCCTCCAGGGCGTCGATACTCTCGCAAACGCCGTGAAGGTCACCCTCGGTCCCAAGGGCCGCAACGTGGTGATCGAGAAGTCCTGGGGCGCCCCCGTGGTGACCAAGGACGGCGTCACGGTCGCCAAGGAAGTGGAGCTTGAGGACAAGTTCCAGAACATGGGCGCTCAGATGGTCAAGGAGGTCGCATCCAAGACCTCTGACGTCGCTGGAGACGGCACCACCACTGCGACCCTGCTCGCGCAGATCATCTTCCGCACCGGCCTCAAGCTGGTCGCTGCCGGCCACAACCCGATGGAGCTCAAGCGCGGCATCGATGCTGCTGTCGGCGTCATCGTTGAGGAGCTGGCCGCCAACGCCCGCCCGATAACCGACAACTCCGAGATCGCTCAGGTCGGAACCGTCTCCGCCAACGGCGACGCCGACATCGGCAACATGATCTCCGAGGCCATGGAGAAGGTCGGCAAGGAAGGCGTCATCTCTGTCGAGGAGAACAAGGGCCTCGAGACCGAGCTGGACACTGTCGAGGGAATGCAGTTCGACCGCGGCTACCTCTCCCCCTACTTCGTGACCGACTCCGAGCGCATGGAGGTCGTCCTTGAGGACCCCTACATCCTCATCCACGAGAAGAAGATCTCCTCCCTTCGCGAGTTCATGAAGCTCCTCGAGAAGATCCACACCACGCGCAAGCCCCTGCTCATTCTCGCTGAGGATGTCGATGGTGAGGCCCTCGCGACCCTCGTGGTCAACAAGCTCCGCGGCACCCTGAACACCGCAGCGGTCAAGGCTCCCGGCTTCGGCGACCGTCGCAAGCGCATGCTTGAGGACATCGCGATCCTCACCGGCGGCAAGATGATCGCTGAGGAGCTCGGCCTGAAGCTTGAGAACCTCGAGCTCGACAGCCTCGGCACCGCTCGTCGCGTGGTCATCACCAAGGACAGCACCACCATCATCGATGGTGAGGGCTCTGAGGATGAGATCAACGCTCGGATCCTCCAGATCCGCCGTCAAATCGAGGACACCACCTCCGACTACGACCGCGAGAAGCTCCAGGAGCGCCTCGCCAAGCTGTCCGGCGGTGTCGCCCTCATCCGCGTCGGTGCGGCCACTGAGGTCGAGATGAAGGAGAAGAAGGCTCGCGTCGAGGACGCCCTTCACTCCACCCGTGCTGCAGTCGAGGAGGGCATCCTCCCCGGTGGTGGTGTCGCCCTGCTTCGCGCGGCCTCTGCGCTCGACGGCCTCACGGTCGAGGGTGATCAGCGGTTCGGCGTCGACATCGTGCGTCGCGCGGTCGAGGAGCCCCTCCGCCAGATCGTCATCAACGCCGGTGGCGAGCCCAGCATCATCATCGAGCAGGTTCGCGGTGGCGAGGGCAGCTTCGGCTACAACGCCCGCACCGGTGAGTTCCAGGACCTCTTCGCTGCAGGTGTCCTTGACCCGATGAAGGTCACCCGGTCCGCACTGCAGAACGCAGCCTCCGTGGCCGGCCTGCTGCTGACCACCGAGGCGCTGGTTGCTGACTCCGAGGAAGAGGACCACGAGCACAGCCACTGAGTTGAGGTGGCCCGGCATCGGGCCCCATGCTCAGAAACCAGAGACGCCAGCCACTCATCGTGGCTGGCGTTCTTCTTGTGTATGGGTGCGCTGAGGGCGGCAGCGCTGTCACCGACTGAACGGGTACATCCGCACGCCCAGCGTGAAGTCCATCCCCACGTCAATGTCTGGATACACCAGCAGCACCGGGGCGATCTCGATGAACGTGTCGATCGACGTGTTCGTCGGTGTCAGTGCCATCCCGAGCGGGAGTCGTGCGCCGAATAGGTTGTCTGGAAGCCGTGCATCCTGCTGGTTGATCCGCACTCGCCCACCCGCTCCGAAGTACACCGGGAAGCGGAGGTTGGGTGCCTCTGGGATCATCAGTTCGGTCAAGGTCCACAGCACGTCGCCGTCTACGCTCAGCCGGTCTTTGGTCAGGCTCCAATTGACGCCGCCTTGGATGTAGAGGTCACCGCCGGGGCGGAGCGCCAGCGCAACGCCGGAGAGGGTACCGACCTGGAGGCCGGCGCCGAAGTTGGCGGGAGTACCCTGTAGAAAAGGAGGGGGCTCTGCGCTGGCCAGGGCTACGCTTAACAGTGCGATCACTGGGGGCTCCGAAGCTGTTCGAGGATCGACTCGTCACCATAGACCACAATGAGTCCGGCGATGGGTGGACCCAGCTCTGAATCCCGCGCCCATTCCCGCCAGATCGGGTCTGCAAGTAGGGTCTGCAGGGCAAAGCCATTTCGCAGTGCTGCCATCAGGTGTGACTCCAGCGCGGCGCTGTCTCTCCGGTGACCGGCGAGCTGGGCGAGTCGGTAGTGCGCCGCCCAGTGATCGGGACGGTGCTCTGCGGCGATCTCGAAGTCGACCCGAGCCGCCTCCGTCTCCCCGTTCTCCAGCAGCAGCTCCCCACGGTCATAGCGGGCCGCGGCATTGTCGGGTGCCAGGGCGATGGTGCGGTCATAGTGGTCCATGGCTTCGCTGAGCTGGCCGAGCTGGTTGTGCAGCAGACCCAGCTCATAGAGGACCGCTGCGGAGGGCTCCACGCGGGTCTGGAAGCGCTTGCCGAGCTCCATGGCTCCCGCGACGTCTCCCCGGGCTGCCAGCCCGGCGACCTCGGCCGCCGCTGCCCGGTGCAGCTCTGCGCGATAGTCCGGAGGGGTTCGGGCTGCCAGGGCACTGGTCATCAGCACAAGCAGGAACATGTCGTTGCTCCCTGGGCCGGCTCAGTCCTGACGTCGTCGAAGCAGCGCAATGCCTGCCAGCCACAGGCCGAAGAGCAGGCCGCCAGAGACCCGACCGGGGCTTGCGGAGACACTGCTGCAGCCAAGGCTCAGCTTGTCGCTGCCGTTCCCGCCGATGTTCGACGAGCTGTTGCCGGTGTCGGAGTCGCTGCCGGGGAGGTTTGCTGAGACACCGATGCCGTAGACGCAGACATCATCGATATTCCAGCCGCCAAAGTCCAGTCCACTGTCGCTCTCGATCTCCCAGCTGATGACCAGGTCATCGATCTCAGAGGCGTCCACGATGAGGGTCTGGAGTGCCCACTGGCTGTCCTGGTGGTGCTCATCGCCGATGCTGCTGCTGGTCTCGTGGTTCTCCCAGGCCACCTCTTCATTGAGCAGGACCCGGGCCCGGTCATAGTAGCCGTCCTCGACGTTCAGCCACCGCTGGAACTGGACCACGACCTGATCGTAGTCTTGAAGGCCGACCGGAATCGAGCTGAGGCGGTTGTGCTTGTCGGACTGGTACTCACCATTGTACTGCTGACCATCGATGGTGCCGCCGAGGTCGTTGCCCCAGACGTTGTCGCCGCTGGCGGCGAAGTCGGGATCCTCGCCCTGGCCCTCCGGCTCTCCCCAGAGCCAGTCGTCTGCGCCGGCACCATCTTCGCCGTCGATCAGCTCGCTGGTGTAGTCGCCGTCGCTGCCCTCGAAGTCCTCGCAGTAGAGCTCGACCAGCTCACCGACATAGAAGGACAGCGGCGTGATCTCACCGCCCCTCGGCGAGGTGTGGGTGCTGCTGTCGGTGGAGGTGGCCTCCAGATAGTAGAGGACGTGGGTGCCGGCCTCCTGAGCGGGAATGCTGCCGGCGGCCTCCTCCCCAGAGAGAGACAGGCTCACCTTCTCCCAGCTGTCGCCTTCGTCGATGCTGTAGTACATCGCTGCGCTGTCGATCTCGTATCCGCACAGTGCGCCGTAGTTCAGGACGTCGGCGTCGATGGGATAGGCTTTGGTGGTTGGAGACTGGTTGCTCAGCGGGCTGTGAGACAGCTCGATGAACTGGGTGGTGTTGTCTTCACTGCCGGGGCCGAGGCCGTGGCGACCAAAGGCATCGATCAGGTAGCAGAGGTGCGGGGTGCCGTCGGAGAGGTCGCCGTTGTCATCGTCGGCGACCACGAACTCGTCGTAGACTTCCTCGGTGGTCGGACCACCCCGAAGGGCCGCGACGAACATGTCCTGGACCAGCGCGTCGGCCTCGTCCGAGTCGTCGTAGCTCTCGCGCATCAGGCCCCAGAGATCCCAGACGGCACCAGCGAAGATGAGCCCATCGGCGTGGACCTCGCCGGTCCAGTCGTCGGGGTAAACACGGTCATCGCTGACGTTGCGGATGCCAGATCCGCTGTTGTAGAAGTACGGCGCGATGGTGCTGTCTTCGGTCTGGAAGAAGGCCACCGTGTCACCGATGCCCTCGGAGATGCTGCCGTCCCAGGAGCCCGCCACCAGGTTGTAGTAGTGAAAGCCGTGCCCCCACTCGTGGTAGACGACATCTGAGATTCGGCCGGTGTTGTTGCAGCCGCTGCCGCTCTGGTAGAAATTGACCGTTCCGTCAAAGTACGCATTGCAGTTGCTGTTGAGGTTGACGAATGCGTCGATCTGGTTCCAAGAGCTGTTGACCTGGGGGGCATAGATGTCGGCCCAGTCGCGGATCCGATGGAGGAAGATGTAGACGTCCAGCTCTGCCTGGGAGGCGTCAGCGCTGGTCCAGACAGCATCTCCAGAGAGGCTGAGCTGGGCGTTGGAGCCGCTCTCGTTGCTGACGGTGACCCCGTTGCTGTCGAGGATCGCGGTCGCAGTGCCTCCGGTGAGGTCGAACTCACCGTACTCGTCAGTGTTGGTCGAGTCTTCTCCGCTGGAGAGGTAGACCCCGGACATTGGGGAGACCTCGACGCTGCCATCGGGGTAGCGGACGTCGTGCTCGCCCTCGAGGTAGCCGGAGGCGTAGCGAACCTCGTTGTGAACGCTGATCAGCTCACCGGTGTGGGCATCGATGAAGCTGACCCACTGACCGGCCGGCGCCTGGGTCGTGGTGCGGACCTGCCAGCAGAGCCGGAAGTCGACCGTGCTCCCGCCGTCGACGGGCAGGATGATCGGGGCCGCAGAGGCGCCGAGGTGGAGGGCTTCGGGGACCGGCCCGCTCTGGATGGCCCGCTCAACGGCAGCGGTATCCGGAAGGCTCGGGATGGTGTCGAGGGCATCTGCACCGGGGAAGACCTGTGCGCCGATCATGATCAGCCGGCCCTGCTTGATCCGGGCGGTGAAGCTGCTGCGCCAGACCGGGACCTCGCCCACTGTGCGGTCGAGATCGATGTACCAGGTGTCGGTGCGTTCGTCGTAGCCGGTGCTGCCGGGCTTTAAGGAGCCGATCTCGGCGCCGGCGAGGAGCTGTGGGTTGCGCTCGACGAACCGGAGGATGGCTTCCTGGGCATCCTGCACGGTCTGGAGCGGCCCCATCTCGATGCCCGGCCCCCAGGCACGGTGAACGGTCCCGGCCTGCTCGTCGAATCGGGCCTCCCAGCCTGCACCCTCTCCAGAGATAAATGCCTGCCAGTTCTCACCGTGACGCAGCTTGTGCTGGCGCTCGGTGTTGAAGTGGAGCAGCCGAACAGGCTCCTGCCCGGCGTGGATGGTGTCGTCTGGGGTGAGTGCGAGGGCAGGCATGCCAAGTACGAGGGCAATGAGCATCGGGTCGCTCCAGCTTCAGAAATGATTCAGTAGGCGATGGCATTAAAGGATGCATCACTGCGCGAGATTAATTGTCACCGGCTGGCTCACAACGTCAACTGGTCTGTCAGATCCTTTACAGGGCTCCGATTAGACTTAATAGAACCGTACGGAGACCCCGAACAGTCGAGCACGATGCCCCTCTCTTTGACGATACTCCTGCTCCTGGCAGGCTGCGGAGAGCCTGAGGAGCCCCTTCCTCCAGCTCTCGTGGACCTCCCCGTGCTCCCGGAAGCGACGACAGCGTCTGCTGCTCCGAGGGGAACTTCGCGCGCGGTATCTGAGCTTCGCATCGCCCTGGTCGGTGAGGTTCGCGGAGAGATCGAGCCCTGTGGCTGCCCCACGCTGCCCTACGGGGGCTTTGTTCGACGAGAGCGGCTGCTCAAGACGCTGCCGGGTCCCTTGTTCCACCTCGACGCCGGAGAGACCCTCCTGGAGGGCTTCTCCGCGAGCCGTGTGGACCGCAGCGAGCGCGCAGCGTTGGTGATGTCGCTGTCGGCGAAGGTCGGGGTGGATGCCTGGGCTCCCGGACCCTCAGACCTCGCCGCGGTGGGGCTGGAGCGGCTCAAGGAGGCTGCGGTGCCAGCGATCAGCGCCACCTGGCGCGATGCCGCTGGTGAGCCGCTGCTGCCACCGTGGACGGTGCTGGAGGAGGGCGGCATCTCGCTGGGGGTCATCGGGCTGTCGGGTGCGCTCCAGAACCCCGATCTCCGGGACACGGTGACGATGCGCGACCCGGTCGAGGCGACCCGAGAGGCCCTTCAGCAGCTCCCTGAAGGACTCGACCTCGTGGTTGCGCTTGGCTCTATCGACGACGACGACGCGATCCGGGTCGCTGCGCTGGAGGGGCTCGCCGCGGTCCTGACCACCCGAGGGCGACAGTACGATCTTCCTCGGACCACCGGCAACGCTCCGGTGATCGAGGCCCCGGATCGGGGTCGGTATGTCGAGGTGCTCCATGTCCGCCTCGGTGCTGGGCCCGGTGAGCCCCTCCGTCAGCTCCCTGAGGGGCGGCTGTGGCAGGAGCTCATGACCCTGCGCACTCAGGCCTCCGTCGCTACAGCACCAGAGCGCAAGGCGGTCATTGCCGAGGCCCTCTCTGAGCGCGAGGCGGTGTTCACCGCAGAAGGGCAGGGGCGTAACCTCGTCTTCGTCGAGCACACCCCCCTCAGCAGCAGCCTGGATGGTCCATCAGACCTCACCCCGTTGCTGTCGGACTTCAAGGACGAGACCCTGGTCCGTGCCGCTGAGACGGCCGCCCGACAGACCACGCCCACAGAGCCTGGCTATGCGGGCTCTGGGCGCTGCATCAGCTGTCACTCTTCGGAGATGGCCCGCTGGGTGGTCACCGATCACGCCGTCGCCTGGCAGAGCCTCCTGACCCGGCAGGCAACCGACAACCCTGAGTGCATCGGCTGTCACAGCACGGGCTTCAGCGAGCCTGGCGGGTTTGGTGAGCTGACCACCGCCAACGTCCGCAAGTACAAGGCGGTTCAGTGCGAGTCCTGCCACGGTCCGCTGCGTGGTCACCCGGAAGACGACGCGATCCGTGCGGTGCCGGTGACCGAAGGGACCTGCTTGAAGTGCCACGATCCGGCGAACAGCCCAGACTTTGAGTATGAGAACTACCTGCGGCGCGGGAGCTGTCAGCAGTAGCTCAGCTCTGTGCGCTCCAGCGGAGGCAGACCGCTCACCAGTCCGACAGGAACCGGTCGACCTCTTCCCGCTCCAGCAGCCCCAGCGACAGCTGAACGCAGTGGGAGCAGATGTTGATGCGGTTGTAGGAGAAGAGCCCGTCGGCTTCGAAGTGGCTGCGTCCGCACAGGCCACACACGGCGTCATCGGCGGCGACGAGGCTGCGGCGGTTCTGCCAGACCATCACCACGCAGCGGTCGCAGATGACCTCTCCGCCGCCGGCCATCATGTGCGTGACCTCGCTGGGCTCACGGCTGCAGGTGGAGCAGCGCGTGTGCTCGTCGTCGGAGACCCTGCGGGGCTCGGTGATACCGGTGCGCGGAGAGACCTGGGCGAGCAGACGCTCGACGATCCGGGTTCCGCCTCCGCTCACAGCCCGCTCTCGGAGACGCTTGGCTGCGATGGGCTCTCCATAGACTGACAGCGCAGCCCAGGATGCCACCGCCATGTCTGGATCGGCGGTCTCTGCCCAGGTCTTCAGCAGGGCCTTTCCAGAGCTGGAGCGGCGGCTGGCGATGGCGAGCAGCAGCAGCGACTGATAGGCCCGCGCCTTGCTGCGCTCGGCGTCGAGGTTGGCGCGGTGGGCCATGACATCGTGGGCTGGTCCGTGGCGATCAACCGCGGCGCGCTTGAGATCGGTCTCTTCCAGCATCAGGCCGCTGGTCAGCACCGGCTCGGGAAGGGCTGCGGCCGCCGAGAGGGCCTCTGCGCCGAGCTTTGCGCTGAAGTACCGACCGGGCTCCCTCAGGCGCGCGGAGACTTCGTCAGCGACGGCGCTCTCTGCCATCGCGCATGCGCTCTCCCAGAGCTGGAAGCGGAGGCACTCGTCCTGGGTGTGTCCGATGGCGGCGAGCATGGCAGGGACGGTGGAGGGGCCGTGAGACTTCAGCTCGGAGAGCACCACTCCGATGCGTCGTCGGGTGAGCTGTCGGGCATCCATGCGGCCGCCCTGCGGCATCCGATCAAATTGACGAACCTCGACGTTGAGCGCCTGGACCATCCAGTTGATGTCACCGCCCAGCCGCCGGGTGCGGACCAGCTCCAGGTAGCTGGGCATGTGGTCGGGGTGCTCCTTGAGGGTCTCACGGAAGACCCGGATGGCCTCGTTGGGGTCACCCTCTTCGAGGAGCGTGCAGCCCAGGGCGTGGCGGCCGGTGAGGTTGTCGGGCTCGATGAGCAGCGCCTGATGGCAGGCCAGCCGTGCACGGGAGTAGTCACCGAGCTGGAACCAGGCCATCGCCATCCGGGCCAGGACGTTGGGATCGTCGGGACGGTCTCGGAGGTACTGGCGGTAGTGCTGGATGGCGTTGTTGTACTTGCCCAGCTGGTAGGCGACCTGGCCGAGGTAGTAGCGGGCGATGGTGCGGTGCTCGCTGTTCTCCCGAAGTCGGATGAAGAACTTCTCAGCCTCACGATGCCGGCTGGTGAGCATGCAAGAGACACCCAGGTCTTTGAGCATGGGGGGGAGCTGGTCTGGTGGCGGCTTGAGCTTGAGGGCAGCGACGAGGTGGTACTGGCAGCGCTCGACGAGGCGCTGGGGGTGGCCGTGGCGCCGCGCGAGGTGCATCAGCGATCGTCCCAGCAGCATGTGAGGCTCCCAGGCCTCCGGGGCCAGCCGACAGGCGACCTCCATCTGCCGAACCGCGCTGCCCAGCTCCCCTCGAAGTCGATCCAGTGCGCCGAGCGCGATCCGAAGATCAGCGCGCTCGGGATCGATTCGTGAGGCCTGGTCGAGGTAGCGCACGGCGGCATCTGCGCGCTCCAGGCTGACCAGCGCCAGCCCGGCGATGACCAGCGCCTCGACATTGGCTGGATCGTCGTTGAGTACCTTGCGAGCGGTGGAGAGGGCCTGGCTACAGGCGCGCTCACCACCCCGGTGGAAGAGACCGCTAGAGAGCAGCGCGCGGGCCTTTTCCACCCGATAGCCAGGATCTCCCGGAGTCCGTTCGAGCTTCTCCTGGATGGTGCTGATGGTCCAGTCGAGCTTCTGGTGGGGAAAGAGGGACATCTGTGTCCGGAGGGCGGGGTGCAGGAGAGGGGGCGAGCGAGCGCCAGATAACGCCGTAGGCTATCAGGCTGCGACCCGCTGGGCAGCGCGATGGTCTTATTCGATCACATCTAGTCCCCTGATCAACACTTCTGCAACGCCCGTGCCCGAAGGAATGATGATGGATCCGGCTCTCTCCTCTCTCCGAAAGCAGCGGGTTGTCGCTGCGCTGGTGCCCCTGTTCTTGGCAAGCGGAGCGACCTCTCTGGTCTATGAGACGCTCTGGGAGCGGCAGCTACATCTGGTCTTCGGGACCAGCCAGGTCGCGGTCTACACGGTCCTTGCAGCGTTCATGTGCGGACTGGCGCTGGGCGGATTTGCCGCGGCGCGAAAGGTCTATCGGGTGAGCCGCCCGCTGAGGGCCTATGCGATCCTGGAGGGCTGCATCGGGGTGTACGCGGTGCTGTTTCCGGTCCTCCTCGGCATGCTGGAGCCGGCCTACACGGGCTTCTGGATCGCAGCGAATCCCTCGGTGCAGGTGTTCGCGGTGTTCCAGTTCTTCGTGCTCGGACTCGCCCTGCTGCCCCCGACCATGTGCATGGGCGCGACCCTCCCGCTGTTGGTGCGGTTTGCTGCGGAGGGAGAGGCCAACGCGGGCACCTCGGTGGGGCGACTGTATGGTGCGAACACGCTCGGCGCAGTGCTGGGGGTGGCGATGGCCGGCTTTGTGTTGCTGCCTTCGCTCGGACTGAGCACGACCACCTGGGTGGCGGCGGGCGGAAACGTGCTGCTGTGCATCGGTGCGCTGGTGCTGGATGCTCGGGTCGCGCCGATGGCTGATGGCAAGGCGATGACCCGCGCGGAGCTGGGCGTCGATGCTCGGATGCTGTGTGGCATCGCGATGATCGCCGGGCTCTCCAGCCTCATCTGTGAGGTGTCCTGGTTCCGGCTGATGGTGCTCATCCTCGGCGGCAGCGCCTATGCCTTCTCGATCATGCTGCTGTCCTTCCTCGTCGGCATCGGCCTTGGCGGTGTCGGCGGCGGAACCCTGGCAGACCGCGCCTGGGGGAAGGGCGGCGTGACGGGTGTCCTCAAGGCTCTGGCGGCGGCGCAGCTGGGTGTCGCGCTGCTGACCTGGGGGGTGATGTTCACCTTCAACGAGCTGCCCTACGCCTTTGTCTGGCTCTATGACCAGATCGATCCCCACCTCAGCTACCTCTGGCCGGCCAAGCTGCTGCTGGCGATGACGGTGATGGTGCCGCCAGCCCTGCTGATGGGGGCCACCTTTCCGCTGCTGGTTCGTGCGCTGGCGAGCGTGGACAAGCTGGGGGAGTCGACCGGTCGGCTGTACGGCTGGAACACGGTGGGCGCGATCCTCGGCGCGAGCATCGGCGGGCTGGTGCTGCTGCCCTGGCTGCAGGTCACCGGGACTCTGCTGGTCGCCATCTCACTGAACCTCGGCGCAGCACTGATCGCGCTGCGGATGTCGGCCAAGAAGCGGTCGGTCGGCGTCCAGGCAGGCTGGGGCGCAGCGTGGGTGGGGGTGGTCGGCTTGCTGTTCCTCGTCCCGCCGCCCTGGGAGCCGCTGCTGATGACGGCGGGCATGTACAAGTACGTCTCGGATCTGGAACCCGAGGAGCGCACCCGGCAGGGAGTGCTCGACTTCGCGGTGACGCCCTATGAGCTGATGTACTACCAGGAGGGACTCTCCAGCGTGGTGACGGTCGCCTCGTCGAAGTCGGGCAACATCTGGCTGGCGAACAACGGCAAGGTTGATGCCTCCACCAGCGTCGACATGCCCACCCAGGTCCTCGTCGCTCACCTCCCCTATGCCTTCAAGCCGAAGCCGGAGAACGTTCTGGTCATCGGACTCGCCAGCGGCGTTACCGCTGGCAGTGTGGCCCTGCATGAGGCTCCGAGCAGCATCGATGTGGTCGAGCTGGAGCCGGCGATCGTCGAGGCGAGCCACATCTTCGACGCGTACAACAGCCGCCCGCTGGATGATCCACGGGTCACCCTGCACACCAACGACGGCCGCAATCACCTCACGCTGGCCGCACCGGGCTCCTACGACCTCGTCATCTCCGAGCCCTCCAATCCCTGGCTGACCGGGGTGAGCAACCTGTTCACCAAGGAGTTCTTCGAGCTCGGCAAGAGCCGGCTGGCGGCGGACGGTGTCTGGGGTCAGTGGGTGCAGATGTACGGCATGGACACGGAGGATCTGCGCTCGCTCATCGCGACCTTCCTGAGCGTCTATGAGCACGTCGTGCTGTTCTCGACCATCGAGGACGCTGACCTTGTGCTCGTCGGCAGTGACGCTCCGCTGACCCCCTCGGTGGAGGTGTTCGGCGGCATGATCCGCGACGAGGCTGCTGTGGCAGTCGATCTGAGGCTCATCGACTGCGGCGAGGCCGAGGATCTCCTGGCTCGAATCCAGCTCGATCGCCCACGGCTGGAGGGCTTCGCTCAGGGAGCGGTCCTGAACACCGACGACAACATGCGAATTGAGTACTCCGCTCCGCTGCACCTCCACGAGCAGACCGCTGAGGCCAACTTTATGGCGCTCCTGCACCGCGCTGATGGCGAGGATCCCATGATCCCGCTGGATGCGGTAGACGGGGTTCCTGGTCGGATCTCGCTGGCGGAGGCCTATGCGCGCCGCGACGACCACCTCCGGGCGCTGCTGGTGCTCAAGGATGCCTGGCGGCTCGATTCGGAGAACGAGCAGGTCGCTGCGCTGTATGCGGAGTACCAGGAGGCGCTGGCCGGCTCCCTGGAGTAGTCCTCAGCCGATCAGCGCGGTGTGCAGTGCCCGCTGGGCGTCGTCGGCGTCTTGTGGGGGCACCATTGCGCTCCAGGTCGCTCCGCTGGCCCACCAGCGACCGGGCACTGCTGCGACCGCTCTCGAGACGATGCCGGGATCGGTGACGGCCTGGCGGCCGACCGCAGTCACGGTCGCGGCTGGACCGACCACGGACCAGGACGCTGGGATCGTGGACGCGTCGTGGAGGTTTCGACGGTCCAGAAGGGCGTGGAGCTGCTTCCCCTCGGTCCACCAGGCCCGGATCATGCCCGACAGCGCCCCGGCGTCTTCCAGGTCTCCAGCGCGGACATGGAGGAGCTGAGCGTCGGCGGCGATGGCGGTGACGACATCGGGAGCCTGCCCGGGCGGCAGCGCAGTGCCGGTGCCGGATGGGCGGCTGGTGGAGCCGGCGTGGAGGCTCACCCCATGGCGTCGGGCGTACTCCAGGGCATCGGTCAGCAAGACCTTGGAGCCCGCAGCGCCCAGCGCGATTGCGCCGTCCAGCGGCATCTCGTCGAGCTTCTCGGCCTGGGGAACCACGCGGGGATCCGCAGAGTAGATGCCGTCGACATCGGAGCAGATCTCGCAGTACGCAGCACCGAGCGCTGCGGCGAGCACGACGGCGGTGGTGTCTGTGCCGCCGCGTCCGAGGGTGGTGACCTCGTGGGCTCGGCTGACTCCTTGAAAGCCCGCAACAATCGCAACTTTTCCAGACTCAAGGGCCGCGCGGATACGATGGGGACGGACCTCTAAGACCCGTGCGGCGACATGCCGCTCGTCGGTGATGATGCCCGACTGGCTGCCAGTGAATGAGGCGGCGTCGACGCCGAGATCCTGGATCGCCATCGCCAGCAGGGTCATGCTGACCCGCTCTCCGACGCTGATCAAGAGGTCCAGCTCTCGACGGCCCGGGCGCGCAGAGACCGAGCGGGCCAGGGCGAGCAGCTCGCTGGTGGTGTTGCCCATCGCAGAGACGGCGACGACCACCTGATGGCCGTCGTGAACCGTCTCAACCACCCGCGCCGCAACGGCTCGGATCCGGGCCACATCAGCGACCGAGGAACCGCCGTACTTCTGGACGATGATGCTCACTCAGGGCCTCTCAGTACAGCTCGATCTCAGCGATGCGCAGCGGTCCCTGCAGGGGGGCTGCCGGGACGATCGACATCAGCCAGAGCCCGCCTCGGGGCGGACCGATGGTGTCTCCAGCCGGGCGGAGATCGGCGAGGTTCAGGGTCATCTCTTGCCACGCACCATCGGCCAGCTCCAGGAGCTCCTGCTCCCAGCGTCGGCCCTCCAGGTCGGTCAGAGACAGCTGGAGCAGCGCGGCCCCCTCATCAGCGCGCAGGCGGATGGAGATGACCTCTGGTGCCACGCCATCGAGCACGAGGCGCCAGGAAGAGTCGGTGGTCAGCATGATGGGCTCACTGCTGACGTAGGGAAGAACAGAGACCGGCTCGGACCACACCGCGATCATCCCCAGCAGCTCAGAGGCCTCTGGGCTGTCTGCCGCGGAGAGGGCCTGGATTGCACCATCGATGTCGCCGGCCTCGAAGCGGGACTGCCCGAGCCAGAACAGCAGCTCGTCTCGCAGCGGCTCGTTCTCTTGGGTGAGGTGCTCCAGCAGGACCTCGTAGATCGCGGCGGCCTGGGCAGGATCCTGCTCCAGCGCAGCGACCATGCGTCCGTTGTGCAGTGCTGCCCAGACCTCAGGGCTGGCGGACTGTGCCGAGCTCAGCAGCAGCGACAGGAGCGGCAGCACGGAGGACCTACCCTTCCTGTGCGATGAACTGGTAGCCGACTCCGTGGAGCGTCTCGATGAATTGCGGCTGCTGGGCGTTGTCACCCAGCTTCTTGCGCACGGTGAGGACATGGGTGTCGACGGTGCGGGTGGCGATGCCGCTCTTGTAGCCCCAGACCTGCCGCAGCAGCAGATCGCGGGACAGGATGCGGCCTCGGTTCTCGATGAAGAACCGCAGCAGATCACGCTCCCGGTTGCTCAGGCGCTCGGTGCTGTCTGGACGCCGGATGACGTACTGATCGAGATCGATGGTGACCGCGCCGAAGCGGTAGATCTCACGCGCACCGCCGACCCGGCGGAGGTTGGCCTCGACCCGTGCCTTGAGCACCAGCAGGGAGAACGGCTTGGTGACGTAGTCATCTCCGCCGACCTCAAAGCCCAGCAGCTTGTCCTGCTCGGTGGAGCGGGCGGTGAGGAAGATCACCGGGCGGTCGAAGCCGGTGTCGCGCAGGGAGCGGCAGATCTCGAAGCCGTCCATGCCGCCCAGCCCGGCAGGGCCTTCGTGGAGCATGACGTCCATGACCGCGATGTCGGGGGGATAGCGCTGCGCGAGATCGAGAGCCTCAGCCCCGGTCTGGGCACCATGAACGTCATAGTCCTGCTTCTTGAAGAACTTCAGCAGAGACTGAAGGATGTCCGCTTCATCTTCGACGAACAGGATTCTCGGCATGGTCAGTCCTCACCGGGGCTTGGCAATGGCACCCACTATATCGCGCCGTGGCCTTCGGGCGGAGCATGCGGGTAGATCTCTCGGCTGCTTCAGAGCCGTAGGCGGTAGACCGCGTGCGTGGTCTTGGACACATCATGACCACAACTCCCCCCTTAAGTCGGGGTGATTTCACTGACTTCGAACAAAAGTCGGTGGATGTAGTGGTCTCGTAAAACAAGAAATAAACAGCTATATAGTGCCCCGCGCGGGGGGCGGCGGCGGCTCATCAGGGAAGTGGAGCGTGAAGGTGCTGCCTTTGCCGGGGCGAGACTGGACGGAGATCGAGCCGCCGTGAGCCTCAATGATGTAACGAGTGATGGTCAGGCCGATTCCTGTTCCCTTCTGGCGTCGGGCCAGCGAGTCTCGGCTTCGATAGAATGGATCGAATATCTTGCGAAGATCGTGGGCTGCGATGCCAATTCCTTCGTCGGAGATCGTCAGCTCCACCCCCTCTACGACTCGGCCATGGAGTCGAACCTGGCTGCCGCCGGGGGAGTACTTGGCAGCGTTTGACACGAGGTTGACGATGCACTGTGTGATGGCGTCGGTGTCGTGGTGAACCGGGGGGAGATCGTAGGGCACATCCAGGATCAGCTCGATGTCCTTGAGCTCCAGGGTCGAGCGCACGCTCTCGATTGCCCGCTCGACGGTCTCGGCGATGTTGCCGATCCGCAGGATGTACTGCTTGGAGCCTCGCTCGATGGCGGCGTAGTCGAGGATGTTGTCGACCAGGCGGCTCAGGCGCTCGCTCTCGCGCAGCACGATGTTGTAGTGCTCCTCGATCTCATCGGGCGTCTCTGCGAGTCCGAGGATCAGGGACTCTGCCTTCAGCCGGATCTGAGTGATTGGGCTTCGAAGCTCGTGGCTGACGTTGGCTGCAAAGTCGGTCTTCATCCGAACCACGTCCAGCTCTCGGCTGATGAGCCGGGCCGAGAGGACTGCACCGACCCCCATCATTGCGATGGCGAAGCCGATGATCGCGATGCGCTGGGTACGCTTTTGGGCGTTCTCTGCGGCAATGGCGGCGGGATCCCGCAGCGTGGTGACCACCGACCAGTTCGCCAGCCAGGGATCCAGGCTGCGGATGGCGAGGGTGTGCTCGGGGGGGAGCTCGTCCGGAGCGATGAGGGACGCCTCGATGGGGGCCGTGGGGTGTGTGGAGGCCCGCGCGGCGGCCTTCAGCTGGGTGATCAGCTCCTGACGATCGAGCCCGAAGGTATACGAGCCCCCACCCCAGCGGGTGATCGCCCACATGCTGCGCTCGCCCTCGTGCCACCACAGCTCGCCCGCCGGAGAGCTGGCCTTGCGGCTGTCGGGGATGTGTCGGATCTCATCGAGCAGCTCACCGGTCCAGTAGAGCATCTCGTTTCGCTCTGCGATCTGACCGCGAACCCGGGTGACCCACTCCTGCTCTTCGTGAGGCTCCAGCATCGAGAGCGCCTGATTGGCGACCGCAGCCTCGCTGCCCTGACCAACGGTCCAGGGCTTCTCCAGCAGGTCATTGAGCAGCTCGCGGAGCGATGCGATGCCGCGCTCCTGCTCCAGGCGCATCCGGATCTCACCCTGCTGGAGGCGGGCGAGGTCGCCGATGCGGAAGCCCCAGCTGTCCCGGAGGTCGGAGGCGCCGAGGATGAGGCTGTCCAGCTGGATCAGGGCGTCCTGCTGCCGCCCGAGCATCTCCAGCACCAGGGCTTGATCCAGCTTCGCGCGGGCCTGAACGGCGGGAGGCAGCGGCTGCCGGGTGAGCTGACCGAACTGCTGTGCGGCGGCGGCGGGGTCGGTCTGCATCAGGGCGGCGGCAGATCGGACGTCGGGGTGAAACAGGTAGGACTTGGGGTAGTCGGTGCTGGCGCTCAGGGTGAACGGTGCCAGCAGGACGCCGTCTGCATCAAAGCGAAGCGCCACCAGGATCAGCGGGTGAAGCTCGCGAGCACGCTCCAGCGGGCTGCGGCCGGCCTCCAGGCGCGTCAGCGTGGATTCCTCAAACGCGGAGAAGTCTGCCTCGACCTGCCGCCAGAATCCCTGCGCGACGCCCTCGGCGGTTCGGGACAGCTCATCCTCTGCCGCCAGCTCCTCCACTGAGATGGCGTGGACCGCGAAGTAGGCCAGCACCAGCGAGGGACCCACGATGGTTGCAGCGATCACCGCCACGAAGCGCAGCACGCCCTGGAGGTGCATCGCCTCTTCCAGGGCGCGAACCTCTCCCCGCCCGGGCGCAAGCAGCCGGCTCAGGATGCGGAGGAACGGGGAGCGGCTCTTCTTTGCCATGGCTGGCATCCTACTACCTCGGCGCGGCATCAGCAGGAGCTTCAGTGCGTGCGAATGGTAGTGACTCTGTTATGGGTGTCGTTACTCCGTTTCAGGGGTGGCAGGATGTTCCTTAGAGAACATCCCGCCAGTATTTTCCACCTCTTTCGGAGGCGAACATGCTCCTACCTGTGCTGCTGAGCTGTGCTGCGGAGAACTATCCGCGCATCTACCACACCGAGTCCAAGGCGCCTTCGCTGGCCTGGGAAGACATCGAGACGCTGGATCACATGGGACCGACCATCGTCGATCGTGGCGTCAACTTCGCGGTCTATTCGGAGGCCGCGGAGCGTATTGAGCTCTTGCTGTTCGACGATCCAGAGTCTGAGCAGCCCACCCAGCAGTACGAGATGAGCCGCCAGGGCGACGTGTGGAACCTCTACGTCGAGGGGCTCGGCCTGGGGCAGCACTATGGCTACATCGCCTGGGGGCCGAACTGGCCGCACGATCCCGAGTTCTTCCCCGGCTCGACCATCGGCTTTCTCTCCGATGTCGACAGCCAGGGCAACCGGTTCAACCCCAACAAGCTGCTGACCGACCCATGGTGCAAGGCGCTTCACCGGGACCATGACTGGGGCTCCGGCTCTACGGCGTCGGGTCCTTCTCGGGCTGACGTCACCTATGATGCCTCCTCTAAGAGCGTCATCACGGCGTCGGACTACCAGTGGAGCGCGTCCGAGACCGAGTGGCGTGCGATGCGAGAGAGCGGTGATCACCCCGGGCATGACTGGACGGACCTGATCATCTATGAGGTCCACCCCAAGGGCTTCACCATGAACGTCGCCAGCGAGGTTGAGCACCCTGGCACCTGGCGGGGCATCGGCGAGATGGCTCCGTACCTCGCAGACCTCGGCATCACCGCGGTGGAGCTGCTGCCGATCCACGAGAAGCCGCTGGATGGAGGCTACTGGGGCTACAACAACCTCAACTTCTTCGCCCCAGAGCTCTCGTACTCTGCGGAGTTCCAGGCCACAGGCCGACCCGATGGGATCATCGACGAGTTCAAGGAGATGGTCGATCAGCTCCACCAGAACGGCATCGAGGTGATCATCGATGTTGTCTACAACCACACCGGCGAGGGGGGGCTGTGGCGGGAGCGGCTGTACTTCGAGACCTACGAGGACGCCTACGCGGTCAATTATGATCCCAAGGAGGTCGCTGGGCTCTACAACTTCCGTGGCCTCGACAACAACGCCTTCTACGCCCTGGCGCCCGACGGCGAGACCTACTGGAACAACACCGGGGTCGGCAACCAGACCCGCCCCAACCACACCCCGATGAAGCGGCTGATCATGGACTCGCTGCAGTGGATGGTCGATGATCTCCACGTCGACGGCTTTCGCTTCGATCTCGCCGGCATCCTCGGAGAGCCCGATGGGGTCTACAACGACTGGATCGATCCCGCCGAGACGATCCTTCAGGACATCATCGACGATCCGCTCCTCCAGAAGTACAGCACCCGGATCATCTCCGAGCCGTGGACCGCAGCCGGCACAGGCCCGGGCATCGGCGGCTTCCCGACCTCCAGCAATGTCGATGGTCCTGCGTGGCTGGAGTGGAATGCCCACTTCCGCGACTGGTGGCGAAGCATCGTCAACAACGACGACTGGGTGCTCTCCAGCACCGAGGGCAGCGTCGACGGCGGCGGCACCTTGACCGGCAGCTACAACGTCTACGGCTGGAACGGCCGCAGTCCCTACCATGCCGTCAACTTCGTCACCGTCCACGACGGCTTCACGATGTACGACCTGTTCTCCTACGACGAGAAGCAGAACGGCTGCGGGCTCCTCAACCCCGTCTGCTGCGACAACCCCAAGTCGGTCTGGTGTGACTCCACCAGCGGCGAGGACAACAACCGCTCGCGGGACTGGGGGCAGGGCAGCGAGCCGTTCAAGCGTCAGCAGATGCGCAACCTGTTCACCGCCCTGATGATCAGCCACGGCACCCCGCTCATCCTCGGCGGCGACGAGTGGATGCGGACCCAGTTTGGAAACAACAACGCCTACTCTGATGGATCTGACAACCAGTGGAACTGGTTCCGATGGGGCGAGTGGCGGAGCGCAGAGGCGGAGGACCGCCACCGGATGCACGACTTCGTCCGCGACATCATCACGCTTCGACGAGACCGCGCCTATGCCCTGTCTCCCTCCCAGTATGACAGCGGCATGCCGTTCTCTTGGAAAGATGCCTCCAACAACGAGATGTCTGGGGAGGGCTGGAGCGGCCGCCAGCTCGCGATCCACTACTACTCCACCGATGCATACCCTCAGCCGGAGCTGTTCATCATCATCAACATGGAGCGGGGGGACGTGACCTACACCCTGCCCGAGGGGCGGACCTGGGCGCGCCTGGCGGATACCCAGCAGTACTTTGACACTCCCGGAACCTCCGATGAGAGCGGCGGCTACTTCGACGAAAACCTCGACGCCGACGTCTACACCTCCGCAAACATCACCCTTGATGCGCCTCAGGTCATCGAGGGCGGCAGCTACACTGCAGCCTCCACCTCCATCGTCATCCTCGAAGAGGTGAAGTGATGCTGCTGGGATTGGCTCTACTGGTCGGCAGCGCGGAGGCGGGCTCTCGCAGCAGCGTCGGTGGCTACGTGCGGGTGATGGCCCGGCCAGACCTCCAGGGAGGCGGCAACCAGCTCGGCTACTGGAACCTCTACGGCCGGCTGCTCAACGAGGGCCCCTACGCCACCCTCAACTTCCGCTACGACGTGCTGGAGCGGCAGTCCGGTGCCGCGATGCCCTGGACGGCGATCAACGCCCGGATCGAGGGCGGAAGCATCACCAATGCTGACGGCGGCGGCGGCAGCCTCGACAACCTGCGGCTCTCTCAGGTCTTCGTCAATGCTGGCAACATCGGCATCCCTGGGGTCACCTGGCAGGTCGGAACCCTCGACAGCTACCTCGGCGATCTGGGCCTGTATGACATGCGGCCCGCGCAGATCTTCTTCGAGACGGTCGGTGCCTCGGGGCGCTACCAGAACGACAGCATCGACCTCTTGCTCGGCGTCGGCGACTCTGGCTACGGCATCCGCGGCAGCGACTACGCCACCATCCTCACGGGGGGCGGCTGGCTGCGGGTTCACGCCAGCGACCACGTCGAGGTCGGTGCCGGGGGGCAGTATCGGTTCGAGCCGTCCGTGCCTGGCAGCAGCACCGCGGCCTACATCACCCCGGGCCTCGACTATGAGGACTGGATTCGTGGTGAGGTGGTCGAGAACTATCTCCAGGCCAACCCCAACCGGGAGCTGGAGTTTCCCGACCCCGTCTCCGCGGACGCGTCTTCCTGGAAGGCCATCGGCTACCTCGGCTTTGGAGACCTCGGTCCCCTGGTCTGGAACAACCTGTTCGCCAGCCTGGAGCGCAAGCACCCGGAGAGCCAGACGTTCGAGACCTACGCCGGTCAGGACTACACCCTCTATGTCACTGAGGTGACCGACGAGCGCACGGTGCTGATGGTGGGAGATGAGCTGCAGATGTCGGTCATTCCTGGCCGCTTCGACCTCGCCCTTGCCGCGCTGTACGGACTGCACACCGACGCGGACAACACCATCGCCCCCTCTGACCACGCCCGGTCCTACCGCTCTGCGGTGCTCCGAGGACAGGTCTACCTCACTCCGACCGTGCACTGGCTCGCGGAGACCTCCATCGCCGAGGAGGTCTCCACCAACGGCAACGCCTACCGCGAGCATGCCGACTCGATCTTCGAGAACACCGGGACAGTCTCGGATGCCCGCGGGCTGGAGATGGGGGACACCGACACCCGCACGACCTGGCAGGGCAAGACCGGTCTCGTCCTCAATCCGATGGGTCCGGGCATCTACACCCGCCCCTCGCTGCGGCTGCTGTACGGCACGCAGTACTCCAACCAGAACAACGCGTTCGGCAACAGCTTCGTCGAGACGCTCGACCAATACAACGAGTTCGGCAACGTCGAGCGGCACTGGCACCACGTGATCGCCCTGGAGACCGAAGCATGGTTCTGATCCTGTCGATGTTCCTTGGCTGCGGCGCCCGAGTGACGACCGTCAAGGCTCCTTCTCCCATGGACGTCTCCCTGGCTGCCGCGCGCAACAACCTCGACGACCGCCAGGTCACTGCCCTCCCCGATCCGCTGCTCGACCGCATCTCCGCACAGCTCGTTGCGCGCAACCTCAGCCCCAGCGTTGTGCCCCTCTCGGCAATCTCCAGCACCCGGCTGACGGCCCGGCGCCTCGCGGTCCTCTCTGACGACGGCGCGCCCCTGGTGCTCCTGGTCGAGACCGAGGCGATGTACACCACCCAGATGGAGGGGCGGCTGCGGTGGACCGTGAGCGTCACCCTGTCGCTGGATCCGGCGGACGGAGAGCCCACGACCTCGGACTTCTCCGTGCCCGTCTTTCTCCAGTTTCAGCACCAGGACGCGGACGATGCCCTGCTCGGTGCCGCCCCAATCATCGAGCGCCACGTCGGCTACCTGCTCGATGAGTACCTCTCCGGGCTGTGATGCTGTCGCTGCTGTCGCTGCTCGCAGCACCGGTGCATGCGGAGGAGACTGACCTGGTCTACTTCGTTCTTGTTGACCGGTTCGACAACGGCGATCCGGGCAACGATGACACCATCGACCGCGCCGATCCCCATGCCTTCCACGGCGGCGATCTGGCTGGGATCACCCGTCGGCTGCCCTACCTCTACGGGCTCGGGGTTCGCACCCTCTGGATCTCTCCGGTGTTCACCATGCGCACCGAGCCGTTCCACGGCCACGGCGCGTTTCACGGCTACTGGGTGGAGGACCTCGGCAGCGTCGAGCCCCGGTTCGGCGGCGAGGACGATCTGATCGCGCTGTCGGAGGCGGCGGAGTCTGCTGGTATCCGGCTTGTCCTCGACATGGTCTACAACCACACCTCCTTCGATGCCCCGCTCCTCACCCAGCAGCCGGACTGGTTCCACAGCGACGGCAGCATCGAGGACTGGGGCGATCCGATGCAGTTGATCCGAGGGCAGGTCCACGGTCTCCCCGATCTCGCGCAGGAGCGGCCGGAGGTCTACGACTTCCTCCTCGGACACTCGCTGCACTGGGGGCGCATCCTGTCGGCTGATGGCTTCCGCATCGACGCCGTTCGCCACATGCCCAACGACTTCTTTCACGCCCTGTCCGCCGATCTCAAGGCACAGCTCGGTGAGGACTTCTGGCTGCTCGGCGAGGACTTCCAGGGAGACGCGCAGCAGCTGTCACAGACCTTTCGAGACGGTGGCTTTGATGCGATGTTTGACTTCCCGCTTCGCTACGCCATGGTCGATGTCATCTGCCACGGGGCCCACCCTGGTCGGCTGGCTGCCACCCTGTCTCAGGACAGCCTCTACGATGATCCCGCTGGACTCGTCACCTTTCTCGACAACCACGACCTTCCCCGGATCGCCAGCGAGTGCAGCGGAGAGCGGTGGCGGGTCGAGACGGCGCTGCTGACCCTGTTCGCCCTGCGCGGCACTCCGTCGATCACCTACGGCACCGAGTGGCTGCTCGATGGCCCGGGAGAGCCAGAGAACCGCGCCGACATGCCCTGGCAGGCGCGCGGCCCCCTCGCGGATACCCTCACCGCCCTCGCGGCCTTTCGTGCCGAGCACCCCTTCCTTGCAACGGCTGAGGTTCAGATCCGCAGCCTGGAGGACGAGCTGCTGTGGCTGTCGCTGCTGGGGGCGGACGAGTCCGCTCAGTTCATCCTCAACACCAGCGAGCAGCCGATCGCGCTCGGGGCTGGTGGCTGGACCGGGATGCTGATCGCGGAGGGCGGGACGATGGTGCCCGTGGAGGACATCATCCCGCCGCGATCCGCTGCGCTCGCCTACGCTCCCAGTGTCCACCCCGAGCCGTGGGCTGCGGCATCTGTGCGGGTTCAAATTCGCGCAAAGGGAAAGCTTGGGCGCGGCGAGAAGCTGGTGGTGGTCGGTGCCGGAGAGGCGCTTGGTGACTGGGATCCCGCCCGTGGACTGGAGCTCCCGGCGAGCCTCCAGCAGCCACCGGGCACGGTGATGGCCTACAAGCTCGTTCGCATTGATCGTGAGGGTGTAGTGCACTGGGAAGAGCGAGAGAATCGCTATGCGCTCGTCGGTGGCGAGGGGATGCGGATAAAGGCCTCCTGGGAGGCGCAGTAGTAATGGCTGGTGGCAGTACAAAGGCAGTCTATGCCGCGATCGGAGCGAACTCGGTCGTTGCGGTCTTGAAGTTTATCGGGTTTGGTCTCACCGGCTCGGGGGCGATGCTCTCTGAGGGCATCCACTCCATCGCCGATGTCTCCAACCAGCTCTTGCTGGCGGTGGGCATCAACCGGGCGGAGCGTGCGCCCGACGCGGATCACCCCTACGGCTACGGCCGCGACAAGTTTGTCTTCGCGATGATCTCGGCGGTGGGCATCTTCTGGTTTGGCTGTGGCGTCACGCTGTACCACGGCATCACCTCGCTGATGCACCCCCACCCTGTCGAGTCCCTGGAGCTTGCGCTGGGGATCCTGGTGGTCTCAGGGCTCATCGAGTCGGTCACCCTGTGGATGGCCTGGGTCGCGGTCCGCGACGGCGCGAAGAAGGCAGCGATGACCGTCGGTGAGTTCATGGTCAAGGGCTCTGACCCGATGGGTGTGGCGGTGCTGCTTGAGGACGGCGCAGCGGTCCTGGGCATCGTGATCGCTCTGGTGACCCTCGGCCTGTCCCTGGTGACCGGAAACCCGGTGTTTGATGCCATCGGCTCGATCCTCATCGGTGTGCTGCTGGGGCTGGTGGCGATCTTCCTGGTGGTCAAGAACCGCACCGTGCTGCTGGGGCAGTCGATGTCGGCGGAGAACACCTCCAGGGTGGTCAGCGCCCTGTCGGGTGATCCCGTGGTCGAGGCGGTCCATGACGTCAAGACGACGGTCCTCGGTACCGATCAGGCGCGCTTCAAGGCTGAGATCCAGTTCGATGGAGAGGCGGTCGCCCGTCGCTTCCTGATCACCCAGGATCTCGAGGGAATCTGGGATCGCATCAACTCCGAAGAGGAACTCCGCACCTTCCTCATCGAGTACGGTGACCACATCGTCGAGGCGCTCGGAGATGAGATCGACCGGCTGGAGAGCAAGGTCCGCAAGGTCGTGCCGGAGATCCAGCACGTCGATCTTGAGGCGGAGTAGACCTCCAGCCTCTCTGGAGACCGCTCAGCTCCGCTCTCTGACCGCTCAGCCGGACACCGCCGGACGCCTCCGCAAGATCCGGTGAGCCTTCTGGGACGGAGGGTGTGATGTCAGCAGTGACTGGTGAGCCTCGAGTCTGGGCGAGAGACATGGCGATTGTGGGTGGTGTCACAGCATTCCTGGCTCCGATGCCAGCGCTACCGCTGGCGACGATGTGGTTCATTGGTGCCACCACGGTCACTGGTGCGGTGACTGGCGCGGCCTTCGGGGCGGCAATGCCAGGTGCCCTGGAGGTTCTGCGGAGGCGCCTCCCGCTGGCCGCCCTCCTTGCGTTCGGCCCAATCCCCGGTGCGCTGTGGGGGGGAATCGTAGGTGCCCTGGGCTTCGGCTTGTCGGGAGGTGTTGCTCCGCTGGCGGTGTGTGTGCTCTGTGCCGCGATCGCTGGGGCGCTTCAGTTTGGACTGTTCTGGTTTCCCTACACCTTCCAGACTGTGCGCGGTGCGCCCCGCTGGCCAGTGGTGCTCGGGGCCTGTGTCCTGACTCCGCTGATTGGAGTGCTGACCATGTCTGCTGTGCTCTTCGCGATGTTTGGCTTCTCAGGAATATGGCTGTGATACACGACCCGGATGAAAGTTGTCTTTGTCCGACATGGTGAGCGACGGAGCGGAGAGAGCGATCCGGAGCTGACGTCATGGGGGCGTAAAATGAGCACTGAGACCGGACGCTGGCTTCAGTCTCAAGGCCTCACACCCGATCAGGTGATCGTGACGCCGACGATACGTACCCAGCAGACCGTAGAGGAGCTCCTGCTGGTATTCTCTGACCGGATACCGACGCGGGAGGCATGGTTGCCGGAATTGATGGAAGACTGGGAAGCACTTATGGATTCGCTGGAAGAAGAGCTCCCTGCAGAGGGGGTCGCGCTGCTGGTCGGCCATCACCCCACCATGGACATGCTCAGGCGTGATCTGGGTCCGATGCCTGTGACTGTTCCACGTGGAAACTTTGCCGCAGCGGTGGTGTTGGAATCGAGCGCGTCTGGCTGGCGTTGCATCGATGCATGGCCTGGGAGATCGGCATGAGTGTTCAGAAGCTTGCGAAGCTGCCGCTGTTCCGTGGTGTCCCGGAGCCCTCCTTGGAGCGACTCCTCCAGGTCTGCTCCCCTACCCGCTACCGAATCGCGGCGCTGGTCTTCGAGCAGAGCACCTTGGCGGACAAGGCGCTGCTGCTGGTCGAGGGGCGGCTGGAGGTCTCTGTCAAGAGCGGCAGCACCCACCAACATGTCGGCGAGATCCATCCCGGTGAGGTCGTCGGAGAGCAGGCGCTGTTCGTTGCTGGCGGTAGCCGGAACGCCTCGGTCTTCGCAAACCTGCCCAGCACCGCCCTCATCCTCAGCCCTGAGCTGTTCCAGAGCGGCGGTACTGATCCCGCCATCGCGGCCCTGGAGCGCCACCTGATTGCCACCCTGGCACGACGTATCCGTAAGACCAACCTTGAAATTCAGAAAGCTTGGAAGGCCACGCGGGTTGAGGCCGTTGAGGAGGTCGCGGAGCCGTCGACCATTCGTACTCGGCTCCGCTCACTTTTTGGAGGTCGGTTTTGAACGCGGAAGTCCTCAAGCCCATCGCTCGGAAGCTGCTACGCACTCACCGGGTCCAGGGCGTACGCCCTGAAGATCTCGCGCAGGCCCTGTCTGTCGGAAAGCCCCGTCGGGTTCCGGATGGAGAGCGCCTGTGTGCAGAGGGAGAGCCCTCAGCATCGATGTTCATCCTGCTCAAGGGAAGCATCCAGGTCCTCCGAAAGGACGATCGTGGTGAAGAGCGCGAGCTCGCGGTGCTCAGCGCGCCTGCTCTGGTGGGCCACATGGGCCTGGTCGATGGCTCTCCTCGCTCCGCGAGCTGTGTGGCAAAGGGAGAGATTGGCTGCCTGAAGATGACTCGGGTGACCTTCCAGGATCTCCTGGAGTCACCGGTCGCGAGCGGCGGTGCGATGCGTCGCCTCATCCTCGCCAGCCTCATCGGGCAGCTCACCTCCGCCAACACCCGGATCAAGGAGATGATCGCGCCCCCTGAGCCCCAGCCGAGTGTTGCTGCACCGAAGCGCCGAGACATCTCCTCGGATGACATCCTCAAGCTCGCCGGAGTCCTCGATGGCTGGTCAGTCGATCGCTCTGTTGTGAACACCAACGTCCGCTTTGTCGAGGACGAGGACATGAAGCGCACTCGCGAGGCCCGCAGCCGGAAGAAGTAGCCTCAGCGGCGGAGGGTGCACAGGTGTACTCATCCCGCTGAGCCCGCCTGGCTGGTGTGCACCGCGGCATCGGTCGCCGGGTCGAGGCTGTGTGCCTCTGAGCGGGTGCCTGCTCGCAGACCATCGTCATCAAGTTGGTAGACGACGCTGGTGCTTCCGGTGAGCAGCACGGCGTCGTACCGGTGGCTGCTCAGGCGGTCCAGGTCCGGACGCGGGGCAGGCGGAGGGAGAGGCAGGTCAGGGCGCCGTCGGCTTTGTGGAACTCATCGACCTGCAGCACCCTCACGCGCAGGTTGCGCCGATGGAGGGCCTCGGCAGTGCGGGGGGCGGAGGCGGAGACGAGCACGGTGTCGCCCAGGGCCAGCACGTTTCCGCCGTGGGGCTCGTCTGTGGGGAGGAGCTCGATTCCTGCGGCCTCCAGCGGCCCGGGGTGGAGCATCTCGGGACAGTAGATCAGCAGCTCAGGGCTGGCGAGGGTCACGGCGCTCTTCAGGTGGAGGCCCGCGCGGAGCGGGACCGGGCACACGGTCAGCCCCTCGGCAGCTGCGGCGAGCTTCAGCCAGGCCAGTCCCTCGCTGTTGCTGCGTGCGGTTCGACCGACGTAGAGGATCTGGCCGACCCGGAGGATGTCGCCGCCATCGAGGGTCGCGGGGGCGGGCATGGAGGAGATGGAGCACCAGTCTGCCAGTGCCTCGGAGAGCCCAGCAGACTCTCCCTGTCGCTGCGGGGCTGCTGAGCGGGTCAGCAGCGCACGCCGACCGATAACGACCGCCGGATCCTCGACGAAGCAGCAGTCAGGATGATCGGGCAGTGCCGGCAGCACTCGGACTGCGATACCGACTTCCTTGAGGGCCGAGACGTAGGCTGTGTGCTGCTCACGCGCACGGGCCACATCAATGTCTGCCGGGTGCTCTTGGATGGAGTCGTTGAAGCAATCCGGAACCGAGCGGACGAGGGCCGCTCCCGGAGCCTCAAACGTGAGCATGCTCGGCAGTGTCATCGGGGGTTGCGTCCTTGAGGAGCTTGCGGGCGAAGGAGGGGAACAGCAGGCTGGCGATGATGCCGGCGGTGATCACGACCGCTCGGGTGGTGTCGTCTACTGCACCCAGGCGATGTCCGATGTCCATGATGGCGATAACCAGTGTTAGCGGCGCGGCGAGGAGTCCAGCGGTGGCCGCGACCTCTTTTACACGCAGCCCCCGGAGCAGCAGCAGCGTGCCGGGGATGAGCTTGGCGAGCAGCATCAGGGCGATGAGCGAGAAGATCCAGACGATGTTGGTGGTGATCAGGTCAGCCGTCAGGGTGAGCTGAATGCCGACGTTGATGAAGAACACCGGGATGAAGAAGCCGTAGCCCATCGAGGAGAGCTTGTGCTCCAGCGCGCCCTTCTCTCGAATGACGAACGACAGGATCGCGCCGGCGATGAATGCACCCAGAAATGGCTCGACGTGCGCGAGCATTGAGAGGCCGACGAACGAGAACATCAGGCCGAAGCCGACCCGTACACCGACCTCGGAGGGGTCGTCGTGGGCGACGAGGCGGGCGAACAGGTGAGGGTACCACCACAGCAAGGTGCGCAGCAGCTGCACCACCACCACCATCATCACCACCAGGCCCAGGAGTCGAGCGACCCCGACGGCAGCCTCTCCGAAGTTGTGGGCGTGCTGCTGGATCTCGACGAGGGAGAGGAAGACGATGGTCAGCGCCTCGCCCACTGCGGCGAAGGTGATCATCGTCCCGCCCAGCGAGGTCGACGACAGGCGGAGCTCACGGACCACCGCGAGCAGCAGCGGCACTGAGGTCGCGCCGGTCGCCAGGCCCACCCACATGCCCCAGCCCTGGTGGACGGAGACCCCGATGGACATCACGAACGCCAGGGTCGAGACTGCGATCGGGATGATGGCATCCTTCGCCCCGCGTTCCTCGACCCCACGGAAGTCGATCTCCAGACCGGCGAGGAAGAGAAAGAAGGCGAAGCCGACCACCGAGAGGAAGTGGATGAACGGGTCGTTGACGTCTGGGACGATGCCGAGCCCGGTGTTTCCGATCAGCAGCCCGAAGGCGATCTCCATCACCGCGACCGGGATGGCGACCTGTCGAGCCACCCCGGGAACGATGATCGCGCCGAGGGTGATGAGGATCAGTGGAATCGCTGCGTTTGGATCCATTATCGACCCGCCACGTTCCACGGAACGAACAGCACAGAGCATGGCGTGCTGTGGAGCAGATACATCGAGATGTCAGGGGTAAAGATCGTGTTCCGACTTTGGTGAGAGTGACCGATGACCAGGAGGTCGAAGTCGCTGGCGTGGCTTCGGATCTGCTGGATGGGGTTGCCCTCGGTGATGACCATGTCGACCTCCAGGCCATGCAGTCGGCCGAGATCGGCGACCTGTCGTGGCATGGCTCGGAGGGGAGCGAGGGCCTCCTCTCCCTTAGACAGCGAGGGCGGAAGCACCGTGAGCACGGTCAGCGATGCTCCGACCTGGGTGGCGATGTCCATCGCGATCACCGAGACGGCGTTGAGGCTCTCTTGAGAGCTGACGGCCAGGAGGATGCGCTTGTAGGGGCGCGCGCTGCGGACGATGAGGACCGGTACCCGAGCCGCGAGGATGAGCTTCTTTCGCTTGGAGCGCTGCAGCCCGAGCCGCGAGACAAGACGCAGGGGGCGGCTCTCCAGGACCAGCAGGCCGACCTCCTGCCGCGACAGGTTCAGGGCAATGTCTGCGGCGCTGAGGTTGGTGCTGTCCAGGGTCTCTGGAGGCAGGGACACCAGACTCTCTGCCGTGGTCTTCTCCTGGAGCCAGGTGGCTTCCTTGAGGACGTCCGCATCACCGAGGTAGCCAATTGAGGCGCCGTATTGTGCCGGAAAGACGGCCTCTGCGCCGTGGATGAAGTTGGCAACGCTGTCGACCACATCGGGATCTCCGGTCAGCATCACCCGATCGCCAGACTCCAGGACGGTCTCTCCATGAGGCACGACCAGAGCATCGTTCCGATAGATCGCCGCCACCAGCCAGCGTCGAGGCTTGAGCTGACTGAGGGTGCGTCCGACCGCGGCGCTGCCGGGAAGGACTTGGACGACCTGAAGCTCTCCACGCGCGAGCTGATCGGCGAGAAAGTGGGGCTCGCTTCGGCTGAAGCGGTTCATGGTATGGCGTGCTGTCGCCACCGAGCGCAGCGAGACCTCGCTTGGAGCCAGCCCGCTCGCGGCGCTGTTCTCCTCACTGTTTAGAAGACAGACGAGATCAGAGATCTGGAAGTGCGCGCGAATGACCCGGGCGATCTCCAGGTTGGTCTCGTCCGAGCCGGTGAGGATCGCGACCATTGTCCGGCTGGAGAGTCCGGCCTGGTTGAGAACCAGTCGGCTCGTGGCATCGCCCAGGAGCTTTACGGTGGTCTGCCCCCCGTGGCTTTCTGGGAGCGTATTCAGCGCCTCAGCCGAGGTGTCTACTGCGGACACGGTCCAGGAAAGCGGCAGCTCTTCGAGCAGCGCCCGACCAACATCTCCCAGTCCGATCAGCACTACATGACGATGGGTCTTCACGTCATCCCTCCCAGAAAATACAACCACTATAGCAGTCGACTATCAGGGCTATCTCAATCTTGGGATGACGCTGATGGCAGGGATACTCCAGCCAGACGGAGTGTCCCCATCCTGGCCGCAGAGAACCATCTCTCCGCGACCGCTCGCTGGCGGAGTCGCCCTGCCATCAGGTGCGACTACGACCCGCTAAGTGTCGCTGATATTCCTATTTAAATCTTTGGAATATCAGTGATTGAGTCGGTGTTGGTGCCCTGGTCAGGGGGGCTACATCGACCCGGTGGTGATGTTCCAGGTGATGGTGTTGTCTGCAATCCGACCGAGCAGCTCTTTGTCGAAGGCCTTCTTCTCGGCGTTGTAGCGGTAGGCCTTCAGCTCCTGCTGGTTGTCGGCTGCGACGTACAGCTCCAGCGTGCCGTCGCCGTCGAGGTCCGCAGCGTAGCTGGTGTGCTCAAAGCCGCTGGAGATGGCATCGATGAGGGTCTTCTCCCAGCCGCCCTCTTCCTTTGTCAGCAGCCACAGACCGGTCTTCATCGCTGCGGCCACCAGGTCGACGTCGCCGTCGCCGTCGAAGTCACCGGGGACCAGGAAGCGGGTCTGGCGGTCATCGATCGTCATGATCGACTCGTGGGTGAAGGAGCCGTCCGCCTGGAGGGTGTACTGTCGGATCTCGACGGGCTTGACGACGTTCTTCTGCGCGTCGGTCTCTGCCTCCACCACGCTGAACAGCTCGCTGGTGCCGTCGCCGTCGAGGTCGGAGACCAGGATCTCCTTGGCATGGGTCGCGCCGAACGGATCGACCTCAGTGCGCACGTAGGTGGTGCCGTCGTAGCGGTACATCACCATCTGACCAGCCTGGCTGGCGTTGGCCTTGTTGCGGCCGGTCGGGGTGGCGAAGAACTCCATCTTGCCGTCGCCGTCGATGTCGCCGATCTCGATCTCGTGGACGAAGGTGTCGACGGTCTTGTCCAGCTCGATGACCTCGGCCTCGCCGCCATCTTCCGGCGGGTTGTAGACCGCGACCACGCCGTAGTCGTGGCTGGCGATGACATACTCATCCTTGCCGTCGCCGTCGACATCGCCGATCTCCAGATCGCGGAGGCGGTTGAACTTGCCCTCCCAGGTCTGGTGCCACAGGGACTCGCCCGTCCAGGCTCCGTCGGCGAAGGTCCACTTCTTGAGGTGAGCACCCTCTGCGCCGATGGTGATGATCGAGCCGTCCTCAAGCTGGATTGCCTTGTGGAAGACGTTGGAGTCGCCGTCCTCGAGTCGGGTCGCACGCCAGCCGTCGGGGGTCTGACGCCACAGCTCCAGCCGGGCCGGACCGGGCTTGGGCTTGTTGGCCTCGTCCTTCCAGAACCATGCCTGTGCGACGAGGAGGGTGGGGTACGGGCCGCCCTCCAGGGCTTCCTGCTCCGGAGCCGGCACGGCCATGCCAGTGGGCTCGGGAGTGGCGGTGCCCTTGTCGGCCACTGCGGGAGTGGGCTTCTCGGCCGGCGCCTCGGTGCCCCCATCACAAGCAGTGGCCCCCAGCGCGATGGCAATCAGGGCAGCGGGGACAGCAATCAGCATGCGGTTTTTCATCAGAAGGCTCCTGTTCAGCACCGCGAGATATCGCCTCAAAGCGATCCATTCAACCACCTGCACGGTTTCTGCAGCGCATCTGCGATGATTCAGACGCCCGTGGAGCCAAATCCGCGCGCGCCGCGCTCTGTGTCATCGAGGGTGTTGACCACCGTGATCTGCGCATGGGCGACCGCTGCGATGATCATCTGGGCGATGCGCATGCCCCGAGTGATCTCAAACGGCTCGGGGCCGAGGTTGATCAGCAGGACCTTCAGCTCTCCACGGTAGTCCGCGTCGATGGTCCCTGGAGAGTTGGGCATCGAGATGCCGTGGCGGAGGGCGAGACCGGACCGGGGGCGGATCTGGGCCTCAAAGCCTCTCGGGATCGCGAGGCTCAGGCCCGTGGCGACGGCGGCTCGGGCCATCGGCTCCAGCGTGAGGGACTCCGCTGCGTGAAGGTCCATGCCGGCAGAGCCCGGCGTCTGGTAGGCGGGGAGGGGGAGGTCTGCTCCGTGTGGGAGCACCTTGATCCGAAGCTGGACGTCCACTGCGAGCTCTCCGAGGTCTGGGGAGGGCACTCGTATCACGCCCACGAGAAAGCCCCCGCAGACTGGACCGTGATCCAGCCCGCGGGGGCCTCATGAGGCGGCCTCAGGCCGCGCTCATTCGTCGCTTAGAGCAGGGCGTCGTCCAGGGCTTCCTTGCGGGAGAGCCGGACCTTGCCGCCCTTGTCGATGTCGATGACACGGACCAGGACCTCGTCACCCTCGTTGACCACGTCGGTGGTCTTGTTGACCCGCTCCTTGGCGAGGTGGCTGATGTGGACCAGCCCCTCGGTGCCGGGGAAGATCTCGACGAACGCGCCGAAGTCGACGGTGCGCTTGACCACGCCGAGGTAGAGCTTGCCGATCTCGGCCTCCTGGGTCAGCTCGCGGATGAGGCTGATGGCCTTCTCTGCGGCTTCCATGGAGGTCGAGGAAACGTCGACCTTTCCGGAGTCGTCCACGGTGACGCGGGTTCCGGTCTGCTCCTGGATGGAGCGGATGGTCCGACCACCAGGACCGATGAGGTCGCGGATCTTGTCGTTCTTGATCTTGATGGAGGTGATCCGGGGGGCGTGCGGCGAGAGGTCGTCGCGGTGGGTGCCCAGGGTCTTGGCCATCTCGTCGAGGATGTGGATCCGGCCCTCGCGAGCCTGGTTCATCGCCCGCAGCATGACCTCACGGGGGACGCTGTCGATCTTGGTGTCCATCTGGAAGGCGGTGATGCCCTTGTGGGTACCGGTGACCTTGAAGTCCATGTCGCCGAGGTGATCCTCGTCGCCGAGGATGTCGGACAGGACCGCGTAGGAGTCACCCTCCTTGATGAGGCCCATCGCGATGCCAGCGACGGGAGCCTTGAGGGGCACACCGGCGTCGAGCAGGGCGAGGGTGGAGCCGCAGACCGAGGCCATGGACGAGGAGCCGTTGGACTCCAGGACGTCCGAGCAGCACCGGAGGACGTAGGGGAACTCTTCCTGGGTGGGGATGACCGGAACCATCGCGCGGTGGGAGAGGGCACCGTGGCCGATCTCGCGACGCTTGGGACCGCGCATCGGGCGGGCCTCACCGGTGCAGTACGGCGGGAAGTTGTAGGTCAGCATCCAGCGGCGGAAGCCTTCGGTTGCGCCGGCGTAGTCGATGCGCTGGGAGTCGCGCTCGACACCGAGAGCGGCGGTCACGAAGGTCTGGGTCTCGCCGCGAGTGAACACTGCGGAGCCGTGAGCGCGGGCGGAGACGCCGACCTCACACCAGATGTCGCGGATCTCGTCGGTGGCCCGACCGTCGATGCGGCGGCCCTCTTCGATGACCGTGTTGCGCATGCTCTGGCTGGTCAGCTTCTGCCAGGCCTTCTTGGCGATCTTGGTGACACCCTCGACGTCATCGCTGCCCTCAGTGAGCTGGGCGATGACGGCGTTGCGGGCTTCCTTGATGGCGGTGCTGCGATCGTGCTTGCCGATGATGGCGAGTGCGGTGGTGAGGGGGGCGAGGCCCAGCTCAGCGACCTTGGCGACGATGTCAGCGTCCAGCTCGGGAGCCGGGGGGAAGTCCATCTTCTCGACACCGGCGAGGCTGCGAAGCTCCTCGATGGCGGCGACGATCTTCTTGATCTGGACGTGGGCGAGGTCCATGGCGTCCATGACGACGACCTCGCTGATCTCCTTGGCGCCACCCTCGACCATGCAGATGGCCTCGGCGGTGCCGGCGACGGTGAGGTTCAGCTCAGCCTCTTCCATCTGGGCGCGGCTGGGGTTGACCACCAGGACACCGTCGATGCTGGAGACGCGGACACCAGCGACGGGGCGCTGCATGGGCAGCTCGCTGATGTGCATGGCTGCGCTGGCACCGCAGAGGGCCAGGACATCGGTGTCGCTCTCGGCATCAAACGAGATCACGGTCGCGATGATCTGCAGATCGTTGCGGAAGTGCTTGGGGAACTGCGGACGGATGGGGCGGTCGATGAGGCGGGAGATCAGGGTCTCGCGCTCATTGGAGCGGCCCTCGCGCTTGTGGAAGCTGCCGGGGATGGTACCGAACGAGCCGTTGCGGTCCTGGTAGTCCACGGTCAGCGGCAGGAAGTCGAACGGGCGGGGGCTGCGGGAGCAGGCGGCGGTCACGAGGACCGAGCTGTCGTTCTGGCGAACGACGACGGCACCAGCGGCCTGCTTGGCGAGCTTGCCGGTCTCGAGGGTAAGCGGGCGGCCGCCGATGTCGACGGATACGGTATGAACGTTCATTTTTTTTCCGATTTAAAGCACCACATGGCCGTACTGCGAAGAGCAGCTGGCAGGGTACCTGTAGACTTGCGATGGGGCACCGGGGCGGATCCGATGGCACATCGCCAGCCTGCAGGAAGTCCAGCCATCCTGCGACTCCGTCTCGTCCAGTGGAGCGGATTGTGCTGTGTTCAGCAGGGAGTGTGTTCAGCAGAGAGGCTGCTGAGCGGGGGGTGTAAAGAACAAGGACTGCGCACGAACAAGGGGCGACGGTTTCCCGTCGCCCCTATCGAGCCTCAGCGGCGCAGACCCAGACGCCCAATGAGCGCCTTGTAGCGGTTGTGGTCTACCTTCTGCAGGTAGCGCAGCAGCCGCCGGCGCTGGCCCACCAGCTTGAGAAGTCCACGACGGGAGTGGTGGTCCTTCTTGTGAGTCTTGAAGTGCTCGGTGAGGTAGGTGATCCGCTCGGTGAGGAGCGCAACCTGGACCTCCGGAGAGCCGGTGTCGTTCTCTTCACGAGCGTACTCGTGAATGATCTCTGTCTTGCGGTTGGGGGTCATCGCCATGATTCTTCTCCGGTAAGACCGGGCCTTGCAGGGGGGATGTGGTGGCGTTCCACTGCGCCTTCAGCACTCGGTCATTCAGAATGAAAGACGTCGAGGATGAAGATCCCTGCCGCACAGGCCGGCATGAAGGAAGTGGAATTGACCCGCTGCCGCGAGGCTGTCAAGGTGCGGGAGTGCAGATCCAGCCCTGGAGCACCCCTTTATGTTGACGCCGCATCCCGCTGTACAGCGAAATAAAGAGCCGATTTGTGAGGTTCTAAAAAGAGTTCTGCCTGATTCGGGACTCATCCTTGAGGTCGGCAGCGGAACCGGTGCGCACGCCGCCTGGTTTGCTCCCCGTCTCCCCGGTGTGATCTGGCAGCCCACCGATGGTGCCCGCGAGGCCCTGCCGATCATCACGCAGTGGGCTGCAGAGTCCGGCGCTGACAACATCCTTCCCCCGCTCCTCCTCGATGCTGCTGAGGTGCGCTGGCCCGTCACGCAGGCCGCAGCGATGGTGTGCATCAACATGATCCACATCTCCCCCTGGCAGAGCACCCTGGGGCTGCTGGCTGGTGCCGGTCAGGTGCTGTCCAGCGGCGGTGTCCTCTGCCTCTACGGCCCCTTCCGCATCGACGGACAACACACTGCGCCGAGCAATGCTCGGTTTGAGGGCTGGCTGAACGACCTCGATGTCCGCTACGGGATCCGGGATCTCACGGAGATGACCGCGGTCGCAGCAGCCCACGGGCTCCGCCTCGCGCAGCGCATCGACATGCCGGCCAACAACTTCACGGTGGTCTTTCAGCGGACCTGAGGACTCACGTCAGCAGCTTCGGCCCGCTCCGCGCAGCAACGGGGCGGCGGATCTGAAGCGTGCGGCCTGCGACCTGTCCGCTGGTGGTCGCAGCGCCAGCGTGCAGGGTGCCTCCCCGGCCCGCGCGGCGTCGAGGGTGACGAGTCTGAAGGTAGTCCTCCTGAGCGGCCGACCGGAGCCACACCAAGCCTTCCGCCTCATCCTGACGCTGCTGGGCCTCCAGCTGCTGTCGGACCCCCACCATGACCCCGGCGAAGAACCGCTGCCGATCCCGGCCCGGTGCACCGGTCTGCGTGCGGTGTGCCTGCCAGAGTCGCTCAGCGGACTGGATGAGGAAGCCGTGCATCCAGCAGGCGACCGCCAGGTTCTCTGGGCTGCCGCAGATCTCAAGCACCCGGCCACGCTTGCCCGTCTGCACCGCGACCGCACTCACCCAGATCCCGCTGACGAAGAAGTGATCGATGAGGACGGCGGCGAGCAGCTTGCTGTACAGCGGGCGGCTGCCGGAGGGGGTGCCGAGCTGTCGGAAGCCGAAGCGGCTGGTCCCGTCGGACTCTGAGAGGTTGTGGCGGAGCATGAGCCGCCGCGCAGCACGGGCAGCGGACTGGGCCTCATGGACGTTGTCGCTGCCGGCCAGGGCGAGCAGGCGCTGCACCGTTCGCATCGCCTTGCTGGCGCTGTCGGGGAGCCCGCCGGCTGCCGGGTCGATCTGGAGGCGCCGGCAGACACCCTGAAACGCGGGCCCGTGCGGGGGCTCATCGGCTCGCAGCACCTCGTCGACGTACTGGTGGGCCATCTCATGCTTGAGGACCTCCACGACCACCCCCCATGGCCGGGTGGTGACCAGGCTGCGCGACAGGCTCAGGGTGCGCTCGGTCGGCATCCAGGCGCCCAGAGTGCCCATCCCTTCGGAGAGCGCAAGGAGCGGCGGGCGGAGGGCCTCGCGGAAGTGCAGCCGGTTGATCCGCCGCCACTCCGAGAGCAGCTCATGGATCAGGAGGGACTCGGGGGCGGTCATCGTGACATCTATATATAGATTGTGGATGAAGATCATCCGAGTTGTTGCTGGTGCCATCCTTGAGAATGGCCGGCTGCTGGCCGCGCTCCGGGGGGCGGGCATGTCTCAAGCCGGGCTGTGGGAGCTGCCGGGTGGCAAGGTGGAGCCTGACGAGGATGACCGGACTGCGCTTGCACGAGAGCTGTCTGAGGAGCTGGGCATTGTGGTCGACGTCGGCGACTTCATCGCCAGCCATGACCACGCCTATCCCGGCAAGACCGTGCGCCTGGTGGCCTACGCCTGCCAGATCTCCCAAGGAATTCCGACGGCCACTGAGCACGCGGACCTTCGCTGGGTGGACGCTGCGGGGATCGACGGGCTGACCTGGGCACCGGCAGACATCCCGCTGCTGGCAGCGACGCTGCCGCTGCTCAGCGCGCCACCGATGGCTTGACGTCTGCCCAGGTGTAGCGTCCGGGCCTCAGCGGCGGAACAGCCTGTCCCATCAGCGGTGCGAGGACCTGAAGCAGCTCCAGGAAGCAGTGCGCAGTGCCGCCGAACAGGTGGTTTGTTCCGATGTCGAACACGGGCGAGAGCATCGGACGCCCCCAGCCGGTGAACGGGATCGCGTCGATGTGGGGCTCCGACAGGGCCTCGGTGATGCCCACGGTCAGGACCGAGGCCACCTCACCAGGCTCCGGAAGCAGCACATCCTGCTCGACCAGTGCCACGAACGGCTCCAGCCGGAAGTCCGATGTAAAAAGTGGGATCGAAGAGAGCCTGCCGAGCACGTCTGCATTCTTAATCCCCAGCTCCTCTTCGGCCTCTCGCAGGGCGGTGGCCTGAATGCTGGCATCGGTGGCCTCCGGGCGACCACCGGGGAAGCCGATCTCACCGGGATGGTTGCGCAGGTGGCGGGATCGAAGGATCAGCAGGCACTCCAGGTCTGCTCGCCACCGAAGCGGCACCAGCACGCCTCCCAGGCGGTCGTTTCGCCGGCCGGGATGAGCAGGCATTGTCTGCCGGGACCATCGAGACAGCGCATCTCGGACATCTTCGGGGTGAGGCAGCGTCATGTCTCAAGATATAAACGTCTGCCGAGGATGTACCCATGAACCGAGCTCTGCTGATGTTGATGATGGCGGCACCGCTGTCTGCTGGTGCCTACCCTGAGATGATTCCGCTGGAGGAGACCTCCCTGATCGGTCGCGCGGCCCCGGAGGTCGACCTGAAGACCCTCGGCGGTGAGGCCTTCGTGCTCTCTGAGGCGAAGGGCGAGCCGGTCGTGCTGGCATTCTGGGCGAGCTGGTGCGGCCCCTGTCGCAAGGAAATGCCGGCCTTGATGGAGCTGCAGGCTGCCCGCGACGACGTGCGCATCGTGATGGTCAACGTCGACCGCGACCGCCGCGACGCGCAGCGCTTCCTCTCCCAGGTCGGCATCTCGCCAGAGGATGCGGAGATCGCCCTGGACAGCGAAGCCGTCGCGCTGGGCGAGTACGGTGTGATGAGCATGCCGACCACGTTCCTGGTGGACGGAAGCGGCGTCGTGAAGCTCCACAAGGTCGGCTACAGCACTGAGAAGGGGCTCGTTGAGCTGATCGCAGCCCTGGATGGGGTGAAGTGATGTCAAAGCGCACATCCGCACTGGTTCTGCTCATGCTCGCTGGAGCCAGCGGCGCGGCCATCAGCGGCCTGATGACCTGGCACCACGACGTGCAGCTGTTCGGAGACGCCGCGCTGCAGGGCGGCCTCATCGGCTGCGAGGCCAGCGAAGAGGTCAACTGCGACATCGTCAACACCAGCGAGTACTCCGAGCTCCTCGGGGTCCCGATCGCCACCTGGGGCATCGCGACCTACCTCCTGGTCGCCGGGCTGGCTGGGCTGGCGGTCGCTGGCCGTCAGGCGGCGCTCAAGCTGCTGCTCGCCATCGGCATCGGAACCTCGCTGTACTCCGGCTTCCTGTTCGGCATCTCCAAGCTCCAGCTCAACTACGTCTGTGCCTGGTGCATGCGCCTGTATGGCATCAACCTCTCGATCCCGGTGCTCTCTCTGATCGCTGGGGCCTGGAGCGCGCCGAGGCCGTCGGGGAAGGTCATCGGCTCGGCGCTGGCGGCGTTCGTGATGCTCTCGGCGGTCTCTGTCGGTGGAGAGCGGGCGTTTCGGGCGAGCCTTCTGGGCGACGACGCCAGCGGCACCCGGCTCACGGAGGCTCCCCCGGAGGCCTCTCCGGCACCCTCTGGCCCCCAGCGTGATCCAGAGGGCGTCCTCACCGCGCGCACCATGGAGGTGAAGACCGAGGACAAGAACGACGCCATCCTCCACATCCGTGCCGACGATGCCTGGAAGGGCAACCCGGATGCCGAGGTCATGCTGGTGGAATTCGCGGACCTGGAGTGCGGCTACTGCAAGCGCACGAGCGGACAGCTCAAGCGCCTGGTGGAGGCCTACAGCGACGACGTCCTGTTCGTCTTCAAGCACTACCCCATGGATCCCACCTGCAACCCCGGGGTGAAGAACCGCAAGCACCGCTACGCCTGCAGCGCGGCGATGGCCAGCGTCTGTGCGCAGCAGCAGGGACGGTTCTGGGCATTCCATGACCTCGCCTTCAAGAACCAGCACAAGCTCAAGGATGAGAACCTCCGGACCTACGCAGAGAGCGTCGGAGCTGACATGTCAGCATTTGACGCCTGCATGCGAGATCCCGAGACCAAGAAAACGGTGGCGAGCGACGCACAGGACGGCGCAGCAGTGGATGCCCACGGCACCCCACGGATCTTCATCAACGGCCAGCTGTACCGGTCCGGCTCCTCGGCAGAGAAGATGGCCGCGGCGATCGAGCGGGCGCTGGGCGCAGACGCTGTGACGGCTCGGGAGGCTGCGAAGGCGGTCGCGGAGGAGAAGCTCACCACCACCCCGATCCCCGACGATGTCCCCGAGATGCAGCGCATCACCCTCGGCAGCCTCGACTTCTTTATCGACACCTTCGAGTCTGGTCTCTCTGTCGAGGGCAGCAGCGCTGCAGCTCAGCAGGGCCGCCACCTCATCCCCGCCACTCAGATGAGCTGGTTTGCTGCCAACGAAGCCTGTGAGGCCGCTGGAAAGCGCATGTGCTCTGAGGCGGAGTGGGTCGCCGCCTGTCAGAACACCGAGCCGATCGATGACGACGGCAACGGCCAGTTCGCCGACGACATGGTCGAGGGCACCAGCTATCCCTACGCCGACTACCACTCACCCGGTCGCTGCTGGGACGGCCACGCCCGCGGGAGCAAGTGCGGCAAGGAGCAGGACCAGGACTGTCGCCCGGTCTACACCGGTGAGATGCCGGGCTGTGTGTCCGCTGGCGGGGTCTACGACCTGACCGGAAACGTCGAGGAGTGGGTCGGGGACAGCGCCGAGACGGCCGTCTTGCTCGGCGGCGCGTTCGACACGTCCAAGGACCACGCGCGCTGCTACCGCAGAAATGACACCTACGGTCCAGGCTTTGCCAACATCCGAACCGGCTTCCGGTGCTGCAAGAGCCCCTGAGGGGGGCCCCGTTCCGCTGGATCGGCGAAAGCGCCGCAGGTCGTCGGGCTGGATGACCTTCCGGTCTGCGTCAGCAGGGGGCTGCGGTGGGTCGAAAAGACTCTCAGGACCGGGGTGAGCTCACCACGGGAGGCGGTCTTGGTTGGGGTGAGTTGGTGGGAAACACGCGAGCGGTCGCAGAGAGTGAGGTAAATTCGAGGGCAATCTGGAGTCCTCATGTTGTCCCTGCTCGCCCTCTCCATGCCCTCGCTCGCTGCATCTCTCACCGTCGATCCGTCTAGCTCCGGCGCATATGCCACCATCCAGGACGCCATCGACGCAGCAAGCTCCGGCGACACCATCTCGGTTGTCAGCGGCACCTACTATGAGTGCATCGACACGGGAGGAAGAGACCTCAGCCTCAGCGGCTCCAGCGCGACCATCGACGGTGCCGGGTACTGCTCCAGCACCATCGAGGTGTCGGGCGGCGAGACGGTCACGTTCTCCGGCTTCACGATCCGGAACACCTACTACCGCGGCGCCTACGTTGCCTACAGCGACGTCACCTTCGATGACGTCTCCTTCGACGGCAACGGGCACACCTCCTACGTCTCCGGCGGTGCTCTGTACGTCTCCGGCGGCTCGGTCACGATCACAGACTCCGAGTTTACCGACAACGACGGCTACTACGGCGGCGCGATCTACACTGAGAGCGGCTCCGATGTCGACGTCTCAGGCACGACCTTCAGCAACAACTACGCCTACTATGGCGCAGCCATCCACGCCGATGGCTCCTCCGCGATCACCCTCGACACCGTCACACTGGAGAGCAACTTCTCCTACAACGACGGCGGCGCGATCTACCTGGGCAGCAGCTCCAGCCTGGCCAGCACCGACTCCACCTGGGACTCCAACAGCGGCTACTACACCCACGGTGCTGCGATCTACGCCTTGGACAACAACGAGATCACCCTGTCGGGCGACACCTTCGAGAGCAACGCCGCCACGTACTACACCTCCGGCTACCACGGCGGCGCGGTCTACCTGGGTGCTGATGCCAACCTGACGGCCTCAGGGACCACCTTCAGCAACAACAATGGCTACTACGGCGGTGCGATCTACGGCAGCGACGGCAACACCATCGACCTGACCGACGTCGACTTCGACGGCAACTATGCCCGCTACTACGGCGGCGCGGTCTACATCGAGTCTGGCGACTTCGCTCACAACGGCGGCGAGTACACCAGCAACGTGTCGTACTACTCCGGCGGTGCGATCTACGCGTACGACTACGCCGACGTCGACCTCGACAACCTCGACTTCATCACGACCACCTCGCTGTATGGCTACGGCGGCGCGGTCTACCACTACTACTACGGCAGCCAGAGCATCGCGGACGTCACCTTCACCGACTCCACCGCCTACTACGGCGGCGGCGCGCTGTACCTCCACCAGCTCTACTCCTCGGTCACCATCGCCCGCTCGTCGTTCGACGGCAGCACCGCGACCAACCAGCACGGCGGCGCGATCCATGCCGACTACTACGTCGGCCTCGGCATCACCAACAGCAGCTTCTCCGACAACCACAGCTACAACAACGGCGGCGCGATCTACCAGTACCGCTATGGTGCGCTGTCGGTGGACGCCTCGACCTTCGAGCGCAACGACACCACCTACGGCCACGGCGGCGCGATCTACGCCTACCCGAACACGACGGGGGCCTACGATCTGCTGGTGGCTGACTCGACGTTTACGGAGAACGAGACGTACTACCATGGCGGTGCGATCTACGCCTACTACATCGATGACCTCGAGATCTCCGACTCTTCCTTCGAGTCGAACGTCGCCAACACCGCCAACAGCTCCTACTCCGGCGGTGCGCTGTTTCTGTACTACAACGACGACGTCACGATCGCTGCGAACATGTTCTGCACCAACGAGGCCTACAGCGGCGGTGCGGTGTACAGCTACTACGCCTACGGCGGCACCGATGCGTGGACCAACAACATCTTCCAGGAGAACGTCGCCACCTATGCCGGCGGCGCGCTCTACTTCACCACCAACTACTACAACACGTTCATCAACAACACCCTGGTCGGCAACGACGCCAACACCTACGGCGGCGGGCTGTACTTCACCGGCACCTACTCGTCGTTCTTCAACAACATCGTCGCCTACAGCATCGACGGCGGCGGGGTCTACGCTGCGGACGCTGCCAGCAACTCGAACTCCGACTTCTACTACAACGACTGGTACAGCAACCTCGGCGGAGACACCGCAGGCTCCTTCTCCTTCTCGACCTCCGGCAACGGCAACATCACCGACAACCCGGACTTTGACAGCTACAGCCTCGACGGAGACTGCGGCAACGACGCCCTGACCCTCGACGCGGCCTCTGCACTCATCGACGCTGGATACACCGCCTACCTCGACCCCGACGGCACCACCAGCGACATTGGTGCCTATGGCGGGCCAGGCAGCCCGGTGACCGACGCCGACGGCGACGGCTACTACTCCGACGTCGACTGTGACGACGACGACGCGGCCGTCTACCCTGGCGCCTCGGAGACCTGGTATGACGGGGTGGACTCCGACTGCGACGGGGTGAGCGACTACGATCAGGACGGCGACGGCGAGGACTCCGATGCCTACGGTGGAGCCGACTGCGACGACACCGACGCAGCGGTCAACACCAGCGCCTCAGACACCTGGTACGATGGCGTCGATCAGGACTGCGATGGTGCCGATGACTATGACCAGGACGGCGACGGCTACGGCCACGATGGCTACCCCGGCGGGAGCGACTGCGACGACACGAACGACAGCATCAACCCCGGCGAGTCGGAGGTCTACTACGACGGCATCGACACCGACTGCGACGGCAGCAGCGACTACGACGCTGACGGCGACGGAGAAGACTCCGACAGCTACGGTGGCGATGACTGTGACGATGCCGACGACGGGATCAACACCGCTGCCGCAGAGATCTGGTACGATGGCGTCGACAGTGACTGCGACGGCGGCAGCGACTACGATGCCGACGGAGATGGCTACGACTCCGACAGCTACGGCGGAGATGACTGCGATGACGCCACCGCCGCGACCAACCCGGGCGCAGCTGAGATCTGGTACGACGGCGTCGATGCCGACTGCGCTGGAGACTCGGACTACGACGCCGACGGCGACGGCGAGGACGCGGACAGCTACGGCGGTGATGACTGCGATGACACCGACGCCACCGTCAATACCAGTTCTTCGGACACCTGGTATGATGGGGTTGACTCCGACTGTGCGGGCGACTCCGACTATGACGCCGACGTCGACGGTCATGACTCGGACCTCTACGGCGGAAGCGACTGCGACGACGCTGACAGCGCCATCAACCCCGACGCCGCAGAGATCTGGTACGATGGGGACGACACTGACTGCGACGGCGGCAGCGACTACGATCAGGACCGCGACGGAGAAGACTCCGACAGCTACGGTGGTTTAGACTGCAACGACACCGACGCGACGGTGAACTCCGCCGCCGCAGAGATCTGGTACGACGGCGTCGACCAGGACTGCGACGGGTGGAGCGACTACGATCAGGACCGCGACGGGTACACCCTGGACAGCTACGGGGGAACGGACTGCAACGACACCGACGCGGACATCAGCCCGGAGGCGGTGGAGCTCTGGTACGACGGCATCGACGCGGACTGCGACGGGTGGAGCGACTACGACGCAGACCAGGACGGCCACGACCAGGAGGGGCTCGGCGGCGATGACTGCCAGGATGCAGACGCCACCATCTACCCCGGCGCGGAGGATGACCCCTACGACGGCATCGATCAGGACTGCTCCGGGGACTCTGACTACGACAGCGACGGCGACGGCTACGACTCCGTGGACTATGGCGGGCCGGACTGTGACGACGAGGACGAGGACATCCATCCCTCCGCGACGGAGGTCTGGTACGACGGCGTGGACGCCGACTGTGACGGCGAGAGCGACTACGACGCCGACGCCGATGGCTACGAGTCCGCAGACCACGGCGGCGACGACTGCGACGATGCCGACAGCGCCATCAGCCCGGCCGCCGAGGAGATCGCCGACGACGGCATCGACCAGGACTGCGACGGCACAGACCTCGTCACCGAGGACACCACGCCCGCCGATGGTGAGGAAGATACTGGAGGCAGCAGCGATGCGTATACCGACGGCAGCGCCGCAGATGGCACCGGCGACAAGGCCTGCAGCCACGTCCGCTCCGGAGCTGCTGGGTTCTGGGGGCTCGCGGTGCTGTTTGTGGGACTCGTGAGGCGGCGGCGGTCCTAAGCCAGACGTTCACAGCGCGTCTCAAAGAACAGGGCAAACAATTCCGATTACAGTGAAAGTACTGAATCGGAGGCCACCGTGCTCGCCTTGCTCTTTGCCGTGCCTTCTCTGGCAGCGACCATCACTGTCTCCTCTTCCGGGAGCTACACCACCATCCAGTCTGCGGTCTCCGCGGCCTCGGATGGTGACACCATCTCCATCAGCGCGGGCACCTACAGTGAGTGTGTAGACCTCAGCGGCCGCGATCTGATCTTGGTCGGCGTCTCGACAGCCGCCACCATCGTCGACGGTGGCGGGTGCAGCGCGGGAGCATTCTCGATGACGAGCGGCGAGACCGCCGAGATCAGCGCGCTGACCATCACCAACAGCAGCTACCCTGCGGTGGTCGTCGAGAGCAGCGTCTTGACCCTGGAAGATGTGCTCATCGAGTCCTCGGGCTCGGTCACCTATGGTCGAGACGGCGGCGCGATCCACGCCGACAACAGCTACGTCGAGGTCATCGACTCCACCCTCGACGCAAACGGCGGCTACTACGGCGGCGCGATCTCGCTGCAGTCGGCCTCGGCTCTGGTCGTCGACGGGGCGACCTTCTCAGACAACAGCGCGCAGTTCGGCGGCGGCATCGCGCTGGAGGATGGCTCCTCGGCAGACATCACCAACACCACCTTCGAGGGGGGACTGGTGAACGTCTCCGGCTACGGCAAGGGCGGCGCGATCTACAGCTACGATGAAGCTGAGGTGACCATCGAGACCTCGACGTTCACCGACAACGAGTCGGCGACCTTCGGCGGTGCGATCTCCATGGAGACCGGCGGCAGCCTCGACATCACCGACTCGGTCTTCGACGGCAACGAGATCCTCACCTCGCTGGCGAGCCCCAGCAGCGGCGGCGCGGTCTACGCCTACGACCTCGACGAGATGTCGATATCCGACTCAGAATTCACGGATAACGTCGGTTATTTCTATGGCGGTGCGGTCTTTGCCAACAACATGGCGTCCGAGACTGAGATCAGCGACTCCACGTTCTCTGGAAATGAGATCCAGAGCAAGCGCGGCGGTGCGGTCGAATTCTCTGCGGGCTCCGATCTGGCCATCACCCGATGCGTCTTTGAGGACAACACCTCCGCAGAGGCCGGCGCGGCGCTGAGTGTGTATCAGAACGTCACGCTCACGGTTACGGACTCCGATTTCTCCGGAAACATGAACTCCTCGACCCGAGATGCCTACGGCGGCGCGATCTTTGTCTACGATGACAACAACGGTGAAGACCTGACCATCTCCGGAAGCACATTCGAGGACAACGAGGCCGCACTGTCTGGCGGCGCACTCTACGTCTATGGAATGAACACCGTCACAATCGAAGAGTCCATCTTCAACCGGAACGTCGCCAGCGGGATCAGCAATGCGTCGTCGTACTACGGCGGCGCAGCGAACTTCTATGACCTCACGGAGCTGAGCATCACCAACGCGGACGTCTGCGGAAACGAGGCAGACTATGCCGGCGGCTTCTACATGGAGCTGATCGACGACGTTCGGATGTTGAACTCCACGCTCGTGGAGAACACCGCCTCTCTTGAGGGCGGCAGCGGCTACATTCTGGACGTCGATGACGTTGTGATGGAGAACAACTCCTTCGTCGCGGCGACCGGGGGCGGGCTGTACTTCGGCCAGACGGTGGTCACCTTCACCAACAACGTGGTCGCCTACACCACCGACACCTACGGCGTCTACGCCGGAGACTCCGGCACCGACTCCGGCAGCAGCTTCACCTACAACGACTGGTACGACAACGGGACCGACGACACCGACGGCTACTTCACCTTCTCGACCACCAGCAGCGGCAACATCACCGACGCTCCGGACTTCAACGACTACTCCGAGGATGGAGACTGCGGGAACGACGACCTCACTCCAGCCACCGGCTCGGCCTTGATCGACGCAGGGGATCCCTCCATCACCGATCCGGACGGCTCTGACAGCGACATCGGTGCCTACGGCGGCGATGGCAGCCTGCTGGTCGATGAGGATGGCGATGGCTACTACAGCAACACCGACTGTGACGACGACGACGCGGACATCAATCCTGGCGAGAGCGAGGTCTGCGACGGGATCGACAACGACTGCGACGGCGAGGTTGACGTCGGAAGTGCCGACGGCAGCACGTACTATGCAGACGACGACGGAGACGGCTACGGCGATCCGGACAGCAGCAGCGACCTCTGCGAGGAGACTTCTGGATACGTCTCTGACGATACCGACTGCGACGACACTGACAGCAGCATCAACCCTGGCGAGTCCGAGATCTGTGACGGTGACGACAACGACTGTGACGGTGACGTCGACGGAGAGGATGCCGTCGATGTGAACACCTGGTACCTCGACTACGACTCTGATGGCTTCGGCGGGACCGCCTACACCGAGGTCGCCTGCGATCAGCCGAGCGGCTACGTCGACAACAGCGACGACTGCGACGACGGCGACTCCAGCATCAGCCCGGATGCCGACGAGTACTGTGACGGTGACGACAACGACTGTGACGGCGACACCGACGAAGACGATGCCGTCGATGCCGTGACCTGGTACATCGACTTTGATGGCGACGGCTACGGCGTGGCGACGTTCAGCGACCTCTCCTGCAGCGTGCCGTCGGGCTACGCCGCCACCGACGATGACTGCGACGACACCGACGGCAGCGTCAATCCGGGAGCCGATGAGGTCTGCGACAGCATCGACAACAACTGCGACGGCGATGCGGACTCTGATGCCATCGACCAGACCGAATGGTACGCCGATAACGATGGTGATACCTACGGTAATCCGGTAGAAAGTGAGACGGCTTGCGAGGCGAGCGCGGGCTACGTCGACAACGACAGCGACTGCGACGATGACTCCGCAGCAGCCCTGCCGGGCGGCACCGAGATCTGCGACGGTCTGGACAACGACTGTGATGGAAGCATCGACGACGGCGCGGATCTCACGCTCTTCTATGCGGACCTGGACGGAGACGGCTACGGCGACCCGGAGAGCGCCACAGAGGCCTGTGACTCACCGGGCAACCACGTCGAAAACGGCGACGACTGCGACGATGGCGTCAGCTACTCCTACCCGGGGGCTGCAGAAGTCTGCGATGGCCTCGACAACGACTGCGACGAGGAGATCGATGAAGACGCGGTCGACATGAGCACCTGGTACGGCGACAGCGACGGAGACGGCTACGGTGACGCAAACAGCGCGATGATGTCCTGTGATGAGCCCGAGGGGTACGTCAGCAGCAACAACGACTGCAACGACTCCGCGGACTCCGCCTACCCTGGCGGCACAGAAATTCCCTACGACGGTCTGGACAACGACTGCGATGGTGACGATCTCACCGACGTCGACGGCGACGGATACGACGCAGACATCGCGGGTGGTGATGACTGCGACGATGAGGACGTCGACATCAACCCGGCGAGTGAAGACATCGCCGGAGACGGAATCGATCAGGACTGTGACGGCTCGGATGCGCTCGAAGACGTCGAGACCGATCCCGACAAGGGCAGCTGCAGCCACGTCGGCGGCGGCGATGCGGGGCTCTGGGGGCTGCTCGCGGTCGCCGGGCTGCTCCGTCGGCGGCGCAGACGGGCTGTGCTGTGATGCTGTCGTTGCTGCTCCTGACGGGTGAGCTGCTTGAGGGGATTAGACACTCATGTACGGTGGTGTCGCCATGCACGCCGGCCTCACTCCGTCCTGTGCAGCCCGGCGCGGTGACGGAGCCCAGCCCCAGCATCGGGCGGTCCATTGCCTAGGCGGTGAACGGTGAGGTCTACACCGCACCGACTGTGATGGAGCGCATCGAGGGCGGCGAGATCTTGCTGAGCCTAAGCGGCATCATCACGAAGAGAGCGGATCGAGCACTGCTCCAAGCTGCTGAGCGGGCGGCAGTGATCAGGCCTCACTCCGGGGAGTGTTCCACGTGGAACATTCATCGTGCAGCCGCCGCAGTCCGAGCAGGAGACGCTTTCCAGCAGCGGTGGGAAGCCCTCGCTCCTCGACAGTGCTCAGGCCGCGCGCGTTGCTCTCCAGCACCTCCTCGCGTCGCCGTCGGAAGTGCGGGGTCTGGCTCCGCGGATGCTTCATCGCAGCCAGTCGGGCGTGCATGGCGGCGACTGGGACGAAGGCGTGTACTGCCAGGAGCACACCGGACAGCGGTCGGAGGTCCGGACGAACCGGAGAGGCTGTCCACTCGCTGCGCCCGTTCTTGAGCACTGGATCCAGCCAGAGGAGGGTGTTCAGGCGTCCGTGCTGAGTTTCGTGGATGATCGCCTCGGCGAGGGTCAGTGGATCGGGGTGCAGGGTCATCCAGGCGACCCCGGGGGCCTCCAGGTAGGACGCCGACAGGTGCATCTCGGCCTCGAAGCCCACCGGAACCACGCGCTCCAGGCTCAGCGGAAGCTCCCGCCACCACTCCGGCAGCGCGACCGCGATCAGCTCCAGCGCATCCTTCAGCGCCGCCACCCACGCGGTGACATCCTTGCCGCCCAGGCTCGATGCGTTGCCGGACTTGTCGGGGTGCTCCTCCAGCATCGACAGGGGGTTGGTGTCTCGGGTGGAGAGGTGCAGCCGGGGGAGGTCGGGATGCAGCGGATGGTAGGGGCAGGACGCTCCTGGCGGAGGCACCGAGAGCCGGGTGCCATCGGACAGCGCCAGCGACAGCCCGCTCGGGTCTGCGACGACCACCGACAGCGGGTCATCGAGCGCGAAGCCCAGCCGCGGCGCGGACAGCCCGGGCGCCGGGTGGTCCCAGAGGATGGCCTCGGTCAGTGCGTGTGCCGGCAGCGCAGCGAGGAGGTCGGGACCGACCGCCGCGAGCAGGGCCGCTGGATCGATCAGGGGGTGCTCCAGCGACAGCAAGCGCGGCAGCACATCTGGCGCTCCGATGGCCGAGAGGGTGGCGCCAGGATGACGCCGGGCGGTGTCTGTGAGCACCGAGCGCAGCCGGGTCAGCGAGCCCTTCAGCGTCGGGGGCAGGCCGCTGAGAGGCCAGGTCAGCAGCCGACGCAGCGCCAGGAGGCGGACCTTCCGGACCAGCCGGGGCCAGGGGCTCTCAGGCGTCGGGAGTGTCAAGAAGGCGGGAGGAAGGACGAGCATTGCGGGTTTATAGCAGCCCATCCGTCCGTGGTGCCCGGTACGACAGCCCCAGGGTGCTGTGATACCTGTGGATATGGAGCACGCCGAGGACAACCACCGCACCAAGGGGCTGACCCGGCTGACCATGGCCTGCAACGAGCGGTGCCCGTTCTGCAATGTTCCGGCGGAGAACTACCCGCGCCCCACCCCGCCAGAGTCGGAGCTCACCGAGCAGCTCCAGGACTTCTTCGACAGCGCCGCCCAGACCTTGACCATCTCCGGCGGAGAGCCCACCCTGCTTCGGCGCCGGCTGCTGTCGCTGGTTCGCAGAGCGGTCGACGGCGGCATCCCATCTGTCGAGCTTCAGACCAACGCGGTGCTCATTGATGTGGCTTATGCGGAGGCCCTCGCGGAGGCTGGACTGACCAGCGCGTTCGTCTCCCTGCTCTCGGACAAGGCTGCGCTGCACGATCACCTCGCCGGGCTCTCGGGTGCCTTTCCCCGGTGCCTCGCCGGCATCGATGCCCTGGTCGCGGCGGGGATCTCGGTGACCCTCAACCCGGTCATCGCCTCTGCGACTCAGGAGCGGGTGGTGGACTACGTCCGCTTTGTTGCCCGTCGCCTTCCAGCGGTGCGCTCGATCTCCCTCTCTGCGGTTCAGCCGCACGGTCGTGCTGCCAACAACCTCGATCTCCTCCCGGACTACGGCGTGCTCGCCCGACAGCTTCCTGCGGCCCGTGAGGTGGCGCAGGAGGCTGGCATCACTGTCCTTAATCCTTACTGCGGGCTGCCGCTGTGCGTGGGCTGGAGCGATGACCTGGAGCGCTGTGTCGAGGCCGCAGAGGCCCGAGACGGTGGCTGGCGGGCACAGCCGGGCATCGACAACCAGGGCAACAAGTCCCACGGCGCAGTCTGCGCGCCCTGCGTGCTGCGTCCATGGTGCGGCGGTGCCTGGCATGCCTACTGGCAGCACCGAGACGGCGCTGGCATCGCAGCACCGGCCGCGCGTGTTCCGCCGTGGCGTGCGGGAGCATCCGCGTCGCCGTGGCAGTCGGTCGTCTCTGCTCCAGGCGGGCTGACCGATGCCCACCGCAGCACGATCCAGTCTGCCAAGACCCCGACGGTCTGGCTGTGGACCGATCGGCTGACCCGGGCAGATGTGGTGCCGCTGCTGTCCTCTCGCTGCACCGCTGTCGGACTGGAGGTGACGGCGGACGGTCTGGCGTCAGGGGCTCGACCGGACTGGCTGCGGCCCCTGCGGGCGCTGCTGAGGGGCGGGTGTGTGGCTCACCTTGCCGTGCGGAGACCGCTCCGGAGCGCGGATCGGCTGGCCCTGGCAGCCCTTGCCGAACGGCTCGGCGTGGCCGGGGTCGATGTGCTGCCAGCGCGGAGAGGAGCCTGAGATGCGCCGACGACTTCCGGAGCCGGTGTGGATCGACATCGGCGGAGCAACCCGAGCATCAGAGCGCCTCGACGAGGTGGCTGCACCCCTCCGAGCTGGGGCGGACGTTCTCGCCGACATCGCTGACGCCGGTCCCCACTGGATGCTCACGGGAGGAGAGCCGACCCTCCGTTCCGATCTTCCCGCGCTGCTGACGGGCGGGGGACTTCGCACCGACGGACTTCTGCTCGGTCGTCCTGGTGTTCTCGCGGGGCTAAAGCGCGCTGGCCTCCAGCGGGTCCGCGTCCGAATCCACAGCAGCCGCCCCGATGCCCACGACTGGCTCTCCGGTGCGCAGGGCTCGCTGCGGCATGCCCTGCGGGGGCTTCAGGCCTGTGCGCGCGCTGGAGTCCCGACAGAGGCTGAGATCACCATCACCCGGCCGACCATCGGGCACCTCGACGAGACGGTCGCCCTGGCGTGTCGCCTCGGGGTGCGCGGCGTGGTGCTGCGGAGGCTCACTGCGCAGGGGGCTGCTGCTGCGGACTTCATCGCCCTCTCTCCCCGGCTTGGGCTGCTGCAGGGGCCTCTTGCGGGTGCGATGGCCGCTGCGGATGCGGCAGGTGTACCGTCCTGGACGGAAGGAATTCCGACCTGCATGGCCCCGCCGGCTCGGCCTCAGGCGAAGCCGATGGTTCGCGATCCGGGCTGTGCGAGCTGTCCTCCAGGCTGCCCCGGCTACCCCGCAGACTATGCCGCGCGGTTTGGACGCGCCGAGCTGTTGCGGGTGGCGGGAGCGCCGTCCCAGGAGCAGATCCGGGTGGTGATCGCGCCAGATGAGGAGACCAGAGATGTCCGCCGCCGACTGGTCGCTGCGGCGATGTGTCGTCCGCAGACCCTGCGGGTGATCGGGGTGGCGTCACACCCGGCCTGCGCCGATCTTCTTCGAGAGCTGCTCCGGCTCTCGGTTCCCCGGGTCGAGGTGTGTGGTGTGCTGGATGGGCTGGCGTCTCTCTCAGGTGCAGACCAGCTCCGCCTCCGTGGTCTTGCCCGCATCGATGCGGCCCTGCTTGCGCCCACTGCCGCTGCCCACGACGCCGTGGTTGGTCGTCCTGGAGCCTTCGCTGCGGTGAAGCAGATCCGTGGTGTTCAGTGTTACGGAATCGCCCGCTCCGGGAAGGACGCGCGCGCATTTCTCGCCTCGGGCATCACTGACCTGCGCCTCGCGGCGCCTGGCGGTCTCCTCTCCGAGCTGCCGAGCGCTAGCGCCCTGCTGCCCCCCTGCCTTGGCGGAATCGGCTCCAGTCCACCCCCTGTGGAAGCCTTCCACGGCTCCACTCCTGCCGGTCGTCAGGGGAGTCCTGAAGACCGCCTCGGCGCCGCGCTCCCCTGCCCTCACGCCGAAGCCTGCTCTGCCTCTGAGCGCTGTCCGGGACTCGCGGTCGGCTGGAGCAGCGCGGGGGTTGCTCCGCTGTGATGCTGATGGCGCTCCAGATCGGCAGCGATCAGCTGCGGACTGCGGTAGGATCCGCACAATGAGCCTTCGCGAGACGATGCTGGAGCGCGAGCAGATCGCCAACCGGCGAAAGCACTGGGTGCGTGCGGTCACCGCCTGCAACAGCCGCTGTGTGTTCTGTCTCGACATGGACACGCCGCGCAACGTCTTTCTCCCCGTCGATGAGGTCAAGGCTGAGCTGCGGCGCGGCCGAGCGGAACTGGACGCCGACAAGGTGATCATCTCGGGCGGTGAGGCGTCCCTGCACCCCGACTTTCCCGCGCTCATCCGCTATGGCCGCAGCATCGGCTACGACCGGGTCCAGACCGTGACCAACGGCTGGAATTTCGCCGAGCGGAGCTTCTATCGGTCATGCATGGCGGCTGGACTGGGGGAGATCACCTTCAGCCTCCATGGACACACTGCCAAGCTGCACGACCGCCTCACCCGCCACCACGGCTCGTTTGCACGTCTGATGAAGGGCATGATCCGTGCGATCCGAGATCCCCGTGGTCCGATCGTCAACGTTGATGTGGTGATCAACAAGCAGAACGTTGGGGTGCTCGACCGCATCATCGAGCTGTGTATCTCGGTGGGAGTGACTGAATTCGACCTGCTCCATGTCATCCCACAATCTGAAGCATTCCGAAATCGTGAGGCGCTGTTTTACGATGTTCGGGAGCACATGGATGTCCTGCACCGGGTCTTTCGGCTCAACCGCCATCCCCGGCTGGTGATCTGGACCAACCGGTTTCCGATCTCTTACCTGGAGGGGCTCGAGGATCTCATCCAGGATCCCCACAAGATGCTCGACGAGGTCAACGGCCGCCGCTTCCAGGTGCGCCGCTACCTCGACACCGGCGAGCCCCTGGACTGCCGCCAGCCTGATCGGTGCGTGCACTGCTTCATCGAGCCGTTCTGCACCACCATGGACCGCACCATTGCTACCCAGCACGCTGGAGGCTTTGAGGTGTGGCAGGGCCGCAGCACGGCAGGGGCAGATCCGGGCGAGCTTCCATTTGGCTGCACCCGCTGGGGGCAGACTGCGGCGACCTGGGATGACGTTCAGTGGCCCTCCAGCGGTGGCCTGGAGCTGACGGGCATGGCGCCAGAGCCGCTCCCACAGGCCCTCCCTGTTCCTGTCCGCATGATCGCGGACCACCCCGACCAGCTCACCGCGTGGCTCTGCGAGCCGCTGCCAGCGCTCGTCGAGGTCGAGGTGGTGCTCAGTCAGCAGACCGCGCCCTGGCTGCTGGCAAACCGACCGGTGCTCTCTCCCCTGCTCGAGCGACTGCGAATCCACCAGCCTTCTCACACGAAGATGGCCCAGGCTGCCACACAAGATGTCCGCGATCCAGGGGCCTTCTTCACACGGCTGGGGCTTCCGGTTCGGGTCAGCGGCCTGCCGGCATGCCTTGCTCCGGGTGCGGCAGTGGTGCCTCCGATCGCACGCCTCAGTCCATCCCTGTTTGACTCGAGCTCCGGGAGGCTGGACCCCATGGCTCTCTCTGAGCACCACATTGAGCAGGAGTATCGTGCGAAATCAGAGCGCTGCCGAGACTGTGTCGTGACGAATGCCTGTGACGGAATTCACGTCAACATGATTCGGGACCAGGGGCTCTCCCTCGCCCGTCCGCTCTCCCAATTCCCCGGTGAGCACCCCCCGTCCGGGATCCGAATTGCGCTGGGAGCGACGGCTCAGCCTCCAGCGGACAGCCTCCCTGGATTCGCACCCCCTGAGGCTCCACCCCGCGATCCGCTCTCCATCATCGCCGAGAAGATGGATGCTCGCCGCGAGGCGCGTCGGACGGCTCGGAAGGCGATGCTCGCGGAAGCAAAGCGCGAGGCCGAGACGTCGGCAGGAGAGGGCTGATGGCGAACCTCGGCTACCTACAGCTCACTCGTAATTGCCTCCAGCGGTGCCGCTTCTGTAGCAATCCACCCACCGGAGTCGAGCTGGACGAGCCACAGATGCGGCGGCTGATCGATGAGCTTGTTGAGCTGGGCTACGACGGGGTCATCCTCACGGGCGGTGAACCCAGCTACTCTCCGCTGCTGTTCCCTGCGCTGAAGTACGCCACTGAGAAGGGGCTGTACAACAGGATGATTACCAATGGGCAGCGCCTTGCAGAGCCCGGTTTTTTTCAGAAGTGTGTCGACGCCGGGCTGTCCCACATTCACGTCTCGCTGCACTCCTGTCGCCCAGAAGTTCATGACTACATCACCCGATACCCTGGGGCCTATGATGTGCTCATTCGCTGCCTGGAGCTGGTGCCTCAGATGGGGATTACCTGTGACATTAACACCGTAATCAATACCTATAACGCAGATCATCTCCATGAGACGGTTCAGCAGATCTGTGAACGCTTCCCGTTCATCCGGCACTTCGTGTGGAACAACATGGACCCGGATGGAAATCGAGCGGAGGAAAACCCCGACTGCATTGCATTTCACCACGAGTTTCAGGTCAGCCTGGAGCTTGCGATGGACTACCTGTCTCGCACCGGGCGGACTTTTCGTGCGGAGCGGGTCCCGCTGTGCTTCATGCGGCGCTACGCCCACTGCTCTACAGAGACCCGCAAGATCGTCAAGGAAGAGGAGCGCTGCATTCAGTTCCTCGACAACAAGGGCTTCGTCCATCAGCTTGAATTTCTCCACGGCAAGGGTGCTGCCTGCGGTGAGTGCCGCTGGGATGGCATCTGTGCGGGCATGTTCTCGATGGCAAAGACCTTCGATGAGCGAGAGCTGTCGCCCATTTTTGAGGATCCTCTCCCGGTAATTCAGGCGGTCCTTGGTACCGAACCGTCCCCGGCCCTTCTGGAGCGGATCTCGGCGCGCCAGGGACGACGGAGCACCACGGAGCAGCCGGATGAGCAGACCCGCGATGCGTACCAGGTGCGGCCGCTGTTCCGATCAGCCGTGAGACAGTAGGGCCACGGCAATGTTGTCCTCGCCGCCGCCCTGCAGGGCAGCAGCGACGAGCGCTCGGGCAGCCTCGGCGGCGGAGCCCTGAGCGGTGATCTGGCCGATCTGCTGCGGAGTGAGCGTGGGGATCCCGTAGCGGCACTCAGGAACACCATCGGAGACCATGATAACGCGATCCCCTTTCTGTAACGTTCCCTCTCCAGTGGTTACTCGTAGCCACCCCCGGTCCCCAAGGTAGCGTTCGTTGAGTCGGTTGAGGACCACGGTCTGTGCAGAACGGAGCCGGTAGAGGCGACAGTCTCCGATGGAGGCCCAGAAGAGCCGATCTCCTTGAGCCACCACCATCAGCAGCGCACATGCAGAGGAGCCGGGCTGTAGCTGCTGATTGAGCTCCGAGAGGCGGGCCTTCATCCAGCCAATGGGATCACGACCAGGGGGCCCGGTCTGCGCAGCGGAGAGCAGCACATCGACCGCGACCTCTGCCGAGCGGCGTCCGAAGTGGGCATCCGCGACCACCGCGACTGTGCCTGAGGGAGTGGTGGTGACACCACAGGAGTCCTCATTGGGGTCCTGCTTTGGTGCCGGACTCTCGAAGCCCCTGCACAGCGAAATCGCCCAGCCACCGTGCTCGGCGCGCTGGACGATGCCGTACGCTGTGCAGTCACGTCCATGAAGGACGGCTGCGCTCACCGACGACGCCGGAAGACCACCAGGAGCGGGAGGAGCGCGGCGAGCAGACCAGCAGGAGCCGCGACGACGCTGCAGCTTCCGCCGAGCTTGACCTCGCCGTCGGAGTTCAGCTCGTTCTCCGCACCGCCGGTGTCGCTGCCGCCGCCGCCGTTGTTGTTGTCGCCACCGCCGCCGTTGTTGTCACCGCCGCCGCCGTTGTCGCTGCTGTAGTCGTCATCGCAGAGGTCTCCGATGCCGTCACCGTCTTCGTCGGCTTGGTCTGAGTTCTCGACGAACTCGCAGTTGTCGTCGTCATCGATGACGCCGTCTTCGTCATCATCGATCGCCAGGACCTCAGCAGCACCGAACGCCAGGTTGGAGTTGCTCCAGCCGCCCTCATAGCCACAGTCGTAGCTGTAGAAGCCGAGCGCACCGCCCTCAAATGAGTCATCCTCTGCGGAGAATGAGACATCCGGAGAGCCATCGCTGTCGTCGTCTTCCCAGTAGGACACGGTGATTGTGCCGTCGTTGTATTCGATGGCGATTGTGTTGAGGGAGTCGAGTCTGTAGTCCTCGCGCTCGCTCTCTAGGACCGTCGCGTCACCGTCCTCGACCTTCACCAGCGCCATGAAGGAGTCAGAGCCGACGCTGACGGGGGTCGAGTCCTGGCTCATCAAGAACATGTAGTAGTTCTCGTCGTCCTGGAAGTGGAAGACGAGGCCGAGGGCATCGTCGTCTTCACTGTAGAACACCGTCTTGAACATCGCGTCGTTCCAGCTCGCGTCTTCATAGACCAGCCAGTTGTCAGCAGCGTCGCCGCTGCCGAAGCTTCCGCCGTTGTCGTCCGAGAGAGAGTAGACCAGGGGAATCTCACCATCCTGATAACCGTACCACTCGTCTCCACTGTACCCAGATACCCAGGCCTGGTATCCGTCTACGGCCTCTTCATCGGGGTAGTCATCGTAGTACCAGCCTTCGATATAGTCTTGGGCAGAGGCGCTGAGGATGATCATTAGAGCAGTCATTGTAGAGTCTCCATCTCTCTCAGTGAGTTGAGTGCAGGATATCCTACAGGTTCAGGAGTATTTGTCATGTCTGTGCTAGCACTGCTGATCGGGACTGCCTGGGCAGAAGCCGCTGTCACTGTCTCGGAGCTCACTGTAGATGGTCTCCGAGTCCTGCATCTGAACTGTAGCTTAGAGAAAACAGGTCTGCTGGCTGCTGCTACAGTCGTCAGTGCGCTGGCTCAACAGGACCACGCATTCGACGCATGTTTCCCAGAAGGAAGTGCCTTTTCCGTTCAGTGGTCCTGGGGGGCGGTCTCGAATGCATTTGTGCTGGAGTCTGGCCACTCAGAGGCCAATGGCTGTATTCAGGCGGCGCTGGCGCAGACCACTTCCAGTCTCAGCGGACAGTGTTCTGCGATTATCCTGGTGGGCGACGAGGAGGTTGCTGCGGCTGCCGCGGTGAGTCTCCTCTCCGCGACAGCGCCATGAGCCACGGTCGGGTCATCACCAGCGGGTTCTCTCCGCCCTGGTGGCTGAGGAATCCGCACCTTCAGACCTTCTGGCCGGTGCTCTTTCGCCGCCAGTCTTCCCTCTCGCATCGTCCAGAGCGGCTGGAGCTTCCAGACGGTGACTTTGTGGATCTCTGCTGGACTGGTCCCGATCACGGCCCGCTGGTCATCGTGCTCCATGGCCTCCAGGGCTCGATCAGGTCGCCCTATGCTGTCGGAATCCTGCGGGCGCTGGCCGCGCGCGGGATCCGAGGGGTGCTGATGCACTTTCGGGGCTGCTCCGGTCAGCCCAACCGGCTGGCGAGGGGCTACCACTCTGGGGAGACCGGGGATCTGCGCTTTCTCCTCTCCACCCTCCGGCAGCGTGAGCCAGAGACGCCCCTCGCGGCAATTGGCTACTCACTGGGCGGAAACGTGCTGCTGAAGTATCTCGGCGAGGCTGGTCCTGAGACTCCGCTGCGGGCCGGCGTTGCGGTCTCGGTGCCCCTGGTGCTGCGCACTGCCTCGGATCGGCTCGGGGCGGGGCTGTCGCGGATCTATGACCGCTACCTGCTGCGGGCGCTGCTGGCGGGTGCGAAGCGCAAGGCGCCGCTGCTGCGGGCTGCGGGGCTGGATGTGGAGGCTGTGCTGGGCTGTCGGAGCATCCGAGCATTCGACGAGCACCTGACAGCACCGCTGCATGGATTCTCGGATGCCTCGGACTACTACACCCGCTGCAGCAGTCGGGGCTTCCTCAAGGCGATCCGTCGCCCAACCCTCATCCTCCATGCTTCCGATGATCCGTTTATGCGGCCCGAGGTTGTCCCGGATGCCAGCGAGCTTGCTGCGTCGGTGACCCTGGAGCTGAGCTCGGGCGGCGGCCACGTCGGGTTCGTCTCTGGATTTGGTCGCTACTGGTTAGAAGAGCGGATCCCGGAGTTTGTCTCTTCGGTGCTGCTTCCCTCCTGAGACATGCTCTCCGCCCCAGCCCGCGCCCATCGATGCTCATCGTCGGGTTGGCACGAGACTCTCGCATGCGCTCTCCGCGAGCGTGGCCCGGTCGGCGCTTGGCACTCGGGGGACTGAGACGGAGGCGCTGCTGCGCCGCAGCGGGTGCGCGAGGGGCTACCGCGCTGGAGGGGTGTCTTCTGCTGGCTGCTTGGTTCGACCAGTCCACTTCGCGACGAGCGGGGTCAGCGCGAGGGTGGCGAGAATGCGGAAGGGCTGTATGGCCTTGGTCGCTGCATACGCGATGACCACTGTTCCGGTCTTGCCAGAGCCGCTCTCGACCTCGAAGCCGGACTTGATTGCGATGGTGAAGGCGGCGATGGAGCCAAAAAAGATGGTGAAGTAGATGATGATCCCCAGGCGCCCATAGGACTCCATCAGCTCCTTGAGCCGCTCCTTGAGCGGTGGCTTCTTCTCTGTGGCGGCTTCACTCATCGTCTCTCCCATCGCAGCCTTCTCCGTATCAAGGAATTGGAGAGTCTGGGGCAGACAGCAGCACCTCTGCGGGGCCGGGGCCGCTGAGGGCCTCCAGGAACGCCACGACATCCGCCACGCCGTCTGCATCCAGCTCCAGGGGCACCATCAGATCTTCTCGGTGCCCCCAGTCCGGTTCCTCGTCCAGCGCGCTGTAGAACGTGACCACCTCGGTGAGCGAATTAAAGTGGCCGCCATGCATATACGGTGGGTGTGAGGCGATGTTCCGAAGAGACGGAACCTTGAATTGGCCGAGCTGCTCGGGGGTCTGAGAGAGGAAGTTGAGCGTGACCGCTGCGCCCTCGGGGGCCTCGGAGTAGGAGCCGCTGCCGTTGAAGTCGCTCGCGAGCAGGGCGGTGATGCCGTCGTATCGGCCGGTGTCTTCGGGACGCAGCCAGTCCCGTGGGCCGAGGCCGATGTTGTGAAACTCGTTGTTGGTGTAGTTCGCACCAGCGTGGCAAAAGTGACAATTCCCCTCACCGACAAACACCTCCAGGCCGCGCTGAGCCGCTGAGGAGATCAGTCCCTCCGCAGCTGCCTCGCCCTCGCTGAGCAGGGCGATGATGTAGTCGTCTGCCGGAGCGGGTCCGGTGAGGATGAGACGCTCATAGGCCGCGATTGCCTTGCCGACGTTGGTGAAGATGGTGTTGATGGTGGCCTGGTCCTCAGCAGTCATGCTGTCCCAGGCAATGTGGAGTGGGTCGGTGATGTCTGCCATCGGGCGTGCAGCGGTCGGGAAGCGCACGGGGTCGGAGAGGTCCGGAAGGGGTGCAAAGACCACAGAGTAGGCCTCGGAGAGGCCTTCGTCGTCGGCCAGCAGGTGCGCGACCTGGAGGCGGGTGAAGCCCATCTCTCTGGGATCCTCGAGCGGACCGAGTGCCTGACACCAGTGCGAGTCGCAGCGACCATCCCAGTACATCCAGCGGTTGTAGACGGTGTTGAGGATGGACGGGGCGTGTCGGTTTGTCGTGGAGATCCCCTCGGAGATGGCGCGTCCATCCCCGAAGCCCTGAGCAGGATCGTGGCAGGTGGCGCAGGACACGGTGCCGCTGTCGGAGAAGCGGTCGTCGAAGTAGAGCCAGCGCCCGAAGTGGGCGGCATCGGCATCGTCTGCGACGGCGTTGGTCGGGTCGGCGGGGACGGACTCCGGCGGCCGAAGCGAGGCGAGGACGACAAGCTCTTCAGCGGTGAAGCGACTGAATGTGGTGGGCGATCCGGAGTCTGTCTCAGCCGTGCAGCCGACCAGCACCGCGCCGCTCAGCAGGAGGCTACTCACAGCATTCCACATCGAAGAACCCCTCCTCGATGAGGCCGTCCTTTGTGAGGGCAAACCGGATTGTCCAGTGCCCGCTCATGTGGAACAGGAACGGAGCGGCTGTGAAGGTCCCGTCGCCGTTGTCGATGACCTCGGGGGTGACGTTCATGCCGTGACCGTGGCTGAGCATCTCTGCATCGATCTCTGCTGTAGCGCCGACCAGCGGTGCACCCTCTTCCGCGTCAACGGCAGCGAGCGTCACCGAGAAGTAGTCATCGGCGGGGATGGGCGTGGGATCGGTGGTGTAGGTGACGGTGTAGGACCCGCCATCGGTGATCGCGGTGGTGGTGAAGTTGGTCTCCCCCGTGTCCACAGACTCGTTCCCTGCGTCGTCACATCCGATCAGCGCTACAAGCATCCACAACATTGCGTCTCTCCTCACTGTGAGTCTATCTGCCCCCTCTGATACGGCTACCTGCTGCTCTTGGATCACGGTGGTGGTGGTGGAAGACCTGATGCCGGCAGCACACGCAGCAGCGCGACGACCTCTGGTGAGAAAAAGTCGGCGATGAATGTGTTTATCGTCGCGAGGGGCATTGACTCTGCGGTGTCGATGCGCGTGATGCTGTGATCCAGCGGCCAGTCGTGTCGGAGGGCCTCCATGGTGGCGAGCAGCACATCATCGGGAGTGGTCGGGATGGTGCTGCGCCGGAGTGCTCTGACGGCGGCAGTGTGCTCTGACGGTGTAATTCCTTGCGCCGCGAAGTCCGACAGGAGCCGCTCAGCATGCGCGGTAGTCTGGCTCAGCTGGCTGGCCCGAGCAGGGATGGTGACCGTGAGCAGCCCGGGGATGGCACCCGCACCATCGTCTGCTGAGAGGCTGTAGATCAGCCCGGACTCGTGACGCAGCGCCAGCAGCAGTCGGCTTCGAATCCCTCCGGCGAGGGCGTGCAGTGCGACCTGGAGTGCGGGGTAGTCCGGATCGGTCTTCGCCATGCTGGAGCGGGCCAGCACGACCGCACCCTGCCCCCCGCCGGGCAGCCATCCCGTCCGAACGCCACCGGCTACAGGTGGAATGGGGATCGGCTTCGCGGTGATCCCAGCGGGCAGGCTCGCGGCGTGTGGCGGCAGCAGTGTCGCGACGGATGCTCTGGCCTGATCGATGCTTACGTCACCTGTAAAGCCAATGATTCGGTCTCGGAGGCTGAGCAGGGCGGTTCGGGTCTGCTGCAGTCGTGTCAGGCCCCGAGGTGGACCGGGTGCTGGCTGACGGCGAAGATCTCGGGGGTCGAGGAGCATGCGCTTGAGCATGACGGACAGGGTGTGCTGGGGGGTCTGCCATGGTCCACGCCCGGCGCTTCGCCAGGCCCGCAGCGTGTCCCGCCCAATGGGGCCTCCCGTGAGGAACTCGGAGAGTGTGGCGATCGCATCGTCGAAGTCTCGGGCTCGAAATTGTGCGGAGAGGGTGGTATTCCAGTCGTCAGATTTAAGGTGAAACGACATCAATGCGTCGATTCGACGTGTGAGATCGGGGCTCGCGAGGGGAAGGTGCCAGGCCGCACTGGCGTCGGCGGACCACCACCACGGGCTGAGGCGCCCTGCTGGCAGGCTCAGCCGCATGCCGACGAGCGCAGAGCGGGTGTCAGGTACGACGACCAGGGTGTCGCCTTCAAGGGTGGGCTCGACGAGCGGCGATCCGAGCGCCACCGCCAGCAGCAGCTCAGTCCACATTCACGACCACCTCGATGGGATCCGCGCTGCTGATCCAGCGCCGCCATACCGCCTCGACTGACTCCACCGTGAGGGCCTCCAGCGCGGCGACCGCAGCGTCCGTTGCGCGCACCTCACCGCGCATGACCGCACTCCAGCCCAGCTCGCGTGCGAGCCGGTTCGGGTCCAGCCGGTTGCCGAGGAGCTGTCGAATCTGGATGCGTCTAAACGCCTCCAGGCGTGCTGCTGTGAGCCACTGTCCGGTTCGCTCTGCTGCCCGCTCAAGGTCTGTCATGATGCGCGTGTCGCTCCGCAGCGCGCTGTAGACCCCAGACAGCAGCAGCCGACTTCCGTCTGCCCTCCAGGAGACGTGTCCACCAGCTGACATCGCGCCAGGCATGAGCTCTGGGGCTGCGGTCGGCAGCCCGCTGAGTGCGAGCTGAAGGGCCGGCTGATCTGGGTGTGCTGTCGGCGGGAGGGGCCAGATGAGTCCAGCGAGACGGACCGCAGCGGGGCCTGTACTCAGCGCAATGTGCTCCGGTGGCGTGTGGGTGTGTTGTCTTGTAACAGTATTTTCTTCTCCGCTTTTACCGTAATGGTCGCGTACGGTTTCGAGCACATCCCCTTCGCTGAGCGGACCGACGACCACCAGCTGAGTCTGATCGGGCCGGTAGTGAGCCTCGATAAAGGCTGCGCAGTCTGCTGTGGTGAGGTTGTCAGGCTCGACCATCATCCACCTCGCAGCAGCAGCATAGGGGTGCTCACGCCAGTAGGCGCCATCGATGGCGGCTCGGAGGCGCGCGGTGTAGCCGCCACGCTGGGCGAATTCCTCCGCGACCACGCGCCGCGCGGAGGCCACGGTGGTCTCTGTGAGGCTGATCGGAGCGAGGATCTGGAGGGTCTGTGAGAAGTCTGCTGGCGCGACCTGGGCGCTGTAGCGGGTGTAGTCGGGGGTGGTGAAGGCGGAGAGCTGACCACCGAGCGCGGCGATGGTCTCCTCCATCCCGCTGTCCCGGACGATGACGTGCTCGACGAGGTGGGCAAGCCCTGGGTGGGTCAGGGGATCCGCTGCAGAGCCGCTCATGATCCAGTGCTGCACCACAAGGTGGGGCATCGCCTGATCGGTGACCACCGTGACGGTCAGACCGTTGTCCAGGGTGACCTGGTGCGGCTCGCTGGCAGCCGCCGTCAGCACTGAGAGCCACAGCATCTCAAGAAGTATACGGGGGGACTCGGTCACCCGCGCGCTGCGAGGGATTGCTATCATCGCCACCGCGAGGTGAGCTTGAAGTGGTTCAGTGAGGTCTCGACCGGCTCCGATGCGCTCGAGGTGTGCATCGACCAGGTCTCCGCGCAGGTGGGTGAGCCCACGCTGCTGGTCGCATTTGTCTCTCCGGATCTCGCCAGTCAGGCCCCGGATCGGCTGGTGAAGGCATTCCCGAGCGCGACGATCCTGGGCTGCTCAGCAGCTGGCGTGATCGGCGGCGGGCGCGAGCTCGAGGACGGCTCGATCGTGTCTCTGACTGCGGCGTCTCTGCCAGATGTCGCCGTCGCCCCGTTCCACATGACCATGGGGCGCCTGCCCAGCTTGGACTCTCCGCCCGAAGCTTGGCATGCGCTGATCGGTGTCGAGCCGGAGGTCCAGCCGAGCTTCTTGCTCCTGCCCGATCCGTTCACCTTCGAGCCTCGGGTGCTCACAGCGGGCTTAGACGATGCCTACCCTGACGCTCCGAAGATCGGCGGGCTCGCCAGCGGCGGACGTCGGCCAGGAGAGAGCCTCCTGATGCTCGGCAGCCCTGGGCGTGTGACCAGCCACCGGGCCGGCGCGGTGGGCGTGGCGCTGTACGGCGACGTCGCAATGGACACCGTGGTCGCGCAGGGCTGTCGACCGGTCGGCGCCCCGATGGTCATCACCCGCAGCGCGCGAAATCACATCAAGGAGCTGGACGGTCGCCCGGTGATCGACACCCTGGAGTCGCTGTTCATGTCCCTGTCTGACCATGATCAGCAGCTCTTCCGTCGCTCGCCGATGTTGGGTCTTGCGATGGAAGGGGGGCGGCGTCCGCTGCGCCCGGGAGACTTCCTGATTCGAAACATCCAGGGCATCTCACGGCGAAACGGTGCGATGGCGATCGGTGCGATCGCGGCGGATGGGATGGTGGTTCAGTTCCACATCCGAGACGCAGACACCTCCACCCGCGATCTCACCGAGCTGCTCTCTCGGCACCGTCGTCGTCCGGACTTTGAGACGCCATCCGGCGGGCTGCTGTTCTCCTGCCTCGGTCGCGGCGAGAACCTCTATGGAACGACCGGTCATGACTCTGCCATCATCACCGATGGCCTCGGCCCGGTGCCGCTGGGGGGCTTCTTCTGTAGCGGCGAGATTGGTCCGGTCCACGGGCGCACGTTCCTCCATGGCTACACCAGCGCGCTGGGGCTGTTTCGGCCTCGGGGCTGGAGCTGACCGCTACAGCACGGCGCTCAGCGCCCGCACGCCTTCGGACGCCCCGACCACGATCAGGACGTCTCCGCTCACCAGCGTGTGACCGCCGTCGGGTGCTGCGAGCATCTGGCCGCTCGCCTGGCGGATCGCGATCACGAGCACGCCATACACGCGCCGGATGCTGAGCTCACCGAGGGTCTGTCCGATGAGCGTGCAGTCCGTCGTCAGGGGCAGCTCGTCGATGAGCAGATCCTCGTTGGAGGCGAGGGTGGCGAGATCGAGGAAATTGCTGGTGTCGGGGCGGATGAGTCCGTGTGCCATGCGCCAGCCGCCCATCCGGTAGGGACTGACCACGCTGGTCGCGCCAGCACGCCGCGCCTTGAGCGCCTCTTCCTTGTCTCCAGCACGCGTGGAGATGGGCAGCGTGGGGTGGAGGTGTCTGGCGGAGAGGGTGACAAAGATCGCCTCCGCACCAGAGGGCACCGCCACCGCCATGCCCTGTGCGCGCATGATGCCAGCCTCTCGGAGCACATCGTCGTTGGCCCCGTCTCCCTGAATTACCAGGACTCCGAGGCGGATCAGCGCCGCGATGTTCTTCGGCTCTCGCTCGATCACGCAGACCGACCCGCCGGATGCTGTGACCTCTTCAATCACCGACATGCCGAGCCGTCCGGCACCGACGACAATGTAGTGGTTGCTCAGCCGCTTCATCTTCCAGCTCCTCTGGCTGGAGCGAATGTCGTCCAGCAGCGTGCCCTCGATCAGCAGGGCGGTGACTCGAGTGAGGGTGTAGGTGCCGACGCTCACCCCGCTGATGATCAGCAGAATGGTCCACAGCCGGCCGCCGTCGCTGAGGGGATTGACCTCGCCGTAGCCGATGGTGGTCAGCGTGATGAAGATCATCCACAGGGCGTCCCACGCGCTCCATCCCTCGATCACCATGTACCCGACCACGCCGACTGCGATGATCAAGAAGAGCAGCGTGGTGGCGTACCGGATCGGTCGTGGAAGCCACGACAGCGTGTCCACTGGTCGTCGCGCGGGTTCTGGATGGCTGGACTGGTTGTCCACGAGCATGCGGAACTGTATCGCGGAGATGTTCCACGTGGAACATCTCGCCCGAGGTCCGCTACAGTGTCGAGATGGCGCACTCTGTGACCTTCCTGCCCGCTGAGATCACGGTGTCCGTTGATGGCCGCATGACGCTGTTTGAGGCCGCTGATCATGCCGGACTTCCTGTGGGGAGCGCCTGTCAGGCGGAAGGCATCTGCGGGCGCTGTGGGCTGCGGGTCCTCTCTGGTGCTGACGGACTCTCCCGTGAGGGCCCCCTGGAGCGGCGGGTCAAGCGCGCCAATCGCATCGATCCTGCACTGCGGCTGTCCTGCCTCGCCCGTGTCCGCGGGAGCGTGATTGTGACCGCAGACTACTGGTAGCGCGTCAGCAACAACGATCTCCTCCCTTGCGTACCACTGTGTCTCTCGACTAAACCGTGAAGTCTGAGACGTCAGCGCAGCCCAGGAGCCGACATGCCCACTACCGTAGCCACCCACTCCGGGCCCTTTCATGCCGATGATGTGCTGGCATGGGCGCTGATTCGCTCTTTCTTCGATGCGGATGCCGGGCTGATCCGAACCCGAGATCAGGCCCTCATCGAGACCGCTGACATCGTGGTGGATGTCGGCAGCTTGTATGATCCAGCCTCACTCCGCTTCGATCACCACCAGCAGGAGTACACCGGACCGCTCTCTTCGGCGGGCATGGTGCTGCAGTGGCTGGAGTCTGCCGGGCACATCACTCCGGCGCTCGCTGCGGAGCTGAACAGTCAGATGGTGTCGTATGTCGATGATGTCGACAACGGCCGACGGATGCCGGACCCCAGCGTCCCCTGCTTCGCCTTGCTGGTCAGCGCCTACAACCAGGGCTGCCACACCCTCGCAGCGTTTGACGCGGCCTTTCGGCGCGCCGGAGAGGCTGCTGCGGGCATGGTCACCGGAATCGTCGCTGGACACCGCGAGCGCCTGACCAATGCCGCCACTGTGATCGCTGCGATGGACGCTGCCCGTGAGGCTGGGCAGAACGTCCTCTTCATGGACCGCTACTACGCCTGGAAGGACATCTACTTCGAGAACGGCGGCGAAGAGCACCTCACCGAGTACGTCCTCCATCCCGGAATTGACGGGCGCTGGCGAGCAAGCGCCATTCCCCCGGTTCGCGGCAGCTTCGCTCAGAAGCGCTCGTTTCCCGAGGCATGGGCGGGGCTGCGCGACGCGGAGCTGTCGGCAGTGGCGGGTGTGGAAGGCGCCCTGTTCTGCCACAAGAACCGGTTCATCGCAGTGTTCACTACCCGCGAGGGTGCCCTGGAGGCAATGGGGCGGTTCGGCCTGCTGGTTGGGTTTTAGTCTTGCACTTCGCCGGCCAGGTAGACCGCCTCGACGGTCAGCTCGGAGAGCGCTGACGCCTCGACGTCCCACGGAGACGCTGAGAGCACGGTGATGTCTGCGGTGCAGCCGACCGCGAGGCACCCGAGCACGCCGTCCTGACCGACCGCACGTGCGCCGCCCTGGGTGTAGGCGCTCAGCGCTGCGGTGAGGCTCATCGGGTGCTCGACGCCGACCGCTGACCACAGGCTGTTCGCCGCATGCAGCGTGGGCCACACCGGCCAGTCTGTCCCCAGCGCCATGTCGATGTCGTAGTCCTCCAGGGTGGTGTAGTCGTAGGCGCGCGCGAACCGCTCAGCGCCCCAGGCGTCCGCGGAGTCTCCGAATGCTGCGACCAGGGCGTGCGGCGGCTGGACCGAGACTGTCAGGCCCAGCGCGCTGATGCGGGTGTAGTCCGCTTCATCGATGAGAACTGCGTGATCGAGGACGTGGGGCTGGCCCAGGGGAGCCGCAGCCTCCAGGGCATCCAGCACTGCTGCGACTGCGGCATCTCCGTTGGCGTGGAACTTGAGCGGCAGGTCCACCGCCTCTGCACGGGCGACCACGTCGAGGAGCTGCTCGGCGGTGAAGTAGTGGCTGCCGTAGTCGTCCTGGGTTCCCTCCATTGGCTCGCTGACCCAGCTCTGCGCGGTGCCCATCGAGCCATCCACCCAGACCTTGGCGCCAGCAAATCGGACCCGATCTCCATCGTACACTCCGGCCAGTGCAGCGATCGACTCGACGTCTTCTGTCGAGAACAGCGGCACGTAGTAGTGGATGCGGACCGGAAGCTCGCCGCTGCGCTCGAGGGTCTCGTACAGCCAGGGCCAGGTCAGATCGAGGCCGGGGCTGGCGAGGATCTCAGAGACTGAGGTGATCCCGGAGGCTGGCAGGGCCGCGAGCTGCTCACGGAGGGGGGCGAGGAATTGCTCGTCGTTATAGTCGGCGAGGGTGACCGGGGTGATCAGCGACAGCGCCTCCTCCAGCAGCAGCCCGGTGGGCGCGCCGGTCTCTGGATCCCGGACGATCTCGCCGCCGATGGGATCGGGGGTGTCGGCGGTGATCCCGGCAGCCTCCATCGCGACGGAATTGATGAGCGCGGCGTGCCCGGAGCTGTCGACGAGCAGAACGGGCCGATCGGAGACGACCGCATCCAGCGCCACCCCGCTTGGGGAATCGACCAGGGCATTGACCCAGCCAAAGCCGATGATCCAGGGCTCTTCCGGTGCCTCAGCGGCGTAGTCTTCCACCGCTGAGAGGATGCTGTTCATCGAGCCGGTTCCCAGCATCACCAGTCGCTCCATGACGAACGAGCCGGGAAGAAAGTGAGCGTGCGCGTCGTGGAAGCCAGGGAAGGCGGCACCGCTCAGGGCGATCGCTTCGGTGTCATCGCCGACCATCGCCTCAGCGTCTGCTCCGACCGCGACAACAATTCCATCGGTGACAGCGATCGCGCCCGTGGCAGTCTCGGCATCGGTGAAGATCTCTCCGGTGAAGACCTGCTCGGCAGCGTCTCCTCCGCAGGCCAGCATCAGCATCAGCATGGCTTACTCCCGGAACTGCTTGCGCAGCTCTCGCATCTCAAGCCGTCGGGCGCGGCGGAGGTTTGCCTCCTTCAGCCGGCGGATCGTGGTGGGGTCGTCGCCGGGCTCCAGGGCTGGAATGCTCCGGGGCTGTCCGTGGGCGTCCAGCGCGACGAAGGTGAGGTAGGCGGTGCAGCAGTGGACCAGAGAGCCGGTGGCCGGATCCTCGGCATCCACTCGGACGCCGACCTCCATCGAGGTGCGCCATGCCTGGTTGACCTGCGACTTGAGGATCACCACCATGCCCCGACGCACCGGTCGGAGAAAGTGGAGCTGATCCATCGAGGCGGTCACCACTGCACCCTGGCAGAACCGCTGCGCGGAGATCGCCGCGCAGATGTCGCACCACGCCGCGATCTGACCACCGAACACGGAGTCGTGGTTGTTGGTGTGGGTCGGGAGCACGATCTGGTGCATCTCGGAGCGGGTGTCGGCAGGGCTTCGTGAGGTCATGGGAGCACCGTATCGCGGAACCCTGCGGACTGATCAGGGTATGTCGGAGGCATGAAGCAGACACTGATCACCGGAGCCAACACCGGGCTCGGGCTGGCCGCCTCTAAGATGCTCGCCCGCGCCGGTCACCACGTCATCATGCTGTGCCGGAGCCCGGAGCGGGGGGCTGCGGCGCTGGCGGAGGTGGCCGCTGAGGGCTCCGCAGAGCTGGTGCTGTGCGACCTGTCTGACTTCGCGCAGATTCGTCGGCTGTCCGAGACCTTCGCCGGTCGCTCGATCGATGTGCTGATGCACAACGCCGGGATCGTGCTCACCGATCGTCAGGTCTGTCCTCAGGGCTTCGAGCGGACGATCTCGGTCAACCACCTCGCGCCCTACCTGCTCACCCACACCCTGTGGGGATGCCTCTCGCGGGGCAGCCGGGTGGTGATCGTCGCCTCCGATGCCCACCGGGCTGCGAGGCTGCAGCTTGCGACCTGGATGGCGGAGGAGAAATTCTCAACGATTCAGCAGTATGGTTCGAGCAAGCTTTGTAACATCTTGTTCTCTGATGCCCTTGCTGTCCGAGCTCAGCCGCACGGCATCACCGTCAACTGCCTCCATCCTGGGGCGGTGAACACCAGCCTCGGGGACCGCAACGACGTCTGGTACAGCGGCCTCGGAGCTTTCATCAAGCGCTTCCTGGCCAGCCCAGAGAAGGGCGCGGACACCCAGGTATGGCTTGCTGACTCCCCGGAGGTTGAGGGGCAGACCGGCGGCTACTACGCAAAGCGCAGGCTCGGGAGGCGGAGTCGTCAGGCTGGAGATGCGCAGCTTGCTCTCGAGGTGTGGCGTCACAGCGCTGCGCTTCTCCAGCTCGACCCGGACTGGCCATGATTGGACTGTGGCTGCTGACGACGGCGCATGCGGATGCGCCTGCACCGCCGAAGGTGGACCCACGCTTCCTGCCCGCGCCTCCGACGTTGCTGTCGCAGGTCACCCCGGTCGCGGAGCCACAGCCCCTTGCCCATCCCTTGTGAGCGCTGCCGATCCTCTCGGAGAGAGGAGCCCCTAGCCCTCCGGTTTTGCTGCTTCAGGTACCACTTCCTGGATCGAGACGCCCGTAGTGTGCGGAGAGATGCGGTGTGCCGGCCGGCCACCCTGCGCTCCTCTCGCCGGCACCGTGAGGGGATGCTACAGACCCGAACAGGCACCGCGAGATGCTGTGCATTGTCGTGGTCACCAGCAGTGCTTGATGCCCCGGTGATACCTTGCCCGGCATGAAGCCCTTCACCTTCGCGGTCATCGCCGACTCTCACTTCCACCCGCCGGGCATCCCTGCTCAGGCCGCCTGGGAGTCTGACGCCTCCTTCAACGATCGCAACCGTCACGCCGTCGAGCTCATCGCCCATGCTCGACCCGACTTCGTGGTGCATGTCGGCGACGTGCCGCACCCGGTGCCGGGCCTCGTGGCGCATGAGCGCGCGCTCGATGTCGCCCAGGCCACCTACGCTGCCCTGCCCTGTCCGCTGTTCATGGTTCCTGGCAACCACGACATCGGCGACAAGCCCCACCCCTGGGCACCCGCACCGACCGTAACCGAGGAGCGTCACGCAGCGTTTACGGCACGCTGGGGCCCGCCGTGGCAGGTCTTTGAGCACGCGGGCTGCCGGATGCTCCTCATCAACACCCCGGTCCTCAACTCCGGTCTGCCGATGGAGGCGGAGCAGTGGGCTTGGCTGGAGGAGACCCTGGCTGTTGAGAAGCGGACCTTTGTCTTTCTCCACTACCCGCCGTTTCTCCTCCACCCCGATGAGGCTGAGCACTACGACAACCTCGCGGAGCCGGCCCGGTCGCGGCTGCTGAAGATGCTGGCGGGCACCGAGGCGATCTTCTGCGGACACGTCCACCGCTTCTTCTGGAACCCCATCGCAGGCACCGATCTCTACGTCGTCCCTGCGACCTCCTTCGTCCGCCCCGGCTACAGCGAGCTGGGTCGGACCGGTCCGGGAGCGGAGTTTGGGCGCAGCGATGAAGACAAGCTGGGAATTGCATTTGTGCATGTCACGGAGTCCGGACATCGGGTGGAGTGGGTGCGCACCAACCAGCCACGCCCTGCCCTGCCCGCTCTGATGCCAGGCAAGGCTCCGCCGCCACGCTGTCCGCTGGGGGTCACCCTCCGGCATGCCTGGGACCAGCCGCTGGATGTTCCCTGCGACGGGCTCGATCCGTTCCGCCGCAAGCAGGCGCGGGACGATCTGGTCATCCAGGCGATCTGGGAGCTTGGCGTCAGCCAGCTTCGCCTGCCGATCGCCGACCTCATCCAGCCCACCACCCGCGCCCGACTCGTCGACCTCGCCCGCCACGGGCAGCGCGCGGTCCTGTTCTCTGCTGAGCTGCCCGACGCGGAGGTCCTCTCGCTGCTCGTGGAGCACCGGGAGATCATCACCGCCTTCGAGCTGATCGTGCCGCGAAGCTGGGTGTCACGGACCGACCTGCTGCCTGATCTCGACGGTCTCCCCCCGGTGTGGATCTCAGCAGTCGGTCGCAAGACCGCCACCGATGAGGTCTGCTTCTCCCACTTCCCCCAGCCCGGCTTCCTTCCCGAGGAAGACATCGACCTGCCCAGCGGCGCAGTGGTCCGCATCTCACCAGAGCGGGATGCCTTCGAGGGCGTGGCGGCGGCGGCGAGCGTGGGCGCGGCGGCTGCACACGTCTGGCTGCCGCGTGCGGAGGAGTCCAGCCGGTTCACGGACGATGCTGCAGTCTCGCGACGGGTCGTGGAGGCGGCGATTGCTGCCTATGCCAACCCAGAGGTCTCGGTGTTCCTCGATGCCTTCCTCGACCACGACCGCGGCTACTACCCCCGCAACGGCCTGCTCACCCGACAGACCGCACCGAGGCCGGCCCTGCACGCGCTGCGGAGTCTCTCTCGTCTCCTGCCGGCTGGAGGCACCGTGACCCGGACCGAGACTGGCTATGCCTTCTCTACCGGCGCGCAGCTGCTCATGGCTGAGGGGGCGGAGGGAATCGACCTCGCGACCGGACAGCCTGCGCGGAGCAGTCCCCGGTGGGTCGTCGGCGCTCAGTAGTCCGCGACCTTCACGAGCCCGCTGCGCTTCCGCAGCCACAGCTCGATGCCGTCTCGGCGCGCCAGTCCCGCAGCGAGGTGGGCGAGCAGGGCGGGGGTGGCCAGGGTGGTGAGGTCACCGAGGCGGGTGAAGTCGGGGACGACCAGTGCCGAGATCACGACCTCCAGCTCGTCGGTGTCTCCGCTGATGATGATCTCATTATCGTTGGCTAACGATGCTTCTCGAGAAGAGCCAGCCGATCTCCAGGCGGCAAGCGCGAGGACGAGTCCGGCCCGAAAGACCCCGTCAAAGTCTCCACGGATCCAGACGCCCTCCGCCGAGATCGGAGCGCGGTCGGGCGCATCCTCGTTGACCTCAAGCCCCCTGCGCTTGAGGTCAGCGAGGGCATCCGGACTCAGGGCGCTCCGACGGATCCCGGCGGCGTCGATGCGGGCGCTGGTGACCGTCGCCATCAGCAGGTCTGCCCACTGCAGATCGGCTCCCCGCAGGTCTGCCCCGCTCAGGGTGGCTCCCCGCATCCGAGCGCGCTGGAGGTTGGCTCCCTGGAGGCTGGCGCTGGAGAGGTCGGCGCCCTGAAGGATGACCCGCTGTGCGCGGGCCTGGTTCAGCTCAGCGAATCGCAGGTCTGCCCCGATGAGGACTGCGCTCTCCAGCTGGGTGCTGTGCAGCCGGGCGTTGCGGAGATCGGCGTCGTTGAGCCGTGCGCGCTGGAGGTTGGCTCGGCTGAGCTGGGCACTGGAGAGGTCGGCACCCCGGAGGTCGGCACCAAACAAGTTGGCTCCAGTCAGGGTCGCTCCAGACAGATCTGCACCGCGCAGGTCGGTGCTCCGCAGCGCAGCCGTGGAGAAGTCGAGTCCGCGAACCGGTCGCCCCGCAGCGAGATAGCTCAGCAGCAGCTTTCCCTTGAGGTCGACGTCGAGATGGGGGCCGGGGATGGGGAGAGAGTCGTCGTACAACACAGTGTCCTTGGATTCAGACGCTAAACTAAGCGGCTCACAGGAGTCCTCAAGATGCAATCACCTGGCCTGCCTCCGCCGAGCACCGCGCGGCGGATCCCCGCTTTGGATGTACCGGGCACCGCTCGTTCCAGGATGCCGCGCAGCGTCCTGAAGCGCCGTGTCCTGGAGCGCCGTGTCCTGGAGCGCCGTGAAGGCGCCGGGAGCGCTGGCGGCCCCACCCCCTGCCCCCTCGGTCAGGCGCGATGAAGGCCATCCTCGGTGATCGAAGCCTATTTCCGGACCTCTCCTGGAGCGTCTACCTCAACCACGCGGCGATCTCTCCGCCCTCTCTACCGGTCCTCCAGGCTGCTGCTGCGGTCTCGCAGGCGTATGCGTCACAGGGTGTTACGGCCTTTCCGGTCTGGATGGAGTCTCGGGAGGTGCTGCGCGGCAAGCTCGCCCGCCTCATCTCCGCCCAGCCCGAGGACATTGCCCTGACCGCCAACACCACCGCCGGCGTGATCTCCGTGGCCAACTGCTTTCCGTGGAAGCGGGGCGATGGTGTGGTGGTGTTCTCGGGAGAATTTCCCACCAACGTCACTCCCTGGCAGCAGGCTGCGCGCAGCTTTGATCTGCGCCTCACCTCGCTCCCCCTGTCCGGCTTCGGAGACGGCAGCGGCGTGGGACTCGCCCGGCTGGAGGATGCGCTCAAGGGGGGCGTGGCCCTCGTCGCGGTCAGCGCGGTGCAGTTCCAGACCGGCCTGCGCATGCCGATCAAGGCGATGGCGGATCTCGCGCACCGCTACGGCGCCCAGCTGTTTGTCGACGGCATCCAGGCTGTCGGTGCGATCCCGGTGGATGCCCGAGACGTGGACTACCTCGCCGTCGGCTCTCACAAGTGGCTCATGGGAATCGAGGGCTGCGGGTTTCTCTACGTCCATCCCGATCGCATCGGCGCGCTGGTTCCACGCATGGCGGGCTGGCTGTCTCATGAAGATGGCATCGGCTTTCTGTTTGAGGGAGCTGGACACCTCAAGTACGACCGACCAATTCGACGCCGGGCGGACTTCCTGGAGGCTGGGGCGTACAACTCGGCGGGCTTCCAGGCGCTGCTCGCGTCGGTCTCTCTCTTGGAACACATCGGTGTTACGGCGATCTCTGCGCACATCACCGCGTACCTCGATGTGCTGGAGGCCGGCCTGCTCGCTCAGGGCTTCACCAGCCTGCGGGCTGCAGATCCGGCAGCACGCTCGGGAATTCTCAGCATGCTGCCGCCTGAGGGGGTGGACCTTATCTCCCTCGCTGAGGACATCAACGCCCGAAGCATCGGCGTGACCACGCCCGACGGCCGGCTGCGCTTCTCGCCGCACTGGCCCAACAGCCGCGACGAGATCCCGGTCGTGCTGGCGGCAACCGAGGCGGCCCTCAGATCGCCTTGAAGCCCTGGTCTCCCCAGATGTCCAGGTAGTTCTGCCAGACGCCTTCGCAGAGGTCAGCACGGCTGCAGGTGTCACAGGCCTGTGGGTGTCCCTTGAGGTCGTGTCGCTTGCGATCCTGCCAGTTGAACCGGGCCCTGCCGCCGTCAATCCGGGTGACGCCGTCGACCTCTCCGTCGCCGTGCTTGTCGCTGCGGATGGAGCAGTCGGTGGACAGATCCCGGTACTCGCCCATGTACTTCTTCAGCAGCCGCTCGCTTCGGCGCAGCGCTGTCGGGAGCACACAGAGGGGAAATCCGCCGAAGGTGAAGGTCTTCTTGAAGTGGTACTCGTTGAGCAGGATCGCCTTCTCGAGCACCGGCACGACCTTGTCGTAGCGCGGGGTCAGGGAGCGACTTCCCTCGGCATAGCCCTCAGGTCGAATGAAGTTGATGCGGATGTCGTCCAGCGCCATGTCCTGGTAGAAGAATCGCATCATCTTTGGCAGGTAACGGTAGTTCCAGCCATTGAGGACGATGTTGATGGACAGCCCGTCGGGCAGGTGTCCTGCGGCGCGCTTCTCGTTGAGGTAGCGGATCGCAGCACACTTCTTCTCGAAGTTGCCCGGCACCCGGGTCAGCCGATCCTCCAGAGAGGCGGTGTGTCCGTGCATGGAGATGGTGATCCGGGTCAGCCCGGCGTCGAGGATGCGGTCGGTGAAGTGCTTCAGGCGCAGCTTGGTGGCGTTGGTCGCGATGGCGATTCGGGTGAAGCCGATCTCGCGGCCATAGGCCACGGACTGCACGATCTTCGGGTAGGTGGTGGGCTCTCCGCCCAGGAAGCCCAGCGAGCGGTGTCCGGCAGCGTGCCACTGCCGGATCTCAGCCTTCATCTGATCAAACGGCATGTAGCTGCGATCTTCTTTCTTGGGGAGACCGTCCAGGCAGAACACACAGCGGTTGTTGCACGCCTTGCCGATGTTGATCTCGACGTTTCGGCGGACATCCCGCAGCGGGTTGTACAGCTGGTTGCCGGCAGGGGGATCGGGCTGCTCTTTGGGCATGGGATCGTCCTATCCCTGAATCGGGGTCAGTTCGGTGGTCGGCCACTTGCGAGCGTACTCATCGAACACCCCCATGCAGACCCCCTGCAGGGTGCAGCGGTCGCACTGGGAGACATGGACCCGCTTTCGGTCCGGTGCCCAGGAGTAAAGCCCGTCGAATTTCACGGAGCCGGGCTGGGCGGTCCACTCGACAGTCACCCGGGGATCCCAGTGCAGATCGTTGGACAGCGTCCGGTGCGCACCCAGCAGGCACATCGGCACCCCGAAGAACCGCAGGACCGCTGTCTGTGCGGCTGGCACAGAGCGGGGCAGGACATCCGCGAGCACGCTCAGCGGCACCGCGAGGTCTTCATAGGCATCCAGACCAGCCCCCTCCGGGGTGGTGTTGGAGACGACGATGAGCTTCGCGCCCAGCGCGTCTGCCAGGGCGATGGTCTGGGGGAGCTTCTCTGCGTTGTCGCGGGTGAGCACGGTGTTGACGAAGGCACCAAAGCCTGGCTTGAGCGAGACGCAGCGGCGGATTGCCTCGGTGACCCGCTCAAAGCTTCCCTCTCGCCGCGCGAGGGCATCGTGGGTCGCGGCGTCGGGACCGTGCAGGGAGAACAGGGCCTCGTCGAGAAAGGGGAGGACCGTCTCGGCGAAGCCTGGCCGGGACAGCATGGTGCCGATGGTGCCGATAGAGGTGCGCATTCCAAGCTTCTTGGACAGGCGGAGGATGTCGCGGAAGCGAGGGTGTATCGTTGGCTCTCCGCCAGTAAAATGGACCCCGTTGCCGCCCCGCTCGGCATGCTGACGCACCACCGTTGCGGCCCGCCCCCAGGTCACAGGAAAGCGCTTGAAGCGGGCCATCCGGTGCTCCTCAGAGCAGAACACACACCGCTCCGGGCAGGTGTAGGTCAGGTGCAGCTCCAGCCGACGCATGATCTGACCATCGGGACCGATCCAGGGCGTGAGGACAGGCTCTTTCATGCGGCTCCCCGGCGCCTTCGGTAGGCGCGCAGTGCTGGGTACAGGCTGCGGCACAGCCGGGTCAGCTCTGCATCAACGGCCAGGGTGGACTGCCACACCTTCTCTGAGAGGTTGGCCTCCAGCAGGCCGTTGACCGTGGCGGCTTTGTCTGCGAGCGCCGCTGGACTGGGGGGGGCATCGAGGGTGCCGATGGCGGTCTGCGACCGGAGGTGATCCAGGGTGCCGGAGAGGCCGATGTTGGACGGATGAATGGTGCGGTCAGCATCGACCACGAAGCCGGTGTTGAAGAACGGCGTGGGCGCGCGGGTGAACAGGTTTCGCAGGTAGAAGTGCCGCCCGCTGCGCCAGCGTGCTGTGATGAGGTCTTGGATGGCATCAAACGAAGCCGCCAGCGCGGTGAGCTGGTGGGCTTTCCAGGGGATGTAGTAGCCGGGAAGAAGGTTGAACCGAAAGAACCCCAGCGACAGGAGGTGCCTCAGGTTGTCGGCGGCCCGACCGGCGGTGGTCGGAGGGATGGTCTGGGTAATGACCAGCCGGGTGAGGGTCCGAAGCTGCGGGCGGAGGGCCATCAGGTGGTCGTAGGCATCAGCTACGCCCGGCTGTGCGCGCCGCATCCGTCGGTGGTCTTCGGGCGAACCGTCCATGGATATGGTCAGGATTCCCTTTCTGTAACCTCGAAGATACGCGATCCAATCGGGGGTGAGGCCGAGGCCGTTGGTCGAGAGGTAGACCCGGCGGATCTCTGGCCGGCTCCGGGCAGCCTCCATCGCGGCGCGGACGACCTCGGGAACCAGCAGGGGCTCTCCGCCGAACAGCTTGAGGTCACCGCCGCCGTACTGATCGGCGAACAGCGACACTGCGCGGCGGGCATCAGCCGGTGTCAGCGAGGGCCAGCCGTCCTTCGCCGTGGGGCAGTACGCGCAGCGGAGATCACAGGCCCGGGTGACGGTGAGGATCACAGGGCGGTCAGGTCACCACTGCCCATGAGAGCCGTGGGAGCCGTGGGAGCCGTGTGATCCGTGGGAGCCATGGGAGCCGTGTGATCCGTGGGATCCGTGTGATCCGTGGGAGCCGTGAGAGCCGTGGGAGCCGTGGGAGCCGTGAGATCCGTGAGAGCCATGAGAGCAGTGAGAGGCATGGACCACACCTGCGGTCGCTGGGTCCGCGAGCAGGGCATCTGCCTTCAGCAAGAGCTCTCCAGAGTGATCCTTGCGGCAGGCCTGCTGACGCTCAGATGCCTGAAGATGATCGGTGGGCTTGCGGGTGAGGGTGGGCAGCTTGGGGGCAGCCTTCTCGGTCCTGGTGCTGTCGTCGTTGGACATGACGGCTCCTACTCAGAGGGCGGGCGGGGGCGATCGATCACCCAGCGTCGGAACATGGCCTCGATGCGTCCGTCGGAGTCTTCGTCCAGGCGGCGAATCAGAAGCCGTGAGAGGGTCATATGTTCCCTGCACTTGGGTGTCAGGGGGCGCTGGGCGAACAGATCGCCGAAGTTCATGTAGTTGTGCAGCGGCCGGACACCGCAGTATGGGGCGTTCCAGCAGGTGCTACAGCCCGGTAGCCCGTCGGTGATGCTGGAGAGCGCCAGCGCACGAACCGTCGGGTGGTTGGCGATGTCGGCGTAGCTGCTCTTGCCGACCTCTCCGATGGCGAAGAAGTCATCGCCCATTCCGGCGACCATCCGGCCCTCATCGGAGGGGTAGATCGTGCCGTCGTAGCTGTAGGCGAGCTGGCCGGTGCCAGATCCGATGGGAGAGCGGATGTCGACGAAGTTTGGATCATCGGGGGTGAGGATCTTCTTGAGGAGGGTCGCAGCGGTGCCCTCCATGATCTGCACGCCGCTGAGGTTCAGCTCGATGATGTAGTCGAGGACCTGCTCGTAGAACGCCAGGAATTCGTCGGCAGTGTAGCCGATCATCTTCCAGGTCTTTGTGGCGAAGCCGAACGGGTTGAGCGCCCGGATGTGGATGTTTCGGATGCCAAGCTCGATGTAGAGATCGACCAGGGCCTTCCAGTCTGCGAAGCTCTTGCGGGTCGTCGTCATCAGGGCGTCGACATGGTACAGCTCGGGATCGAGGCCGTTCTCCACATAGCGACGGTTGAAATACTTGATCCACTTTAGGACCGAGCTGTAGGCGCCGGCCTTGCTGCCCGGCCCGCCCCAGGAGCGGTTCCAGTCGTGGACCGCCTGGGTGCCGTCGAGGCTGGTGCAGACCCAGATGTTGTTCGCGATGAGGTACTCGGCGATCTCCTCCGTCATGTACGTCATGTTGGTGACGACGGAGTGGTCGAGGCTCTTGCCCTCGTAGCGGTTCTTCTCTCGGCTGTACTCGACCACGAACTTCAGCGCCGGCATGTTCACCGTGGGCTCGCCGCCGGTGTACTCGAAGTTGAGGTATGGGCTGGTGCTCTGCATCGCGAGGTCGACGACGCCCTTGGCGGTCTCGATGGACATGTCGGTGTCGACGCGGTCCATGTCGGTGCGCGAGGCGTGGCAGTACTTGCAGCTCTGGTTGCAGCGCAGGGTGGTGATGACGACGTGGAGGTGTGGCCCCTGGCCCAGGAACCGCTTCTTGCGGCGGACACGGGTAGCGATGGCCTCGGCATCGAGGTCTTCGCGGATGAAGCCCTTCTCCTGGAGCGCGCCGAACAGCGGATCATCCGCCTTGATCTCTCCAGCGACGAACCGGCGGAAGTCAGAATCAGCGAGCACCTGCCACTCACCGGCATCGTTGGTCAGGACCATCCGGCCCTCAGAGAGCCGGTCGAACCGGAAGTAGCCCAGGGCATCGGCGCGGGTGGGCATCGCGGGGAGCGTGATGGTGCGACTCACAGGGAGCCTCCGACGGCTTCTCGGTGGCGGCGCACGGTCTCGAACAATGCGTGGTTGCAGAAGGCGTCGACCAGCTCTTGGGCGGGGATGTCGGGGTGAGGCTGGGCGAGGTCGACCACGATCTCGGACTCTCCGGGTGTCACGGTGATCTGCGCGAGCCCGGCGTAGGCCGCCGCAGCCGACTCGATCCCGTCGATCCGGTACAGGGAGCGCGAGAAGGTGAGGGTCTGATCAGCCACTTCCCTCTTCCTCCCAGGGGACGGCGATCTCGAGATCGTCTTCCTCAAGTTCCTCGGCGTCGAGCTCGGCGAGCAGGTCATCGATGCTCGCCTGTACGGGGGTGGAGAAGAAAGCCCGCGCCATGTAGTACTCGCGGATCTTGGCGGTGGACTCGCTGACCTGATGGCGGAGGACCTGGTTGAGCAGCTCGTTGGCGAACTCACCCGCCAGGGCATCCAGGGCTGCCTCGTCAGCGGGCTCGCGGGTCTTGAGGCGGACTCCGACCTGCTTGTCTGCCGGACGGCTGAGGAAGACGTAGCAGCGATCGACGAACAAGTAGGACGCCCCGTAGATTGCATCCAGGGGGTAGAGGGTCTCATCGACGGTGAAGCTGACCTGGCGGTCGTCTACCGCGTAGGTCAGCTCGACCACCTCCTCGCTTCCAGCCTCGCTCATTGCCGTGCTTCCTTACGTTCTTGTGGAGAAGGGTCTTACGTTCTTGTGGAGAAGGGTCTGTATCTCAGACCAGGGACTCAGGACCGTATCGTGCGACACGCTCCTCATGCGACTGCAGCAGGGCCAGCTCGGAGAGGTCGACGCCGGAGGCGAGCTCGTTGCGTCGGATCCGGCTGGCGAGAGAGCGCAGCGAGCGCCCCAGGCTCTCCTCGGTGGGCTGGTCACCCTGTCCGCCGTCCATCACGACCATGTCCAGCAGCGCGGTGTGCGCCACGCCCCGGGGAGCCTCGCTCCAGGCGCAGAGGTGGACCCGGGTCTGACGACCGTCGCGGTGGCGGAGGGTGAGGATGGACGCACCCGCCGCAACCGGAGAGAGTCCGGCCAGCGACCAGCCGCCGCCGATGCTGGCGCCGGCAGAGAGCGGTGCCACCAGCCACCACGGCGCGGCATCGTCCTCACCGCGCGCGAACGCTGCGATGGAGCGGTGCTGGCTGGCTGCTGTGAGCGCGAGGGCGGCTGCGCCGAGGCTGGCGCCCTTGAGGAGGTCTCGTCGGGTATTCATCACCAGACTCCGTTGGTAACTTCCAGCTCGTAGCCCTGGCATGAGCTGACGGTGCTGCTCGTGCGGACGATCTGGATGTAGTAGTCCGAGCTGTTGTCTTCGCAGTCGTTGTAGCTGCTGGAGCTGTTGCCGCAGGAGCGGGCATCGGAGGGGATGGTGTGGCTGCCATCTCCGATGTCTTCCTGGGCGTGCTCGTACTCGGTGACACCGGAAGAGCACTCCAGGGCCGAGGTGTCGTAGCTGTCGCGGTAGACGTACATCTCATACGCCGAGGTGCCGTCGAGCATCTGAACCTGGAACCGGTAGTAGTCCAGACCGTCGGTGCGATCCTCGCTGACATCATCAGACCCGGAGATCTTGTACCAGTCTGTGGTGTCGTCGCTGAGGATGTTGGCCTCGATGGTGATCGTGGTCGAGGCGTCGTCGGGGATGGCGGACCACAGGTCGATGGCGTCTGCGCCGGCATCACCGGTTCCGACGCTGTCTTCGTTCTCATCGCCCGGATCGCAGACCTCGGTGGTGACCGAGGCGGAGTTGCTGGAGAGGTTCCCGGCATCGTCCTCGCAGGTGGCGTAGCACTCGGTGGTGTTCCCTGCGACCAGCGCGGTGGTGTAGGAGAACTCGCCGCTGCTGTCGCAGGTTCCGGAGTCGGACCAGGAGCCGTCATCGTCTGCGCAGTAGAAGGCCAGGCTGCATGCTGCCTCGCAGGTGCCCGTGAGGGTGACCTCCTCGTCGTTGCGGTAGGCGGTGGGGGTGTCAAAGTTCGGGGCGGTGGGGGCCTCGGTGTCGTCGATGGTGACGTAGTCCGAGCCGCGGCTGCCGTAGTCTTCGCCGTCGTAGGGGGTGACCTCGCACTCCCAGGTCTCGCCGTGGGCGGTGACGGTGGAGGAGACCACGTTGCTGGTCTCGGTGGTGGCAGAGCCATCTCGGGTCCACTCGTAGAGGAACGAGATCGGATCGTTGTCTGCGTCAGAGGATGCCGCCACGCAGTAGAGGCTGTCTCCGGGCTGGGGGTACTCCGGGTCGATGTAGACCGTCGGGGTCTCCGGCAGCGAGTTGACGATGATCAGGTCGGCGCTCTTGGTCTCGCCCTCGCCGAACTCCGAGTTGTATGGTGTCACCTCGACCTGGACGGTCTGACCTTTGCTGGTGTAGCCGGGATCGAGGGTCTCGCTGGAGGAGACCATGTTGAGCTTGCCGAAGTCATCAGAGACGTACCAGCGGTAGTTGTAAGTCTCGTCGAGGTTGCCCGGATCTGCGGGGTCGATCCAGCCGGTGACCACTGCGGAGAGGGTCTCGGTGGTGTCGGCGGGGTTGGGTGCGATGGTGACGGCGTTGATGCTCGGCGGTCCAGGCTCCAGGATCTCCATGGTCAGGGTGTCCTGGGCGGTTCGGCCGTAGGAGTCCTCGACGGTCATGATGATGAGGTGATCGCCCGAGGAGAGGTAGCCCTGGCCGGAGTATTGACCAGCGGAGGTTGCATAGCCGCTGGAGACGTCCCCATCGATGGAGGAATTGACGGTGACGATGAGGTTCTCGGAGGTCTCTTCGGTGTCGTCGACGATGGCCTGGAAGACGATCCCTGCCCCGGCAACATCGGTGGAGCCATCCGCAGGTGCGGTGGCCTCGATCGTCGGGGGGGTGTTCTCGATGATGCTGACGCCGACGGAGGCTGTGGCGGAGGCCAGTCGGGGGTCCGTGACGGTGACGGTGACGGTGTGCTCGCCCACGGTGTCGTAGGCCCAGGAGCAGGTCGCGTAGCCATCCTCAGGGACCACATCAGAGAGACAGATGGTCTCGTTTCCGCTCACCCACTGGTGGGTCAGGTCGGTCAGGTCCGTTCCGTCATAGGTCTGGATCTTTGCCTTGAACAGGATGGCCTGACCCGTGTAGAAAGACGTGCCTTCCGAGGGCTCCTGGACGGTGACCGCTGGCGGCTCCTGGAGCACATTGATGGTCTTGTCCTGGCAGCCGAGGGCCAGCAGCCCTGCGCCGAGCAGGAGTCGAGAAGAAGTACGCACTGAGCCTCCATCGGCTGGGCGATGCTGCTCACTTTAGCAGGATTCCCGGGGAGTTGACACCTTCTCAGCACACAGGAGTCTTACAGTCTTCGGGTATGGTGTTGTGGTGCCTCATCGGATGTTCGCGCTACGCCTGACCCGGAGTCCCTACAAGCTCCAGGCCCGCCAATATCGGCGGAAGTTTCAGGGTGCTGGTCTCGTTGAGCACCAGATCGCCCTGCCGAGCGCCTCGGTGCGCTGCTGGATCGGCGGCGAGGGGCCTCCGCTCCTGCTCCTCCAGGGCTTCGGTGCCAACGCCACCTGGCAGTGGTACGGGCAGGTCGGTCACTTCGCCTCCAGCCGGCGGCTCCTGGTACCGGATCTGCTGCACTTCGGCGGCAGCGTCCCCCGGAAGCCGGACTGCACCCTGGAGGCGCAGGTCAGCATGATCCGCGAGCTGCTCGATCACAACGGAATCACACGCTGTGATGTGGCTGGGGTCTCGTACGGTGGGTTCGTCGCGCTGGGGCTGGCCCATGAGCACCCCGAGCGCGTCCGGCGGGTGGTCTTCGTGGACAGCCCGGGGCTCGGGTACACCGAGGACGACTACCAGTCGATGATCTCGAAATTTGGGGTGGGACACATCGGCGATCTGCTGCTTCCACAGAGCCCGGATGGCCTCAAGCGGCTGCTCCAGATCGCCTGGCACCGCCCGCCATGGGCACCCTCCTTCGCGCTGCCGGATGTCCACCGCAACCTGTTCGCCGATCGGATCGCTGAGAAGCGGGCGCTGCTGGACAACCTCCTGAGTCAGCTGCGAGGGCCGGAGCAGGTGCCGTCGCTGCCGCACCGCACGATGGTGGTCTGGGGAAAGCACGATCCCCTGTTCCCGGTGGCCCTGGGGGACCGAATGGCGACCATGCTGGGCCGACGAGCAGAGCTTGTGGTTCTGGATAAGTCAGCCCATACACCAAACATGGAAGAAGTTGGTCGATTCAATCGGCTGGTTGAGGGGTTCATCCAGCGACAAGGAGATTAGGAGAACGCGTGCGCGCTGCTCGCCTCGACCCCCGGCTCATGCTCGCACCCCCTCCGCTGACGGAGGGGGTGATGGTCCTGCCGTCGCTGCTGGCAGAGGGCGCGGCAGCGGTGATCGCGCAGGCGGTCCGAGGGCTGCCGATGGGGGCGGTCTGGGAGCCCGACACCGGGCTGTTCTGGCGGTGCGAGGCGCACGTCCCGCCGGTGCTCGATCCGCAGCTCCCCGAGGGCTTCTTCTGGGCGAGCCGGCTGATGGACATCGAGCTGCCCCGGCTTCTGGCGCGCATGGGTCTTCGGGTCCGCGCCACGCGGCCGGGCGTCATCGATGCGATCGCGCTGCGCAAGGGATCCTGGCTCCGCATGCAGCCCAGCGAGTGGGTGGCCTTGATCGGGCTGACGGGATCCCCCTGGCCGCAGGAGTGGGGTGGTCAGCTCTCTGCAGGACTCACCCTGATTCCACCCGGCGCGGTGGTGGAGGTGGGGGTGCTGACGAAGCACGTCGAGTCTCTCGCGCTGCGCTGTCGGCTGGAGGAGATGTGACCGCACTCCACCCCCGGCTCCAGGACCCTGCAGTCCTTCACGCGCTCGCGGAGACCTGGCAGCGCACCGGCTCGCTGCGGCTCACCCCGCTGATGACGGAGGCGGCCGCACGCAAGGTCCATGCTGCGCTGCTGGAGAGCCCGTTTGGGCTGCTCTCTCCTGAGCCGGGTCAGTTTCGATACCAGTTCTGGGGTCTGTCATTTACCCCAGAGGACGTTGTTAATTCGGAGCTTTCTTCGTTCGGTTCTTGGCTGTTTGGCGATGTGGTACGACTGTGCGCGACGATCACCGGCCAGCCCCTGACGCCGACCCCAGACCGCAAGCTCCTCTCGGCGCTGTACTGCCGTGGCTGCTACCTCGACGCCCACAATGACGCCGATGGTCAGCGCCGGGTCGCCTATGTCGTCGGGCTCACGCCAGACCGCTGGCCGGCGGAGGAGGGCGGGCACCTGGAGTTCCTCAGCGTCAAGCAGGGCGCGGTGGTGGTCACCGAGCGACGGCCGCCGGGCTGGAACAGCCTGGACCTGTTCGATGTCTTCGACCGCCACCCCCTCCACCGGGTCCAGCCCTTGCTCAACGATCACCCCAGGCGGGTCTTTTCCGGCTGGTTTTATGGAGAAGACCATGGATAATCCGCACCTCAAGCAGGCCTGCTACGTCAGCGGGCAGTGGATCAGCGCCCGGAGCGGCGCGACCTTCCCGGTCACCGACCCAGCCAGCGGCGAGACCATCGCCGCGGTGCCCGACTGCGGCGCAGAAGAGACCCAGGCGGCGATCATCGCGGCGGAGCGTGCGCTGCCGGGCTGGCGTGCCCTGACTGCAGAGCAGCGCAGCGACTGCCTGATCCGGCTGCACGATCTGATGCTGGGCAACCTCACCACCCTCGCCGAGCTGCTGGTCTGCGAGAACGGAAAGCCCCGAGCCGAGGCGGAGGGGGAGATTCGCTACGCTGCCGGCTTCGTGCGGTGGTTTGCTGCAGAGGGGCGTCGGATCTATGGCGAGACGATCCCAGCCTCGCATCCCGACAAGCGGCTCCTGGTGACCCGCCAGCCGGTCGGGGTCTGTGCGCTGATCACTCCCTGGAACTTTCCCTGCGCGATGCTCGCCCGGAAGCTGGCCCCGGCGCTGGCCGCTGGCTGCACGGTGGTCGCCAAGCCCGCTGAGGAGACGCCGCTCTCCGCTCTCGCCCTCGCCGCGCTCTGCGAGCAGGCTGGTATTCCTGGCGGGGTAGTCAATGTGGTCACCTCCAGAGCGCCTGAGGTGGTCGGCGGGGTGCTGACGGCATCTCCGGTGGTCCGGAAGCTGTCCTTCACCGGCAGCACGGAGGTCGGTGAGCTGCTCATGACGCAGTGCGCGCCGACGCTGAAGCGGCTGTCTCTGGAGCTGGGCGGGTCCGCGCCGCTCATCGTGTTCAAGGACGCCGACCTCAAGAAGGCTGTCGATGGTGCGATGGCCAGCAAGTACCGCAATTGCGGCCAGACCTGCGTGGCCTCCAACCGGTTCCTGATCCATGACTCTCTCGTCGAGCGGTTCGCTGCGATGGTCACCTCCCGCTCCAGCCAGCTGCAGCAGGGCCACGGCCTCAAGGCGAGCACCACGATCGGTCCGATGATCTCCCGCTCTGCCCGAGACAAGGTCGCTCGCCTGGTCTCGGATGCCATCAGCAAGGGCGCGACGGTGTGGTGTGGGGGGCCGCCGACCGGCAGCGGGCTGTTTGTCGCGCCCACTGTGCTGACCGGGATCACTGGCGAGATGGACCTGTGGCGAGAGGAGATCTTCGGTCCTGTCGTTGCCATCCGGTCGTTCTGGCACGAAGAGGATGCCGTCACCCTGGCGAACGCCACGCCGTATGGCCTCGCGGCGTACTTCTTTACCGAGGACCTCGCGCGCTCCTGGCGGGTCTCTGAGGCACTGGACTTCGGAATGGTCGGGGTGAACACCGGCATGATGTCCACCCCTCAGGCGCCGTTTGGCGGGGTGAAGCGATCGGGCATCGGTCGCGAGGGAAGCCGTCACGGGCTCGATGAGTACCTGGAGCTGAAGTACACCTGCATCGCGCTGTGAGGTGGGGCTGGGTGGCCCCAGAGACTGCGCATCCGCAAGAATTGTCGCGGCCTGTGTCCGCCTCGCTGGAGCTGGTGTGGACCTGGTAATGATCAGCCTGGAGTGCCGATGAATGCGGTCACTTCGCCCACCGTAAGGGCCCGTCGAGGACACCTCGCAGGCCCTCCTTGATGCGCTTGAGGTGACGGGTGAAGGGCCGCTGGACGATGGTGTGTTCATCCCATGCGGCAAGGGCGATAGTCTCTCCCCACACCCCGGAGATTCTCATGCTGCTCCTGCTCCCCCTGGCGATGGCTGCCGACGGCTGGCAGGCCGCGCCCGCTCCGATCGACACCATCCTCGCGACTCCCTGGACCCCCGGTGTGCGCTTCTCACCGGATCGGCTGTGGATGGCGGAGCTGGAGCGCCCGGCGCTGCCGCCGATCGCGGAGCTTGCCCAGCCGGAGGTGAAGGTCGCCGGGATCAAGATCAACCCAGCGACCTTCGGGCCGGCTCGGGACTACGCCTACACTGCGCTGCGGCTTCGCTCCACAGCGGGCAGTGCTGTGCGCGAGGCTCGGCTGCCGGAGGGCGCGCGCATCGGCAACCTGGACTGGGCCGCTGACAGCCAGCGGCTGATGTTCACCCTCACCGAAGACGACGGCATCTCCCTGTGGGTGATGGACGTGGACGCCGGTGCCCCCCAGCAGCTCTCCGGCCCGGTGCTCAACGCCACCTATGGCGCGCCCTGTGACTGGCTGCCCGGCGACGAGGGGATGCTGTGCAAGGTGGTGGTCAGCCAGGAGGTTCCAGCGATGTCGGGGCTGTCTGGGCCGCGGATCGAGGAGAACGTCGGCCGGGCGGCCCCGGCGCGGACCTACACCAACCTCCTCTCCAGCCCCCACGACGAGGCCTTGTTTGAGCACTACCTCACCAGCGCCGTTGACCACTTCGCCCTCGACGGCACCACCACCCGCATCCTCGCGCCAGATCTTGTCGATGAGCTGACGGTGTCGCCGGACGGGGCCTGGATGCTGGTCCGCAGCATTCACCGACCGTTCTCCTACCACGTGCCGGTCAGCCGCTTCCCGAAGCGGACCGTGGTCATCGCCCGAGACGGGGGCAAGACCGTGGAGATCGCCGACCTTCCCCTGGCCGATGAGGTGCCGATCGCGCGCGGCTCCACTCGGACGGGGCGTCGGACCATCGGCTGGCGCTCAGACGCTGCCGCGACCCTGTACCTCGTCGAGGCCCTCGATGGCGGAGATGCCTCAGCGGAGGCTGAGCATCGAGACCGCTTGTCCCTTCTCTCTGCGCCGTTTATCGGTGAGCCGACCGAGATCTGGCGCAGCGAGGACCGGTTCAGCGCGGTGACCTGGGGGCGAGACGATGTCGCGCTGGTCGGAGAGTGGTGGTTCAACAACCGCCGGTATCGGAGCTGGCGGATTCAGCCGAACGACCCATCTGCGGCTCCGATGCTCCTGGAGGATCGCAGCTACCAAGATGCCTACGCCGATCCGGGCGATCCGATGAGCGCGCTCAACGCGCACGGGTCATGGTCGCTGCGGTTCACCCCTGATGGAGATGCTTTCTACCGAAAGGGCAAGGGGGCCTCTCCGGAGGGCGTCTACCCGTTCCTCGATCGGGTGGACCTGGAGACTGGCGAGAGCGAGCGGCTGTGGCGGGCGTCGGGAGATGCGTATGAGTACGTCGTCGACGTGCTCGATGACGACGCCTCCCGGTTCATCACCCGCCGGGAGTCTGCCACAGAGCCGCCCAACTACCAGCTCCGGTCGATGCGTCGGCGGCGTCCGCGCGCGCTGACGCGCTACCCTGATCCGGTGCCCCAGCTCGCCGGGCTCGACAAGGAGCTGGTGACCTACACCCGTGAGGATGGTGTTCAGCTCTCTGCAACCCTCTACACGCCGCCGGGCTGGCGTGAGAAGGACGGTCCGCTGCCGACGGTGTTCTGGGCCTACCCTGAGGAGCACAAAGACAAGGCCACCGCCAGCCAGATCACCCGCAGCCAGCACACCTTCTCCCGTCCCTACGGCAGCTCCGTGATGTTCCTGCTCACCCAGGGCTACGCGGTGGTCTCCGGGCCGACCATGCCGATCGTCGGGGAGGGCGAGATCGAGCCCAACGACAACTACGTCCAGCAGCTGGTCTGGGGGGCCGAGGCGGCGGTCGAGGCGATGGTCTCTCGTGGGGTCGCAAACCCGGACCGGCTGGTCATCGGCGGGCACTCCTACGGGGCGTTCACCGCCGCCAACCTCCTGGCCCACACCGACCTGTTCGCGGCCGGGATCGCACGGAGTGGTGCCTACAACCGCTCCCTGACGCCGTTTGGCTTCCAGAGCGAGCAGCGCAGCTACTGGGACGCCACCGACGTCTACATCACCATGTCTCCGTTCACCCACGCCGCGAAGATCAACGAGCCGCTGCTGATGATCCACGGCGCCCAGGATCCCAATTCCGGCACCTACCCGATGCAGAGCGAGCGCATGTACGAGGCGCTCAAGGGGCTCGGCGCAACGGTGCGCTGGGTGGAGCTTCCCTACGAGAGCCACGGCTACCGCTCGATGGAGGCGGTGGGGCATGTCCACTGGGAGATGAGCCAGTGGCTCGAGCGGTGGGTCGGTCCAGAGGAGTAGTCGCCTCAGGTCGTCGGCTGTCGTGATCGTGCGGCGCCCGGCGCGCGGTCCCTCTTGGTGAGGTGTTCTGCGACCTCTGCCGTGAGCGCCAGCAGTGCCTGGAGATCCGTCAGCGGCCAGCCCTGTAGCGACAGGCGCACACTCTCGGGCAGGATCCGGGTCTCTCCGGGCGCGTCGAGCAGCTCCATCAGCGGACCGGTGAGGGCCGGGGCGGCGAGGAGGCGACGCGCGCCGCTGAGGTCCGTGGTGGTCATCTCGACCTTCATGTCGAGGATCGGGTTGCCGGTGGAGGGAGCTGCTCGCTCGGGGTGACGCTCTCGGAGGCGAAGACCGCCGGGGAGGGGCGGGTCGAGGATCGCCTTGATCCGAGTGACGCACTCCCCGTCTTCATCGGTGGTGAATTGAGCGGTGATCGGCACCCCGCTGAGGACACCGCTGAGGATGGTTCCCCGTCGAGAGATCTGGACCTCTGAGAGCCCCTGTTCGTCGGCGACCCCTTGCCAGAACCCATCGGCAGACGCGCACAGTGCTTGTGTGAGCTCCATGGCGATGTCGAGCACTGCCCCGGCGTCGGGCACGTTGATCCCGCTGCGGGTCAGCTGCACCTCGGTGGGGGTGACCCGCAGGGCATCGGCGGTGTGGGTGACTGCGCGTCGGAGGGCAGTGATCACCTCCGGCATGGTGAGCAGCTGCTGTGCGAGCGTGGGCTGCTCGGCGCGGATGCGCAGCGCTGGGTCGATCCAGTGATCGCCGATCTCGATGTCCTGGGCACCGAGCCCCTGGAGCACGGTCTGGGTGACGGACATGCTCGACAAGCGCATCCCAGCGGGCAGCGGCGAGGGCAGGGAGATGGTGACCCGGCAGGTCGCGCGTGCCGAGTGCCGGCTCTGCTCCTCTGGCTGGTGGCGCTGGGTGTCGATGTAGCGGACATGGATCGGGAAGCCGTCGAGGGTTCCCTCTGCGACGTCTCCCAGGATGCTCCGGCTGGACCGGAGCTTGTGTGCTCGAACAATGCCCCGCAGCCGTGGGTCGACGGCACTGCTGCTGTGCAGCCGCCAGCGAAGCCACGGGAGGAGCCTGTGCGCGGAGACGACCACCCCGACGAGGAGGAGGAAGAGCAGATCGACATTGAACAGCTCGAACATGTCGGCGATTGTAGCCTCCCGTGATCCAGACCATCGCAAGATTCCGGTGGGCTGGTCAGGCCGATCCGCTGCAATGTGTCGCCGGTATCGTGCGGGCTGTAGAGGGCGGGGTGGCCAGCCTCAGTGTGCAACAGGACCATCACCAGAGCGGTGTCGAGCCATCACTGCGGGGTGATGCGCTCCGCCCATGGCAGCAGGGACGGCTGGGGAGGTGCCCCCTACGGCGCGGGCATCAGCCAGGTCGCGCCGCCGTCGTCTGCGCCGATGTCATCAAACGGGGCGCTCAGCAGCAGGCCACCGCTGCCACCAGCGCCGGCGATCAGCGCGAGGCTGCCGGTGTCGTTGCTGGCATCGGCGTAGATCGCGTCTGCCCGACCCGCAGAGATCACCCCCTCCATCGGGCCGTAGAACAGGTAGGCACCGATGCTGCTGAGGAAGCCGATCTCGTTTCCGCCGAACAAGATGTCGGTGAAGCCGTCGCCGTTGATGTCTGTGCCGCCGTCGAGGGCGAAGCCGATGTGATCGTTGGCGTCCACACCGGAGATCCAGGCATCCGATGCGGTGGTGATGCGCTCGCCGTCGAAGCTGGAGAGGGTGTCGCGGCTGTGCAGCAGGTAGACGCTGCCGCTGTCGGTCGCGGGGTCATCGGCATCGGGTGCGGAGACGAGAAAGTCAGGCAGCCCGTCGCCGTTGGCGTCGCCCGCCAGAGACACGGCGCGACCGAGCATGTCCTCCTTGCCCGACGACCGGATCGCAGCGTCGGCGTCGGTGATCAGGATGTCGCCGCTGATGGGGCCTGCGAGCAGGTAGAGGGCACCGGACTCCTGGTCCAGCAGCGGCTCGCCGACGATGATGTCGCCGATGCCGTCGCCGTTGAAGTCTGCGGAGGCGATGCTGGCGGAGCGGCCCAGGTGATCACCGATCTCGACCCCGGTGATGGTGGCCTGGGCGGACTCGAGGATGTCGAGCATGCCAGGCTCGGGGCTGTCGTCGAGGAGATAGATGCGCCCGCGCTCCTCGTCTGCCCAGGTCGCACCCGCGAGCAACTCGATGGGCGCGTCGTCGTCGAGGTTGGCGGCGAAGATGTCTGCGCCCAGGTAGGTCTTGCTCTCGCCGAACCACTCGGTGTCGGCATCATCACTGGAGAGCTGCATGCCGCTGGAGAGGCCAGCACCAGAGAAGAAGTAGACCGAGCCGGTGCGGTCATAGCCGTCGGGATGCTCTGCCTGAGAAGCACTCAGCAGGACGTCGTGGATGCCGTCGCCGTCGATGTCTCCTGGAATCTCTACGCCCCAGCCCAGCACGTCTTTCTCCTCGAAGCCGCCCTCGATGACCACGCTGGCGTCCTCGTGAGAGAGGGAGTCCGCGTGGGGGCCAAAGAAGACGTAGGCTGCGCCGTCGTTGCCCAGTCCGCCGTTGTTGCTGGAGGTGTAGGAGCCGATGAGGACATCCTCGATGCCGTCGCCGTTGAGGTCTCCAGCCGCGACTGTGCTTGCGCCCTCGTTGTCGCGCTCTCCGTAGAACGCCACCCCGGTCAGCTCCAGCACACAGTCGGTCTCGGAGTGGCCATCGCAGTCGTTGTCGATGCCGTCTCCGCACAGCTCGGAGGCCTCGGGGTAGACGGAGGCCTCCAGGTCATCGCAGTCCTCGTCGTTGCTCACCCAGCCCGACACACCCTCGCAGCGAACCTCGCTGAAGTCGGCGTTTCCGTATCCATCTCCGTCGGCGTCGAGGTAGAGGGTGTCGGCATCGGAGGCGCCCTCGTCGATGCTGCCATCGCAGTCGTTGTCGATGGCGTCGCACAGCTCGATGGCCTCGGGGCCGATGAGGGGGGTGGTGTCGTCGCAGTCGCCAGCAACGGGCACCGCGTCGGGATCACTGCAGTCACCGGTCACCGCCAGATTGCCGTAGCCGTCTCCGTCACTGTCGATGAAGCAGCCATCGACACCGGCCGCAAAGCGGGGGTCTTCGTCGCAGCCGACCGCTGTGCTGAGCAAGAGCATTCCGAGGACACGCATCTACCATCCTCCCCCATAGATAAGGTAGGCGTAGCCTTCGTCGGTCGCTGTCGCACCGATGAAGAGGTCGGTGTTGCCGTCGTTGTTGACGTCGCCTGCAGAGGCCACAGCGGTTCCGCTCTGGGACTCTGCGATGTCTCCGATGAACCGACCGGCAGCAGCATCGAGCAGCCCGACGGTGCCGCTGACCGGTCCGAGCACCAGGTAGGACTTGCCGGCGCTGCTGCCGCCGTCGTTGTTGGTCTTGGCGCCGACGAGGAAGTCGCCGTTGCCGTCGCCGTTGAGGTCTCCCATCGCTGCCAGGGAGCGGCCAGCGAAGTCCTCGGCGGCCTCTCCGACGAGGAGCGCGGTGGAGTCGGCGAGAGAGCGGGTGCCGGTGGGGGAGCCGGTCACCACGTAGACGACGCCGACATCCGAATCCGTGTCGATGTCCTGGTGCTGGGCACCGATGAGGAGATCATCGTAGCCGTCGCTGTCGATGTCTCCAGCAGTGGAGATGCAGGACCCGGACTGATCGGAGACACCGGTACCGATGAAGGTGGCGTCGGCGCTGGCGAGGGAGAGCGTGCGGTCGCTCTTGAGGCCGGAGAGGGCTCCGCTGCTGTTCAGCAGGTAGGTGACGCCGACGTTGGTCCCGGCATCGCCGTCGGCCCGGTAGGCGTTGACCAGCGCATCAGCCATGCCATCACCGTCGACGTCTCCAGCAGCAGAGACCCAGTATCCAGCGCTGTCCTGCTCGCTGACACCGGTCAGCGTGGTGGCCTGTTCATCGAGCACGCCGCTGTCGCTGCTGCCGCTCCACAGGAGGTAGGCTGCGCCGTGGTTCAGGCCGGCGTCGCTGTTGTATCGGGCACCGATGATGGACTCGCTGGCTCCGTCACCGTCGATGTCTCCGAGCAGGGCGACCACCCGACCCGCCTGCTCGTCGCTGCCAGCGGCGGTCAGCCGAATGTCGGCGGCGGAGAGGTTCATGTCTGAGGGCGGCCCATAGACAACGTAGGCGCCGCCGCCGCCGTCGAGGTTCAGGGAGCCAATGAGAAGATCGGGGATGCCGTCTCCGTCGACATCCTTGCCGCCATCCACCGAGATGCCGGCGTAGTCGCCTGCGGCCTCACCGGAGAGCGTGACGTCGGCATCGGCGAGGCTGATGGCACCGCTGAGGGGACCGTAGAGGACGTAGGTCTCTCCGGCATCCTCTCCAGCGGCAGCATCCGCGAGGCGCGCGGCCGTGATGAGATCGTCGTAGCCGTCACCGTTGAGGTCTCCAGCAGAGGCGAGGCTGTAGCCAGCGCGGTCGCCGTCGGCGATGCCGGTGAGGGTGGCGTCGGCGTCTGCGAGGGACATCGCACAGCTGGCGGAGTTGTCGCGGGTGTCGCAGTCGTGGTCGATGCCGTCAAAGCAGACCTCGTCAGCTGCTGGGCTGAAGGTGGGGTCGGTGTCGTCGCAGTCGCCGCCGGCGGTGCTCCGCGTGTCGATGGCGTCGTCACAGGAGTACACCACGTCGGCATCATCGCCGTAGCCGTCACCGTCATTGTCGATGTAGAAGGCGGTGAGCACATCTTCATCCGCGGCGCCGTCGCAGTTGTTGTCGGCGCCGTCGCAGACCTCAGCAGCGCCTGGATTGACCTCGGCGTCGGTGTCGTCGCAGTCGGTGCTGTCCTCTACCGCGCCGGCCTCGGTGCACTCGACGACGGTGTCGAGGTCACCATAGGTGTCGCCGTCGGCATCTGCGAAGCAGTACTCGATGAGGACGACGGCGGTGTCGTCAGTGCTGACGTCGGCAGTGTCCTCGCCCTTGTCTCGGCAGCCGAGCAGAGTGAGCAGGAGTGCGGGTAGGAGGGACTTCACTGGGAAGCCCCTGACGCCATCCGGTCGAGTCGCTGACGAATCTTCTCCTTCAGCCCGGGCGCAGTCGCCTGAGCCTCCGCAGCCTCCAGGAGCTGCCGCGCCGTCGTCGGATCACTGTCGATGGTGCACTGCGCGAGCAGCGCCAGCTCCTCGGCGGTGGCCTCGTCGTTGTCGGCCAGCCAGGAGAGGTGCGCTGCGGACAGCCCGCAGCCTCCGAGGACCATGCCGTGCATCGCGGCGATGCGGCTCGCCTCGCTGGCGTACGTCGCGTCTGCGCTCAGGGCGGCTTGTGCCGACTGGAGGGCCTCCTTGGAGCGCTCGGCGCCGTGGTGGATGTCGGCGGCCCAGTAGTGGAGGTCGTCGTAGTCGTTGCTGGTCTCGTCGAGGCCCTCCAGCCCCATCGCGATGGCCTCCAGGGCGGCGTCTGGATCGTCGGCCTTGAGGTCCAGTGCGCGGTTGAGCAGGCCGAGGGCGGTGGTCGGCAGGCAGGTGTGGGTCTGTTCGGAGGTCAGGTACAGCGGGCCCTGGTTGTTGCAGAGAACCTCGACCTTCCCGCGCGCCACGCTGACGGTGGTGCCCAGGGCATCTCGGCGGACCTCGAACACGGTACCGACCACCGAGACCTGAGCCTCTGGAGTCGAGACGGTGAGGCTGATGTCTTGATCTGGAGTCACCGAGACATTCAGGCGGCCGGTTCGCCAGCCGATGTCATGGACCGTGCCGGCACTCTGGAGGTCTCCCTGGCCAGAGAAGCTGAGGAGGACGTCGTCGCTGGCGGCCACCTCTGACCACTGCTCTGAGCTCAGGGCGATCTGCTGAATGACCGGCTCGGAGGACCTCGTCATCACCATCAGCAACCCGGCGGCCGCCATCATGCTGGCGATGCCGATGCTCAGCAGGCGCAGCGGCGGACGCTGCTGTGCCTGCGCTGTCCGAGCCGCGCGGAGTCTGTGGCGGACCGCAGCCAGCTCTTCAGGGCGGGCGCGGGTCTCGCTGTGGAACTGCTCCAGCTCGAAGGCAAAGTCTTGCCCCAGCGGGATGTCTGTTTGCTTGATCATCATCCTACCTCCGCTGCTTCGCGGATATCGCCGCGGCTGCGTGCCAGTCGTCGAAACTTTTCTCGACCCAGCCGCATCCGACCTTTGATGGTTCCTGAAGACACGCCGAGCAGCTCGGCGGCTTCTTCTCGGGTACGACCCTCCAGATCGCACAGGATCAGCACCTCGCGCTGTGTGAGGGGGAGCTCATCGAGGACCTCCCAGACCCACCGAGCGGTGTCGGACATCTCGACCCGAGCAGTCGAGACCGGATCGGCGGTGTCCGGAACCTCACCAGGCACCCACCGCCGCAGCCATGCCTTTCGCTGGTGCCGGCGGACGAGGTTTCTGCACACCGAGTACAGCCAGGAAGGAAACTTCTCCGGCACGGTGACCTTGTGGTGGCGGTTCATGACCACCATGAAGACATCGCTGGCGACGTCTTCGCGGTTGAGGCGCGCCCCTCCCAGACGACCACACCAGGCGACCGTCACTGGCAGCCAAGCCTCGATCAGCCGATCCAGGGCGCGGGGCTCCCCGCGCTGGAGGGCAGCGAAGAGTGTTGTGGGGGGGAGGCTCATTGGGGTCCCTCAGCGACGTCCGGTAAGATAGATTCCTGCAAGAGCGACTTTGGATCAGTTTTTTTGAAATGGTCTGATCGGACCAGAGGCGCTGCAAGCTGGGCCAGATGCGTGGTCGTACATATCGTGCTGGTGTGTGGGAAGCCGTGCGGCGCCAGCGTGGCCACACGGGCACCTGCTGAGGGACACGCACGGCAGCATGTCATCACAGCGAAGAGTGTCGCCGGGGTGGTTGTCGGCACCAGTTATTTGTACGGTATTGACTTATTAATGAGTTGTTTTTATCATTAAATACCACATCTCTGTGGGGTGATACCAGGACTGATACCACATCGGTGTGGCCTCACTGTCCGACCCACCATCGCACCCCGACGGCTGCACTCCACAGCACGTCAGGCTCCACCAGCACCTCCTCTCGTCCAAGCTGATCAACCTCGTAGAGCGTGATCGGGGAGAGGTCGGAGGTGAACCGAGCCGTGAGCCAGAGCGGCCCGAGCGGGGTGGAGAGGTCTGCGGCGGCGAAGGTTCGCTGGACGGTGTCCGCTACGCTTCCGCTGTCGGTGAAGCGAAGCCTGTGACCCCCGATCAAGCCAGCGAACTGGATGCGCTCCGAAGGCCTCACCCAGAGCATTCCCGCTGCCCCCCAGGTGCTCCAGGCCCGACTCGCATCAACGCGAGTGGGGCTGTGGCCGCTCAGATCGAGCCCAAGTCCCAGCTTGCTGGAGAGCATCGAGATGCCGCCAGAGACTCCACCGGACACCCCTGGTCCGGACATCGAGCGCTGCTCTCCGCTTGCTGATGCGGCTCCCCACAGCAGCAGCGGCGGACGCTCGGAGATGATGAGCTGTGGGCGAAGCGCCTCGGACCATGTGGCGAGCTCATGCGGGATGTAGCGGGTGGGTGGCGGCTCCGTGAGAGCGAAGGGAGCTAACGGGGGTGCCGGGATCTCGAAGGTTGGCAGAGGCTGGGCCGGTGGCGGCTCCGCTTCGAGGAAGTCACCGAGGTCGGGCTGCCAGGTGTTGTGAACCTCGGCGCGGGCCTGGAGCATGCTGCGTGCCTTCAGCGCGATCTGCTCGCGAGCTTCGGCACTGCTGGGTGCGGGAATTGTGGTGGACCGCCAGGAGTCACCGTTGCGGATGTACAGCAGGCAGGTGCCCTGAGTGCAGCGAAATCGAGCGCTGCTGTCTGACTCGGAGGCCGCCAGGGTGAGTCCGGTTAGCTCCAGCGCCTCCTCCCACTCCGCAGCGCGCTGATCGGGAGGAAGCAGGATGGTCCAGGTTCCCGCCCAGGCGGGTGCGAGGAACAAGGCGAGCATGAGGAGGACTATAGTCTTGTTCCCTGGGGCTCACGGGATGATGAGCCGGAAATGGTGCGAGCGGCGAGATGCCACTCCCTGAGTGGGTGAAGCCTCTGGCCGTATTGCATGGCCACACTGGTTGGATGGAGAATGCTACCTCTCGGTGGAGAGGCGGGTGAGTCGAGACATCACGAGATCGAGGCGTGCCTCGAAGCCGGGCCCACGGGGGAGGTGCTCTTCGAGAAGGTAGGTATGCTCTGGATCGGAGAGAAAGCCTCGCGCCCAGTCGGAGATGGTCTTCTTTGTGTCGCTGTCTGAGGCGGTGATCTCATCGACCAGCCTGCCGCCGCTGTCGAGCATGTTCACGATGTCCTCCAGCTCCTTGCTCTCGTAGGGGCTTCGAGGGCCGCGTGCGCGGAGGGCCACGATGCGGTCGGCCATCTTCTGAGGAAGAGAGAGCACGGTGACCGCAGGGCGGATCTCACGGGTGGTGACCGGGGCAAGCCGGATGGACAGCTCCTCTACGGCGATGGCTCGCTCTCGGGAGCGACCGAGTCGGAGGCCATCGAGGAGTGCAAGAGTCTCATAGAGGCGCGGGTCTCGACGGGTGGCTGCGGGCACGGTTCGGTAGAGGGGACGGATGGAGAGGCCGTCGACCTCACCTCGGGGATCCGGCCAGACCAGGAGCGGGCCTGCGGCGCTGCCGAGGCGGCCAAGGAGTGGCTCTGTTGACCAGGCGGTTGGGACGCCTCGGGCCATCGGACCTGGCTGGGCAGGGAAGGCATACCGCATGCCGTACTCCAGGAATTCGCGCAGATTGTGGAGCCGAACCTGCCGTCGGGCCTGGCTGTAGAGCTGGGCGAATCCTGCGCGTTTTAAGGCCCCGTGTACCTCTGAGGCTGAAATTTCGAGAGATTCAGACAGCCCCGCAAAAGTCCATGAACCGGCCGGCTCCAGATGGATTTTGAGGAGCACAACGAGGTCCTGCGGCTTGAGGACGGTTGGGGAGCGCGCCATGGTCTCTCCGGATAAATATTCTCTATTTGCGAATAGCGAATATCAAGTAATTACAAATGGTTCAATGAAATTCTCTTGGAATGACAAGAGTAATTGACGGAGAAGAGCACGGCGGGCGGCCGATGGGTGTGCTGGAGCGGGTGCAGCAGCGCTTCGCGCGTCATCTTGAGAGGTCGCGACTGGTTTATACCGTTTGAACTTGTCAATCGAGACTGAAGCGATTCTGTCCGGTTCTTGATGGGAGGATGGGGTCCTGGAGGGAATCCGATGAAATTTTGAGGCGTGATCAGTCGTCACCTCCTGACACGCAGGGCTGACCGCCCGCTCGGATGTCGGCCACCGTCACTCTTCCCATGAGCCAGAAGCGGCATGCCGCTTCACAGGAGCCGGGCGAAGGCTGACTACTCCAGTGCCGCGAGCAGCTCCGCCACGCTCAGCCCTTCCGCTGCGAGCTTCTCACGCACCTGCTCCGCCAGCGATGCTGCGCGCCCCGCTCGATCGGCACGAAGGACTTCACCTCGCACGGCTTCCAGCGAGGCCATCAGCGTCTCTGGCAGCACTCCCGCCGGGCTGCGGTCTGGGGTGAGCAGCTCGGTGAGTGCTTTCAGCATCGCTCCCCGAGCGGCCTCGGGCACTCGCTGCAGTACGCCGAGCATCTCCTGCTCCCACTCGGGACGAACCGCGTCCGTAACCACCGGAATGCTCGACGCTCCAGGGCGCTCTGGTAGCAGCTGCCAGGGGTCGATTCCCATTCGATGAAGGCGCTGGCTGTAGGTGTCCAGGCGGCTCCAGGCCGGTCCATCTTCGCGCACGATCTTGGAGACCTGGCTCTGCCGAAAGATGCCCATCGGAGGCTCTCCACGCGCGATGGCTTCTGCCTCGGCGGCTGCGCTTGCGCGCTCCAGGTCGGTCTGGGTGCCGAACCGGGGAAGGACCTCTTGGTTGAAGCGCTGGCACATCAGGGAGCCGAGGAGTGGTGCATCATCCGACATTTTTTGCTCCATTCCAAATGAGATTGACTCCCTCTCTATACCAGACGTCCCCCTGATTGTGGGCGTGTAATTGGCTTGTCTTGCCTCGAATAGCCGTGACTCTCTTCACGTCAGCCGAAGACATCATGGGGCGGCTTGACCTCACCGCAGCGTGCCTCCGCGAGGATGCTGTCGCGCGACGGGCGAGCGTCGGTGCTGGTGCCTCCGGGAGACGAATCCCCGCTGTGTGACGTGCTGATTTGCTGACCCTGAATGGGATTGGGGGCTGATAAGGTGTGCTATCGGCAGTGGAATTGAGGGGAGCGGTGATCGCGCCGGGGCCCCTTCTCTCGGACTCTGATGGACGGGGGATCCGGAAGCCCTGCCGGCCTCATGGGCGTGTCCAGTGGTGCATTGGCCCGTGTCGGGAGAAGCCCTGGGCTGCGACGATGGGGGCGGAGGTCTCCAGGCGAGCGTAGAGGCCAACCTGTGCGATGCCACATGCCGCTGCCCGGCGGACTCGGGCGGTGACCAGCGCGGTGTACGCTCCCCGTCCGCGGCCCTCGGGCACCGTCCCGCCGGCCCACAGGAAGCCGAACGAGAGGTCGTGATAGATGGTCATGCCGCCAGAAGTCAGGGGCTGGCCGCTGGCATCGTCGTAGACCACGAACCGGTGCACCCGGGCGTCGGGCGCCGTGCAGTCGCGGAGGTAGCCGCTCAGGGTTTCGGCATCCGGCATCGGCTCGTCGCGGCCGAAGGCGCTGTGGGTGACGGTGATTGCATCGACGAGTCGATCAAGTCGGTCGACAGGACGCACGACGAGTCCAGCAGCGGTCGGCGCCCGTCTGGCGTCGGTGGACAGCGTATGGGCATCGTGGTGGTTGGTGAGGGTGTAGCCCGCGCTGCTCAGCGCACGGTCCATCGCTGGTCGGATGTTGGAGGGGTACAGCTGGATCCGGGAGCTGCGCCCGACGTGGTGGGCGGTGACTTCGTCGAGGAGCCGTGGAAGGTCTGCGTCGGTCGACCGGAGACGGTGCACGGCGTTGAGGCCATGTACTGCCTCTGGGCATGACAGCAGCAGCAGCTCTGGCCGATCGATGACGCTGACGCCTGATGGGACCCAGAAGGTGTCCCACTGGGTACGCTCGATGAGGTCGTCGGTGTTCATGGCGCTCTACCCGAGGGCTTTCAGGACCTCTTCAGCATGCCCAGACGGAGAGACGGGATCAAACACCCGAGCGATGCGCCCGTCGCGGTCGATGAGGAAGGTGACCCGAGCGGACAGCTTGACTGGTCCGACCTTGTTGAGCACACCCATCGCCGCGCTCAGCGCACCGTCGGTGTCTGACAGCAGGGGATAGTCGAGCGTGTACTTCTCAGCGAACGCCCGGTGAGACTTCACCGAGTCCACGCTCGCGCCGAGCACGACGACATCTTCAGCGCTGACCTTGTTCATCATCGCGCGGAACCCGCGCGCCTCGACTGTTCAACCCGGGGTGTCGTCTTTTGGATAGAAGAACAGGACGAGCTTCTTGCCCCGGTAGTCCGCCAGGCTGCGGCGGATGCCGTGCTGATCGGGGAGAGAGAGATCGGGAACAATGGAGCCAGCGGCGAGTGGCTTCTTACGAGAGAAGATGGGCATGCTGACTCCATATACGAAGGAGATGGGGATGGCGAGCCGTGTGTTCATGCTACGCCGTCCACCGCGTCCGGTGTGGTTGTGCGATCCGCGGATGCCTTCCCGTGCCTGTGCTCTCCAGTTGACAGGCTGATCACTGCGGTATCTCCCGGGTGTCCAGCGCCCGTCGTGTTGTGAGCAGACGTGGACAAGTGCGTCTTCATCACTGTTACCGACATGTCTCTTGTCCTCTCTGCCGATCGAGAGTCCAGGCTGAATTCGGGGCAGATAATGTCGAAAAAGTCCCTGTGGTAGCTTGGATAGTGGGCGTGTTCCCCATGCTGAAGAGGTCCCCGATGAAGAAACTCCTGCTCACGACAGTACTGCTCGCGGTATCCACCGCTGCTGATGCCACCCCAGCCCGAATGGCGGCGCTCTCAGGCAACAGCGGCTTCGCAGACGACACCGACTTCTTTCTCTACCCCTCAGTACTCGGGGGACTGATCCCACGGACGATGCTGACCTACAACGGTGCCTTCGACGGCGGCATCATCTTCGACGACGGGCAGGCGCTGTGGTTCCAGCGGGACTCTGTTGCGACAGATGTCGCAGGTCTCGGCCCGCAGCCGGGCTATCGGGCGGTGTATGCCAAGGGCGACGGCTCGACGGGCTACCTCCTCCGTGCCTCGCAGTCCGGCAGCGACATGAGCGCCAACAACAACGGCACCCTCACCCTCGGCGGTGCCTGGAGCAGTGGCTCGGGTGGCTCAAACCCCAGCAACCTTGCGATCAACGGGGACCTGAGCGTCATCAACAATGTCACCAAGGACAGCATGGAGATCGGGATCAACGCCGGCATCGGCTCGCGTGATCTGACGGAGGACAAGCTGGTGGTCTGGGGGGCAGGGCTTGCGTATGGCGCAGACGTGCTCACCCTCTCTGGCGGCTACACCACTGGCCCACGGTTCCGCAGTGACCTTGCCCGGGTCGCACTCCAGATCGGCCCGCTGGGTGCCCTCTCGGTCAACACGGATGCCGATGTCACCACCCTCGGCCTCTCCCTGCCCTTCTCCAACCTCGCAGCGGAGTACTCCCTCCGGGACTGGATCCGCCTTCGCGGCTCAGCCACGGCTTCTCTGCTCGCTTCGACCGATCTCGACGACGCGCTCGGCAACCTCTCCTGGGGCGGCGGCGTGGGGGGTGCATTCGGCGTGGGGCTGATCCACGAGGGCGCTCGGCTGGACATGGCGGTCAACCCTGACTGGGTCCTCGCCGGTCCGCAGTTCCTCTCAGGAACCGCCAACCAGATGTTCGCCACCGTGACCGCGCGGGTCGACCTGTAGGGAGCAGCCTTCCGGGGTCAGACCTCTTCGGCGATGGCGTGAACCATGAGCTCTTCGAGGGGCACGATGGTGAGCGCCGCGGCGTGGGTGCTCTCCAGAACGACCGGACAGCCCTGGCCGGCGAGGTGGGCTTGCCGCCAGCTCGCCGCACAGACGCACCACTGATCGCCAGGCTTGAGGCCGGGGAAGCCGACCTGGGGCATCGGGGTGATCAGGTCGTTGCCGCGCTCGCGGATGAACTCCAGGAACGCCTGGTTTACCTTGGCACAGACGGTGTGGGAGCCACGATCAGAGGCGTCGGTGTTGCAGCAGCCGTCCCGAAACCAGCCGGTGAGTGGGCTGGTGGAGCACTGCTGGATGGGGCCGCCGAGGACGTTGATGGGTGCATTCATGAAGTCCCTGTATCCGGCTCAGAATCTCGGGTCGGTTTGGAGGCTGTAGAAGTCTCGGAGGGCGGCTGGAACGAGGCGGCTCTGCCAGGGAGGACGGCTGACGAGGGAAAGCCCATCCGGGTTCAAAGATGCCCGAAACCGGAACTTGAGATCATCGAATATGGTACTTTCATGTTTGCAATCGCGCATATTTTGTTCGTGATGAGCGTGTCGACGGGCGCAGGTTAGTCTCAGGTCGGAGGTGGTGATGCGCGCTCAATGGATGCTCCTTGTCTTGATGGTTGGCTGCGGAGACAAGGCGGGCACCGAGGCGCCTGAAGAAGCCGATGCAGACACCGACGCGGACACCGACGCGGACACCGACGCGGACACCGACGCGGACACCGACGCGGACACCGACGCAGACACCGACGCAGACACCGACGC
>JAQXDW010000151.1 GCA_029251165.1 Myxococcota bacterium
CACCAGCGGCAGCAGCAGCACCCCGGTGTACTTCGAGAGCATCGCCAGCCCACACGCCACTCCCAGCAGCTCCCAGCGCTCTCGACTCGCGGCCAGGATGCCGAGGCTCCACGCAGCCAGCAGCGGCACATCTGGGGTCGCGAGGACGCCGCCGAGGGCAAACAGCGGCAGGCTGATCATCGCAAATGCCACCAGCAGTCGATCTCGCCCCGCCGCTGCGGCCAGCCCAGCGGCCGCTCCCCCCAGCAGGATCCCGACCAGCCGTACCCCGCGCTCGGTGTCGCCCAGCAGCTCCGTGCCAGCGCGGATGACCCAGGCGATCGCAGGGGGGTGGTCGAAGTAGCCAGCAGCGAGGTGCTGTCCCCAGACCCAGTAGTACGCCTCGTCCTCCGACAGCCCAAAGGCTCCGCTGAGCATCACCCGCACCAGCACCGCCGCGAGGATCAGGACCACGGCGGCCTTCCAGGTGTCGGTGCTGCTCACGGCCATCGAGACAGGATCGCTTCGGCAGCGCGCTGTGAGGCCCCAGCACCGCCGAGGGCGGAGAGGTCGACGGGCTGGTGAGCCGGCAGCGCGAGCAGGGCATCGGCGAGGATCGTGGGGGTGAAGCGCTGGACATACTCCGGCACGACCTCCTGCCCCGCGAGGATGTTGGGCAGCGCAATGTGCTGCACCCCGGTCACCACCATTCGTCCGACCCAGTACGTCAGCGGGTGAACCCGATGGGCAACGATCTGGGGAATTCCCATCACAGCCAGCTCTAAGGTGATGGTGCCGCTCTTGGTGAGCGCCGCCCGGCATCCGGTCAGCGCCGCAGCCCCCCCATCGGTCACCTCGATGAAGTCGGGAAGCGCGGGGAGTCCATCGTGGATGGCCGACGGCAGCACCAGCCGAAACCGGGAGCGGGGCTCGCGCGCGTGGATGAGCCTGGCGGCGGCCAGGAACGGCGGCAGCATCCGGGAGCGCTCCTGGCGGCGTGAGCCCGGGAGGAGTCCGTAGAGGTGAGGCTCCGCCTGTCGGGGACGGGGCAGTCGATCGATGACCGGATGTCCGACCCAGCGGGCATCGAGGTCGGGGTACAGCGCAGGCTCGAAGGCGAACAGGCACAGCAGCTGATCGAGGCCGGCGCTGATCTTCTTCGCCCTGCCCTTGCGCCACACCCAGATCTGCGGGCTGACGTAGCCGACCGCCGGGATCCCCTTCGCGCGTGCCAGTCGGGCAAGCGGGAGGTTGAAGTCCGGCGCATCGACCCCGACGATGAGATCCGCGCCCGCCTCGATCTCTGCCGACATCGCCGCCGACGCCGCTCGGATCGGGCCGAGGTTGCGCAGAACCTCGACGAGTCCCATCACCGCAATGTCTTCCATCCTCGCGACCGGCTCGACCCCGGCAGCACGCATCAGCGGACCCGCCACGCCCCGTGCCTCGACGGTGGTGTGTGCGCGGAGCGCCGTGATCAGCTCAGCCGCCAGCCGATCCCCAGAGGGCTCGGCAGCAGAGATCAGCAGCCTCACCACCCACCGCCGCTGACCAGGACCGCCGCGCCAGCATCGGCTCCCGGCGCACCGACCAGCACATCATCGCGCCCGTCTGCGGTCAGATCCACGCCGCCGATGAGCACGCTGCCGAGCCCTGCCTCTTCAGCCGTGCCGTGGGTCACGGCGTCGACCGCGGAGAGGGAGAGCGTCCCGGTGACCGGACCGAGCAGCAGATAGGCCGCGCCAGCCTCTGAGCCGCCGGCGTCATGACCCGGCGCACCGACCGCGAGATCAGGCATGCCGTCGCCGTCGAGGTCTCCCACACCCGCCACCGCGTGCCCCGCGAAGTCCTCGACGCCCTCCCCGTTGAGTCGAGCGGCAGCCTCAGAGAGATCGAGCGTGCCTGTCGCGGGCCCATGCAGCAGATAGGCCGCGCCAGCCTCATCCCCAGCACCGTCCTGACCTGGCGCGCCGATGAGGACATCGGCATAGCCGTCGCCGTTGATGTCCCCGGCAGCCGCGAGGCTCGTGCCGGCCAGATCGCCACCGGACGCTCCGATCCACACTCCGTCCGCCTCCCCCAGCCCGGCCTCTCCCTCGTCGGGACCGAAGTAGAGGTAGACCGCGCCCTCATAGCCACCGCCGTCGTCGTGAACGGGCGCACCGATCGCGAGGTCATCGCTGCCGTCGCCGTCGAGATCCCCGGCAAAGACCGCCGCAGTGCCAGCGGCGTCGCCACCTGACTCGCCGGTGAGCTTGAGCGTGGCAGACCACAGGCGGGTGTCCGCAGTCAGCGGCCCGGCCATCACATACACCGCGCCGGCCCCTGCGCCTCCCGAGCCCTCATCGATGGCACCGATCAGGAGGTCCACCGCGCCGTCGCCGTTGAAGTCTCCAGCGTCCATGGACCAGCCCGCAGCGTCTCCGGTGGCCTCGCCGAGGAACATCGCCGAGGCATCGGAGGTGGTGGCATCTGCGGTGATCGGCCCCGTCAGCAGGTATGCCCCGCCGACCTCTGAGGCCGAGGCATCTGCGCGGTAGGCCCCGACGAGCAGATCCGCGTAGCCGTCGCCGTCGACGTCTCCGGGGGCCGCGAGGCTCCAGCCGGCTGCGTCTCCGGTAGCCTCGCCGTCGATTCGAAGCCCGTCGGACAGGTCCACAGAGCCCGAGAGCACACCGCTGAACACGTAGGCGGCACCAGCGCCGGCGCCCGCCGTGTCGTGATAGGGCGCGCCGACGACCACATCGTCGCGCCCGTCCCCGTCGAGGTCGCCTGGCGCCAGCAGGCTCGCGCCGGCCTCGTCGCCAGAGATCGTGCCGCTCAGCAGTGCTGAGATGGTGCAGGCATCGACAATGCCGTCGCAGTCGTTGTCGGCGGCGTCTCCGCAGACCTCCAGGGCGAGGTCGGAGGTGTCGGGATCGGTGTCGTCACAGTCCCCGCCGCCGAAGTCCTCCCAGACCGAGCCGTCGGCATCGGCGTCGAAGTCATCGTCTCCAGCACAGTCTGCGTCGATGCCGTCGTACCAGAGCTCCGACTCAGCGGGACTGATGGCACCGTCGGTGTCGTCGCAGTCGTCGTCGTTGGCGACCAGCCCGGGTGGCACATCGCAGCCGACTCCCCACAAGGCGTCGGGATCGCCATAGCCGTCGCCGTCGCTGTCGGCGTACCAGCTCACCTCACGTGCATCCGCGTCCTCAGTGTCGGTGAGCCCATCGCAGTTGTTGTCCACGTCGTCGCCGCACACCTCGATCGCCTCTGGGTTGATCGCGATGTCGAGGTCGTTGCAGTCCGTGGCAGCAGAGACGTACGCATCCGGGGCCGCACAGGACTCGGCAGAGACACTCGCATCGCCGTACCCGTCGCCGTCGGCGTCGGCGTACCACGCTGCTCCGCCGGTTCGAGAGTCGTCTTCATCGTCGATCAGCCCGTCGCAGTCGTTGTCGACCGCCTCGTCACCGTCGCAGACCTCCTCCGCGCCCGGATAGACATCAGGATCGCCGTCGTTGCAGTCCCGATCGTTCTCGACGTAGTCGGCATCGGGGTAGCACTGGCGGGCGGTGATGTAGGGGTTGCCGTAGCTGTCACCGTCGGCGTCCCGGTAGAGGATCAGCACGTCGGCGGCGGAGTCCTCGTCGATGAGGAAGTCACAGTCGTTGTCGATCTCGTCGCAGATCTCGGTGTTGCCGGGGTTGCGGTCGGGATCTGCGTCGTCGCAGTCGCCGGTGTTGTCGACGTATCCGCTCGGTCCGGTGCAGCCGCCGACCGGCCCCAGCGCATCTCCGTAGCCGTCGCCATCGGCATCGGGGAACCACAGCTCCGCCTCTACGGCGTCGTCCTCGTCGCTCTCCCCGTCGCAGTCGTTGTCGATCTCGTCGCACAGCTCTGCTGCAGACGGGTTGATGAGCGGGTCCTGATCGTTGCAGTCAACGTCGGAGTAGTAGCCGTCCCCGTCGGCATCCTGGACCGGCAAAACCGAGCCCTTGTCGCCGCAGCCAGACAGAGCCGTGATGAGAACAACAGACAGAGTTGACACGCGCATGGGCTCCCCAGGCTTGAAGCTAACACCGCCAGACCAAGAACCACTGTAGCGGCATCTCTGGGGGTGTGCGTGGAGACAACGCCAGTCAGCGATGCATCGTCGAAGCAGACACCGCCCCGCAGTCTCCCATTTACACTGTCCTCGCCCCGTGTACTCACTGACACACCCAGCTTCCGGAGATCCCATGCTCGTCCTCCTCACGCTCTCCCTGGCCAGCGCAGCGCCGGTACAGACCGAGGGGCTCAGCCACAGCGTGCCCTCAGCGCACTCCGCAGCTGCGCGTGCGCTCCTGGAGACGGCGGCGCTCTGCTGCAGCACAGCGGACACCGTGCCGCCGGTCCACGACGTGGTCTCGCGGCATCAGCGCATGGGCATCCTCCGCATGAGCGTCGGGCACACCCGTCAGGGGCAGGTCGACTACCTGGGCGGAACCGCGCTGAGCAGCCAGCTCGTCGCGCTCGACGGCGTGCCGTTGCTCCTCCACGGGCGGGCGGGCCTGATCTACACCCGCACGGGCTCCAGCATGGTCCCGCTCACCACCTCGCCGGGCCCGCCGCGGACAACCCCCCTCTGGTAGCCTCGTGCCCCCATGCTCCCTCCCTCCTCAGCCCAGCGACTCCTGATCGTCGGTGCGCTCGGCGCGGAGACCCTTCCGATCCTCCGCGCCCTCAGCCGTCCCCGCCCCCTCAGCCGGCGGCTCGTCGCCGGGCAGCTCTCCGGTCGTCCGGTCGCAGTGCTCACCTGCGGAGTCGGCCCAGACAAGGCGGCACGCCGGGTCACTGCTGCGCTGCCGCTCTGGGATGCCCAGCAGGTGGTCTCCGTCGGAACCTGCGGCGGGCTGATCGATGCGATGTCGGTCGGGACTGTGGTGACTGCGACCCGGCTGCTCCACGAAGACACGCCCTGCCCCGATCCCCTGCCCTGGCCAAGCACCCTCCCCGCGACCATCATCACCGTCGCGCGCGGCGTGTTCACGGCCAGCCGACGCGCAGCGCTGGCGGAGCGCGGCGGCACGGTCTGTGAGATGGAGGCTGCAGCAGTCCAGCGGGTGATCGGTGACCGACCCTTCACGACCCTCAAGGTGGTCAGCGATCTGGCCGGTGGATCCAGCAGCGACCCTCCGGCACGTCCAGGACGGCTGGACATCGCACGGTTTCAAGCGATCGCGCTGCGCCTCAGCACCGCGCACCTCTTGCCGGCGCTCACCCGCCGATGAGCTCGCGCCCGCCGGGGGTGATGGAGCCAGTGCCGTCGGCGTGGCTGTAGTCCAGCAGCCCCTCGCTGATCAGCGCCTCCATCATCTGAGAGAACTTCTGGTGCCCGACGAAGTAGCGCATCTCGCTGTGCTTGTGCATGTCCGCCAGCGAGGCGGTGCCGCCCTGGTCCGCGACAAACTTCAGCACGCCCTTGCGGGTGCGGGCCATGTGCTTCGCGGCCTTCTCTTGCTTGATGCGCTCCTCATCGGACAGCGCAGCGGGGGGCGGAGCGGGCTTCGGGGCCGGCGGTGTCGGACGAGACACGGTCTTCGCGACCGCTGGACGCGGTGGAGCCGCAGCCGCAGCCGCAGCCGGGGCCTCCTCTCTGCCGATGACCTTCTTGATGCGCCCCTTGATGCGGTTCCTGAGTCCCATGGAGACCTCCGGGAGTCCGCTAACCCAACCCAGATGAGATAGGTGCTGCGACATGACCCTGCCCATCCGACTCGACACCTTCCTCAAGCTCTCCGGAGTCGCCCAGACCGGCGGCCACGCCAAGATGATCATCCAAGGCAGCGAGGTCACCGTCGACGGAGAGGTCGAGACCCGCCGGGGACGGAAGCTGCGCGGCGGAGAGTCCGTCGCGGTCGGCGGTCAGACGCTCACGGTGCCAGACGCAGGCTGAGCTGACCGGCTGGCGCCACACAGGCGGTGGCGCTGTCGTCCTTCGGCGTGTCTCCGTCGGTCACCACCACGAGCACCTCTCCGACTCGGGTGAGCCCCTCGCTGCTCGGCGGCAGGACGCTGAGGCGCTCCGCGACGAGGCGTGCGCCGGGCTCAAGTCGGCTCATCGGCGTCCGCCAGAGGGTCATGTTGCCCCCGGAGTCCTCCACCGCTCCGGCGATTCCGAGGGCGTAGTCGCCGTCGGTGTGCAGCTCCCGGATGGCTTGCTGTGGTGGCAGGGTCACCCAGGCCACGGCATCCAGCGACAGCGCGCGCTGCCCGATGAAGTCCGACGCCAGCCGCACCATCGCCGCACCACGCTCCGGCACAACCGGTGCCCGCAGCCCCAGCCAGATGCGACCGGCATCGTCGGTCATCGCGCCCTCGATGTTGAGGGTGTCCGCGCAGCTGTTCTTGTCTCCCGTGACCGCAGCCGACTCCGCTGCGACGATGGCCGCGCACAGCAGGCCGACATCCTCCCCCGCCGCGCCGCCAAACAGCGCGGTGCGGCAGGCATCCTCCGAGGCCGTCATCGCTGCCCACTCCTCATCGCTGGTCTTCACCCGCTCAGCGGCCAGGCCCAGGCGCCGACGCTCCGGCTGGAGCGTGCACTTCTTGCTGCGGCTGTGTGAGCCGACCATGAGGACGCCTGTGCCGTCGACGCCGACCAGGGCCTCGATGTCCTCAATGCGCGCCGTGTCCTGCTCGGCAAAGGCCTGTCGCTCCGGATCGATCAGCGCGCTGGCGTAAGAATACGAGAACAGGGCGTCCTTGACCTCGTTGTCTGCAATCAGCACCGAGCCGTCGGGCAGGGTCAGGGCTGCGGAGGCCTCGCACATCGGGAAGCCCCCCAGCACAGCAGCTTCCGGCACCACCGCTTCCACGACCGCGTCCTCCAGCGCACAGGGCGCGCCATGACCGCCCCGCGTCTGCTCCCAGCAGTACAGCGCGCTGCCCTCGGCGTCCTTGAGGCGAATGGTCATCGTCTCTTCGGTCAGATCCACCACCGCGTAGCCGAAGGTCGACCTCGAGAACAGCGGCGTCTCCTCGCCGACACACTCTGGACCGGGACAATCCGGGCGGACCCGAACCTTGCTGCCGGAGCCGCTGGTGAGGGCCGGGATGCCATCGTAGACGCCAAATTGCAGGAAGTGGGCGTGTCCGTTGATCCAGAGGTCCGGCTTCGTGCCGCTCTCGGAGAGCCACTGACGAATCTCGACCTCGCTCTCTTTGTCGAAGGTGGTCTTCAGGACGTGGTGGCCGCCCATGATGACCCAGCCGCTCCCCTCCGCGATCCGGCGCTGCATCTCCGCAGACGGCCAGCGCTGCGGCGGGCGGTTGGTGTCGACAATGAGCAGCTGTGCCAGCCCAAAGTCGACAGAGTAGGCCGCCTCAGGGAGGCGAATGTTCTCGGTGGTCGCGGCGTAGTAGCGCAGACAGCGCGCGCGCTTGCGGGAGTAGAAGTAGTGCCCGACGTCGTGGTTCCCCAGCGCCAGCCAGGTGGTCGGCAGCCCGTCGAAGTAGTCTCCCAGCAGCGGGTCGAGCCACTGCTCCGCGACGGCATCGGTGTCTCGGCACTTCGGCGAGAGCTGCGCGAAGGTCGGGCCATAGATCAGATCGCCCATCGCGACGACACCGTCCGCGCCCTCGGCCTTCATGCTGCGCCGAAGCTGGTCACGGATCGCCACGGTGTTGTAGTGGCTGCCCTCCCAGGCTGCGCCTTCTTCCTCCGGGACAGGCATCGCACCGGTGTCACCGACGATGATCAACCTCACGCGGTCACCGTCGACCGGAACACGCAGGCCTGGGTACGCCGCCTCGGCACTCAGGGTCAGTAGAGACAGCAGCACACGCACCTCCGATTGGCGGGATTGTACACTCCAGGCATGTCCGCCCCGCCCGATGGCGCCAGAAACTTTGTCCTGCTCATCCTGGACTCCTGCCGGTTCGATTCCTTGGTCGCCGCACGGCCCCGCACCATCTCCCGGCTCGGGGAGATCCAGCGGCGGTTCAGCTATGCGACCTGGACCGCGCCGTCTCACTACAACCTCCTGATGGGACTGCTCCCCCACCCCGCCCCGACGAACGTCTTTGCCAGCGCCTGGTACCAGCGTGACCTGGCCCGGTTCGAGGAGCGTCTGGGGATCACGGGGCTGGGCTTTGAGGCGCTGCTGCCCCGGCTGTGGCTGCCGACCTACCTGCGCAGCATCGGCTACAAGACCCGGGCGCTGGTCAGCATGCCGGTCCTCAACCCCTCAACCCCGCTGGCAGCGGACTTTGACAGCTACGAGTCCATGGCGCGTCACAACGATCTCGCCGCGATGATCCCCCGGCTGAGGTTCTCCGACGATCACCCGACCTTCACCCTGCTCAACACCGGCGAGACCCACTACCCCTACGCACCGCCCGATGAGCCCGAGAGCCAGTGGCCGCGCATCCACGGGGTACATGGTGTCTTCAAGCGACTGGGGGCAGGACAGCTCGTGCACGCCTCCGAGGCCCCCCGGTTCTTCAACCAGGACCGCCTCGACCAGCTCCGCCGCCGCCAGATCCTGTCGATCGATGCGGTGGATGCCGCCGTCGAGATGCTGTTCGATGCCCTGCCAGCGAACACCTGGGTGACCATCACCTCAGACCACGGCGAGCTGTTCGGCGAGGGAGGCTACTTCGGCCACGGCCCCATTCCCCACCGCAAGGTGCTGGAGGTGCCGCTGGTCGAGGGACTGCTCCGGTGAGCATCCGACACAGACGGTCCCAGCCCCGCGCCGCACAGTTCAGGCAGCGCTACGGCTTGTCTGCCACCGTCGCCATGACCTGACCATCTGCGACCCGGACCCCTTCGACCTCGGCGCGCGCAGAGAATTTCCACACCCCGCGACGCTCGAACAGCTTCTCGCAGGTGATCAGCACCCGGTCGCCCGGCAAGACCGGCTTCCGAAACCGGACCTTGTCGAGGCCGATGAGGTAGACCGCCTTGCCGGAGAAGTCGGGATGGGCCGTCATCGCGATCACCCCGGCGAGCTGGGCGAAGGCCTCAGAGAGCAGCACCCCTGGCATGATCGGGTGGTCGGGAAAGTGGCCTTGGAAGTGAGGCTCGTTGGCGGTCACGCACTTCACACCGACCGCGCGAACCCCCGCCTCGACCTCAAGCACCCGGTCAATCATGAGGAACGGGTAGCGGTGCGGGAGCAGCTTGAGGATGCCCTGGATGTCGATCTCAGCAGGGGGCTCAGCAGGAATTTCTGTAGAGGAACTCATCAGCGCTTCCGTCTTATCTGCAGGGTTCTTCTTGGCCGGCGGCGTTGGCTCCAGCGCCCCTTCCAGCACCGCGATGCGCTCCTGAAGCCGACGAACCGTCTTGAGCAGCTCGGGCAGCTCACCGAAGCTGGATGCCGAGCGCAGCCACTTCCGGTGCGGGATTGCGGGAACTCCGGTGACCTTCTCGCCAGCGTCAATGCTGCTGTGGACAACGCTGGAGACGCCAACCTGTACCCCATCACCAAGCTCGATGTGTCCGAGCACCGCGGCCTTGGCGGCGAGGGTCACCCGACTGCCGAGGCGGCTGCTCCCGGCGACTCCGGAGTATGCGACCATCAGCGCATGCTCACCGATCTGCGCCGCGTGACCAACCTGGACGAGGTTGTCGAGCTTGCTGCCCCGGCCGATGCGGGTCTCTGACATCGCGGCACGATCCACGCAGGTGTTCGCACCCAGCTCGACATCGTCCTCGATGACCGCACGGCCGACCTGGGGGATCTTGATGTTGCCCTGAGCCGTGGGTGCAAAGCCGAAGCCCTCAGAGCCAACCACTGCGCCGGGGTTGAGCCAGACCCGCTCTCCAAGCACGCAGCCATCGCAGACCACGCTGTTCGCCATCAGCCGACACCCGCTGCCCACGATGGAACCCGCCCCCACCCGGACCCCAGCCTCAACCCAGCTCCCAGCGCCAACCACCGCGCCCGGTCCGACCCACGCGAACGCCTCGATGGTCGCGGTGGCATGAACGGTGGCGGAGGGATGAACCGCCGCACCAGAGGCCACGCCGGGCTCCGGCCAGGTCTGCGGGTGGAAGGTGACCATCGCCGCAGCGAAGGCACCATAGGGGTCCGCCACCCGGATCACGGTGCGTCCCTCTGGAGCCATCGTGCTGGCATCGACCAGCACCGCACCGGCCAGCGACGTGCGCATCTTCGCGACGTAGCGGCGGTTGGAGAGAAAGCTGAGGTGCTCGGGCCCAGCGTCTTGCAGGCCTCGGACGTCGCTCAGACAGCGCTCCGAGTCTCCCTCGACGGTGCCACCCAGGCGCCGGGCGATCTCGCCGACAGTAAACGGTCCAGCCATGGTTCCGCCCGAGTCGAGAGGAATCAGTTGGCTTCGTAGCGCTTGATCAGCTCATCGGTGATGTCCGTGACGCTGCTGCCGGTGAACACAACGCCGCTCTCAGTGGCCTCGAGGACGAGGTCGTAGCCCTTCTCAGCCCCGATCTGCTCCGTGACACCGCGCATCTTGGTGATCAGGGTCTCCATCTTCTGGGTGTAGAGCTCCTGCATCTCCATCTCCGCCTGCATGCCGGCCTGCTGGTAGGTCTGCTGAAGCTGCATCAGCTCCTGCTCCTTCTGCGCGCGGGCAGCATCGGAGAGAATCAACCGCTGCTTCTCGTACTCCGCCACCTTGGTCTGGATCTGGGCCTCGAGGTTGGCGATGGCGGCCTGCTTCTGCTGGTAGAGGGTGTCGATCTGCTGGCGCGCAGTCTCTCCCTCAGAGACCTGGTTGATCGCTTCCTGAAAGTCGACCACAGCAATGCCGCCGGCGAAGACCGGAGCAGAGAAGAAGAGCGCGCCGCAGAGGGTCGCGATGGCGGTGAGATGTCGCATGGTAAGATCTCCAGTGTCGTCGGCGGTCGCCCCACTTAACCCAGAAGGGGGTGGCGACCGTCCATGAGGATTAGAACAGCGAGCCGATGGAGAAGTCGAAGACCGCCTTCCGCTCGTCCGGCAGGGGGTTGATCGGGAAGCCCCACTCAAAGCGGAGCGGCCCCATCGGTGAGAACCAGCGCACGCCGAACCCGTAGGCTGCGCGCAGTCCAGTGATGCTGATGTTCCCATCGCCCCATGGGTCGCCGAAGGCATTACCGGCATCAAAGAAGACAACAGTAGAGATGCCTGCTTGCTTGACGATCGGCATCTCCAGCTCAAAGTTGTTGATCCAGGTCTCGGTGCCACCGACGATGAGTCGGTCATCGGGTGCAGTGGGGTCATCCAGTCCGACAAACGGGCTGCGCAGTGAGTTCTGATAGCCGTTGACCCGGATGGAGGGCCCGAGGGCGTACCAGTCGTAGCCGCGCACCGAGTTGATTCCGCCTGCACGATAGCGATGAATGAACGGAATGATCGAGCCATCGGTTGAGCTGATGTGACCCAGAGTTCCGTTGTACTTGAAGATCATCCACTCCTTCTCGACCACCGGACGGTAGGCTCGGAAGTTCAGGAGCAGCTCATAGAAGTTGAAGTCGCCGCCGAAGACGGAGAGCAGCTCGTCTTCGTTGACCCGGATGCCGCCGGAGAGGTTGGCGGTGGCGGTCGAGAAGATGCCGCGGGTGGCGTTGATGCGGTTGTTGCGCTTGTCGACCACCAGGGCGATGCCGCCGGTGCTGGTGAGTCCGTTTCGATACAGCTGCCCGCCCAGCAGACGCCCCTTGTAGGCGTCGATGTTGTTCAGGCCGGTGTCTTCGAAGGTGTAGTCGAACTCAAGCCGGAAGTCGTCGCGGGGATCGAGGTAGCGACCGACCGCGATCGAGCCGCCGCGCTGGTACTCATCCTCGATGAACTGCTGAGAGGTGTTGTACCCGTTGACCCGCAGCGTCCAGCGGCTGTCGAGGAAGTGGGGATCGAACAGCTGGAGGTTGACCTGCTGACGGCGGCGGCTGGCGTTGACCGCCGCGGACATGACGTAGCCGAGCCCGAGGAAGTTGTTCTTGGAGATGTTCGTCGTGAAGACAAAGTTCTCCAGGTTCGAGAAGCCAGCACCCACCGAGAAACTGCCAGTGGGCTGCTCGACCACCTCGACCTTCATGTCGAGGACGTCGGGGCTGGGTCCGCGGGGGGTGGTGATGCGGACGGTCTCGAAGTAGCCGAGCCGATCGAGCCGCTGGCGAGACTCCTTGAGCGCGGTGCCAGAGTAGATGTCGCCCTCGTTGATCGGAATCTCCCGGCGGATCACCTTGTCGTAGGTGGGGTCATTGCCGGTGATGTCGATGCGTCCGATGCGGACCTTGTCGCCGCGCTGGACGTCGAAGGTGATGTCGACGAGGCTGGCATCCGGGTCGGTCTCGGTCAGCGGAATGACGTTGGCGAAGGCATAGCCCTGGTCACCATAGAGATCGGAGATCTCCTGCATCGCGATCTGGAGGGTGGAGAGCTTGAAGACCTCGCCGGTCTCCAGGGGGCTGTTCTTCTGGGGGAAGTCGAACAGGCGCCGTCGGCCCTCCTCCCAGCCATCCGGGAGCGGCTGCCCCTCGTCTGCGCGCGCGACAGCCTCTTCCCAGCGTCCGTGCATGGTTCCAGCGGTGTGTCCAGCGTCAACGATCTGTCGGATCGCGGGCTCGGTGAGGCCCTCAGGCTCGACAAACTCGCCCTCCACCTTGATGGCACCGAGCCGGTACTGCGGGCCCTCGTTGATGTGGACGTTGATATAGATGTAGCGCTTGTCCGGCGAGAGGAAGACCTTGGGAGACTCGACCTCGGCGTCGACATAGCCCTCCTCAAGCAGCACCGAGCGGATGGTCTGGACGTCGATGTCCAGGGTCTCGCGGTTGAAGCTGCCAGAGCTGGTCAGCCACGGAGCGATGCCGCCCTCGCGGGTCTGAAGGAAGCGCTTGATCTTGCGATCCGGGACGTTGTCGTTGCCGGTGATGTCGATGCGCTGGACGATGACCTTGCGGTTCTCGGTGACGGAGAAGGTCAGCTCGACCAGGTCGTCTCCGACCTCCCGCAGCTCCGGCTCGATCTCGGCGAGGTAGTAGCCCTTCTCAATGTACTTATCGCGCATGCGCTGGATGTTGCGCTGCACTGCGACCTCGGAGAGGACCGAGAACGGCTTGATGTCCATGACCTCCATCAGGGCGTCTTCGTCGAGCTTCTTGTTGCCCGACAGCCGCACCGAGCGGATCGCCGGCTTCTCGTCGACCGCGAAGACCACCACCATGCCGTCGGCAGTGCGCTCGGTGGTCACCCGAACATCATCGACGTAGCCGGTGTTGTAGATCGCCTTGATGTCGCGCTTGATCTTCCAGGAGGCCAGCTCCTCGCCCTGACGCAGTCCGACAGCGGCCAGGATTGCAGCCTCCTCGACACGCTTGAGGCCTGAGATCTCGATCGTCGCGACGATTCCGGCAGCCGGGGTGAGCAGCTCGGCAATGGGAGCCTCCGGCTCTCCAGGAGCAGCCTCAGGCTCCGGCAGGACAGCCGGCAGCGTCTGCTCTGTGACCTCCGCTGCGGGAGTGGGAGCAGGGGCGTCCTCCGTCGTGGTGGGGGCATCGTCGGGGGTGTCTTCCTGGGCCAGCGAGGGCATGGTCAGGACCAGTGAGATCAGGCCGGTCATTGTCCGCCCCGGGTCTCAATAAATTGTCCATCCACCAGCCGCAGCTTCCGCTCCAGGCGGTCGGCCAGTGCAGGGGAGTGGGTGACCACCACCAGCGTGCAGCCGATCTCTTCGTTGAGCTCCAACATCATCTCCAGCACCGACTCAGCGGTCGCAGAGTCCAGGTTTCCTGTCGGCTCGTCGGCCAGCAGCAGTGCTGGTCGGCGCATCATTGCCCGCGCGATTGCCACCCGCTGCTGCTCTCCGCCGGAGAGCTTGCCAGGGCGGTGGCTCAGTCGATCCGCGAGCCCCACACGGCGCAGGATGGCCTCGGCATCCGCCTCGGCCTCGCGGTAGTCCACCCCAGCGATGAGCGCGGGCATCATCACGTTGCGCAGGGCGGAGTGATCGCCGAGCAGGTGGTGAAATTGAAAGACGAAGCCGATCTCGCGGTTGCGGACGGCATCGACTTCGTGTGCAGGCCTGGAGAAGACATCTCTGTCGTCGTACCAGATCCGGCCCTCGGATGGGGCATCCAAGGTGCCGAGGACCTGCAGGAACGTGCTCTTTCCAGAGCCCGACTCCCCCATGATCGAGACCCGCTCTCCAGCAGAGATCTGCATGTCCAGGTCCTTAAGAACCTCAATGCGGTGGGTCCCGGTGGTGAAGAACTTTCCGAGTCCTTCCGTCCGGATGTGCATCCCACGCTTTTTCGTCTTGGCGATCATTCGTACCGCAGCCCCTCGACCGGGTTGACGCGTGCAGCCACCGTGGTCGGGTAGAGGGTGCAGAAGAACGAGATCGCAACCGCTGTACCCATCACCACCAGCACGGTCAGCGGCTCCACAACCACCGGCAGCGTGTCGAGGTAGTAGACATCGGTGTCCAGCGGGAACTCATAGCGCCGCAGTCCAGCACAGCCCAGCAGCCCGAGGACGGTGCCGAGGAGCGTGCCGACCAGCCCCACCAGCAGTCCCTCGGCCATGAAGATGGTCCGAATCTGCCCTGCGGAGCATCCCATCGCCCGAAAGATCGAGATCTCGCGGGTGCGGGTCAGCACCATGAGGATCAGGGTGCCGACGATGTTCATGCCCGCGACCACGGTGATCAGCGACAGGATGATTCCCATCACGATCTTCTCCAGCTTCAGCGCCGCGAACAGGTTGCGATTGAGGTTCTTCCAGTGGCGGACGTTGAACGGGTACTCCAAGGCCTCCTCGACCTCAAGCGCGATCGGATCGACGCCGTCGATGTCATCCACCCGCGCCTCGATGCCGTTGACGACCTCGCCGAGCTTGAGGAAGGTCTGGGCGTCGGGGATGGTGATGTACGTCCACTTGGTGTCGTACTCGTACATGCCCGACTCGAACACACCCGCCACTCGGAACGGCTTGACGTCGGGGGTGGGCATGCCCAGCGGACCCACGCCACCGCCGACCGGGTTGATGATGTGGACCCGGTCTCCGACCCCGACCCACAGCTGATCCGACAGCTCATTGCCCAGCAGGATCCCGGGGAGCGTGTCGAGGTCGTCGGCGTCCTGGAACATGCCTCGCGGCGGATCGGAGAGGGTGGCGAGCACAGCTTCTCGCTCCTCAACAGTGGTCAGCGGGCCATCAGCACCGAGCTTGATGTTGTCCACGACATCGGTGACCCCACCGCTGCGGAGCGGGTCGATGCCCTTGAGCACGACCCCAGTGCTGCCGTGGCTGGAGCGAATCATCGCCTCAGAGTAGACAAACGGGGCCGCAGCGGTGATGCCCTCGACGCCCTCGATGGCCTCGACTGCGGAGGTGTAGTCCGAGAAGTTTCCGGTGTAGTTGAGGACGACGAGGTGGGCATTGCTGCCGAGGATCTTGTCTCGAAGATCCAGCTCAAAGCCCTCCATCACAGCCAGCACCATGATCATCGCCGTCACCCCCACCGTCACCCCAGCGATGGCGATCAGCGTGATCACCGATACACCAGACTCGCTCTGGCGAGACCGGAGGTGGGACAGGGCAACAAGAAGGGCAAAGCGCATAGTGGGTGGTTTAGCTCTTCGAGCTGGGTCGAAGCGTCGGGAAGAGGATGACGTCTCGGATGGAGCTCTGGTTGGCCAGCAACATCACCAGACGATCAATTCCTATTCCCTCGCCAGCGGTCGGTGGCATCCCGTAGCTGAGCGCCGTGATGTAGTCATCGTCGAAGAACATCGCCTCGTCGTCGCCAGAGTCTCGTGCCTCGACCTGAGCCTGAAACCGGGCAGCCTGATCGACGGGATCGTTGAGCTCGTTGAAGCCATTGGCGATCTCGCGACCGGCGATGAACAGCTCGAAGCGATCGACGATCTCCGGGTCGTCGTCGTTGCGACGGGACAGCGGAGAGATCTCGGTGGGGAAGTGGGTGATGAAGGTCGGCTGGACGAGACTCGCCTCGACGTACTCATCAAAGAACAGCTCGAACCACTTGCCCATGGTGGTGGGCAGACGCGGGTCGGTGGCATCGCTGGGGTGCGCAGCCAGCCAGTGGGCGCGCAGCTGCACGGGATCTCGAACCGCCTCCGCCGACAGCCCGGTGGCTTCCGAGATGGCCGTCGCCATCGGGAGCCGACGCCAGGGACGTCCAAAGTCGAGGACCACGTCGCCGTACGGAACCTCCGTGCTGCCGCAGACCGCCTCCGCCAGGCCGCTGCACATCTCCTCAGTGAGGTCCATCAGGTCATGCCAGTTGGCATAGGCCCAGTAGAACTCCAGCATCGTAAATTCGGGGTTGTGCTTCGTCGAGATGCCTTCATTGCGGAAGTTTCGGTTGATCTCGAAGACCCGCTCGAAGCCACCGACCACCAGACGCTTGAGGTAAAGCTCCGGCGCAATGCGCAGGTACATCTCGATGTCGAGCGCGTTGTGGTGGGTAATGAACGGACGCGCAGAGGCCCCACCAGGGATGGTCTGCAGCATGGGGGTCTCGACCTCCATGAAGTCCCGGCGCTCGAAGAAGTCCCGGATGTAGCGGACCACCGCAGAGCGCCGCCGAAAGGTCTCTCGCGTCTCTTCGTTGATGAAGAGATCGACATACCGCTGACGGCTGCGCAGCTCTGGGTTGGTGAAGCCATTGTGCTTGTCTGGCAGCGAGGAGATGCACTTCGCAGAGAGCACCAGGGTCTCCGCGCGAACGGTGGGCTCGCCAGTGCGGGTCCGCATCAGGCGACCAGAGACGTGAATGTGATCGCCGAGGTCGAGCTTCTTCCAGGCAGCGAACGTGTCCTCACCGAGGATGTTCTTCTTCACAAAGACCTGAATCTTGCCGGAGCGGTCCTGAATCCGAGCGAATCCAGCTTTTCCCATCTCGTTCTTGAACATCAGCCGTCCGGCGATGGTCACGACGGTCTCGTCAGCACTCAGCGCCTCGTTGTCTCGCTCACCCATGAGCTCACGAACTTCGGCGATGGTGTTGGCGATGTGGAGGTTGTGAGGGAATGGCTCAATGCCCGCCTCGCGGAGCGCGGCGAGCTTGGCGATGCGGTCAGGATCGAAGGTATACACAGCAGTCACCCATTACAGAGCGCGGGCCATAACCGAACAGCGGGCGGATAGCCGGGAGTATTGCCGCCGCCTCCGGCGGTTGACCGTTCCCCTTCGAGCGCCGGGTCGCCTCGGCAGCGATGCGATGTTCAGGCAATGCCACAGCGTATCGGACCCGTGATCGACGCAGCGACCCCCGAGAGCACGCGCAGCAGCAGGTCTGAGGCCGCACACGCTGACGCCGGCGAGGATGCAGTGTTCGCGGATGAAGGTCACAATCGACGGCATCGAATGCTGCTCAATGGTGCCGCTGGTGGTGGGCGCTGGTCAGCCGGAATGCCGCAGCAGGATCGCCGCATTCCTCACGCAGCCCCCCTCTGAGACAGACCCGCCCCGCAGGCGTCTGCCGCCCCGCTCGCCACTCATCGCGGCATCCCAGAAAGCAGAAGCACTTGGTGCGTCTCGGCAGACAGGGTATCTTCGCCCCAGTACCTCGGGGAGAGCACACAATGGATTCCATCTCAGAAATCGGCAGCAGCTCTCCACTGGATTCAGCCCTGTACGGACTGGAGCTGGCCAGCGCAGAGATGCAGGACGGCGCAGAGGAAGTCCTGACCACCACCACGCAGTCTGTCGATGGCGAGGGAATCTCCTCCAGCGCAGTCGGCATCACGGACGTCGTTCGCATCTCGGATGCCGCGCGCTCCGTTCAGGACGGAACCCTCTCCCTGGAGAGCGGACTCGCCAACACCCGAAGCGGCGCCGTCACGTACTCCGCCAATGCTGCCGTGATCAAGAACACTGAAGAGCAGTTCGCGTCCATGGTCGACATGGTGCTCGCCGGAAGCAAGCTCACCCGCTGATGCTGCCCAGCCAGCCGGTGCTCCCCGTCGATTGCACCGGCTCGCTCACAGCCCGTGCGGCAACCGGACCGACCTGAGCCAATCGGTACCGAAGGACTCCCTCGGCGCTGGCGGAATGTGGTTCTCGTCTACGGGCATCGTGGTGCCAGAGGTCGCTGGACGACCGCACAGCCCCACACTCCCCTCAACAGGATGCGCCCTGCTCAGCGGATCTCATTGGTAGAGCTCGACATCTCAGTGTTGAAGTCCATGCGGAGGTTGATGAAGCTTCCGATCTTCATCGGCTGACGCTCCTGGCGAAGAACCAGCTCTGGGACCACGATGGCTCCATCGACGTTGGTGCCGTCGAAGATGTGCTCGGTGACATCCTGGTAGACAATCTCCTGCTCAGCAACCTCGTCGCTCTGGGCGAAGGCCGGTGCAGAGAGAGAGAGGAGGGTAGCGGCAAGCACGATGGTTCGCTTCATGAGGGGTATCTCCACTGGGATGGCTCGTCTGAGGGTACGTCTCTGGACACCGGCAGGAGCACCGATTCAAATCCTCAGACACCCGATATAGACAGCGAACTGACCAGCCGGTTCCAAGAAAGATCACTCTCCTCGATAAATCGGCCGCCGCTTCTCCAGCATCGCCGCCACCGCCTCGTCGTGATCGGCGGTGTTCTGGGCCATGCCCTGATAGCTGGCCGCCAGCTCCAGGGAGACCTCCAGGGATGCTTCATAGGAGCGGTAGCACAGCCGCTTGGCCAGGCGTACCGCGATGGGAGAGGCACGGAGGAGACGCTCCGCCTGCTTGCGCGCGGCGGCCTCCAGGAGATCATCCTCCACGACAGCGGTGACCAGCCCGATGCGCAGGGCCTCCTCCGTGTCCAGCACCCGGCCGCTCATCACCAGCTCAAGCGCCTTTGGGAAGCCAACGGTGCGGGTGAGAAAGTAGGCACCACCGTCGCCAGGGATGAGCCCAACCCGAACAAACGTCGAGCCAAACTTTGCGGACCGCGCCGCGATGCGGATGTCGCACATGCAGGCAAGATCAAGCCCTGCGCCGATGGCCGGTCCATTGACCGCGGCAATGAGGGGCTTGTCGAACCGGGCGATGCGTCTGGGGATCCGATGAATCCCCTCGATGTAGCGGGTCCGAACCTCAGCAGGTGCACCAGCAAACATCCCGCTGTGCTGCTGCATCAGCTTGAGATCCCCTCCCGCCGAGAACGCACTGCCCGCCCCCGTGAGGATCACCGCACGCACCGCGTCGTCCAGGGTCGCCGCGGTCAAGGCAGAGACGAGCCCGTCGACCATCTCCATGCTGTAGGCATTGCGCGCGTCGGGCCGGTTCAGCCGCAGCCACAGCAGCCCCGCGATGTCTGCGTCCGGCTCGGTCACGACATGTGCAGCCTCAGTCATTGTCTTGCTCCATGAAGGTCTGAATGGCGGCCTGGAGGGCCTCGGGCAGGGACACCGCCTTGAAGCGGAAGCCCTCACCGGGCTGGGGTGAGATCACCGCACAGACCGTCGCGCCGGTGGCCCGAACCGTGTCATCTGGACCGAGCACCCGATACTCCAGGCGAATGCTCTTTCGGCTCAGCGCCCCCACCGACAGCGCGATGCGCAGCGTCTCTCCGATGCGACAAGGGCGGCGGAAGTCCGCCTCGGTGTGCACCGCTGGGAAGCCGAGCGTCTGGAGGACCTCAGCGTAGGGCGTGCCCAGCGCGGCATCGAACCAGCTCTCCATCGCCTGGTGAAACCAGTCGAAGAAGACAGGAAAGTAGACCACACCCGCCGGATCGCACTCTCCGAACCGGACGATGTGGTGGTGATGATGAACGCCAGGCATGACCGCTTCTCCTTGTGGACATGCTATCTCCTCCGAGATGAATTCCCGCCTCACGAACTATCACCAGTACCGCGAAGCCCTCACTCGGCTCCACCGCACCATCGCGGCACTCTCCGCGCTGTCCCCCGCACTCCAGAGGGTCGTGGCGGACCTCAACCTGCCAGTCGCTGCGGACGGCACGGTGCCCAAGGCGTGGCGCGGAGCGGTGTTCGATCAGGCGATCCGCCAGGGGCTCCTACAGTCCCACCGTCGGCGTCTCCGGGTCGCTCCCGACGCGCCGGACGCCCTCATCCTGGCCGCCTCTGAGCAGGCTCGCTTCCGGCTGATGAACGTGCGCGCGGTGATCGCAGGGGTCGGGGTGTCGGTGGTGGACGGGCTGCGGGGGCAGGGCTTCGACCTCATCGATGTCGGACTGGCTCGGAGCGCAAAGCCAGGGGTGACCCTGGCGGGCTGGGTCTTGGTGCTGCCCGGACTGACCATGAGCACTGGCGGACTGCTGGGCGTGAGTCGGGCCGGACTCGATGCCATCGGGACGAGCCTGAGGGCTGGCCGGCTGTCCGGAGACCGGGCTGTGATTGAGGCACAGGACATCGACGCCGAGCGGGAGATGGCGGCGGAGCTTTTGCGGTGTATTCGTCAGGGCAGCGTGGCCTGAGGCTCACTCACAGTCGCTGTCGCTGCGACCATAGACATCCAGCACCAGCGGAGAGTGGGGATCGCCCAGCAGGGTGTTGACCATGTCCACCTCCGGCAGCGTCAGGCCCAGCTCTGTCTCGATGTTCTCAAGGAACAGCTCTGCAACGAGCGCATTGCCGGTGTCGCTGAAGTGAACCCCGTCATAGGAAATCAGACCGCCCAGCGGCCCCAAGGTCAGCGAGAAGTCATCCGTCTCAAAGCCGTCGAGGTGGTCTTCGACGTACTGGTACTGATCAACCACATGCACATTGGACCACCGCGCAGCCTCTTCATCCAGCGCCGCGTTGTACACATCCAAGACCTCCAGCAGCGCCGCCATCTCGTCGGGGTCGTGCTGCTTCTGGATCGCATTGGGGAGCCGGTCGAGGCGGGGGAGGTTCCCGAGAAACACCTCCGCACCGGTCGCGGAGAGGCGCTCGACGACGACCGCGAGGTCTGCGTGGATCTCGTCGGGCGGCGTGACCTGACTCCAGTCGATCCCCGTCGAGGAGGTTGCAGCACTGAGGATGTCGTTCCCGTAGAGATCGGTCGAGATGATCAGCGTCGGCTCCAGCGCCTCCAGTCGCTCCAGCGGGGTGGGTCCGGTGTCGTCCCCGAGGCGGACGCTGTCGTTCTGAAGCGTGAGGTAGGTGAGGATGGAGTAGACCGGGTCATTGGCCGCCGCCCCCTCCAAGACCGTGCTCAGCAGGTAGCCACCAATCGCGACGTTGTGGGGAACGACATCCGGGGTCTTGCGCGCACTTCGGAAGTCATAAGCTCCAGTCTCCGGGTCGATCATCGCCGCCAGCGCGTCGACGATGCTCCCCAGGACCAGCCCACCCAGTGCAGGAATCTCGCAGCCCGGAGCCTCCCCCATGTCCGACAGCTGGACCGACTGCCAGAGGTCGTCTCGGAGGAGAGGCAGCGGCATCCAGGCCCCCACAGTCTGGGCGAGGAGGGCAGGTGGGCTGGCGAGCTGGGCACGGGCCCCGGAGGCAGCATCCTGGAAGCCCATGGTGATGCTCGCGCCGATGGCGACGGTGCGCTCAAAGACCGGGTCTGCAGGCGGACGGTACTCAATCGCACCGACCGTTACCGTACCGGTCGGGGTCTGTACGTCGACGTCGTGCAGCCCTGCAGTGCCCCCTTGAAGGGTCATCGCCAGCCGCCCGCCGCCCGTGGTGCGGAGGTCGTAGGCCGGCAGCCCAGCCACCGTCGCACCCAGGACCTCGTCGGGGTCGACCCCCGCCGCGAGCGTGTCGAGCACCACCTCCTCGTAGCCCGCCCCGGAGAGGGTCTGAGGGACGAACGGCGCGGAGCACGCGAGCAGCAACAGCATGGCCTCTCCAGTCAGTGACGGTCAGCGAAAGTAGTGGCGAACGCCGAGGCGCATGCTGGCCCCGTTCAGCGCGATGGCCTGCGCGATGGTGCCGGACCAGATGGGATCCGCCGCGGCACGCTCGGGATCGGTCATGGCAGAGATGAGCTGCTGGCCGGCGGGGGTCAGGCCCGTCCCGGTGACCGTTCGGGCCACCTCGGAGCGGTTGGTCTCACAGAACAGCGCGGTGTGCGGCCCGGTCCCGACCTGGAGCCCGAGCCCGTAGTTCAGCCCGAGCCCGAGCGTCTGAAACGCAACCTGCTCCGAGACGGCACCGGGAGCATGGTTGGTGACGGTGAGGGCGTCGGTGTCGAGCTGACTGGCGAGGACGTTGGTGTAGCGCGCATCGGCATCAATGAAGAGGACATGCCCGCCCCGCATCAGCGACAGCCCCAGCGAGCCATACACAAACGCGTGCGGTCGGATGTCGGGGCTCTTGATGCCAACGCTGAGCGGAACCTCCAGCCAGGACGCGCTGTAGCGGGTGGCGAGGTGTCCGTTCTCATAGTCCGCAGCAGACTGTCCGCTGGCAGCAAGAATGGCGGAGAGCTGGGCGCTCTGGGTCGCCAGATCCCCAAAGGAGCGCTCCTGCTGCCCCCCCGTCAGCCTCGTGCTGGCATACACGCCGACCTGAACGAACAGCGGCAGCGTGTGTGGAACCTCCCAGCGAAGCCGCCCCCCAAGCTCCCCCCCCAGCAGCGCCCCAGAGCTGGCTGGAGCCTCCGACATGAGGCGAAACACGGAGTCGGTCTGGCTGGAGTTGCGCCAGATCGTCTCGTTCTGCTGGTCGCTCATCAGCAGGTGGTCAGTGGAGAACAGCTGCGCCATGCTCTCCGCCCCCAGCGCCAGGCGTCCGGACTGGGTGATCGAGGTGCCGAGTCCGCCCATGTCTGGGGTGATGCCGGCAGACAGCTCCACAGAGAGGCGTCGGACATCTTCCGCCAGTGCACTGGGTGTCACCGCAGCGAACAGGAGAAAGAGCGACAACAACACAGCCCCCAAGCCCGGGTGCTCTAACAACACCTCACCAGGAGGGTATCACTGTGTGCCGGGAAGTCATCGCCACAGCATGCCCCCAGTGCCCCCCGCTCAGCAGAGACCATGCACCCAACTACACACTGCAAAGGCTGGAAATCAACCAGGCTTTGATATGGTTGTGATATCGTCGACCGATCCACCGTATTCCAGGAGTACCCATGCCTACCCTTGAAGTCGTCGTCAATGGTCTGACGTTTCCCAACCCGTTCGTCATCGGCAGCGGTCCCCCCTCTACCAACGCCACGATCATGAACAAGGCGTTCGCAGCCGGCTGGGGCGGAGTGGTCGCCAAGACCACCGCCCTGTCCGACACGACAGTGGTAAACGTCCAGCCCCGCTACGGAAAGCTCCGCTCGAAGAGCAGAGACAACGTTGGCTTCCAGAACATCGAGCTGATCAGCGACCGGACCTTTGAGGACTGGGAGGATGACTTCAAGAAGGTCAAGGACACCTGGCCCGACCGCGTCCTCATCGGCTCGATCATGGAGTCCTTCCACAAGGACCGCTGGCAGGAGGTCGCCCGCCGCAGCGTGGATGCCGGCTGCGATGCCTTGGAGCTGAACTTCTCCTGCCCCCACGGCCATCCCGAGTCGGGCATGGGCGCGGCCATGGGCCAGGATCCGGCGCAGGTCGAGGAGGTCACGGGCTGGGTCCGCGAGGCCGTCGGCGACACCCCCATCTGGGCGAAGATGACCCCAAACATCACCAACATCACCGTCCCCGCGATGGCGGCGATGTCCGGCGGTGCCTCTGGCGTCAGCGCGATCAACACGATCCTGGCCTGCATCGGGGTCAACCTCAAGACCCTGCGTCCCCAGCCGACCGTCCAGGGATACTCCACCTTCGGCGGCTACAGCTACCTCGCCGTCAAGCCGATCGCCCTGCGCATGGTCGCTGAGATCGCCCAGGCCTCACCAGGCATCACCATCTCTGGTATCGGCGGCGTCACCTCCTCGACCGACGCCATCGAGCACATGCTCCTCGGCGCGCGTACGGTCCAGTCCTGCACCGGACCGATGCTCCAGGGCTTCGGCATGGTCACCGAGCTGATCGAGGGAACGCTGGCGTTCATGGAGCAGCACGGCTTCGAGACCCTCGACGAGCTGATCGGCAAGAGCCTCCCCTACCTCACCACCCACCACCACCTCGTGGAGCTGCAGACGGCGAAGAAGGCCGCGCAGGCGGCGCGTCGTGCAAGCCGAGACAACGCCTGGGGCAAGGGCGACGTGAAGGAAGAGACGGCTGCGCTGGTGAGCAACGAGTAGCTCCAGCACCCGCTGCGCCCCCGCCAGCCTCCTCACGAGGCGGCGGAGGCTGCAGGGAAGGCCTACTCCATTGCCGCGTCTGTGATCTCCAGCGCCTTGTCGATCACGGCATACCCCTCAAGGAGCTGCTCCTCGGTGATGCACAGCGGCGGGTTGCACATAAAGCTGCCCCACCGGATGAATGTAAACACTCCGTTGTCAGTCAGATACTTCGAGAATCTCCCCATCGCCGGGTGCGTCTCGTTGTATCCAGCGATGCGATCTCCGTTCGTATTCTTCTGCACGTCGATCATGCCGAACAGACCAATACAGCGGCCCTCGCGGACGCTGGGGTGCTTGGCCTTGAGGCGATCCATCTCCGACCGCTGAACCGGTGCCAGCCTCGCGGCGTTCTCGACCATCCCCTCCCCGATCAGCACATCAATGGCCGCCAAGGCGGTGCCGAGGCACAGCGGGTGGGAATTGTAGGTCAGCCCGCCCCAGAAGACGTTCTTCCGGAAGTGGTCGGCGATCTCATCCCGCAGCCCCATCGCACCCAGCGGGATGTATGAGGACGTCAGCCCCTTCGCCATGGTCACGATGTCCGGCAAGATGTCGGCGTGCTCGAAGGCGAACAGCTTGCCCGTCCGTCCCCAGCCAGCCATGACCTCGTCGCAGACCAGCAGGATGCCGTACTTGTCCAGCAGCGCCCGCAGCCCCTTGAGGTAGCCCCTCGGCGGCGGCAGGATGCCGTTGGTCCCGGTGACCGTCTCGATGAACATCGCCGCGATGGTCTCCGGCCCCTCGTACATGATGACTTCTTCGAGGTACCGAAGGTTGTTGGCGGTGATCTCTTCCTCGGTGGTCCCGAAGCTGTAGTGGTACGGCCACGGATCCATCACATGCACAAAGCCCGGCGAGCCCGGCTCGTTCGCCAGCCGACGGGGGTCGCCGGTGAGCTGCATGCAGGCGTTGGTGGCGCCATGATAGCTGCGGTAGCGGCTGAGGATCTTGAACCGACCGGTGTACATCCGGGCAGCCTTGATCGCGTTCTCGTTGGCCTCTGCGCCGCCGTTGACGAAGAAGAAGGTGTTGATGTCACCGGGCAGCAGCTCGGCGAGCTTCTTGCCGAGCTGGGCGCGGACCTTGGTGGCTGAGCCGGGAAAGGCGTAGATGAGGCTCGCCGCCTGCTCCTGGATCGCCTTGACGACCTTCGGGTGGCTGTGGCCGATGTTGACGCTCATCAGCTGGCTGTTGAAGTCCAGCCACTTCTGGCCGTCAGGGCCGTAGAGGTACACCCCCTCCGCCCGCTCGATCGGCATCGGGGAGACCTTGCCCGTCGCCGACCACGAGTAGAGGGTGTGCTTCAGGCACAGATCGATCATTTCCTGCGTATTCAAGAGGATCTCCTACGACATCCAGTTGGCGTCAGACTGCAGCGCCCACTTGGTGGTGATCTTTCGGGGGCGGGTCCAGAACCGGAAGCCGTCCCAGCCGGTGATGTTTCCATGGCCAAACTTTGAGTCGTTCCAGCCGCCAAAGCCAAACGGCTCTCGGGGAACCGGCACGCCGACGTTGACGCCGCACATCCCCGCATCCACGCGGCCCATGACCTCACGGGCGACCGCGCCGTTGGTGGTGTAGACCGCCGAGGCGTTGCCGTAGGGGTTGGCGTTCTCCAGGGCGATGGCTTCCTCGAGGGTGTCCACGCGGATGATCGAGAGCACCGGTCCGAAGATCTCCTCGCAGCCGGCCGGCATGTCGGCGCTGACGTTGTCGAGCAGGGTGGCACCGACCCAGTAGCCGCCCTCGTCTGCGCGCTGCTCCCGACCATCCACCAGGACCGTCGCGCCGCGCTGCTCCGCGTCGTCGATGTAGCCGCGAATTCGCGCCTCAGAGGCTGCCGTGGTGATCGGACCGAGGGTCTCGCCGACGGCCATCTCGCTGGAGAGCCGGGCGACCTCGTCGATGATGTGATCGACCTCGCCGACGGCGACCAGCACCGAGGCGGCCATGCAGCGCTGTCCGGCACAGCCGGTGAAGCTGGCCATGATGTTGGCTGCAGCCACGTCGATGTCGGCATCGGGCACGACGATGAGGTGGTTCTTGGCACCGCCCAGGCACAGGGCACGCTTGCCGGTCGCGCAGGCCCGACCGTAGACCAGCTTCGCCACCCGGGTGGAGCCGACGAACGCCAGGGCATCGATCTCGGGGTGATCGCAGAGCGCCTCGACGGCCTCCTTGCCGCCCTGGACGAGGTTGAGGATGCCGTCGGGCAGGCCCGCCTCAGTGAAGATCTCGGCGAGCTTGAGGGCCGAGAGCGGCACCTGCTCGGAGGGCTTGAGGATGAAGGCATTTCCGCCGACCAGGGCCTGGGGCAGCATCCAGAGGGGGACCATGAACGGAAAGTTGAACGGCGTGATCCCAGCGACCACACCCAGCGGAGAGTAGACGACCTCGCACTGCACGCCTCGGCTGACCTCGAGACGCTGACTCGCGGCGAGGTTGGGCAGCGAGCAGCCGAATTCCACGCACTCGATCCCCTTGAGGACCTCAGCCTTGGCCTCTCCAAACAGCTTGCCGTTCTCGTGGCTGACCAGCCACGAGAGCTCGTCGAGATCCCGCATCATCAGCTCGCGCGCACGGTACATGATCTGCGCGCGCTCGCGAATCGGCAGGGCCTGCCACGCCGGAAGCGCAGCCTTTGCAGCAGCAACGGCGGCATCGATGTCGGCAGGTGCAGCGTAGCGAACCTCGGTGATGGCCTTGCCGTGCCGGGGATTGATGACCGGCTCGACCTGCTCACCGGTGGGGTCGCACCACTGGCCGTTGATGTAATTGCGGGCCGGGACGTACCCGGTCAGCTCATAGGAGCTGGCGTCAAAGTGAGGGAGCATCAGGTTGCCTCCGTGCGGCGGGCGCCGCCCGTGATCATCATGAGTGCCAGGTAGATGACGGCTGCGAGCACGAAGCCGACAAACCAGGCGTAGGTGTAGAGGGTGGTGAACAGCGCGGGTACGCTCTCCAGAAGTCCGGCAGCAAAGAGGAAGCCGGGAATGTTGGGCAGGACTGCCGCCACCAGCGCGATCAGCGCCGCTGGATTGAAGCCTCTCATGTAGCGGTAGGGACCATTCTTCTGGTACAGCCCATCGACGCTGAACTCCGTGCGACGGAGGATGAAGTAGTCCGCGATGAGGATGCCGCCGATCGGACCGAGCAAGGCGGAGTAGCCGATGAGCCAGGTGAAGATGTAGCCGCCGGTGGTCTCGATGAGCTTCCAGGGGAAGATCGCGACACCGATGCCAGCGGTGATGTAGCCGCCAAGCTGGAAGCTGACCTTCTGCGGGGCGACGTTGATCATCGCGTTGGCCGGGCTGACGACGTTGGCCGCGATGTTGGTGGACAGGGTGGCGACGGCGAGGGCAAACAGCGAGAGGACAACGGTCAATCCGCCGCCGATCTCACCGGCCAGCACGGTCGGATCCCAGATGGGATCGGCGAGCGCACCGGTGACCGGATCGGCAAAGATGACGGTGGTGGCGCTGGTGACCGCGACCCCGATGAACGCAAAGAGGGTCATGGTGGTCGGCAGTCCGATGGCCTGTCCCAAGATCTGATCGCGCTGGGACTTCGCGTACCGGGTGAAGTCGGGAATGTTCAGCGACAGGGTGGCCCAGAAGCCGACCATCGCGGTGAGGCTGGGGAAGAACACCGAGAGGAACTGTCCCTCCTTCTCGCCGCCCTCCGCAAACGCGCTCGGGGTCTCCAGCATCGGACCGAAGCCGCCAGCGCTGACGTATGCCCAGCCCAGCAGTGCGAGGCCGATGGCGATGAGGAAGGGCGCAGCGAAGGTCTCCAGCAGTCGAATCGACTCCACGCCCTTGTAGATCACCCCGACCTGGAGCACCCAGAACAGCAGGAAGCAGCCAAACTCCCCGCCGTTGATGCCCAGCATCGTGAGGTCTGCGCCGACCAGGGCATCGCCGGTGAGGACGTTGAGGAGCTGGTAGATGGCGAAGCCCCCAAACCAGGTCTGGATGCCGAACCAGCCGCAGGCGACCAGCGCGCGCAGCAGCGAGGGAATGTGGGCACCGTTGATGCCGAAGCTGGCGCGCGCGAGCACCGGAAACGGCACACCGTACTTGGTTCCGGCGTGGCCGTTGAGGATCATCGGGATGAGGACGATGAGGTTGCCGAGCATGATGGTCAGCACCGCCTGCGACCAGTTCATCCCCTGGTCGATCAGGCCACCAGCAAGGGTGTAGGTCGGCACACAGACGACCATGCCCACCCACAGACTCGCCATGTTCATCACCGACCAGTGCCGCTCAGACGCGGTGGTGGGTCGGATGTCATCATTGATCAGTGACGGATCGGGATTCGTTGGGGCAGAGCCGGGGATTCCAGACATGCAGACCTCTTACAGTGTGTCGTACAGTGAATCCCTGTCCGAGCGGTCCGAACAGGGATTGAGTCAGTCATTCCGGCCCTGTAGACAGAGCCGGAGGACTCAGCTCCGGTCGACCGCGGTGGGCTCAGCCAGGGCGTTGCGGCGGTTCTGGGCAGCCCAGTAGGGCGCGTTGCAGGGACGGTTGATGTACTGCCCACGCCCCCGCACCGTCTTCAGCTCGCCGTTCTCCCAGACCACCATTCCCCGCGAGAGCGTGGTGGCGGCGTTGCCGGTCACCTCCATGCCCTCGTAGATGTTGAAGTCGATGTTCTGGTGATGGGTCTTCACAGAGATGGTCCGGGTGGCGTCCGGATCCCAGATGACGATGTCGGCGTCCGCGCCGGGCATGATCGCGCCCTTCTTCGGGAAGATGTTGAAGATCTTCGCGCAGTTGGACGAGGTGGCCGCGACAAACTGGCTCGGGGAGAGCTTGCCGGTGCGCACGCCGTGGTGCCAGAGAACGCTCATGCGATCCTCAACACCACCAGTGCCGTTGGGGATGAGCCGGAAGTCATCGATCCCTGCGCGCTTCTGGGGCGTGCAGAAGCAGCAGTGATCCGTCGCGGTGGTCTGGATCATGCCTGCCTGGAGTCCCTTCCACAGCGCAGCCTGGTGCTCCTTGGAGCGAAACGGCGGCGACATGACGTAGTGGGATGCGGCGTCCCAGTCCGTGTTGCGGTAGACCGAGTCGTCGATGACGAGGTGCTGGGCGAGGACCTCGGCGAAGACCTGCTGGCCCTCCAGGCGCGCCCGGGTGACCGCTTCGAGGGCATCGATGCAGGAGGTGTGCACGAGGTAGACGGGCACCCCGAGAACCTCAGCGATGCGGATGGCGCGGTTGGCAGCCTCGCCCTCGACCTCAGGCGGACGAGACAGCGGGTGGCCCTCCGGTCCGGTGATCCCCTTCTCGAAGATCTCCTTCTGCAGCACGTAGACCAGCTCGCCGTTCTCAGCGTGGATGGTGCAGAGTGCACCAAGATCACGCGCGGTCTTGAAGCTGTTTACGAGGGTCTCGTCGTCGCACATGATGGCGTTCTTGTAGGCCATGAAGTGCTTGAAGCTGTTGACCCCGTGCTCCTCGGCGAGGGTGACCATGTCCTGACGGACCGAGTCATCCCACCAGGTGATCGCAACGTGCAGAGAGTAGTCACATGCTGCCTTCTCTGCCCATCCCCGCCACTTGTGGTAGGCATCCAGGATCGACTCCTGGGGCGCGGGAATGACGAAGTCGATGCAGGTGGTGGTGCCACCGGCTGCCGCAGCGGAGGTGCCAGAGAAGAAGTCCTCGCTGGCGACCGTGCCCATGAAGGGCAGCTCCATGTGCGTGTGCGGATCGATGCCGCCAGGCAGGACATAGGCCCCGCCAGCATCCAGCACCTTCGCACCCGCCGGAATCTCCAGGTTCGGCCCCACGGCGGCGATGGTCTCGCCAACACAGAGAACGTCGGAGCGGAATTCACCCTCCGCGGTGACGACAGTGCCGCCACGAATCAGAGTCGCAGACATGCCCACCCCCTACTTGTTGTGGATCTCGTCGTAGGCATCCGGGCGCCGGTCCCGGTAGAACTGCCAGGTGTTGCGGACCTCATCGATCATGGAGAGATCGAGATCAGCGACCACGACCTCGTCGTTGTCCTCGCTGCCCTCTGCGACGAACTGGCCGCGGGGGTTGGCGAAGTAGCTGGAGCCGTAGAACTTGCCGATGTTCCAGGGGCCCTCGGTGCCGACCCGGTTGATCGCGCCGACGTAGTAGCCGTTGGCGACCGCATGCGCGGGCTGCTCCAGCTTCCAGAGGTACTGCGAGAGGCCCGCGACAGTTGCCGACGGGTTGAACACGATCTCTGCGCCGTTGAGGCCCAGACAGCGTGCGCCCTCAGGGAAGTGGCGGTCGTAGCAGATGTAGACCCCGATGGTGGCGTAGCGGGTCTTGAAGACCGGGTAGCCGCCGTCGCCCGGGCGGAAGAAGAACTTCTCCCAGAAGCCTGCGACCTGGGGAATGTGCTGCTTGCGGTACTTGCCGAGGTAGGTTCCGTCTGCGTCATAGACCGCGCAGGTGTTGTAGTACACCCCGCGCATGGCCTTCTCGTAGACCGGAACCACCACCGCCATCTCGTACTCTGCGCAGATCTTGGCGATGCGATCCGTGGTCGGACCGGGGACCGACTCTGCAGCGGCATACCAGCGCGCGTCCTGGCTGGGGCAGAAGTAGGGACCGTTGAAGATTTCCTGGAGGCAGAGGATCTGCACACCGGCCTCGCCCGCCTGACGGATGAGGGGGATGTGCTTCTCGACCATGGCCTCCACGATCTCAGCGACGGGACGGCTCTCATCATTGATCGGGTTGCTGCACTGGATCAGACCACAGCGGACGACATCACTCATTGGGGACCCTCTCGGTTCTGTTGGAAGCGCTCCAGCGTACCGAACTTTTCAGCCGAGTTCAAGCCTCCGCCCACCCGTCGGCAGGGGCATCTCGGGAAGCTCCATGGGGAGCAGAGGGGCTGTGCCTAGGCACCGATAAAAACCAGCGTTGCGCAGCCGTCATCATCGACCCCCCGATGCTCTACGCACAGCCGCCTGCTGTCCTGGTGTCCTCCAGGGGCTACTCGTCGGCCAGCGACGTCACCGCGCCAGCAACCTGTGCCTTCAGCGCGTCCATGAATGCGGCCTGTTGCTCGGCCGGCAGCTTGGATCGGACCAGCCCGGCGAGAGACAGCACGAGCTCATGAATCACCGGAAGCGCCGCAGCCAGCGCGGTGTCCTGCGGATCGACCGCTGGAGCCTCTTCCCCACGAAGCGCACCGACCGCATCCGCCAGCACCGCCCGACGCACCCGGGCCACGTCCGCCGGGGTCTGCACGGTATCCAGCCGAGGAGCCAGCCAGTCGAGGATGCGAAGCTGGCGCATCCCGGCGGTGGTTCCATCGAGGGCACCCTGGATCGCAGCAAGTTGACCGGCAATGCTGGAGAGCGGCTCGGCTGCCGCGTCGGCCTTGAGCGCGGTGTTGATGTGCCCAAGCCATGAGCCGATCTTGGCAACCTGGGGCGCGAGGTCCCCGGCAGCACCAGCCTCGAGGGCCCCCCTCACTCCGGCCACTTCCTCCGCGAGGGCTGCGACCGCCTGATCCGTGGCGCGGGCGGAGAGGGCAGCCTGAATCTCAGAGAGGGCCGCGAGCTGGGCGCGCTGCTCCGCCTGACGCGTCGAGGAGACCCCAGAGATGCCCGCTCCGATTGCCTTGAGCTGGTCTGAGAGCCCCGACAGGGTTCCGGTGACCCGCGCGACCGGATCATCATCGGAGCCGCCCATCAGCTTCTGACGACCAAACTCCGACTTGATCAGCGCCCACCGCTCGGCCTGCTGGGTGGTCAGGGTGCCGCGCAGCTCGTTGAATTTGAGCAGGTTCGCCTCGGCACCGGTGGTCAGGGTCTGGGCCTCGCCGGCATAGTGATCGACGATGAGGCGCTCCAGCTCGGACTCGTTCATCGCCGGCACGATCTTCTCGGCGACCTTGTTCATGTTCCGGTAGGAGCCCTGGAGCTGGAAGCGCGGCTCAGTCCGAAAGGCGTCGTCCATGGAGGCGGAGCGGATGTACTCCAGGTTGACCGCAAGCAGGGTCTCCTGGACCTTGAAGAGGTGCTTGAAGATGGTGGTGATCTCCCCGATCTCGACGGCGGAGTAGCCGTGGGAGAGGTCGGAGCTGGCGATCGGCTGGCCCTGAGCCATCGCGATGAGCTTGTAGGTGTCTTCCTGGCTGCGGCTGGAGAGCGGGGCGAGGGTGGGGTTGGAGGTCAGCGTGTTCTCGATGTAGGAGAGCGCGAACAGGTCGCCCTTGCCGGAGAGGACGTCGCCGAGGTTGTAGGTGTCTGCCCGGTTGGAGAGCATGTCGGGGATCTGGAAGCGGTCGCCAGACTCGGTGTACGGGTTTCCAGCCATGACCACACAGAACTTCTTGCCGCGAAGGTCATAGGTGCGGGTCTTGCCCTTCCAGACGCCCTCGATCTTGCGCTGCCCATCGCAGAGGCTGATGAATTTCTGGAGCAGCTCGGAGTGGGTGTGCTGGATGTCGTCGAGGTACAGCATCACGTTGTTGCCCATCTCCAGGGCGAGGTTGATCTTCTCGACCTCCTGGCGGGCAGTGGCGTTGGGGGCCTCGGAGGGATCGAGGCTGTGGACCTCGTGGCCGAGCGCCGGACCGTTGACCTTCATGAACACCAGCCCCAGGCGGCTGGCGACGTACTCCATCAGGGTCGTCTTTCCGTAGCCAGGAGGAGAGATGAGCAGCAGCAGGCCCATGAGGTCGGTGCGCTTGTTGGCCCCGGCAGCACCCATCTGCTTTGCGAGGTTGTCGCCGATGAGGTGGAGGTAGACCTCGTTGATGAGCTTGTTGCGGACAAACGCGGACATCACCCGGGGCTTGAACTCCTCGAGGCGCAGGCGGCTGCGCCGGGACTCCAGCACCTCGTGGCGGGTGGTGCGCCAGGCGAGGTAGCCGGGCACCCGCCGCTCGATGTAGTCGGTCAGCCGACCGAGGAACTCATCGAGACGGATGTCGAGCTTGCGACTCCGGATGCGGGGGTGCTGCCCGAGCAGGCCCTCGATCTGGCCGGAGGTCAGGGCGTGGCTCTCCTCCCAGTCCAGGCCGCGATCGCAGAGCATCCGGGCGGCAGCCTCCAGGGCTGCTGGGGTCTCTCCGTGCTGCGCACAGAACGCCTCCATCCAGGCCACCGCGAGGCCGATGCGCTCGGCAGGTCGGTCGGCCAGGGCACGCAGGTCCTCGTCGAGCGCGAACCGCTGGCCAGAGGTCGCCAGCCAGGCCTCCAGCGCCTTGACCCGCTCCGCGGCCTCCGCAGACACGGTGAACCGGGGATGCTCAGCGGCCAGCTCCTCGGCGAGGTACTGACCAGCCTGCTCAGCGAGCAGCGCGCCCCAGGTCAGAGAGAGCGCAGCATCGACGCCGGTCTCCGTCAGCCATGAGGTGATCGCACCGCCCAGCTCGCGGGAGAACGCGGTGAGGGCGGGGCTGGCACGCAGGGCAGCACGGAGCCGAGCGAGGCTTCGGGCCCGACGGTGCCAGCGCGCCTTGGACTCCGTGTCGGAGCAGCTGTCCCAGAACAGCGCGGCAATTGCACGGGGAGTCGGCGGGAAGCGCAGGAGCCCGGCGGTCCGCTGGATGGAGAGCAGGCGTCCGAGGATCGCTGCGGCATCGGCATCGTGGAGCCCGCGCTCGTAGCCCTCGTCGTAGCGGTCAGCGGTGTAGGTGCGGACCAGCGACAGCAGCCCGCCGTCTTCCAGGGCCGCCTCCGTGAGTGCGGCGAGGCTGAGCCCGTCGCGGTTGGCCTCCGCGGAGAACATCATGCAGGCGGCGAGGTACTCCCCACGGTAGACCGTGGCGTCTTCGCTGACCACCGCCTGCGCCCAGTACGGCTTCGCCTCGGTGATGCCTGGCTCGTCGAGCGTCTCGTAGAAGTCGGTGCCGGTGAGGTGGATGGACATCCCCTCCCCGCGCGGGACCATGGTCAGCTCGACGGCCTGGGTGTTGACCGAGAACAGGTGTCGGCCGAAGCGGATGAGGTTGTCGCCCTCGAACAGCTCGGCGACATCCCGCAGCTGGCGCAGGGCGTCCTGTCGGGTCGACTTCAGGCGGCTGAGGAGCTCATCGGACTTGACGGAGTCGCCGATGGTCGCAAGCTGCTCGGCGAGCTGGCGCAGCTTGAGGACCATCGCATCGGAGGCGAAGTAGGCGTTGAGGTCATCCTCGGTCTTGAACGACTTCGCCCGACGGACCAGGCCACCGATGATGCGATCAGCCGCGGAGAGGATGCTGCCGATGCGGCGCTGCCGGGCGTCGAGCAGGGCCTGACGGCGGGTGTTGAACGCCTCGTTGACTTCCTCTCGCCGCGCGATCAGCTCGGGGAGGAATTCATCGAACTCACCAAACCGCCCCTCCAGCTCTTCGAGCTGAAGCATCAGCCGAGAGAGCTTCTCATCGCAGGCTTCCGGAGACTCAGCGAGAGAGAGGGCGCTGGAGACGGACTGGCCGAGCAGCTTGAACTGCGCGCCGAACTCCAGGCGGGCCTCAGCTGCGCCGAGCTCCTTGCGGCGAGCAACCAAGATCGCCCGGACCCGGTTGAGCTGGGCAAACACCTCAGAGATGGACTCCAGGATCTGGGTGCGGGCGGAGGCATCGTCGACCTGCAGGCCGCTGACGACCTCTGTGAGCAGGGAGAGTCCCTCGCTGAGCCGCTCCAGATCGGCCTCCATCGGCTCGAACCGGTGGGTCTGGTCGACCGCCTCGATCTCGGCGAGCAGCTCGTTGATGCGACCGAGGATCGGAGAGAGCGCCTCGTCGCGGAGCAGGAAGTCCACGCAGGCTCGGCTGATGGCATCGAACCGCTCGACGATCTGCTCCTCGAAGGCGCCCAGCTTCGCCAGGTCGATGTAGCGGACCTCCTTGAGGGTGATGAGGTGTCCGCGATGCGTGCGCAGCGCGGTCATTGCATCGAGGAACTGCTCGACCTTGTAGAAGTCGCCCGCCCGCAGGCCGCCCAGGAGCTTGCTCTGATCGGCGCCGGCCTCGGAGAGCACAGCGGAGGCCTGGGCCTTGAGCGCGACGACCTTCTCGAACTCGTCGATGACCAGCTCAGCCGTCCGCCGGATCGACTCGATCTCGCTGCGCAGGTCGCCCAGCTCCGCCTCGCCCAGCCAGTAGTAGGCATCGAGCATGCGGGTGGCGGACTTGACGAGGTCCTCGTACAGCCGCCGGGTGGGCTCCTGGTTGTCAATGAGCCGGCGGAGGGTGTAGGCATCCGAGATGCCGCGCACGAGGTCGGCGTTGCCGATACGGGAGAGCAGGGAGCCATCATTGGGAGTGTTGGCGGCAAATTCTGCCGATGTGAACGGGGTGAGCCAGACCTGGATGGGGTGGACCCGGGTGGCGCCGTCGGTGGTCCGGAAGACCAGCAGCTTGCCGTCATCAAACAGGGTGTAGCCGTGGCACCGGATGGGGGTGCTGACCTCCTTGCGGATGAGGTTGTAGGGGAACAGCAGGTAGAGCCCGTCGGACTTGCGGTGGAAGACGAACAGGACGTCTTCGCCGTTGGGCGCCAGGACGCGGCGCTTGAACAGCAGGTCGGCGACGTCTCCGTCGTCGAAGATCTTGTAGTCGCCGGTCTGGAGGTAGTAGCCGCCGGGGAAGATGATCCCGTGGTCCTCCGGCAGCTGCACGCAGGCCTGCCCGATGGCATCGACCCGCACGACGTTGGTCGTGAGCGTGTCGAAGATGAGGTAGCGCCAGGTCAGCTCCTGGGCGGGGCGGATCTTGAGGAGAATGAGGGTGCCGACCCGGGCGTAGTGAATCTCGCCGTCGTCGAGGGACTGGTGGAGATCGTTGACCGGCTCTCGGTAGATGCCCTGGCCATCCTCCGTGTTGTCCTCGACCTTGACGGTGAGGTCGCCGCCGACAGTCTCGACGAACACCACATCCTCAATGGAGACGTGGGGGTGGCGGCCACGGACATGATCCTCGGGGGTGGTGATGGTCCAGGTGAAGTCGTGGGCGGGTGGGTAGACGTGATCCCGCTCGCCCCGGCTGTCGATGTAGGTGACCTCGCCGTCCGGTGTCAGCGCCCAGCGGAGCACCTTGATGGCGGTGGGGCCGACCTTGAAGATCGCCAGCAGCTTGCTGTCGAGGATCCGAAGGACCGCGAGCTGGGCCTCGGCGTAGTACTGGTACAGCTCGTTGAAGTCACGGACGAACGCCTCATCCTGGAGGTAGGTCGCCTCCTCATTGACGGCGTCGAACTCGAAGCCCTCCTCGACCTCCCGGAACCGCTGGAGGCTGAAGACGTCCTCGACGCGGATCTCTTTCTTGAGGCCGATGAACACGTTGTAGCCAAACAGCAGCCGGCCGCCGACCGTCGCCATGTCGACCGGGATGCAGTTGTTCTCGGAGCGCACCCGCTCGGTGCCGATGATGGTCAGCTCAGTGCTGCCGAAGGCGTCCTTGCGCTTCTCATTGAGCGCATCAGCGCGATCCGAGAGGCCCGTGCCCTGCTCGACCAGCCGGCGGCGGATGACCTCATAGCTGCCACCCTCCAGTCCTTCGCCTTCACCCTGTGCAACGTCGTCAGCCATGCCTGTCCCGGGAACAGCTCGGCCCGCCGGAGCACCGGGGGCCGAGAAAATTGGTGTAGAGGAGCCTACTTCGTCCGCTCAGCTACTCGGCGTCGTCGGCCTTGTGCTGCTCCAGCAGGGCGAGGATCTGCGCGCGGCTGCCCTCGTCACTCATCAGCTTCTTGATGAGCGCAGCGATGGAGAGGTCACGGACCGCGCCGGAGCTCCCGCCGATGCCTGCCAGGGCCTCCTTGACGTCGTCCGCCAGCTCACGGTCACCGCTGAGGTAGCCGGACATGAGCTTCTGGGTCGTCTCGGAGTTGTCGACGAAGCCGTCGATGGACATGCCCATCGTCGCGGCCTGGGTGAAGCGCTGGAAGAACTCTCCGTCGCCGCCGATGATCTTGAGGTCGGCCTTGGAGAAGGCTGCCGCGAGCACCTTGGACTGAGCCTCTGCGACCACCTTCTTGGCGCCGATGTTCTCCAGCTGGATGGTGCGCTCGTGCTCCAGGCGGATGCGGAACTCCTCGTGCTCCCAGGCACGACCGGCCATCAGCTTCATCGCCTCAGCCTTCTCGGCGAGGCCGGAAGCCTCTGCGCTCAGGCGCTCCTTGACGCCGGAGGCCTCGGCCAGCAGCCTCTTCTCCAGCGCAGCAGCCTGAGCAGCCTCACCGGCAGCCTCGGCCAGGCGCTTCAGCTCGATGGACTTCGCCTCGGCTGCACCCTGGCGCTCCTCGGCAGCAGCCTGCGCGGTGCGACCGGCCGCCTCGGCCAGCATCTTCTTCTCGATGGCGGCGGCGGCGGCCTCGCGGACCTTGACCTCGGCCAGCCCCTTCTGCTCGGCACCGGCAGCCTCAGCCAGCATCTTCTCGCGGGTCACGGCGGCGGCGACCATGCCCTCGCGCTCGGTGACGGCAACGTTTGCGTCGTTGACCTTGGCTCGGGACAGGCCGAGCTTCTCCTCACCGGAGGCCTGCGACTGCATCTTCTCCAGCTCGACGCGCGCCTGGGCGAGCCCTTCCTTCTCGATGGCGACAGCGTTGGCCTCCTTGACCTTCACCTCCGCCAGTCCAGAGGCGGCCTGCTCGGCCTGGACACCCTCGGCCATGCGGATCTTCGCGGAGGCCTCCTTGTCGGCGGCTTCGAGCGCGGCGTTGGCGAGGGTCAGGCGCTCCTTGGCCTTGAACTCTGCGGTCTTCTCTCCAGCCTCAGCCTTCTTGAGGTCCTTGACCAGCTGCTCCTCGGCCTCGGCCTCCGCAGAGATGATCTTGACGGACTTGTGGCGCTGGGCCTCAGCGGTGACGCGCAGATCCTTGATGCGCTCCTCCTCCTCGGCGACGTTCTTGTCGACCGCGATGCGTGCACGCACGACCTCGGCAATCTCCTTGCGCTCAAGCTCCAGCGCCTTCTCCTTGGCGATGCGCTGCAGCTCGACCTCGCGCTCCCGGGAGATGGACTCCAGCGACCGGTCCCGCTCGACCTGCTCGGTCTTGATGGCGATGACCCGCTCCTTGTCCTTCTCGGCGACCTCGACCTGGCGCTCTTTGTTCAGGGTGCCCTTGGCGATCTCCTCCTCAGCCTTGATGCGGGCCAGCTCAGAACGCTGGAACTCGGCGGCCTCGACGGTAGAGGTCTCAGCGGACTCGCGCGCCTTGACGGTGGCGATCTCGCGGCCCTGCTTTGCCTCGGCGTCGGCCTTGCGGCGCTCCAGCTCCAGGATGGCCTCGTCGGCCTCCAGGTTCTGCTTGGTGATCGCCTTGCGCTCGTCCTGTCGCAGCTCGTTGGTGCGGATGTTCTGCTGGGCGGTGATCTCGGTGATCTTGCGGATACCCTGTGAGTCGAGAATGTTCTCGCTGTCCAGGGCGCCGATCGGGGTCTGCTCGAGGTAGTCGATGGCCGCATCATCGAGGATGTAGCCGTTGAGGTCGGTGCCGAGCACCTGGAGCACGCCGTCCTTGAAGTGGTCCCGCTCGGTGTAGAGCTGCTCGAACTCCATCTGCTTTCCGACGGTCTTGAGCGCCTCAGAGAACTTGGCGACGAACAGATCCTCGAGGGTGTTCTGATCAGAAGCTCGGACACAGCCGATGGCCTGGGCGACCTTGAGGACGTCCTCGGCGAGGTTGTTGACGCGAACGAAGAAGGTGACCTTGATGTCTGCGCGGATGTTGTCCTTGCAGATCAGCCCTTCAGTGCCCCGCCGGTCGATCTCGATGGTCTTGACCGAGATGTCCATGACCTCAGCCCGGTGGATGATCGGGACCACCAGCGAGCCGGTGAAGGTGACGGACGGACCGGTCGCCTGCATCTTATTGACGATGAGCGCCTGCCCCTGGTCGACCTTTCGGTAGAACTTGGCGACGGCGGTGAGCACACCGACGATAAAGAGGAGTCCGATCGCTCCAAGCACGAGAACGAGTTCCGTCATGTGTCAGGGTCCTTGGGAGTTGGGGTTGCGCGAGTTGGAGGGCTGGGAGGGAGGGCTGTGCTCAGAGTCCAGCGGTGGGCTCGATGATGTAAGCCTCGCGAGCGTCATCGAAGCTTACAATCAGGGCGCTGTCGCCCTTCTTGAGGGCGTTCTGGACGTCGCATCGGACATCGATCAGCAGGCCAGCGCCACCATCAGCACACTCCGCCTGTCCGAACCGAGCGTCGATTCGTCCGGTTCGTATGGTGCACTGATGGCCGATGAAGTCGACACGCTTGCTGGCTTCTTTGGTCTCGAAGGCATCTCCGAGGGGGCGAACCGCGATGGAGGCGACGATGCCGCCGATAAGGAAGGCCACCACGCTGATCAGCAGGCCAGGCAGCAGCGACTCCGGAGAGACGCCGAAGCGGGGCGCAAACCAGGCACCGGTGTAGGCCATCGCGAAGGACGTGAGGACCCAGAAGCTGAGGGTGAAGGTCACCGGAACGCGGCCGATCTGAAGCGCGGAGAGGAGGCCCAAGAGCAGGCTGCTTCCAGCCTCGGCACCGGCCTCGGCAGCAGCCTCAACACCAGCCTCTGCGGCGGCCTCTGCGGCGGCCTCTGCGACGGCTTCTCCGACGGCTTCTCCGACAGCCTCGGCAGCGCCCTCACCGGCACCATCGAGCAGCCCGTCCAGGCCGCTGATCGAGTCGATGAGGTCAATATCGACAGCGCCGATGATGACGAACAGCCAGTACAGGCACGCCAAGAAGACCGGCACCGCGAAGATAATGGTGGGAAACGTGGAGATGACCGCGATAAATTCATTCATCAGATTCAGCATCCCCGTTCGATAGGAAGGCGGAGAATAGTACGAACCAGCGCGAGAGGAAAGTCACGCGAGTTCGGTCAACATTCACTGCCAGTACGCCGCCTCAACCGGGCTATTTCCAAGTATCAGTCGAACAGGTACGTGCTTGTCAACTCGGGACAGCTCTCGGCAACCACAAGTCCGTCAATGTCTGCCGTTGCAGAGACGCTCTCCAGCTGGCCGTCCTGAGAAAAGGAGCCATTGAGCGCGGTCATGCTGACGCTCAGCGCGTACTCAGTGCCGTCGTCAGAGAAGTCATAGGAGAAAGCGGTGGGCGCCCCCTGCCACCACTGACCACCCCAGGTGTAGCCAGACTGAGGCTCGGCGGTGAACTCCCCCTCCCCCATCGCACAGCCCATGCTGGAGGAGACCCCATAGATGAGGTCATCCACGACGGCGAACCCGGCAGAGTCGTAGTCATCGGTGATGTTGATGAACAGGTTGCAGTGCCCGTCGAGGAACATCGGCGAAGGATCGAAGCCGGGATCGGTGAGGTACTGGACGACATCGTCGCAGGTGGTGTCTGGGCTGGAGGAGATGTACGCCCCCAGCGTGCCGTCCTGGGCGTGAGCAAATGCGGTTGCCGCGACTAAGGAACCCGTGAATTCGAGACCGTCGAGGGAGACCTCTCCGGACATGGTGGCGGCTGGATTCGCACAGCCGAGCAGCAGTGAAGCGAGCAGCATCAGACCACCCCTTCTGCTTTCTTTGCCAGCCAGGACTCCATGAACCCGTTTAGATCGCCGCCGAGCACCGCGTCGGTGTTTCCGGTCTGGTGATCGGTGCGGAGATCCTTGACCATCCGGTAGGGCTGCAGCACATAGCTGCGAATCTGGCTGCCCCACTCGATCTTTTTCTTGTCGGCGTTCAGCGCGTCGACCTCTTCCTGGCGCTTCTCCAGCTCGTGCTGGTAGATGCGTGCCTTGAGAACCTTCATTGCCCGAGCCTTGTTCTTGTGCTGGCTGCGCTCGTTCTGGCACTTCACCACGATCCCGGTGGGGATGTGGGTGATGCGGACCGCAGAGTCCGTGGTGTTGACGTGCTGACCACCCGCACCGCCAGCCCGCATGGTGTCGATGCGCAGGTCAGAGTCGTTGATCTCAACCTCGATGGAGTCGTCGATGTCTGGAGTGGCATTGACCGAGGCGAACGCGGTGTGGCGGCGGGCGGAGGCATCGAACGGCGAGATGCGGACCAGCCGGTGGACCCCACACTCCGACCGGAGATAGCCATAGGCATACAGCCCCTTGATCTCCAGGGTGCAGCTCTTGATGCCGCCGTCGTCATTGGACTGCTCGTCCATGATCGAGACCTTGTAGCCGTTGCTGCTGGCCCACTGCAGGTACATCCGACGAATCATGTCAGCCCAGTCACAGGCATCGACGCCGCCCGCACCAGAGTTGATCTCCAGGATGGCGTCGCGCTCGTCGGCATCGTTGGTGAACAGGCGGCGAATCTCCGCTGCGCGGATCAGCGGCTCTAGAGCCTCCAGAGCCTCCAGCGCCTCGCGGAGGGTGTCCTCGTCTTCCTCTTCCTCTCCCATCTCGAAGAGGGTCTCGGCCTCCTCGATGGACTCCTGAAGAGACTCGTAGCCGTTGACCTTTCGCTCCAGGCTGGCCTTCTCACGCATCAAGATGGTGGACTTCTTCTGGTCGGTCCAGAAACCTGGAAAGGCGGACATCTCCTCAAGCTCTCTGATCCGTCGGTTCAAGGTCTCGACGTCAAAGATGCCCCCGGAGCGAATCAATGCGCCCGTTGAGGTCCTTGTGCAGCTCGGAGAAGTCGAGACTCATGGCAGCCATCCCTTGGTTTGAAGCGCCAGGGTCGTAACCCCTTGACCGACTTAAAACACGGTCAGCGGACGGACGACTTCTGGATCCTCACCGAGCAGGGCCAGCAGCCGGCGCTCCTCGAGCTGCATCTCACGGGCATCATCCGGCTCGATGTGGTCGTGGCCGAGGAGGTGCAGGATTCCGTGAACGAGCAGCACCCGCAGCTCCTTGTCCGTGCCGTAGCCACGCTGGGCGGCCTGACGGCTGGCGGTCTGCACGCTGATGATGACGTCTCCGAGGATCGGATCGTCCGAGTCGGCACCCTCGCCCTCTCGCTGGGAGAACGACAGCACATCGGTCGGCATGTCCTTGCCGCGAAAGTCGCGGTTGAGGGGCTGGATGAAGGCGTCGTCGCACAGCACGATGGAGAGCTCGGTCTCCGAGAGGTACAGCAGCGCCAGCAGCCGGTCGGCATCCGCAGCGATGGTGTTGTGTGGGAGCTGGACGTACTCGGCGATGTCAGCCGGCATCGGGCTTGCCTCCCTGAGGCTTTAGGCCGCCGACCGGCGCAGCAGGAGCCTCTACCGAGGCATCCTTGGCGGCATCCTCTGAGTCCACCTCTCGGGCGCGCTCCTCCGCGAGGGGGTTGGCCATCTCCAGGGTGATGATCGGGGAGGAGGCCATTGCGGCCTGAGCCGGCCGACGCGTCGGGGGAAGGAGCGGGTACTCGATGCGGTGGTGATGAATGCCGAGCAGGGTGTTCGTGAAGGCATCGATGATGGTGTACAGCTCCTTGAGGGTCAGCGGACACTCCTCGAGCTGACCGTCGGTCACCGCATCGTTGACCAGCTTCTGGATCATCGACCGGAAGTTGTGGGCGGTGGGCTCCTTGATGGTCCGACAGGCCGCCTCGACCCGGTCGGCGAGGAAGATGATTCCAGCCTCGCGGGTGTTGGGACGGACCCCGGGGTAGCGGAAGTCCGCCTCGTCGATGACCTCATCGGGGCCCGCCTGCTCCAGGGCCTTGACGTAGAAGTACTTGATGATGCTGGTGCCGTGGTGCATCAGGATGGCGTCGAGGACAGACTGGGGGAGCTTGTGCTGCTCTCCGATGGCGGCACCATCGACGACGTGGTTGATGATGACCCGAGCGGACTGGTGGGGCTTGAGGCGGTCGTGGGGGTTGGGTCCGCCGCGCTGGTTCTCGATGAAGAACTGCGGCTGGAGCGCCTTGCCGATGTCGTGGAAGTAGCAGGCAACGCGGGTGCGCAGGGCATGGGCACCGATGGACTCCGCAGCAGCCTCAGACAGCGAGGCGACGGTCATGGAGTGGTGATAGGTGCCCGGCGCGCGCAGCATGAGCTGGCGGAGGAGCGGGTGGTTGAGGTTGGCAAGCTCCAGCAGCTTGAAGTCCGTCACGAAGCCGAACAGCTCGAAGATCGGGACCAGTCCGAGCACCAGAAATGCCGACAGGATGCCGCTCGCAAACGCGAAGGCGACGTCCCAGATCGGCTGTGCGCTGTCGGCGAGCGCCGGGGAATCAGACAGGTGGACCTGGATGAGCTGGATCAGCAGCACTGCCCCAGCGCTGACCGCACCCGTGACCACGCCAGCGCGCAGCACGTTGACCCGCTCCCGGGTGTGGGCGATGCCGGAGGCAGCGGTGACCCCGGAGATGGCGAAGAACAGGGTGAGGAGGACCTGCTGATCCATCATCAGCCCGAGCATCGCGCTGGTCGCCAGCACCCACATCAGGGCCGTCTCAGAATTCACCAGGATCCGAACCAGCATCGCGCCGCCGGCAAACGGCACGGCGTACCACATCGATGACGGGGCAATTCCCAGGCCGAGGACGCTGGCCATCGGAACACTGGCGGCCACAAACAGCCGGGCGATCAGCGCCGTCAGCAGCGCGAGGAAGGCGACCGCCTCGATGTCTTCGGGACGGGTGGAGAACTTCTTGATGAACTCGGAGCCGAAGTTGTAGAGGGTAACGAACAGCAGTCCACAGAACGCCACCAGCGCCAGGAGGACCCCAAACGTCCCGTAGCCGCCCTGGCTGTCCTGCAGGGCGCGAAGCATCTCGACTTCTTGGCGGGTGAGGACATCCCCCTCTCGGACGATCGCGGTGCCACGCTTGACCTGAATGATGACCTCGGCGGTCTTCTCGCGCTTGTCTCGGCGACGTTCTTCGGTGAGGAGCTGGTTGTAGGAGAAGTTGGGCCGGATGGCCGTGCTGGCAATGGCGAGCGCGGCAAGCCGCATGTCGTTGGGAACGTCGACGTTCTGGTTGATGGCGTGGATGCCCATCATCTCTCGGGCCTTCGCCGGAACCTTGATCTGGTCGTAGTCATCCAGGCGGATCTCGTCGCGGCTGTCCTGGAAGATGCGCACAACGGAGAGCGACGGGCTTCCAGCCGGCAGCAGCGCCTGATCGGCCACGATGTAGCCCTGCATGCCCCAGCTGATCAGCTCACCAGCGAGGCGACCGATGCGCTCGGACCAGCGAGAGTCGACGATGACCTGGAGGACCTCCGGGCTGAGGGAAAGCTCCAGCTCGGAGTGAAAGTCGCGGGTGATCTCGTTGAGGATCGCCTCGTCGACCGCCCCCTGTTCCTCCATCCGTGCGGCGAGCGTGGCGTCGGTGTGGCGGTTGCGTGCGACCTCGAAGGCTCGCCGCAGTCGCTCCTGGAGACGCCCGGCGCTGGTGGCGTCGTAGTCGTAGACCGGCAGCACCGACTCCTCGGCACGCCGCTCGCGCTCCAGGCTCTCCTCCCAGTCGGTGTAGTTGAACGACTGGGTCGCTCGGATGTCGCGATCGGCGACCTCTCCGACGGCATAGCTGGAGGTCGGCACACGGACATAGTCCACGACCAGCAGCGACATGCCGATGGAGAGCACAAGAAGGGCGATGATGCGGCGCGCGATCGGGCTGCGGATGCGCTCCAGCAGCGACGCCTCGTCCGAGGTCTCTCCCTCGTATCCAGGACTATTCTTCGCCGTCGGGGCCACGCGCCTGCTCCTTCCAGGACTCTTGCCGGATGGCATCCTGCGCGTAGGCCTTGATGATCGAGGACACCAGGGCATGCCGAACGACATCGACCGCCTCGAACTCGACGACCTGGGTTCCCGCCATCTCACCGAGGATACGAAGCGCATCAACCAGACCGCTCTGCCGCCCACGGGGGAGGTCGATCTGGGTGGTGTCGCCGGTGACCACAACCCGAGAGTCTGGTCCGATCCGGGTGAGGAACATCTTCATCTGCTCAGGGGTGGTGTTCTGGGCCTCGTCGAGGATGACGTAGGCTCCTGCGAGGGTGCGTCCGCGCATGAACGCCAGGGGCGCGACCTCGATGATGTTCTTCTCGATGAGCCGAACCGAGCGATCCTGTCCGACGAGGTCGTACAGGGCGTCGTACAGCGGGCGAAGGTAGGGGTTGACCTTGGCGACCAGGTCTCCGGGGAGGTAGCCGAGCTTCTCGCCAGCCTCGACCGCCGGGCGGCAGAGAATGATTCGACGAACCTCGTCACGGAACAGCGCGGAGAGGGCCACCGCCATCGCGAGGTAGGTCTTGCCGGTGCCCGCCGGACCGATCCCGAAGACGAGCGCGTTGTCGCGCATCGCCTGGATGTACTCCCGCTGCCGGGTGGAGCGGGGATGGATTCGCTTCTTCTGTGCGCCGACGTAGACGGTGTCGCTGTAGAGGTCCGCGAGGCGCACGTCTGGCTCGTTGGACAGCAGGCGCACGGCCTGATCGACGTCTGCGGGGTGGAGCGTGTGCCCTGTACCGGCGAGCTCGCAGAGCTGCTCCAGCACAACCAGCGCCACCGACAGCGACGCAGAGGTGCCGAGCACGATGAGCTGATCCCCACGCTGACTGACGCGCACGGACAGAACCCGCTCGATGATCTTGAGGTGCTGGTTCAGCTCTCCGACCAGCTCGCGGAGCATGCGGGGATCGGTGATCGTCAGCGTGCCGCGAAGTGGATGGCGGGTGTCAGGTGTCTCCTGGATCGTGCCGCGAACGGTGTGGACACCTTCACCACGCACGCCTGGAACTTTTCCGCTCTGGATAACGCACCTCAAGAAGAGAACAGTCTGCTGGCCCAGCACATCATCCGACGTGCCTCATCTAAAGCGTTGGCACTTGATAAGGGGACGGAGCGTGTCGACAACGAAGCTTAACCCACTGAGGGCAGACTCCGCACAGTCAGCCTTTCTGGAACTTCTGCTTGAACAGCTTCTTGGCGGCATTGGAGATGATGCTGGAGACATTGTGGTTCCGCGCGACCTGCTTGAGATCCTTCTTGTGCAGTGACTTCAGCAGGGTCAGCGCAGTGGGAACCGCGGTCTTGGAGTTGTTCACCAGCGCGACCTTGACGGGGTACTTGCGGAGAAACTCTTTGTTGCTGGCGATCGCTCGAATCACGTCGTCGGCGAGGTTTCGGTTTCCGGCTGCCGAGACGATCTCGCCGTCGGTCATGCGGCCAGACTTGATGACCGCCGCAGCGATGCTCTTGTTCGTGTTGCGAAGCAAGAGACTCCGGATCTCTTTGTTCCCCTTAAACGCCAGCTTGATGAGCTGACCGACCGACATGTCCTTGAGGCGCGCCTCCAGGCTCCTCGGCTCCTCTTCCTCAACGCCAGTGCGGTCCTCGCGCTCGGTGGTGAGGTCCCAGGAGAAGGCATCGTCTTCTTCTTGAAAGTTGAAGTCGAAGGTCCCGAGGGTGTCGACTTTCTCGGCTGGGGGATCGTCGTACTGATCGAGATCGAACATCTTCAGGGCCCGCTTCTGGAGCGCTGGAGACTGCCTGCCTGCGAGGGCCGCCTCGATCTCAGCCTCCAGATCCATCGGCGTCTTCGCGGAGAGCCGCTTTGGCTCGGGCTTGGTCTCGGCCTGCGGCTTTTCGTTGGGGTCTGCCGCCCCCTCCGGGAGCGCGCGCTGCATCCGGAGGAAGGAGTGAGCACGGGAGAGCACGGTCAGCGGACAGGCGGCGTTGTTGGCGAGCTCGGTGTAGAGCTCCGGGGTCAGCAGCAGCCGGGTCTGGTTGCTGGCGATCTGCTCGCAGAGGTGGGCGTCCGCGCCGCGGGTGAGCATGCGCACTGTGCGGTCATTGGCGGCCTGGTGGCGACAGATGACCTCTGCCAGCCGGTTGTCCGACTCTTTGCGGAACTCCACCAAAAATTCCAACACCTTGGGATGAGTGTTGCGGTCGATGGCGACGAGGATGCGCTCGACGGGAATGGTCAGCAGGGTCTTGCGGGCCGACGATGCGATCTTTGGGGTGTCGTCTCCGAGCAAGAGGTAGCAGACCCCGAGGAGCGCCTGATCGTCCATCGGAATGACCGCGCGGGCCAGCGCCAGGCGCTCTCCCTTGGATGGCCCGGCCCGGAACTTTGCCTGGATGTGATCGGGTATCTGAAGCCGGTCGTAGGGAATCTCTGCCACAAAATCTCCTAATTTTCGCTGGCTGCCAGCTTACGCATCATCGCGATGGAACGGCGAGGCCGCGACGATCGTGGCGACGAGGAAGCTGGAGGCAGGCTCATCGCTGGACAGCGACGTGGTGGACGCCCCAGGAGTCGAACGGCATGGTGATTGCCCTCAACCTGCCGCTGGATGGTCTCCCGACAGGAAGCCGACGTCAAGGAGTCATGCTGCATGACCATGCTGGCCCTCCATGTCCGAGACGTTGGGGGAGCACGAGAGGAGCCGGACTCCCACAAAAACTCTACAGAGGCCGTCGGGGTGGGTCAACCGGACCGTCCGGGGGATCGGCGGCGGTGGTTTCGCTCGTAGACGAGGACCAGACCACGGAGGGTGAGGTGGTCATCGATCTCGTCGACCTCGGAGCAGGCCGGGCCGATGAGGTTGGCCATCGCACCGGTCGCAACACAGCGGGGTGCACCGGCCGCTGACAGCTCCGACTTGCAGCGCCGAGCCAGCTCCTGAACCAGCCCGACATAGCCCCAGAACAGACCGGACTGCATGCTGGCGACGGTGTTGGAGCCGATGGCGGCAGCCGGCTCGGTCAGCTCGACTCGGGGAAGACGGGCGGTGCGCTGAAACAAGGCATCTGCGGAAATCTTCAGCCCCGGAGCGATCGCGCCGCCGAGGTACGCGCCGGAGGAATCGATGCAGTCGAAGGTGGTGGCCGTTCCGAAGTCCACGACCACCAGCGGCCCCCCAAACCGATCGTAGGCCGCCACCGCGCTGACGATGCGGTCGGCTCCGATCTCGCGCGGGTTGTCGACCCGCAGGCGCATCCCGGTGCGCACCCCGGAGCCGACCGTGAGGGCCTCCTGGTTGAGGTAGCGGCGGACCGCCTTCTGCACGGTGTACAGCAGCGAGGGCACCACACAGCAGACACAGACGCCGGTGATGTCGCCTGCGGAGAGTCCCTGGTGAGAGAGCAGCTGAAGCAGCAACATGCCCAGCTCATCGGTGGTCCGGGTGTCTGATGAGATTCGCCACCGCCAGCGCGGCTCGGTCCCGTCCATCACCCCGACGACGGTGTTGCTGTTGCCGACGTTGATCGTGAGGAGCATCAGATCGCTCCGAAGTCTTCATCCTCTTCGAGGAGCACCCGCAGCACGCTGGTGCCGATCGTGCGCTCGTCTGCCATGAGGCGTCCCGCTGCGATGCGGTGGCGGTGAACGAACAGGCGTCGGGTGAGGATGGCGGTGAGCTTATTGGCGGGCAGCGCAGGAGTGAAGATCACGTCATCGACATAGCGACAGCCATCGGGGGTGGGCTGGAAGACGTGGGTGTGCTCGAAGCGCGAGAACAGTACGTTCTCCGAAGTGTCTGCATACTCCGCCCCGGGCGCGGAGCACGTGAGGCTGATCGGCCACCGGATCCCCAGCGGCAGCAGCCGTGCATGCGTCTCTGCGGAGCCACCGGAGCGAATTGTGGAGAACAACCCCTCCGGGTCGTCAACCGAGAAGCTGAGCCAGGGGCGGAATTCCGCGGCGAGGCAGGCGGGATCAGTCTTCACTGCCCAGACCTGCTCAGGGGAAGAGAAGTAGCGGGTCCAGACCCGGAGTCGAAAGGTGGTAGCGCCCATGATGTCAGTATCTCACGTCGCGACCAGCTCGACATCCCCAGCCAGCACCGCTTGGCCATCCACGATCAGCGCGCCGTCGTCTCGAACCTCCTGTGCGATGCCCTCGATGCCGTTGATCCGCACCCGACGCCCGAGGGTGTGGCTGACCCTGCGCCAGCCGTCGAGGCTGCCGCCGCGCACGTCTGCACCTTCAATGGCAGACAGCAGTGCAGCGAGCAGCGCCGCACGATCCTGCGGAGCGCCACGGAGACGGCGCAGCGAGGTCGCCTGGGGCAGCCCATCAAAGCGCTCCTGGTTGATGTTCAGCCCAACCCCAAGGATCACGAACCGAACAGACTCCCCCTCCGCCTCCAGCTCTGCAAGGATACCGCCGAGCTTGCCGCCGTTGTCGTCGACGAGATCGTTGGGCCACTTCAGCCGCACCCCCAGAACCTCGGCCATCGCAGCGGCCCAGATGAGCACACAGCGCGGAGCATGCTGAGGGGGAACATCGGGGGTAAGCACGACGGAGAACAGGAGGTTGTCGCCGGGCTGAGACTCCCAGGTGCGCCCCCGGCGGCCACGGCCAGCGGTTTGATGATCGGCGACCACAACTGCGCCATGGTCGCCCTGGCGTGCGCGCTGTCGGGCGACGGCGTTGGTCGAGGTCGTCTCTGAGAGAAAGGTCACCGGACGGCCACACCGCCAGCTGAGGGTCGCCTCACCAAACCCAGCAGATTCCTCAAGGGTATACCCGTTCTTTGAGGATATCTTGAGTCCCTCTGACCTCAGCGCCTCGACATCCTTCCACACCATCGCTCGGCTCACGCCGAACCGCTGCGCGAGCGCCTCTCCGGAGACCGGCCCCTGCGCGATGGCCTCGATCAGTGCGATGCGATCCATTTCTCCTCCCTGGCAGGGATTCGATGTCGGGGTATCTTTCTTGACGGCTGCTGTCTCGCAGCATCCCCACCCACTTCCTGGGATGAGAACCCTTGATTGAACCCGATCGCCGGCTCGATCCCCGCGTCGTCACCCTCTGGCGGCTGTCACGCCTGATCCGGCTGATGCTGTTCGGTCTCCCCTTCGCTGCAGCGATCGGGTTTGGACTGGGCACCGCGCTGTCGTCCACGGTCGGCATCATCCTGGCAGGGGCGCTGCTGCTCTGGCAGCTGACGATGGCGATCCTCTGGCCGGCGCTGCAGTACCGACACTTTCGCTACGCCGTTCGGGAGCACGATCTCCTCGTGCAGTCCGGGGTGCTGTACCGACGATGGTCGGCCATTCCCCACAGCCGCATCCAGCACGTCGACACCCGGCAGGGACCGCTGGAGCGCACCGTTGGACTCGCCAGGCTCCAGCTGTTCACCGCCGCGGGGGTCAGCGCGGACGGCAGCATCCCCGGTTTAGATGCCGACGAGGCCGAGCGCCTGCGCGATGAGCTGTCTCAGCGGAGCGCGGAAGATGACGGGGTCTGAGATCACCGATGTAGGACTGGATACCGACGAGGCAACGGAAGAGAGCGCTCACCCCATCGAGCACCTCTTGGCGCCCGACTCGCTGTCCCTGACGGATGATGAGCCCCCGGAGACGGACACCCAGGAGCGCGCGGGCATTGACCGTCCGTGGCGTCAGCTTCACCCCTCCAGCCTGTTCATCAACCTCCTCCCACAGACCTGGCGCACCGCCAAGGGCATCTGGCCGCTCCTGGTGCTCCTGGTCGTCGGCGGTCAGGGTGGCCCGGGCAGCACAGGAATGGATCTGAGCCTCGTGCTCGCCTTCTTCGCGCTGTCCGTCAGCCGCACCGTTGTCCACTTCATGACCCTGCGGTACCGCATCGAGGCTGGCAAGCTCGAGATCAAGAGCGGCCTGCTCAACCGGCGCTCCCGAGTGCTGGATCCATACCGGATCCAGAACATGGAGCTGGTCCAGAACCCACTCCACAAGGTCACCGGGCTTGTCGAGCTGCGCATCGAGACTGCCGGAGATGCCTCCACCGAGGGTCTGCTCTCCGCGCTGTCTGCCAGCGAGGCACAGGAGCTCAAGGAGGCCCTGGAGCGACTGGCCCGCAAGCGACGTGGCCTCTCGGAGACCGCCGAGGAGGAAGAAGCGTCTCAGACCCTCCTCACCATGGGCGTCCCGGAGGTCCTCGCCTATGGCTTCTCGCAGCGCCGCGTCGGGACCGTCGCGCTGCTGTTCGCAGTGGGCATGGAAGGACTGAGCCTGCTGGACCCCTACACCACCCAGCAGGTGGCCGGTGACCTCTCCGTCAGCTGGCTGCTCGGTGCCGTCATCCTTGCGTTTTCCGGGACGTGGCTCTTCTCCGGTGGTCAGTCTCTGCTCCGCCACTTCGGCTTTCGCCTCACCCTCCGTGGCGAGACCCTGGTGACTGCCGAGGGACTGCTGACACAGCGCCGTGTGGAGATTCCGCAGGGGAAGGTACAGCTCGTCCGCATCGACGAGCCCTTCCTCCGACGTCAGATGGGCTACGGCACTGCACTCATCGAGACTGCTGCCCTCGGAATGGCGGACGGCAACGTTCGGGCCGCGGAAGGCGTGGTGCCGATGGTCGAGCAGGAGATGCTCGGAGAGCTGGTGCAGCAGGTCTCTCCGGCCATCAGCGTCGATCCATGGACGACCCCCCTCAATCCTGCCCATCCGCGTGCCCTGTACCGCGCGGTGATCGGCGGCCTCATCCGCGCCACAGCCCTGGCGGTGCTGATCGGCGGGCTGATGCATCCGTGGGGCTGGCTGGCGCTGCTGCTGCTGCCGCTGTCCGTGCCGGCAGCGTGGCTGGACTGGAAGAAGCAAGGGTGGCTGGTCACGGAGAGATCGGTGATCTCTCGCAGGGGGTACTTCACGAGGAGAACCTGGATCATTGACCGAAACAAGATCCAGAGCGTGCACATGGATGACACGCCGCTGATGCGCTGGCATGGGCTGACGGCGGTGGTGGTTCGAGTGGCCGGAAGCCAGATTCAGCTGCCGGACATCGGGCTCCTGGCCGGGCATGCGGTGATGACGGATCTGGCGGAGACCTGGACCGCACGCGGCGAGGAGTGACGCCCACCAGCCCTTCAGGTGAGGAGCAGGAGGCACGGCCTCACACCTCGAGGCGGCTCTGATGAACCCCACAGATCACCGACCGGTGTGAATCCCCACACACTTGCCTCGTCAAGAGAGATACTGGGGCGGCAGCACCCAGCACGGGGACCCCATGAACCGCATCTTTGTCGCGATGATCCTCATCGCCTTCGCCGTAGCCTCGTTCCGACAGGTCCAGTGGACCCTCATCGCCCAGACCGACGAAGCCACTGAGGCCTTGTCTGCGGCAGAGGTCGCTCGACTCTCCGCCAGCACGGCCACAGAAGCTGCCGGCGCTGCGGTCACCCTCGCTGAGAGCGGTGACCAAGCCGCTGCGGCCAGCAGCCTCACTGAGGCCCGCGCCGCCGCCAGCGAAGCGCGCGCCGCAGCGGAGCAGGCGGCCGCCATCTCCGCTGGAGAATCTGAGGTCATCGCTGGAGCGACCGAGAATGCCGCCGCCGCGGCTGCCGTCGCAGCCTCCGCAGTCGATGCCGCACAGGCCGCCCTCGCCGCATCTGACCGACCGTCTATTGCGGCCAGTCCCGATGGTGATCCCAGCCTGGAGGGACAGCTCGCTGAGGTGACCGGCTGGATGACCGGCCAGCAGGTCAGCGCGCGCTCTGCGGAGATCGCCGCGCTCGCCGTTCCGGATCTACCAGCCCGCAGCGCAGAGCCGATCAAGTCGTTCTCCGACGGCCTGTTCGACATGGCAAAGGCTGCGGTGATGAGCATCGTGCTGCCGCTCATCGGCGCGATGGCGTTCTTTCTCGGGCTGATGAAGGTCGCCGAAGAGGCGGGCCTGATGGGCGTGTTTGCAAAGCTGCTGCGGCCGCTCATGGTGCGGCTGTTTCCCGACGTGCCCCCCGATCACCCGGCCATGTCGGCCATGATCCTCAACATGGCCGCCAACGCACTCGGCCTGGGAAATGCCGCGACCCCATTTGGCATCAAGGCGATGCAGGAGCTCGACAAGCTCAACCCCGAGAAGGGAACCGCCACCAACGCGATGTGCCTGTTCCTCGCCATCAACACTTCCTCCGTCACCCTGCTGCCCACCGGGGTCATCGCCATTCGAGAGACACTCAACAGCGGCGATGCTGCCGGGATTCTCCCGACCACCCTGATGGCGACCATCCTCTCCACGTCCGCTGCAATCACTGCCGCGAAGATCTACCAGCGGTTCTCCCCTGCGCCGTCGGGGACCGTTGACTCTGACGAGCGCGACGAGGACGCCGGCACGGGCTACCCGCTGTGGGTCTCGATGCTCGCCATCGGCACCCTCGTCGCGATGGTGCCGGTCACCGTGGTCTATGGCAGCGTGTTCGGCAAGTGGATCGTGCCCCTGATCGTCTCCGGCTTCATCGGCTACGGCGCCCTGCGCGGGGTGAAGGTCTACGAGGCATTCGTCGCCGGCGCGCGCGAAGGCTTCGACGTCGGCATCAAGATCGTCCCGTTCCTCGTTGCGATCCTCGCAGCGGTCGGCATGCTGCGCGGAAGCGGCGCCATTGACTTGTTCGTCGGCGCGGTCGGTGAGTGGACGATGATGGTCGGTCTTCCGGCAGAGGTCTTGCCGATGGCGCTGCTCCGCCCGCTGTCGGGCTCTGGAGCCTACGGCGTGATGATGGCGACCCTCAACGACTACGGCCCCGACAGCTTCATCGGCTACCTCGTCTCCACCCTCCAGGGCTCCACCGAGACGACCTTCTACGTGCTCGCGGTCTACTTCGGCGCGGTCGGCATCCAGCGCACTCGACATGCCATGGCTGCAGCACTGACCGCAGATGCCGTGGGCGTGATGGCAGCAACGGCCGCCTGCTGGGTCTACTTCCTCGCCAACGGCATGACCGTCTGAGCCCTCACAGCCAGAACGACAGCACCACCCAGAGCGCCCTCGCCAGCCCGGCAGGGCGCTCTTTTATCCAGGCCTCCGGCAGCGGCCCGAGATCGATCGGCTTGATCGGTGTCCGCCCCGTGCGATCGGGTGCCGGCTCTGGCCATCGCTGCCCCTCCCAGTCCGCCGACAGCGGCGCCGCAGCATCGACCAGAACCACGCCAATATAGGGCGTAGAGCGGTTCAGCTCGGTGTCCATCGCCGGCTGCGTGAAGTGCTCGGACATCCAGGCCTGCTGCTCCTCGCTGGCGCAGACATCACCGCCGAGGCTGATCACCGCCAGCACCCGATCCCGCAGACCAGGGTGGGCATGCATCGCCTTGAGGATGACCGGGATGCCGCTCCCCTCTGCAACGAACACGATGCGATCTGCCGCAGCAGTCATCGCCGTGTCCAGCGCGCTGACGAGACCGTCCGCCTCCAGCCGGATGCCACGGACGCCGCTCTGCTCGGCCATCGCGGCGGCAAGATCGGTCTGCACACCCACAACGACGAGGTGAGCGTGCTTGCGGAGAAGCCCTGCCCGGACCGGCTCTCCCCACGCCGAGATGGCCTCCCAGGTCGCCCCGACCCCGATGGCTGAGACCGGATCAAAGGCCGCTCCCAGGGTGTCGGGGTCAGACATCAAGGCATCGCGGGTCTGTTCGTTGTCAGAGAACATCCGAACGAACCGCTCAGCCGGGCCCGGCAAGGAGACGAGAGACTCGACCAGGGCACGCTCTCCAGGCAGCGCCGGGGCAGGAATTGCAGCGGGATCGGGCTGGCGGAGGAGGCCCGGCTCACCACGGGCGGCAGGATGGTAGGGCACCAACGCAGCCACCACCGCTTCCCAGCCTTCCCGCCCCTTCTCCTCGGCGAGGATCTCGCCATACAGACCCATCGAAAGCGTGGTCTTGAACAGCCGCTGCCAGTCCAGCGCCGGGGGACGAGGCACGCTCAGCCAGGCTGCCCAGGCGGCAAGACCCGCAGCAGCAACCTCTGCGATGAGCTCAAGCGCCATCTGCGGCCTCCGGCTCCTCGTCAGCCGTCCCGCCGAACAGGGCGATCGGAGAAGACCACGTCGGCAGCGTCTCGCCCTGCTCCTTCATGCGCTTCACGATGAGGTACAGGGCGGTGTACAGCGACAAGAACTCCCAGAACGGCTTCTCGTTGACCGTAAACTCCATGAACGACCAGGCCGCATAGCCAAGCATCGCGGCGGGCATCGTCCAGGCGAAGACCTCCGCCTCGGTGCCCTTGGACATCGCGACCAGCTCCTGAACCATCCGACCGATCATCACCACCGTCCAGCAGACCAGCAGCAGGCCGATGATCCCAAAGTGGGCGATGACCTCCCAGAAGATCCCGTGGGGGTAGTCATAGAGAGACTGGGCGATGTAGTTGTTGTACTCCGGGAGCAGCACCTCGTAGCCAGACACGCCGATGCCCAGGCCAAAGGTGTCGCTGAACATCTCCATGCAGACCAGCCAGTTGAGCTGACGGATGTTGCTGTGGAGGGTGACGGAGGAGCCGATCCGTGTGAGCGCCTGTCCCGCATCGCCGATGTTGAAGGCGATTCCAAGCGCAAAGATGACCGCCGTCAGTACGGCGAATCGAACGAACCACTTGCGGAACAGCGGGTGTGCCAGTGCTGCGAGCACACCACCGATGAGGGTCGCATAGGCCCCGCCTCGCGAGCCCGACTTCAGCATCATCACGAAGATGAAGAAGCCCGAGGCGATCAGGGCGTAGCGAAGCCATTTTCGTCGCTCCAGCAGGGCCATGCCAAAGCAGGTATGGATGATGAACATCAGGTTCATCGCAAACCAGTTGGGCTGCTGACCGAGGCCGGTCTCGCGCCCACCGCCGGCGGCTGCCTGGAAGGAGACATCTCCCACCGAGATGCCCAGGGAGTCGCTCGCCAGCGCCAGCACCCCGATCGCGACACATGAACCCACCCAGAACCACAGCATCAGCCGAAAGTTGTCCCAGGTCGTCACAAAGCCGAGGATGACCAGGCAGTTTGCCAGGACCAGCAGCATCGGAAGGATCTCGCCCAGTCCGCTGCCGGGATCGACGCTCCAGAGCAGCGACAGCGACACCCAGCCCAGAAACATCAGGTACGGCGTCCGCCATGGCCAGCTCTGCCACAGGACCCGCTTGCTGAGCGCAGCGTGAAAGACCAGCGCGGCGAGACAGACCACAAGCGTGGGCTCCATCGGGCCGATCCCCATGCGCCCGATCCGGAAGAAGACGGTCGCACCAGTAGAGACCAGGCGGGCAATCAGCAGAACACCGACGCCGAGAATCGGCTTGTCGAGGATGACCACGACGCCCACAAAACCCAGGATGATCGCCAGCGCACCCTCAGGCTGAAAGGCAAAGACCCCGGCGAGGACGAACTGAGCAGCCAGGATCGCCAGCAGGCCAGCGATTCCTCCGCTCCAGGACGTCAGTTTCTGAGCACGCTCCCACACACTCCCCACGTATCCCTTCCGCAGCCGGTTCGCGGCATCGGATCGGCAGCAACTTCGCTTATCGCCTGTCAACTCCCCACCAAAAACAGGGTGCACGGGTTGACACATCAAGAGCAACCTGACATTCTCGCTGCGGCGAAATGTTCGCTTTAGACTTACTCATAGAGGAGACACCCATGAACGTACTGAAGCCACTGATGATTCTGATGACCCTGGTTGCACTGACTGGCTGTGGCGACAAGGACGACACCGGTGAGACCGCTGAGGACACCACTGCAGAAGACACCACTACCGAAGAGTAGCCCTGTCTTGATGCTCACCGAGCATCGTGATGCGGTCCCATGCGGGCCTGACGCCTCCGGTAGGGGGCGTTTTTATTTGCCTGAAGCCGGCTTGCTAACAGCCCGAGGACACTGTCTGCGGGCTGAGGGCGAGGACACTGTCTGCCGGCTGAGGACAAGGACAAGGACAAGGACAAGGACAAGGACAAGGACACTGTCTGCTTTCAGACTATCGTCGACGGTCTTCGGGACGATGAACCGGGATGGGCACCAGCTCGGGCTGTGGCATCAGGAGGCCACCGATCACCTCGCCCAGCCAGTCTAAAGAGTCCTGAACGGCACCACGAACGCGATCTTTGATCGAGGGAGTCCGGCTGCTGCGATCTTCAGGCACGGTTGCGCTCCAAGGGTCTGGTGACAGTATAGGCACTAACGGAAAGAAGACACGCATTATTCAGCCTGTTGAGGAGTCCCTCTGCTTCTGCCCCGGCGATTCCCCCTCTCCATCGTCCTCGCGCTGCTGCTGTACGGGGTGCTCGCGTTCTTGACCGCGCGGCAGCTGGGGGTGGTCGGCGAGGTTGCGATCGCGTGGTCGATGGACGAGGCCCCAGCGGTGCTGGTCGAGACCAGCCCGCCGCTGTGGGCTGACGGCGCAACGCCACCGACCGCAGGGCACACCGCTGGGGCCCTGGTCGCCAGCCAGGTGCGCCCCATCGAGCGGCTGATGCTCGGTGACTTCGCCCTGCCTGTCGCAGTCAATACCTACACCGGAGGGCCTCCCGACTGGCCTGCTCGGCTGCTGTTCGCTGCCACTGGCTCGGTGCATGCGGTCCTGGTGCTCCATGTCCTGCTCGGGGGGCTGCTGATCGTCTGTGTCCACCGCTTCCTGCGGCTCCACGGGACCGACGTCGCAGCAGCGATCGCAGCGCTGATGCTGGCGAGCGACTGGCGGTTTTTGTTCTATCGACGGGCGCTCGGCGGAACCGAGATCGTGCTCCAAGCGGCAACGCTGCTGATTCTGTGGGCACTGTGGAGCCGACGCTGGACTGGCGCTCGACACAGCCTGACCGCACTCGGGGTCGGGGTCGGGCTCGGGCTCATGGCCAAGCTCACCTTCGTCCTCCCCCTCGCCGGGCTGCTCGCCGCCGCCTTGCTCACACGCAGGGATCGCGCCGCGACCCCGCCGCAGCAGCACGACACGCTCCACCGCCCCCTGATCGCAGTGGCCCTGCTCACCTCGCCGCTGTGGGTGACGGCCATCCACCACGGCATGCTGCCGGCAGAGCCGCACATCCGCAGCCACGACTTTCCCGATCTCCAGTGGCAGCGGGTACTCAGTGCGCTGTCCGGCGAGCGCAGCCCAGCCCGAGAGAGCATGGCCAACCTCATGCACTGGGCCGGCGATCCCCTCGCCTTCTTCCCCACCGCCTACGGCAGCGCGCTGATCCCACGCCTCTCTCCATGGCGGGTGCTCGGCTGGCTGGTGGTGCTGGCGGGGGTGGTGAGCGGCTGGTGGAGTCGACACCCGACCCCGCACGCCGCGCTGCTGCGGTTCATGTCCGTGCTCGTCCCTTTACAAGTCGCCGCGCTCTGGCTGGTCGCCCGAGATCTCCATCACCTCGTGGTCACCGCACCGATGGTCGCGATCCTCGCCGGGCTCTCGATCAGCACCCTCGCCAGCACCGTGAGCCCTCCCCGTGGCATCGCCCGCACATGGACCGCTCTCCTCCTCGCCCTCCCCTGGCTGATCGTCGGCATCCAGGACGCCCGCCGAACCGACGAGGCCCTCGCCACCGTTCCCGTCGTTACCTTCACCGAGTCCGGCCAGCAGGCACTGCTCACGCTGCTGCGCGGACACGACGTCGAGCGGCTGGGGGCGTGCGACTACGAGCTGTACGGTGTGCTGGAGACACGGGCACCGGACATTGAGGTGGTTCATGGCTGGGGAGCCGCGAGCCGAGCTCGTGGAGAAGCGCTTCCCGGTCTGCTGGAGCAGGTTGTCGGTGGGCACTACCTGGTGCTCAATGCCTCAGCGCCCATGATCTACAACCTGCGACCCTCGGCTGGGGCGCTCTCGGACGCCGCAGCAGCAGTCGGACTGCAGGTTGAAGAGGTCGGGCGGATTGAGGGCGCCGTGCTCTACAGCGTGGGGCGCCCCTGACGGGAGCCGATCAGGTGTCGGATTTCATCAGCGCGTTGAGCCGCTCGACCTCGCCCTTGAACGTCTCCGTGACCTCACTGGTCAGGTGACGACGCTCCGTGCCATGGTAGTCGATTGGGTCGATGTTCTTCGAGCCCTTGTCGAGCTGGTAGTGGAGGTGCGGCGCGGTAGAGCGACCAGTGTTTCCAGTCAGCGCGATGACCTGTCCGGGCTGGACACGAGCACCAGCAGTCGCCTTCAGCTCGTCGAGATGCAGGAACTTCGCCAGGGTGCCGTCGTCGAACTGAACCTCGACGCAGTTTCCGTTGGCAGCCCAGTTCCAGTTGACCCGGGTGACGTTGCCAGCCTTGGGGGTGCGAAGCGCCGTACCGACCGGCGTCTTGAAGTCCATGCCCCGGTGGGTCGGGCGATCCTTGAGGAGGCTGGTGATCTGCTCGTAGGAGTCCAAGGGGCTGTTCTTCAGACGCAGCCCAGCCTCCATGCCATCCGCACGCCAGAACGAGGGGTACTCGTCACCGGGAGCCTGCCAGTGGTAGGCCGTGAGGGTCTTTCCGTACTTGCGGGAGCGGAGCTTTGCCGCAGCGATCTCAACGTCACCGGTTTCGGAGAGGCGCCAGAGAACGCGGACCTTGTCGCCCTTCTGAAGATCGCGACGCAGATCGATGTCCCACATGAACAGGCGGGCATAGACGGCGCTGAGGGCATCGGCGTGCTCGCCGGTGTTCTTCTGGAAGGTGCGCGCCAGGGAGTGCTCGACGCGGGCTTCCATGAATTGCCACTCACCCGATGCCGTCGCTGGCTCAGCAGCATCAACGGTGGGCTCAGGGAGCGGTGCATCCAGACCAGCGACAGCCTCAGCGGCAGCGACAGTTGATGGGGCCGTTGTCGTCTCGGCTGCTGGCGCAGCCTCAGCGACGGGCGCATCGGCGGGAGCCGGTGCGTCCTTGTTGGAGACCATCATGAGATTGAGGACGAGAGAGGAGCCCAGGAGCGCGTAGAGGAGCCAGGGCTTGCCGAGGGGAGGCTGGATCATGGGTGCTGTGAAAGACCAAATAGAGAGAGAGCAGGAGCAGCGGCAGGACAACGCAGCGGAGAGGTCAGCAGAGACAGGAGATGATATCTCTTGTCGTGTCAAGAGTATCGGATAGAATCTTGTCTGTGTAAAACTTGATCTCTATTAAAAATTCAGATTGATCGAAAACCCGATCAAATCGCCGACAATCTGCGCTTCCCGCTTAATGCTCTGCGCGCCAAGCTCCAGAGCGGCCGCCGCGCTTCTCCAGAAGTCGCACGCCCTCAATGCGCATCCCTCGGTCGATCGCCTTGACCATGTCGTAGACCGTCAGGGCCGCTGCGGTGACCGCAGTGAGCGCCTCCATCTCCACACCGGTTCGCCAGCGGGTGACCACCCGAGCGGTGATGCGCACGCTGCACTCCGAGTCCGGCTCGACGTCGACCTCCACACCATCGATGGGCAGCGGGTGGCACAGCGGGATCATCTCGGAGGCTCTCTTGGCCCCCTGGATCCCGGCGAGTCGCGCGATCTGGAGCACGTCCCCTTTCTTGACCCTCCCCTGCGTGATCGCAGCAAGCGCCTCAGCAGACATCAGCACCCGCCCCTCTGCGATCGCCAGTCGCTCGGTGTCGGCCTTGGCGCTGACGTCGACCATCCGGGGACGCCCCTGCTCATCGATGTGTGTCAGCTTCGCCATCATCCCTCCCGTGAGAGGGGCATCGTAAGGCACCGCGGCCCGCCTCGCCCACGAGACAGCTCGCTGCCGACGACGTGGATCGCGAACCGCTCACCGCTGCCGATGAGCTTGTCGGCGTCGGACTGGAAGTCGCGCTCGAAGATCCGCAGAAACTCCGTGGACTCGACGCTGCGGAAGCCCGCCTCTCCCATCGCAGCGGCGGTGCGCTCGTTGCGCGCATAGCCAAGCACGATGCCCGGAGCGAGGGCGACGTAGTTGGAGCCATCCGTCCACTGCTCTCGGTGGGCATGGATGGGGTGTCCGCCGCCGCAGAGGACCTCGGAGAGCGGGTAGCCCTCCGTCGACAGCGCATCGAGCAGATCGCCGTCGAGGTCATCGACCAGGGTGCTGCGCCCGCTGCGGGTCAGCCGCATGACGTTGACTTCTTCTGCACCGCCGGGCTGGAGGATCGGCCCATAGAGCACGCAGCGGTCCCACGAGAGCATCGTGAACACGGTGTCGAGGTGCATGCTGGATCGCTGGCGGGGCATCTCGACCACGAGGACCCGAGAGAAGCCGGCATCAAGGAGCTCGTCGGCGAGGTGAACGATCATCGACCAGGTGGTGCGCTCGGAGGCTCCGATGAGCGCGAGCGAGCTGGAGATGATGAGGATGTCGCCCCCCTCGACCGTCAGCGGGTAGGAGCCGCCGCGAACCTCTCGCGAGATCTCTGCCTTGTTGACGCCATCGAACAGCGGGTGGTGGTCCGCAACCGCCCAGGTGATCGCTGACTCCCTGCGGCGCGCTTCCTTTCGGGCATTGCCGACAATGAGGAGATCCCCGGCGCGAGCAGCGAGGTCTCGGGTGAAGATGAGGTTGGGGACCGGCGGCATCAGCTCGCGGCCCTCCACGGTCCCACCAAGGGTGCCGACGATGAAGGTCTGCGCCAGCTCAGCGGACTCCAGCCCTTCCAGCAGCACGGCATCGCGGTCGGAGAGCTTCGAGAGCTGGGCGACGTCTTCAATGACCGCGGCACGGGCGTCCGTCTCCAGGACCTCGGTGAGGAGATCTTCGAGGAGGTGAACGTCTGCCACGCAGCCGAGGACCTCGCGCATCCGGGCATGCTCAGCGCGGGCCTGCGGGACGTGAACGAGATCGTCAAACAAGAGATAGTCGGGACTGGTGGGGTGGATGTGGTGGGGCATCATCCGCTCCAGGGCTCCTCCCGGTGGCTGAACGATTACCTGCCGCAGCGGCCCGACTTCGCTGGTCACGCTCATGACATCTCCCGATGGTTGATCGGCCATTTAATTAACCGAGACCCGCAAAGAGAAGGCGGAGATTCGCCAGATTGGCACAGTCCCTCCAGCCCCGTTCGAGATCGACAGGCTGGTGGCCGCGCGATCGAGACCGCTCTGCACCGCCGACCGCAGCCAGGACCGAATCCACGCTCTTGGAGGGGATGGTTGCGACAGCGCCCTCTGGGGGCCGCACAGCAAGAAAGCCCACCGCACGCGCTATAACCACAGCCATGCAGGACCAGCTCCGCAGGCTCTACAACCTCATCAACTCCCGGCTCGATCAGCGCTGGACGCGGCCGCTGCTGGTCGTTGTCTTGTTCAGCACCGCAGTCTGGCGACAGGCGGTCCGAGACAAGCTGCCGATCCGAGCGGCGATGCTGTCGTACTGGACGACGGTGGCGATCGTTCCGATGCTGCTGCTGGCGTTTGCCATGACCGGAGCGGTGGGGCTGGCGAGCAACCAGGTCCGCGACCTGATGTACGAGGTCCTGCTCAGCTCCTCGGTCGAGGACGTCGGCAGCAGCATCGACACCTTCCTCTCCTCGACCTCGCTGGGAACCCTCGGCGTGGTCGGCGTCTTCTCGATCATGCTCATCGGCGCGCAGCTCTACTTCCAGGCGGAGAAGGCGTACAACGACATCTTCTACTGCCGACCACGCCAGAGCCTAATCACCCGCTTCTTCGGCTTCTACGCCGCCCTCACCCTCGCTCCGCTGATCATTGCTGGCGGCTTCGTGGTCACCGGGCAGCTGACCGATATCCCCCAGGCCTCGCTGATCGCGGACGTCACCCACTACATCCTCCCCTCTCTGATGACCGCGATTGCGTTCATCGGAGCCATTCGCTTCCTGCCGTCGGTCACGGTCTCCTGGCGGGCTGCGCTGTGGGGAGGGCTGACCAGCGCGCTGCTGTTCGAGGCGGCCAAGCGTGGATTTGGCGCCTACACGGAGCTGCTCGGCACCAAGGACTCGATGGCGCTCATCTACGGCTCCCTCGGGCTGCTGCCGGTCTTCCTGCTGTGGCTCAACGTGCTGTGGACCATCGTCCTGGTCGGCGTCGAGGTCGCCTACGTCCGCGAGCACTGGACCCTGCTCGCGGAGCAGCAGCGCCAGTGGGTCATCGATCGCCACGCCGAGAAGCGGCACCCGGATGTCTTCTTCGCCCTGGCATGCATGCACGCGGTCTGCCGCCGCTACCTCAACGGCGATGGTCCCTCGTCCGCTGAGCGCGTCACCGATGCCCTCGGTGCCGACGCACGACATGTCCAGATGACCCTCGACCACCTCACCGACGCGCGGCTGCTGCTGGAGACCGAGGACACCTGCTACGTTCCAGCGCGCCCCCTCGATCGCACTCCGACCCGTGCTGTGATCGGCGCCTGGCGCAAGGTGACCGCGCCGAACCTCGATCCAGCTCACGCCAGCGCAGCCCTCCTCTCGCGCTCCATCGAGGCACTCGCAGACGCCCTGGACGACCCGCTCTCCGAGACCATGGACGAGAGGCCACGCATCGAGGCCGCTCCATGAGGCGTGGTGTCGCGGTGCTGGCGGTCCTGACGCTCCTCGTCAGCGGGCTGCTGGCGGCGCGGTGGGTCGTGCTGTCGAAGGCTGCGGCGGCGCTGACTGGACAGGGACTGACCTGGAGCGACTCGACCCAGGGACCGCTGAGCGTGACGTGGCTGGGCCTCACCGCGCCTGGCTTCTCTGCCGAGGCCCTCTCGCTGACCCTGCTGCCCAGACCGACCGCGCACCTCTCCAGCGCCATCCTCCAGCTCGACACCATCCAACGCCCAGCCCGAGGTGCCGCCAGCGGAGGCGGACCGTCGCTGTCGCTGCCGCTGTCGCTGTCGGCAGCGGATGTGTCGGTGCGGTGGCGAGACACCGTCCTGGCGGAGGGCCTCTCCGGCCCCCTGCTGCCCACGCTCGACCTGACCGGCCCCGGCGCTCAGCTGTCTCGCACCGAAGCGGGCTGGGCTGTCGAGCTGTCCCGAAGCCTCCCTGAAGGGACTCCGCTCTCTGGGCTCGCCACCGTCACCGTCTCCGGCAGCGACCCGGTCGACCTCGGGCTGTCCATTCCCCAGGCGGTGATCGCTCACCCGGTGCTCGCACCGCGACCGCTGCCCCCCGTCGCGATCACCGTCGAAGCGCAGTGGACCGACGGCGTCGTCGTGGGCACCGTGCAGGTCGGCGCCCTCTCCGCGCGCCTCTCCGGCTCGCTCTCCCCAGACGCGGCCGATCTCGAGCTCACAGCCGACGATGCCGCGCTCGCTGCGATCCTCGATCTGTTTGGCGAGCGGCTCATCCCGGAGGGGAAGCGCGCGACCGTCACCGGCACGATGAGCCTCACGGGCCACCTCACCGGCCCGCCCGCCGCGTGGCGTGCCGTCGTGTCTGCCGACGGACTCGGAGCGGAGGGTGTGCTCCCGGATCCGACCGCGATGCATCGGGGGAATTTTTCCTGGCGTGCCCCCGGCCCCGACGGTGGCTTCGTCATCCGACGAACCGGCGATGATCACGCCTCCTGGACCGACCTCCCCCAGGCGACGCTGGCCGGTGATGCGGTCATCGCTGCAGAGGATTCCCGGTTTGCAAGCCACGGCGGCTACGACATCGAGGGCATCAACGTGGCGCTGACTGAGCTGGCCGAGGGCGTGGCGCGTCCGCGCGGCGGCTCGACCATCACCCAGCAGCTCGCCAAGAACCTCTTCCTCGACGGCGAGCGCACCGTCGCCCGCAAGCTCCGAGAGCTGCTGTATGCCCTGGAGCTGGAGTCTGCGCTCGGCAAGCGCCGCGTCCTGGAGCTGTACCTCAACATCGTCGAGTACGGGCCGGGTATCTACGGCATCCGCAGCGCCTCCGATCACTACTTCCTCAAGCGCCCCGAGAACCTCTCTCCCCACGAAGCCGCCTTCCTTGCCGCCATTCTTCCCTCCCCCCGGACGTGGCATGAGCGGGTGATGGCCGGACGAGGGGCTCCCGAGCAGACCATCGACCGCATCCTCAGCAACATGGTCAACACCGGAGCGCTGAGCAACAAGACTGCGCAGTGGGCGATCAGAGAGCGCCTGATTATCGTGCCGCCGGAAGTGCAGTAGCCACACAACACCGCTGACAATAGAGGGTCTCATGCGATTTCACGAGGTCATCCACAGCGTCTACTTCGACGACCTGGACGCCTTCCAGATTCTCCACAACGCCCGGTACCTGCTCCTCATTGAGCGCACCATCGGAAGCTTCTGGCGGAAGATGGGCTGGGGCGGGCCGCTGAGCAGCCGCCACAACCCCGACCAGTACCACCTCGTGCGGCTCAACCACTTCGAGTACCACCGTCCGGTGCACGACGTCGAGGAGGTCCGGGTCCGGGTGTGGGTCGAGCGAATCGGGACCACCTCGATGACGTTCGGCTTCCGGATCCTGCCCATCGACGAAGACCTCGACTACGCCACCGGGCACCGGGTCCTCGTCCGCATCGACCCAAGCAGCCGCCGACCGGCTCCGTGGAGTGAGCAGTTCCGAACCAAGCTCGCCCCCTATCGCGCAGACCTGGAGAAGACGCCGTGAAGACTCAGTTTGAAGAGGGCACCACCCTCGACCGCTTCATCTACGAGACCACCCGCGCCCACCCCGAGGCCACCGGTCAGTTCTCCACCCTTCTCCGCCAGATCTCCCTGGCCGCGCGGATGGTCTCCGCCCGAGTCAACCGCGCCGGACTGGCCGGGATGCTCGGCGGGACCGGCACGATCAATGTGCAGGGTGAGTTTGTTCAGAAGCTCGACATCTACGCCAACAACACCTTCAAGGCAGCCCTGGAGCACCCCGGGGTCTGCTGCGCGGTCGCGAGCGAGGAGGACGAGGAGCCGTTCTACATCCAGTCACCCTACCGCTCTGGCCGGTACGTCTTCTGCATGGATCCCCTCGACGGCTCCTCCAACATCGACGTCAACGCCACCATCGGAACCATCTTCGGTGTCTTTCGCCGCAAGAGCGAGGAGGGCACACTCGCGACCGAGGCCGACGTGCTGCGTCCCGGGCGAGACATGGTCGCCGCAGGCTACATCGTCTACGGCTCTGGCACGGTCCTGGTGCTCTCCACCGGAGATGGCGTGCACGGCTTCACCCTCGACCCCGGCATCGGCGAGTTCTTCCTGTCTCACCGCGACATCAAGCTCGCCCCCAGCGCGAAGACCTACTCCACAAACGAGGGCTACTGGTCGCTGTGGTCCCAGGAGCTTCGAGACTACGTCACCACCCTCAAGGCGCCGGGGGCCGGCTACGGTGCGCGCTACATCGGCTCGCTGGTCGCAGACTTCCACCGCAACCTCATCAAGGGTGGGCTGTTCTTCTACCCGGCGACCACCAAGAACCCCGAGGGCAAGCTGCGGCTGATGTATGAGGCGTTCCCGCTGGCGTTCCTCGTCGAGGCCGCTGGCGGTGCCGCCACCGACGGCCACACCCCGATCCTCGACCTCACCCTCACAGAGCTGCACCAGCGCACCCCACTGTTCATCGGAAACCGGGACAACGTCGCGGCGGCGACGAAGGCCCTGAGTGGGTCCTGAGCGCCGTGAGTGGACTGGAATGCATCCGCTCTGAGGTCGTCGAGCAATTCACAGACGCCCGCGAGTCTGTGACGCTCCACAAGGAGGTCCTCCAGCTTCCTGGTGATGAGTCGACCCCGCCGATCGGCATCGTGCGCAAGCACCTGCCCGGCGGCCCGACCCTCCCGCCGGTTCTGCTCGTCCACGGCTTCGCTCAGAACCGCTACACCTGGCACACCTCTGAGCGCTCCCCGAGCGCCTGGCTGGCCAGCCTGGGGTTTGATGTCTGGAACATGGAGCTGCGCGGACACGGACGCAGCGCGGACACCATGCGACGCGGGGCAGAGCAGTTCGCCGACTATGTCGCAGACGTCCAGCGGGTCGCACGGGCCATCGGAGAGCCGGCGTTCTGGATCGGACACTCCCTCGGCGGCGCAGCGATCTACGGAGCCGCTGCTGAGGAGCCCTCGCTGACCCGTGGCGTGATCGGCATCGGCGCCATCTATACCTTCGCCCAGCACAACCGATTCCTACGCCTGCTCGCTCGGATCACCTGGAAGCTCCGAGACATCCCCGGACTCGGAAACCTCCAGATCCGTACCCGGCTCGGCGGCGATCTCGCCTCCAGCCTGTACTCGCTGACCGACGTCGCCGGATACACCGTTCCGGTAAGCGGCTGGTGGCCCGGCAGCATCGAGCCCGACCTGCTCGCCGAGCGCCTCACCCGAGGCTTCGACTGGACAAGCGTCACGGTCTGGCAGGAGATGAGCCGCTGGGCTGTCACCGGCGTGTTCGAATACGACGAGGCCTGGCGGGCCGCAAAGGTACCGCTGCTGGTTATTCTCGGCGACTTCGATCACCTCGTCCCGCCCGGAGACGGCCGAGCAGCATTTGATCGCTCGGAGAGCGCCGACAAGACCCTCCTCCTGCTCGACGACTTCCACCACAAGGTCCACTGGGGTCACCTCGACCTCGTGATCGGCACCCGTGCACGTGAGTACGTCTGGACCCCGCTGGCCGACTGGATGACTGCGCGATCCGGCCACGGGTGAAATGCGGTACGCTGAGGCATGCTCGTCTGGATGACTCTCGCGTGTGGCATCTCCTCTGACAAGCTCTACGCCGAAGATGTCGTCTACCGAGACGGCAGCGTGCAGGATGCCCTGCTCAGGCTGGAGTCTCAGCTGTCAGCAGACCCCCTCACCGCTCCCAATGCACCCACACTCTTAGAGCTGTCTGTGCAGCTCTCCAACCTGGAGGACCGCATGGGGCGGGTCGAGCTGGAGACGACCACCCTCAAGATCAATGGCCTTGTGCCAGCCGAGAACGTCTCCTACGATCCGCGAGCCACCACCCTCTCTGCGCGCGACCTCCAGAGCGCCCTCGACGAGCTGACCGCTCGGGTGGCGGTCGCAGAGAAGCAGCTCGACGAAGACATGGGCGAGGCTGGACCGGGCCTGTTTGAGCTCCGCGACAACCAGCAAGGCGGCCAGGGTGGCCCCGGCCAAGGCGGCCAAGGCGGCGGGATGGGCGGACCCGGCCAGGGCGGTCAGGGCGGCGGAATGGGCGGTCAGGGCAGTGGTCAGGGCGGCGGTCAGGGCGGCGGAATGGGCGGTGGTCAGGGCGGCGGTCAGGGCGGCGGTCAGCAAGGGGGGCGCTGAGGAACGTGATGGAGCAGCTCCTCGGTGACTGGGTACTGGAAAAGAGCATCGGCAGCGGCGGACTGGCGGAGGTGTGGCGCAGCTACCACCGGCACACAGGCGCACCGGCAGCGCTGAAGATCCTCCGTGAGCCGGATCGCTCAGAGTCTCACCGAGAGCGGTTTCTCCGAGAAGGCTTCCTGCTCTCTCGGCTGAACCACCCTGGCATCGTGCGCTGCGTGACGGTCTGTCGGGAGCCCCGTCCGTTCCTGGTCCTGGAGCTGCTCAGCGGAGAGACCCTCTCCGAGCGCCTTCGAGAGTCTGGTCGGCTCTCGGTTTCCCTTGCCTCCTCGATGGCGGATCGACTTCTCCAGTCACTCGGCTACCTCCACGAGCGCGGGATCATCCACCGAGACGTGAAGGCGTCCAACATCTTCCTCACCGACAACCAGCGAATCCTGCTGCTGGATCTCGGCCTGGCGACAGACCCGGACCATCCCCTGCTGACCACACTGGGTGATGTCATGGGCACCTACGCCTACATGGCGCCTGAGCAGCTCGCTGGCGCACCAGTGGACCGCCGCGCCGATCTCTACAGCCTCGGGATAACGCTGTACGAAGCCCTCGCTGGTCGTCGTCCCTACCGGGCAAAGGATGCCGCCGGCTATCTCCAGGCGCTCCGCTACTCCACTCACCCTCCCCTCTCAGATCTACGACCAGAGACACCGCTCCGGCTGCTCGATCTCATCTCACGGCTGATGGCCCGAGACCCTGTGGATCGTCCTGGCTCAGCGTTCATCGCCCGGGCGCTGCTGACGACCAGCAACAACCAGCGAGAGCTCCGTCCGCCCCCGCTGCTGGGGCGCTCCGCAGCAAAGGGCGGTGTGCAGGGCGTCCTCGACGGCGGCGGAACACTCCTGCTCGTTGGTGAGATCGGCTCAGGGACCAGTCGCCTGGCGAGTCACGCGCTGAGGCAGGCTCGCATGGATGGGATGGAGAGCATCGCGCTCCGCTGTCGCGCAGGAGCACATCCGCTGTCACCGCTCCGACAGCTCCATCGCGACCTGATCCGGATCATCGAGGGCGTGTCGACAACCATCGAGGCCCTCAGCACCGCGCTGAGAGACCTCGCCGCTGAGGGACCGCTGCTGCTGCTCATCGAAGACGTCCAGCACTGCCCATCGGAGACCCTGACTCAGCTCGCCCGGCTCATTCGGATCGGGCGCGAGCTGTCGGTGATCATCACAGGCACCAGCGAACCGGTGGGGATCCCGGGACACACCGTGAACCTGCGCCCGCTTCGTCCCGACGAGTCCCTTCGCCTGGTCTGCGAGATGCTCGGCACGTCCAGTCCACCTGCCGGTCTCTCCGAGAAGCTCCATCGACTCTCCGATGGACAGCCCGGTATCGTGGTCGCGGGACTGCGGGAGCTGGTCGAGCGAGAGCACCTCCAGTGCACCGGGATCGATGACAACGGAATGCTTCGCTGGGCCCTCGATCCAAGCGCTCCTCTCAAGCTGACCGCAGCCCTTGACTACCTCTACGGTGACACCCTCTCCGAGCTGTCTCGCCCCGCGCGGCGGATCCTGGAGGTCATCGCCATTGCCGGCGAGACCATGCCGCTGGACATTGTCCTCCGCCTCACCGGTAGCCATCCCTCCGGCGAAGATCTCGGCGTCCTGCTCAAGCGTGGGCTCATCACCCGGCTGCTTCATGACAGCTCGGAGTGGGTCAGCCTCCGACGCCCAGCGCTCGGCTCGCTGCTGATAAACCAACTCACCCCCAAGCAGCAGCGCCTCATCCACAGAAGCCTCGCCGCCACCATCGCCCTGACCCCACCCAGCGACTGGCGGGATCAGCTGGTCTCCTGGCACCGGGCTTATGGTGCCTCGCCAGACTCCGCCTCAGAGGCGCTGGTCATCCTGGGGGAGGATCTCTCTACGCGCGGACAGCCGACTCGCGCGCTCTCGGTGCTCGACCGGGCCCGGAGCCACATCCTCACCGCGCCCCGCCAGGTGCAGGCCCGACTGGAGCTTGCCCGTGGAGAAATCCTCAAGGCCAAGGGCCGATTAGAGGAGGCGATGGTTGCGCTGGCTCGGGGACGAGACATCGCGGAGTCTCTCAACGATGCCGCACTCCAAGCGCGTGCGCTGGTCAGCACCGCACAGGTCCACGATCACCAAGGCTTCAAGCAGCAGGCCGCAGCGCTCGCCGAAGAGGCCCTGGCGCTACTGGAGGGCGTCTCTGACAACCCCACCACCCTCAAGGCCCTGCTGCTCGCGGCCAACAGCCACCGACTCGGTGCACGACGTGAGAAAGCCATCGCGATGCTCAACCGCTGCATTGATCTCGGCGTAGACCAAGACCGTCGAGAGTACGCCGCGCATGCACACGGCAGCCTCGGTGCAATCCTCGCCGAGGACGGCAAGCTGACCGAAGCCATCGCGCACATCGAGCAGGAAGCCGCCTACGCCCGACTCCATCAGGACCCCGCCTGGATGGCTCAGGCGCTGTGCCGGCTGTCTGTCGGGCACCGTCGAATTGGCCGCATTGACCTCTGCCAGGACGATCTGAGCGAGGCGGAGTACTACGCTCGGAGTGCAGAGCTGCCCTATGAGCTGGCTCGAACCAGCATCGCGCGCGCCGCGCTTCACCTCACCCTGGGCGATCTCACCACAGTCGGTCAGCTCCTCAGCAGCACCCGAATCGCGCTCCAGGCAAGCGCACAGACCGACCTGAGACTGGCCTACCGAGAGGTCGTGGCCCACTATCGGCTCGCGGAAGAAGATAGCCTCGCCGCGCTGGCGACCTTCCAGGCCGCAGAGGCCGAGGCCGACCGCACCGGCTTTGCCATCCTGGGAGCCTACTTTCTCGGGATGATCGGTGTGCTCACTGCAGATCCGGACGCACTCCTGGAGGCCATGGACATGCTGGAGGATACCGGCGATCGGCGCCTGAGCGCGACCCTTCTGTACTACGGCGGAACAGTCGGTGGAGACGCCGAGGTGCTGGAGTTTGCCGTCGAGGAGGCCCGACTCAGCGGCGACCTCTTCCTCCTCTTGGAGGTCCTCTACGCAACCGGCGGCAACCGGGCACAGCACGAGGCAAGTCAGATCGTTGCCCAGATCAAGGCCCATCTGCCCGCAGATCTTAGGCGATTTTTCCTGCAGCACCCAGCAGTTGTGTGGTGCCAGAACATGCAAGACAACCACACTCCAGAGCTGTCATTTATGTCTTCCATCGAGCAGGATTTTCACCCTGACTTCGCAATCGTGGACGATGACTGACCGAACTGGATAACGGACCAGGAAGCCCCCTGAGCGGTCGAAGCGACTGCATCGTGCTAGACTGCACGCCGACCCGGAACCACAGAAAGCAGAGTAGATCAACGATGCCCGCACGCCGTACCCGCAATCGTTCCCCCCGATACCTGGGCTTGAACCTCGCCTGGGCCCCCCGCACCCCGTCCGGTGGAGCTGTCATTGAGGCCACCGAAGAGGGGATCAAGCTCATCTCGACCACTTCTCTCCGTGCTCACGAAGACATTCTCGCCTGGATCGCCCGCAATCGCGGTCGCCAGGGGGCTGTCCTCGCCGTCAATGCGCCGATCATCGTCGAGAACACCTCTGGTGCCCGACACTGCGATCGGGCACTGATGGAGCACTTCTCTCGGCACCTGCTCGACGAGTACCAGGCCAACACCGTCAACGCCAGCCACCCCCGAACCATGGGTCGGGCGATGATGCGCATGGGCTTCGATCCAGATCCGTCCGCTGAAGGCGATCGCGTGATCGAGACCTGCAACAAGGCCATCCAGGTCCTGCTGTTTGATGTCGATCGTCCCATTCGGCTGAAGTCCGGTCCCGTCGGTGCGCGCAAGGATGCCGTCTCTCGGTTCCGCGAGACCATGTGGGAGATGCTCTCCGACGCAGATCCGCCGCTGCTGCCCAGCCCCGCGCTCAGCCGCCTCCTGCGCGCAGACCTGCCCTCCAGCAATGGCAGCCGGGTTGGCGAGCTTGAAGATCGCCTGGAGGCCACCCTCTCGGCCTACATCGCAGCCTACCTCGCCCTGCGCGGCCCCCACGAGTGTGCCTTCCTCGGCGATCTCGAGAACGGCTACATCCTCCTCCCCACCTCCCGCAACGCCACTCCCGTCGAAGAGGCCGAAGAGGACGAAGAGGAGTACTCTGATGAAGAGTACGAGGGAGATGAGGACGGCGACTACGAGGAGTAGTGCCTGACGGCACAGGGTGTCGGGATAGGTTCCACAGTGATGAACTTCACCTGCGCATCCTGCGGCCAGCTGACCACCACCGAGCCCTGTAAGCAGTGCGGAAGATGCCCGCTGCTGGCAGGGCGCTATCGTCTGGAGGCCGCCCTCGGCAGCGGTGCCAGCGGCCAGACTTGGCGCGCGACCGACCGAGAAGGGCAGGCGGTGACCATCAAGGAGCTGCCCTGTCCTCCCAGCACCTCCGCCGAGCGGCTGGAGCGAGAGGCACGAGTCCTCAAGCAGCTCAGCAATCCAGGTATACCAGCTTATATCGAGCACTTCACTGCTTCTCAGGGACGCAGTCGGGTGCTGTGTATCGTCACCCGGTTCGTGCCTGGCGTGACGCTGAGCGAAGAGCTGGAGAGACGCCGCTACAGCGTCGTCGAGGTCCTCGATGTCCTGGAGTCCCTGCTCGACACCCTCTGCTACCTCCATGAGCGCTCACCGCCGGTCATCCACCGAGACATCAAGCCCGACAACATCGTGCGAACCCCTGACGGTGGGCTGGTGCTCATCGACTTCGGCTCCGTCCAGGACTCCCTGTCCGACGCTGTGTCTGGTGGAACCACCCTCACCGGCACCTTCGGCTACATGGCCCCGGAGCTGCTGCTCGGGCACAGCAATCCACAGACCGATCTGTACGCGCTGGGGGCGACCGCGCTCGCCCTGCTGTCGCGACAGGCACCGCACACCCTGCTCGACCACCGGCAGGGACTCTGCCTCGATGGCGTGCTCTCCGTTCCCCCCCGAGTTGATCAGCTGCTTCGGCGGCTGCTCGACCCAGAGCCGAATCGACGCTTCCCCTCTACCCGAGCAGCTCGGAGCGTGCTGCGCGCAGTCCGCGGGCTGCTGACCGAGGAAGCACCACCCAATCGACCTCACGCTCCGCAGCCAGACATCGAAGTCACCCTTCGCCGAATCCTCCGCGAGGAGCTCGGCGAGGAGCTGGCTCGCCTCACGGAAGCGCCGCTCCCCCTCAAGGCTCCTCCCCCACAGCCGCCATCAGCCCTGCTGCGTCCAGATCCCAGCGGGCTGGAGCAGCTTCCGGTTCAGCTCGGCGTTCCGCACCGCTCACAGCGTCGAGGCTGGTGGACACCGCAGCCCATGTCACCTGAGCAGCGCGCCGCGCCACCACATCCCGCGCCGATCATTGTGGTCGCTGCCGGGCTGTTCGCCCTGGTCAGCGTGCTGGTCCAGCTCGTCCTGGCCTGATGACGCTCAGCGGGTGCCCGGGAGCATCTCTCCAGTGGTCTCGATGGTGGTCTCGGTGCTTGTGTCTGGACGGACTGTAGAGAGGTCCTTGGAGTCAAGGGTCGCCGCCCCCATCAGCCACTCAACAAGTCGGTTCTCCAGGCCGGGGTCTCGAGCAAGCATGCGGGTGCCGATGCCCGCGTCCGACAGCTGAATGAACGCGGCGCTCTCCGGGGCGATGCGCTCAACGATGATGCCCGCGCAGCGCACTCCCTCGGCATCTTCGGTCGAGGCGACCACCAGAGACGGTCGCGTGCCGTAGGTCTTCACCGAGCCCAGCGACTTGACCCCGCCATGATCGATGCGCGGGCTGAGCATGGCGAGACCGACCACCTCAGGATCAGCTGCAGCAGCCTGCGCACAGAGGTTGGCGCCAAGCTCTGCACCGACGCAGCTCACCTGGGGCACCCCCTGCTCCCGAAGCCACCCGATCGCAGCCTGGACATCCTGGAGGCTTGCGATCGAGTCAACGCTGCCTCCGCTGGAGCCGTGCCCGCGGAGGTCGATGTTGATGGTGCTCAGTCCGCTGCGGCTGATACGCTCGGCGATAAATGACCAGTCAGACCGATCCCGTCCGTCCATGTGGATCAGGACAACGCCACGGGTCGCGCCAGTGACGATCTCAGCGTCTGCGCTCAGCGCTGTCCCATCGGGAGCATCGAGCGATACGGCAGCAGCAGAAGCGGGAGAGACTCCCGATAAGGAGAGCAAGAGAGACAACATGGAGGGCTCCGGAGCGGGTGAGAAGCATGGCACCTGCCCTCTTAGATCACAAGAGGGCGCTCAATTCTTCCAGCAGTCCCTCAAGATCCAGACCATAGGCCGCGGCAGCTTCGGCCAGGGTCTCGTCAAATCGGACCGCACAGCCATCACAACTGGGCAGATGATGGCGGGCAAAGACCGTGCGGGTTCCAGGATCTTTTCGCCAGGCTTGATCGACCGTCATCGTTCCAGAGAACGGCTCGCGAGACAGCCACAGGTCTGACTCGGCCATCTTTAGGCCACGCCCAGCGGCAAGGAGTCGCGACTCGATGTCGCTGACCTCGCCCTCGCGCTCTTCGAGGGTAGATCGAATTGACAACCGCGAACCCTCCCTCTCAGAGAGAACCCGACTCACCCTGGACCGCAGCCACCCTGACAGCTTCGCACGCACGCTGACGACTTATCGCGATCCGTGCTGTCACGGGTTGACATCCCCCCAGACGATGAATAGGTTTGCGCGTCGCCTGGAGCTGTATCCAGGACGTTCTTTGAGTAGGCAGAAATGGTTCTTCCTGAGAACCAACAACGCGATCAGCAACACATGACGACGGCGCTAGAAATAGCCCGTCTGGCTCCAGAGCTTGGAGATGTCCCTGTCGGGGCCGTGGTTGTACACGAAGGCAAGATCATTGCCTCCGCGCACAACCGCCGAGAGCTGGACCAAGATCCATGCGGCCACGCTGAGCTCCTTGCCATGCGGCTTGCCGCAAAAGCAATCGGGAGCTGGCGGCTTGAAGGCTGCACGGTCTACGTCACCCTGGAACCATGTGCCATGTGTGCTGGAGCGATGGTACTCGCCCGGATCGAGCGCTGTGTATACGGCTGTACCGATCCAAAAGGCGGGTTCCTCGGAACGCTGGGCGATCTCTCCGCTCATCCGGCCCTCAATCATCGATTTGAGGTCACACCGGGTGTCTTGGCAGAAGAGTGCGCTGACGAGCTTCGCTCGTTTTTTCGGCAGCTCCGCGCCAGGAAGAAGCGGTAAACAGGGAGGGGTGGCCGAGTGGACGAAGGCGGTAGATTCGAAATCTACTGTAGGGCAACCTACCGTGGGTTCGAATCCCACCCTCTCCGCACCGCTGCATTTCTGCTAACCTTGAGCTTGAGGAGAGGTGACCGAGTGGACGAAGGTGCACGCTTGGAACGCGTGTGTGGGGCAACTCACCGTGGGTTCGAATCCCACTCTCTCCGCCAGTTCCATTGGAGCTGAGCAGCTGATGATGATGGTCGGGTCCTGATGACTGCGGGTTTGTGAACTCCGCCAGGGCCGGAAGGCAGCAACGGTAGCGATCCCCGCAGGGTGTTGGGTCGCCCGGCCATCAATCCCCAGCAGCTCAGCTCCTCTTTTGTTGTGTCGCCTGTCAGCATCTCCGGTAGCGGAAGTGTTGGTGGGCTTTTTTGTTTGGAGAGCCGCCTTCAGCCAGGAGCCGGCATCGGCACCACGCGTGGGCCAGCAGACCATCTGCTGGAGCAGCCAGGAACCTGATGGTCTAGACTCCTCGGCATGCGCGTGGGACTGCATGCCTTGTGCTCCCGCCCCATGCCATCCCCAGCCCGGAGGCGATGCTCACCGTCCACATGCCTCCGCTCTGGCTCCCCTTAGAGCCTCACCGAGCACCATATCTCCCGAGCCATCCGCCACTGCCGAGAAGCACACGCTGGTCGAGAAACGTCCGCCCTTCCCCAAGAGGCGCTCGGATCCGTTAGTCTGTCCTCCCACCTGCCTGCTGGATGACCTCATGAGCTACATGGCGATCGCCCGCAAGTGGCGTCCGACTACTTTTGAAGAAATTGCTGGTCAGACGCACGTTACGCGTACCCTTCAGAACGCCATCAAGCTCGATCGCATCCACCACGCCTTCTTGTTTTCCGGCCCCCGTGGAGTGGGAAAGACCACTGCCGCCCGCGCCCTCGCCCGATCTCTGAATTGCTCAGAGGGGCCGACCGCGAAGCCCTGCGGCACCTGTGAGAGCTGCGCGGAGATTCTGGCTGGCAACAGCCCGGACGTCATCGAGATCGATGGCGCGAGCAACAACTCCGTCGAGGACATCCGTGACCTGCGCGACAGCGTTCGCTACCTCCCGGTGCGGGGTCGCAAGAAAGTCTACATCATTGATGAGGTTCACATGCTGTCAAAGGGGGCGTTCAACGCGCTCCTGAAGACCCTCGAGGAACCCCCGGCGCATGTGATCTTTCTGTTCGCAACCACCGAACCCCAGCGAATCCCAGACACCATCATCTCCCGGGTCCAGCGCTTCGAGTTCAAGCGGATTCCGATGGCCATCGTGGTCGGCCACCTCCGCAAGATCTGCACCGCCGACGGCATCCAGATCACAGACGCTGGGCTGCGGCTGATTGCGCGCGCCGGTGAGGGCTCGATGCGGGACTCGCAGTCCCTGCTCGATCAGGTGATCAGCTTCTCTGGCGTTGAGATCTCCGACGTTCAGGTCACCGAGGCCCTCGGCCTGGTGGATCGCGCGCTGCTGTACTCGATGCTGGAGGGACTGCTCAAGGGCAACGCCGATGCATGCCTTGAGGCCATCGACTCAGTCTACGGCTTCGGCTACGACCTCTCCGAATTCACCTCCGAGATGCTCGAGCTGCTTCGCAATGCCGCGCTGGTCGGCCTCTCCCCCTCTTCTAAGCGCTACCTCGATGTCCCAGACGATGAGCGACAGCGGCTGAGCACGCTGGCCGACGGCATCCCCTCTGATGTCTTCGTGCGCTCCTTCCAGGTCATGCTCGACGTCCACGATCAGGTCTCGCGAGCTCCCCGGCCTCGGCTGGTCCTGGAGATGGCGGTTGCCCGCCTGGTCAGCATCCGGCCCGCTCGGCCCCTCGATCAGATCATCAGCCGGCTGTCGGACATGGAGCGGCGACTCCGTCACGGCGGGGTGCAGGCTCGAACCGGAAGCAGCCGCGAGGGCGGCCCCAGGCGCAGCCAGTCTGGCAGCCGGGAGGACGACGACGAGTCTGAACCTGTCCGCCGCCCAGGCTCCCCCCGTGCGCGCGCCAACGGTCCGGCACCACAGCCCGCGACGCGCCCTCAGCCCGCTCGCGTCGCTCCCCGCTCTACGCCAGATCTCCGCCCAGTGCCCAAGGAGCCCCGCGCGGTCGCCTCTCCAGAAGCCCCGCCCCTCGCAGAGCCGTCCTGGAGTGAAGACGCTGCGGAGCAGGAATGGCCCGATGACGTCGTTGTCGTCGAGTCCCCGCCAACTCCGATTGAGCCCGATGCAGAGCCCGAAGAGGTCGCCACCGCTCCGCCACCGCTTCTGGGAGACGTCAACAACGTTGAGCGCTACGAGGCCTTCCGTCGGTGGCTGAAGGCTGGCGGCACTACCTTCGACGTCTGGGCAGACCACTCCGCGCTGGTTCGGGTCGCTCCACCGGTACTTCGACTGGCCTTCCCCTCGGCGTTCACCTCCTCTCAAGCACGCCAGCGCAGCAGCGACGACCGCATCCGCAGCGCGCTGGAGGCGTACTTCCCCGACTGCATCCGGATCGAGGTCTCCATCCGCCCCAAGCGAGAAGGATTTGAGACCTGGAACGAGCGCCAAGCAGAGGCCCGAGAGCAGCGTCGCTCCGACCTAAGGCGCGTCTTCGAGGCAGACCCCACCGTCCAAGCAGCCTGCACGATGCTCGGCGGCGCGCTCAAGATCGTCACGCTTGAAGAAGAGCTAAACCAGAAGCCATGAGCGATCCCCTCCGCCGCTGCATCGCACAGCTCTCTCGGTTCCCCGGAATCGGTGAGCGGACCGCTACACGACTGGCTTACTGGCTGCTGCGGCAGAATCCGGAGGTCGCCCGAGAGATCGGCGCAGCGATCTCCGCGCTGCCGGTCGAGGCTTGCCGCTGTAGTCGGTGCTTCAACATCGCCGCGACAGATCCCTGCCACACCTGCGCGAGTCCGCGTCGCAGCTCTACCATCGTCTGCGTCGTCGAGCGGCCGCAGGACATCACCGCCATCGAAGAGACTGGCGAGTTCACGGGGCGCTACCACGTTCTCGACGGCGCGATCTCTCCCCTCGCCGGTATCGGCCCCGATCAGCTCCGGATTCGCGAGCTGGTGCGTCGCCTCCAGCCGGAGTGCATCAGCGAGGTGCTCATCGCATGCGATCCAGACGTCGAAGGAGACGCCACCGCCCTGTACCTTGCCCGGCTGCTCAAGCCGCTCGGCGTGAAGGTCACTCGGCTTGCACATGGCATCGCGGTCGGCACGGAGCTGGAGTACGCCAGCCGCAGCTCGGTATCGCGGGCCATTGCCAACCGACACGAGCTGTAAGCGCAGGTAAACCCATCGCTCAGTCCACGCCCAAGGCGTGGTTCACAGTTGTGTCAAAGTCCCGAAGAAGTCTGTCTCTGGTGGGCTCCCTCCGCTACGCTTCTCCGGTCCCACCGAGCCAGCAGGTTGAGCATGTCTGATCCAGAGCGATTCTCTTTCCTACAGCGGATCTCCACCCTGATCCGATGGGCAATGGGGTTCTCATTCATCATCCTGGTCTCGGTGCCCTACGTCTTCGTCGTGCTGCTCCTGCTGCCCTGGCGCGGGCTTCGGATTCGCTCCGGTAACCTCTACGGCAAGCTCGTCGGCCCAGCGGTGACCCGGGTCACCGGCACCCGCGCACGGATCCGAAACCGCGCGCTACTCAGCGGACAGAAGCCTGCGATTTACGTAACGAATCACTCATCGGAGCTGGATCCCTTCATCGCGATGTGGCTGTGTCCGCTGGGTGGCTGTGGGATCGCCAAGAAAGAGATCGCACGGGTGCCGTTCTTTGGCTGGGCCTACAAGCTCTCCGGTCACCTCCTGATCGACCGGTCCGACCGCGACAAGGCGATTGCCTCGATGAAGGAGATCGCCGGCCTCGTCCGCCAGTACGATCTCAGCATCTGGATCTGGCCAGAGGGCACCCGCAGCCGCGACGGTCGCCTCCAGCCCCTCAAGAAAGGCTTCGTCCACCTCGCGCTCGCGACGGGCCTGCCGATCGTTCCGATCGTCATGCACGACGCCCACAAGCGCTGGCCTGGCCGGTCGCTTCGCATGTATCCAGGCCAGCTCGACATCGACGTCCTCCCCGCGGTCGACACCAGCGGGTGGAGCGCACAGAGCATGGAGGAGCACATGGCCGAGATTCATGGAATCTTCGCCGAGGCGCTCTCCCCACATCAGAAGCCTGATGCCGACGCTGAGCCCGCCCGCAAGCGCTCCCTGGGCTAAGAGGGCTCCGAGGCCTCGACTGACAGACCGGTGCTCAATATAGAGCCGTCAAGCTGGTTGCCGTGCCTCAGTGCCCGAACACACCAGCGTGAAAATCCAGTACAATGAATCTCACAGCGCTGTCGGTCAGTGCTGTGTGGAGGGGATTCCGTCGTCATGGAACCGCAGGACATCTCTGGGGGTCGATATCGCATCGAAGCGGTCCTCGGTCGAGGCGCTACTGCGACGGTCTACCGGGTACATGACACCGTCCTGGATGTTCCCCGTGCCGTGAAGGTTCTCTCTGGGTCTGTCCAGGTTCGCCGCGCCCTGCGTCGGCGCCTGTATGCCGAGGCCAAGGCCATGGCCCGGCTCGATCACCCCAACATCCTCCGCCTCTACGACATCGGTCTGGACGGGGAGCGAGACTATGTGGTGATGGAGCTGGCGGACGGCGGGACCCTCGGTCAGATGCTCGAGAGGCGAGGCCCCCTGCCCCCCCATGATGCGCTGCAATTTACCCTGCAGATCCTCTCTGCCCTCGCTGTCGCACATGACCATGGCATCGTCCATCGTGACGTTAAGCCAGAGAATGTCCTCCTCAACCACAGCGGCACGGTGCTGCTGGCTGACTTCGGCATCGCGCTGCTCACTGAGGATGCCTCTCGAGCCACTCGGGTCGGCGTCACCATGGGCTCGCTGGCCTACATGCCTCCCGAGCAGCGCATCGATGCACGCTCCGTCGGGGCAACAGCGGATGTCTATGCGGTCGGCGCGACCCTCTACCACCTGCTGACGGACGAGAACCCGATCGACCTGTTCACCGCTGCGAAGAGCTCAGCGCGGTGGTCTGGGATTCCCGAGCCGCTGCTGGCGGTCCTGCAACGGGCCACTCACCTCGACGCAGAGGATCGCTACGGCGATGCACGGCAGATGGCTCAAGAGATCCTGGTGCTGCTCAACGATCTCGCAGTCGATGCTTCTCCGCTTCGGGAGCGCCGCACCACGTCGGACACCTCCAGCCTGGCCCCAAGCGCTGATACCTTCCTCCTCAACGATCAGGCTCCATCGGTCACAACGCCCAATCGAGTCGCCACCGATGCCGCAATCCATTTCCTGACTGCGGTTCCCGTCATAGACGAGCACTTCCCGACCCTCACCCCCGACAACAGCACCGGTGAGCAGGCCATCTCAGCAGTACCGACGCGCACCCCGCTGATCGCTGGAGCGATCCTGGCTGCCGGGGTGTTCATCGCTGGAGCCATCGCGCTGCCAGGAATGCTCGGAGAGGACACCGCGACCACAGCACCGGTGGAGCCTGTCGTCGAGACACAGCCCGTCGCGGAGAAACAGCCCGTCGTCGAGGCGCAGCCCGTCGTCGAGACACAGCCCGTCGTCGAGGCGCAGCCCGTCGTCGAGGCGCAGCCCGTCGTCGAGGCACAGCCCGTCGTCGAGACACAGCCTGTCGCAGCGCTCGAAGCTCCCCCCGAGCCCGCTTCCGACGGAGGCGTCGCAGGAGCATGGTCGGGCTCCTTCAGCGGACGCATCATCGACATCCGCCTCTCTGGCAGCAACAGCCAGCTCTCCGGAACCGTCACCGTTGCGTTTGGCTCCAACAGTGCCCAGACGCCAGTACGTGGTCGCCTCGACGCCGGGATGCTCTCCCTCACAGCATACGAAGACGACGTGGCTGTCGCAGAGTATGCGCTGCAGCTCTCTGAGGATGGGCAGCGCCTCGTCGGCTCTTCAACCTCTCTGGAGTCTTCCAGTAAACTCCGTGTCTCACTGAAGCGTGTCTCACTGAAGAGGAATTGATGACCGCCCATCTGATGGTGCTAACCAGCATGCTCGGCACCGCGTATGCCCAGCCGCCCAGCCTCTCTGCGGCGGTACAGACCTCGGCAGGCGCGGCAGATGCTATCGGAAGCGGAGCGGTAGGACACGACGTGAGGATGGGCATCTTGGTTACAGACCGGCTGCTCGTTGAGGGCATCTCAGCCTCGTCGTCTCAGCAGTTCGAGGTTCGAGCCGGGGCCCGGTGGTTCATCTCTGAGCCCTGGAGCACCCAGGGAGCCCTGTCCCTGACCGCCTCTGGTGGACTCGAGACCAGCATGCGCAGTCCAATGCTGACCGTCGGTGGCAGCTATGACTTTCCGCTGCGGCAGAGGCTCCTCGGGCGCGTGGGACTGGAGCTGGGGAGCTACACCGGCACCGGGTTCAGCGGCGCACGCATCTCTATCGGCCTCACCCTGCCACCCCGAGAAGCAGACGTCGTCATCCAGACCGTCTACATCGAGCGCCCGGTCGAGCCAGAGCCGGTGGCTGAGGAGGAGCCGGTCGAGGTGGTCTGGATGCCAGAGCCGGTCTGTGACTGGATGCCAGCCGACGAAGCCAGCCAGCTCCTCTCACAGATCGAGCAGCTCCGCTCAGGCCCACCAGTCTCACCGGAGCTCGAGCCGCAATCAAGCACCGAGCCGGTCGAGGCCACCGCTGAGGCGGTCGAGGCCACCGCTGAGCCGGTCGAGGCCACCGAGTCCGTCGAGGCTTCCACCGAGTCCGTCGATGGGGTCGCTGTCGGAGCGGCTCTCGCCAGCGCAGCGAGCGACGGCGAGGTTCCGTTCTGGTCGCCAGAGGAAGACCTGGAGGGCTCGCTCATCGTGCTTGCTCATCCCGGCGATCGGGTGCTCATCGGCGGTGAAGAAGCTGAGGTTGACGAGACTGGGGTGGCCCACCTGACAAGAGCGGAGGGCCCCGTCACCATCGAGGTCTACTCTGGCGGACAGCAGCAGAGGCTCCGGGCGGCGCTCGTTCCGAAGCACGCCGTCTGGGTCCGTGCTGGAGATCCCGATCCCACTGCGGTCTTCTTCAAGCTCAACTCCTCAGCGCTCTCCCGCGACACCAAGGCCGACATCCAGACCGTCGCCACCTACGCCGCGAGTTGGTCCTTCGTCCTACAGGGCGGCTACTCTCAAGAAGGCAGCCTGGAGCGCAACCGACAGCTCGCCATCGAGCGGGCCCGCGCGGTCAGCCGTGCAATGCAGGAAGCTGGCATCGATGCAGATCGCATCGTCTACCTCGATCCCCCGCCCCCGGATCCAAACCAGCCCCCCGAAGAGCAGCGAAACTGCCAGATCATTCCAGTCGCGCCGGGAGGTGCGTGATGCTCGCCCTGCTCCTGCTGTCGCAGTCCTTCGCCGGCGGCCACCACGTCATCCGTTCCGGCGAGACCATCTCCAGTGTCGCGGCGGGCCTCGGGATCAGCGAGCCCACCCTCCGCGAGCTGAACAACCTCATCCCCGGCGCCGAGCCTTCGGTCGGCACCGTCCTGCTCCTTCCAGCCACTGAGCAGCTCCAGGGAGAGAAGGCCCAAGTCCTCTCTGTGACGGGCTCTGGACGCATCACCCAGCCGTCTGGAGAGGAAATTCCGCTGAGCTGCGGCACCTGGCTGGAGCCCGGCACGACCATCTGCACCAGCGTCGAGAGCTTCGCGACCATCCGGCTGGCGGAAGATACTGCCGGAGAGATCTTCGACGACCTCCAGCTCTCCTCGTCTTCTTGCGTGACCATTGTCTCCTCTGCGGTCAACACCGAGGGTCGCAGCTCGCTGCTCAACATCTCTGAGGGCAGCATCTCAGTCAGCGCCTCAGAGAAAGACAACGGCGTGGTCACTGTCCAGACCACCTCTAGCCTCACCTCTGGCACCCAGGGTGCCTTCCGGATCACCATCGAGGAAGACTCCGCGCGAACCGAGGCCCTGGAGGAAGCTGTCGTGTCGGTGTTCGCTGAGGGCGTAGAGATCGCGCTGACCGCACAGCAAGGCACCCGCGCTGAGCTCGGCGAGGCCCCGATTTCCCCGGTCAACCTGCTCGACACCGGCTTCCTCATCCGCCCAGAGAACGACGCGGTCCTGCTCCGGCCTGACTTCACCTGGACGCCGGTCGAGCGCGCGCTGGGCTACCGGGTGCAGATCTCCTCCACCCCCGACTTCGCTCGGATTCTTCACCAGGAGGACACCGCCTATCCAGAGTGGCGACCAGACTTCCTGCTGCTGCCCGTCGACGTCTCCGCGCTGTGGTGGCGGGTGACATCCTTCGACCGCCTCGGCTTCGAGTCCCCCCCATCCAGCCCCCGGCGCCTCCAGCTCCCGGTGGTGATCCGATGACGCATCGGCTGGTCAGACGCGCCTCGACAGCCCGGGCCAGGAGAGCTTCGGCGGCCGCTGCGGGGTCACGCCCTTCCCTGCCTCGCGTGGACAGCCTCGGCCGCGACAGGTTCCGCACCGGGCACAGCACACCGCACCGAGACGGGTCAGCGCTCAGGCTCGGTGCGAAGTCGTCGCCGCAGCAGAGAAGGAGGCTGCGATGATGGTGGTGCTGCTCGCACAGCTCGCCGCTGCCCAGAGCGCGTCGGAGTCTGTGAGCGATACGCTGGAGCCGTTCAACGCAGACTCATTCCGACCAGCGATGGGCCCCGGCGCTCTTCTGGCGACCGAGTCCGCACGTGTTCCCGATCAGTTCATCGCCCGTGTAGACCTCACGCAGGCTCACAACCCGCTCATCTGGATCGACGAAGATGGCAGTCAGCTCGACCTCATCGGCGATGCCATCGGCATCCACCTTGGAGCAGGACGGGGACTCGGGCGGACCCAGCTGGGCATCTCCGCGCCGCTGATTCGGCTGATCACCTCGGACACCGAAGCCGTCCCCTCAGTCATGGCGGGTGATCTCGCGCTGTCTGCAAAGTATGCCGTTCTCCGAAGAGACCGACTGGCGCTCGCAGGCATCGGCGTGCTCACAGTCCCACTCGGTGCAGACATCTTCCACCTCGGCCACGACGGCATCAGCGGTGACCTCGGCTTGGCCATGGGCGGCGGCGGCGAGGGGCTGGCATGGCTGACCAACATCGCCTACCGCATCCAGCCGTCGGCCTCACTGGACAACGCGGCCGAAGCGCTGACCCTCAAGAATGCAGTCGTTGTCCGGGGTGGGCTCTCGCTTCCCGTCGGAGAAGAGCTCGCGCTGAGCGGAGAGCTGCTCACCAGCTTCATCCCTACAGACCTGATGGCTGAATCGACCCCGATAGAGGTGATGGTTGGCGCCAGCCACCAGACCCGCGAGGGACGTCTGCTCCGTGGTGGGCTCGGCGTTGGCATCGTCGGCGCCATCGGTGCGCCGACCTGGCGGCTGATGATCGGCATCGGGCACGATCCGGGCGCGCCGCTCATCCTGGTCCCCGAGGAGACTCCGCTCCCTCAGCAGCCGCTCCCAGCCGAAGCCGAGACCCGCACCGCTCCAAACACGACTCCTCCAGTGACACCATGATTCTACTGCTCGCCCAAGTGGCTGCCGCTGAGGGCTATCCGGACACCCCTCATTCAGCCCTCCTCAAGGAGACCGTCATCTACATCGACATCGTCGATATAGATGAGGAGACGATCACGTTGAACGTCACAGGCGATGTGACGCTCACAGATCCAAGCGGAACCCAAGTGCCTTCACCTGCCCCCGAGTCCGGAGTGTTGGTGTTCGGCCAGTTAGGGCAACCTGGAATCTGGGAGCTTGAGCTTTCCGAAGACCAAGAAAATGGCTTCGATTTCGCGGTCAAGCACTACAAGGGTGATGAAGCGGATGAGCTGCTCGGAAGGGTCTACAGCAAGCACTGGCAGATCAAGGCTCTCTCAGACTCTGCAGAGATCAGTCCAGAGTTCTACGTCCCTGTGCCGCTGGACGACAGCAGTGGGGATGTGTTGGTGTTCAGGGTCTCCATGGAGGGTCTGTCGGTTGAGAAAGACGCAGTGCTCGAGGTGATGGCCAATCAGAACGGCGGCACTGATATCCCCAGCTGGTCCATCCCCTACGCTGGTACCCCACCAGAGCCGGAGCTCCCGCTCTACTTCTCGCCCCCCACAGCCTTGGCATCAACCAGTCCATACACACCGTCAAAGCCTACCTTCTACGCATCATTCTCCGACTCCGTATGCGGTGATAATTCTCTTCTCCCCGGCTACACCTCGTTCCAGGCCGACCTGAGCAACAACAAGGACAGCACAGTACTTCTTGGCTGTTATCAGACGCCAGGCAGCCTCCAGTACTCTGGCGGAGAAGGCTACACACGCTATTGGCAGAGTGGCAGTGATGAAGAAAGCTGGGAGATCGATTGGTTCGACGACCAGGAGGATGGCGACTACATCTGCACTGCTCGAAAGCTGCTCGCTCCGATTCACGTCTTCGTCGGTGGAGCCTCAGGGAGCGATCCAGGGATCAGCCTGGACAAGTACTTCCAGGGAGTGTCAGAGACAGCATATCTCCAATGGAATGACTCGCTGCTCGTAGAGAAGACGAAGAAACCCGATAAGAATTTCCCGGTGTACACCTCCAACAGCGGGGGTAACAATGCTCACGGCTGGAACCCTGAAGAGACGGAAAGTCGAGGAGATAAGGGCTGGGTCAACACCTGGACGTTCGCAGATGTCTCTGACGATGAGACGTTCGAGTTGAGCGTCCTCTCTACCGCAGATGAAGACACCGACTCACTGCCTGACATCGCCGAGGAGTGTCTTCTGGAAACTGATCCAAAAAATAAAGACACCGACGCTGACACGCTCGACGACGACGATGAGGTCGGCACAGACATATTCGAAGCCATCGACACCGACAAAGACGGCATCATTGATGCACTCGACGAGGATGATGACGGCGACGAAGTCGACACCCTCCAGGAGAGGAACGACACCGAGGAGAGTAACGTCGACTGGGATGTCGACGGCGACGGTCTGTACAACTGGCACGACACCGACGCTGACGGCGACGATGTGCCCGATGGTGAAGAGCAGACGGACGCCGACAGCGATGGCATCATCGACTACCTCGACCCAGAGGACGAGCCGACGGACGCCGACGATCTGGACCCAGCCGACGACTTGGACCCAGATGCCTCTCCCAGCTCTGGGAGCTTCACCGGAGGGGCCTTCCGCTGCTCCGCAGCCCCCTTCGCGGTGGTCTCCTGGCCGCTCTTCGTCGCGCTCCTTGCCCGACGGCGTCGGACAGCCTGACTCCTCCAGAAGCGAAGAAGCCGCCGCGACGAGTCGCGACGGCTTCAGCGAGCAGGCCCAACAGGGCTACCGGCGGTTCTTGAACTGAGCGAGCAGCAGGTCCTGGTTCATCTGCGCAATGACATCGAGGCTGATGCCCTTGGGACAGACGCGGGAGCACTCGCCAGCATTGCTGCAGGAGCCGAAGCCCTCCTGATCCATCTGAGAGGTCATCTCGATCACGCGCGAGTAGCGCTCGGTCTGACCCTGCGGGACGGAGCCGAGGTGGGTGATCTTCGCGCCAGTGAACAGCATGGCGGAGGCGTTCGGGCAGGCTGCGACACAGGCGCCACAGCCGATGCAGGCCGCCGCATCCATCGCGCGGTCCGCGTCGGGCTTGGGCACGGGCGTGGCGTTGGCGTCGGTAGCCGCGCCGGTCCGAATGGAGACGTAGCCTCCAGACTGAATGATGCGGTCGAAGGACGACCGGTCGACCATCAGATCCTTGAGGACCGGGAACGCCTTGGATCGGAACGGCTCCAGGACCAGCTCCTCGCCGTCCTTGAACTCCCGCATGTGGAGCTGGCAGATGGTGGTCGCGGGGCGGTGGCCATGGGGCTCGCCGTTGATCACGAACCCGCAGGCACCGCAGATGCCTTCGCGGCAGTCGTGCTCGAAGGTGATCGGCTCCTTGCCGTCTCCTTCCAGCCGCTCGTTGACCACATCGAGCATCTCCAGGAACGACATGTGCTCGTTGACGTCGGTGGCTTTGAAGGTCTCAAAGCTACCCTTGGTCTTAGAGTCCTTCTGACGCCAGATATGAAGTGTGAGGTTCATGAGTCGCTCCTACTTGTAGCTGCGCTGCGAGGGCTGGACGTATCGGAAGGACAGCTCTTCCTTGTGGAGCTTGGGATCGACACCGACCCCATTGAACTCCCATGCCGCGACGTAGGAGTAGTCCTCGTCGTTGCGCTTGGCTTCGCCTTCTTCCGTCTGGTGCTCGAGTCGGAAGTGACCACCACAAGACTCCTCACGATCGAGGGCGTCGAGCAGCATGACGTCGGCGAACTCCAGGAAATCAGCCACGCGAGCGGCCTTCTCCAGGGACTGGTTCAGCGAAGCACCGGAGCCAGGAACGCTGACGTTGTTCCAGAACTCCTCGCGGATCTCGGGAAGAAGCTCGCGGGCCTTGGTGAGCCCCTCGCGATCCCGCGCCATTCCGCAGTTGTCCCAGATGAGCAGACCAAGCTCCCGGTGGAAGCTGTCTGCCGAGCGCTTGCCGTTGATGTTGAGCAGCTTGTTGAGCCGGTCGTTGACCTGCTCCTCAGCACCCTTGAACTCGGCGTTGTCGGTGGAGTGGTCCTGGACGCCTTCCTTGGCGAGGTAGTGGCCAATGGTGTAGGGCAGGACGAAGTAGCCGTCGGCCAGTCCCTGCATCAGCGCGCTGGCACCGAGGCGGTTGGCGCCGTGGTCAGAGAAGTTTGCCTCTCCGATCACGAACAGGCCCGGCAGGTTGCTCATGAGGTTGTAGTCAACCCACAGACCGCCCATCGTGTAGTGACTGGCGGGGTAGATCCGCATCGGGACCGTGTAGGGAGAGTCTCCGGTGATGCGCTCATACATCTCGAAGAGGTTTCCGTAGCGAGACTCGACCGTCGACTTCCCGAGGCGACCGATCGCTTCGGAGAAGTCGAGGTACACACCGCGGCCGTGGTAGGCGATGCCGCGCCCCTCATCGCAGGCCTTCTTGGCTGCACGGGAGGCGACGTCGCGGGGGACGAGGTTTCCAAACGTCGGGTAGCGACGCTCGAGATAGTAGTCCCGCTCAGCCTCAGGGATGTCGTTGGGGCTGCGGCCGGTCTTGTGAACGGACTCGTCCCAGCAGTCTTCCTTGTTCTTGGGCACCCACACCCGGCCGTCGTTTCGCAGCGACTCGCTCATGAGCGTGAGCTTGGACTGGTAGTCCCCCGAGACCGGAATGCAGGTCGGGTGGATCTGGGTGTAGCAGGGGTTGGCGAAGAAGGCGCCGCGCTTGCTCGCCCGCCAGGCTGCGGTGACGTTGCAGTTCATGGCGTTGGTGGAGAGGAAGAAGACGTTGCCGTAGCCGCCGCTCGCCAGAACCACGGCGTCTGCACCGTAGCTGGTGATCTTTCCGGTGACGAGGTCGCGAACCACGATGCCGCGGGCCTTGCCGTCGATGACCACGACATCGAGCATCTCGGTGCGGGGGAACATCGTGATCTTGCCGGCCTGCACCATCCGGGCGTGGGCCTGGTAGGCACCGAGCAGCAGCTGCTGGCCGGTCTGACCCTTGGCGTAGAAGGTCCGGGAGACCAGCGCACCGCCGAAGCTTCGGTTGGCGAGGAGGCCGCCGTACTCGCGGGCGAACGGGACACCCTGCGCAGCAGCCTGGTCGATGATGTTCACGCTGACCTGCGAGAGCCGGTAGACGTTCTCTTCGCGGGAGCGAAAGTCGCCGCCCTTGACCGTATCGTAGAACAGCCGGTAGACGCTGTCGCCGTCGTTCTGGTAGTTCTTCGCCGCGTTGATGCCGCCCTGCGCTGCGATGGAGTGCGCGCGTCGGGGGCTGTCCTGGAAGCAGAAGTTCAGGACGTTGTAGCCAAGCTCACCCATCGTCGCGGCAGCCGAGGCTCCAGCGAGACCGGTCCCGACCACGATGACGGTGAACTTCCGCTTGTTGGCTGGGTTGACAACCTTGATGTCGAAGCGATGGCGATCCCAGGCGGTCTCGATGTCACCGGTGGGTGCATTGGATTTCAGTGTCATTTGAGCAACCCAGCGAGGATGGCGAGCGGCATGAAGACATTGCCGCCGACAATGGTGAGGGTGAGCGCGGTCGCAGCACCGCGTGCGAGCCGGTCGTAGCGCGGATTGGAGACGCCCAGAGTGCGGAACATGCTCCACAGCCCGTGGAACAGGTGAACCCCAAGGAGCACGTTGCAGACCATGTAGACGATCGCGACGACGGGATTGGCGAACGCCGTGGTGACGTTGTGGTAGACGTCGCCCTGGATGTAGTCGCTGTGGACCGTTCCAGCGGTGAGGTGCAGGAGGTGGTAGATGATGAAGCCAAGCACCACCACACCGCTCAGCCGCATGCCAGTCTCGACCCGCTTCGAGCGGTTGAGCTTGCGGTAGCCCTCCGGACGAGCAGCCATCGAGCGCCGGGTGAGCGTGACCGCTGCATGGATGTGGGCGAGGATGATCCCGATCAGCCCAAGCCGGACTGGCCACAGCACTGTCGGATGGTCATGGAGCATCTTGGCGTAGTCATTGATGATCTCAGCCCCCCAGAAGATCTGAAGGTTGCCGACCAGGTGGCCTAAAAGAAAGCCGAACATCGCAAAGCCCGTGAGGGCCATGACGACCTTGAGGCCAATGTTTGAAGTGTAGAAGCGGAGAATCCAGCTCATCGCGGTATCCCTGATCTCGACGTGGCGTGCGCGGGGCGCGGCAGTCTATCGAATTGCGCGGACACACGCTATCACATGCGCCTCCACCGACCCTGGGGTCTTGCATGTTCTCTCCCACGCACCTCGACCAGTGACAAACGAGAAAATCTCGCGGTGCCATTACCTGAGCTAATGTCTCGTCCTCAACGAATGTACTGAAGCAGTCACGCCTCCTCACCCTCCGGCCAGTCAGCAAACGGCCCATATCCGCTGTCGGGGTCCCCCCCTCGACGAACAGATCGTCGCGGCACTCCCCCTAAGAGGCTGCACTGGAGGTCACTCACGGTGCGTCTGTGACGGCCTCGGTGCACTCCAGAGTGCGACGGCATCGGCGGTCGAGGCATTCGCTCACTCCTCGGGGGACAGCACGGCGTCAAGCCGATCTCGCTGCGGTCGCTTCTGGCCCACCCGATGTGAGCGGTGCTCCAGGTGGCGTCACGGTCTGATGGCTGAACCAAGAGGGATGGGGTGGTGTCTTGGGTGATCCAGGGGTGGTGCATTGGGTGATTCAATTGTCAGGGCGCTCTGAACGGTTCTCTGCAGAGCCGACCCAGCCGTGGCATGCACGAGCATCCCCGGGGATCCCTCGCCGTTCCTGTATGTCGGCTTCGCCATTCCACATCGCCCGCCGTACATCCGACAGGCTCCGCCGCGACCACAAGCCTGACCGGCGCGCATCAGCATCCACAGCATGGCGCGCTCCCGGGAGGCTATGCCAGCGTGTTCGTGAGGGATACACTCAGCCCTCCCACACACCACGAGTCTGACATGCCCACACGAGACACCGCCCTTGCCGCCTATGATCACGTCGCCTCGCTTCTGATCGCGGGCGGAGACGATGCCGGCGTGAGTCGCGAGCAGGCCCACGCGCTCGTCAGCGCGCTTCGCAAAGACGGTCGCGGCACGGAGGCCCTCGCGGCCAACAGCCTGTTCACCATGGTCAATCACATCGATCACGAGAAGCAGACGCACATCACCCGCGCACACCTCGACCGGGCGCGGGCCTACTTCGCCCGAAAGATCTTCGCGCGCGGTGGGGACATCACTCCTGCCGAGGTCGGCCAGCTCCCGCCCACCCTGCGTGCGCTCCTGGAGATCGGGGAATTCCAGACCCGCGCCGGCCAGCCCGGTCGCATCGCACACCGCATCCCCCGGCGAGGAATGGACCACACTGCTGCCATCCTGCGCTCTCTGGCGCGCCCCGACGATGCCATCACCCGCGCCGACCGTGATCTTGCCGTCTATGAGCTCTATGAGCAGGGGCGCGGCACCGAGGCGCTGGCGGTCCGCTTCTTCTTCAACTTCATCGATCACCGCCACGGCAAGATCATGGAGCAGATCACTGTCCAGGAGATCGACGACGCAGTGAACTACTCCGATCTTCGGCTGCTGCGAAAGAAGGACACCGACAACAACGGCTACTCCCGCGACGAGATCAAGAAGTTCTCCACGACCGCCCGCGCCTTCCTCCGCGTCGGCCAGATGATCGAGGCTGGCCTCGTCACAGCAGAGAAATGACGCGGGGCGTGCAGATCACACTCGGCATCCTCCTCAGCCTGTACCTCATCGCAGCGGTCGTCCTGAGTCGGGTGCAGGAGCACCTGCTGTTCCCCGCTCCGACCATTCCTGGGGACGATCTCATCGAGATGGCCCGCATCGCCGGAGCCGCTGAGCTGTTGGTCCCCTCAGAGGAGGAGACCCTCTATGGCTGGCACAGTCCGGCAGGCGGCACCCATGCAGTCCTCTACTTCCACGGCAACGCCAGCTACGCCGCCGCGAACATCCTGACAATGCGGGCCGTAAACGCGGCCGGCTGGGACTTCATCTGCGTCTCACCGCGGGGCTATCCCGGCTCCACCGGAGCCCCCTCTCCAGGCTTTCTACGCGCCGACGCCCTCGCAGCCTGGAGCCATACCACCGAGACGCTCGGCTTCTCGCCGGAGCAGATCGTGCTGCATGGCCGAAGCCTGGGCGGGGGCATGGCCGGAGAGCTGCTGGCGGAGGTCGCGCCTGGAGGGGTGATCCTGGAGAGCACCTTCCGCTCGATGGCTCGACTGGTGCAGGAGAAGGTGCCCTACTTCCCGATGGGCCTCATCCTCAAGTACCCGATGCGTACCGAGGAGCGTGACGTGAGCGCCCCGGTGCTCATCCTCCACGGCGACGCCGATGAGGTGGTCCCCGTCGCCCACGCGCGCGCCCTGGCGGAGCACTTCACCCACGCAGAGTATGTCGAGGTTCCCGGTAAGGGTCACAACGACGGCCTGCTCCAGGATCCGGTCGCCTCCCGGGCGCTCAGGGCATGGCTGGATTCGCTACGATAAGGGCAGCCATCACGCAGGAGCGACGATGAGCTGGAAGCCGTTTGGTGGGGAAGACTACTGGGACTTCAACGCGGTGGCCGCCTGGTGTCAGGCGCTGGCCGAGGCTCACCCTGCCTGGGTCCGACTGGAAGACGCCGGCCGCAGCCGCCACGACCGCCCCCTGATGCTGCTGACCTTTGGCCGACAAGACGGCATGACCGAAGAGCGTCCCGCATTCTGGCTCGATGCCGGCACCCACGCCGTCGAGTGGACCGGGGTGATGAGCGCGCTGTACACGATGACCAAGTGGATCGAGGGCATCAAGGATGGCTCGCTCGCGGACTGGTTCTCCGACCACACCTGCTACATCATGCCCTGCGTCAGCCCCGACGGCTTCCAGGCGATGCACGATGGCCTCCCGTTCCTCCGCAGCACCCTGCGCCCCCCCTCCCCCGGCACCGTTCGCAGCGGACTGACGCCCGCCGACCTCGACGGCGACGGCGAGATCCGGTGGATGCGCTGGCGGCACCCGGCAGGCCCCTGGGTCCCCGATGCGGACTGCCCGATCATGATGCGCCCGCGCACCGTCGACGACGACCCTGCCGATGCCTACTTCGTCTGCACGGAGGGCGAGCTGATCGCCTGGGACGGGGTGAAGTGGATCTCTGCGAGCCGAGAGTTCGGCCTCGATCTCAACCGCAACTTCCCAGTGGACTGGAAGCCGTTCTCGATGTTCGGCATGGACTCCGGGGACTATCCGGGCAGCGAGCCCGAGAGCCAGGCGGTCCTGCGCGCGTTCGCCGAGCGCTCAAACATCGCCTCGGCAGTCACCAACCACACCTACACCGGCTGCCTCCTCGCGCCGCCCGCCAGCGCAGACTCGCCGCTGCCCGACGGCGACGTGGCGATGATGAACCGACTGGCGCACGATGCCGTAGAGGGCACCGACTACAAGGTCTACAAGGTCTACCCAGAGTTCATGTACGACCCCAAGAAGCCGATCATCGGCACCTGGGATGACACCATGAGCTGCACCTTCGGGGTCGCAGGCTACACGCTGGAGCTGTGGGATCCCTACCGGTGGGCCGGGCTCACGGATGTGGTGCCAGTAGACATGTTCCGCGACCCAGACATGACGGTCATCCGAGCCATCCTCAGCAAGTGCATCGCAGAGGAGATGTACAAGCCCTGGACCGCGTTCGAGCATCCCCAGCTCGGCGCCGTCGAGCTCGGCGGCATCGACTACATGCACACCGTTCGAAATCCGCCCACGCCGCTGCTCCCAGCGGAGTGCGCGCGTGGGTTTGCGGTCGCCGACCGGGTCCGCCGGGCAGTCCCCTCCGTCCACGGCAGCCTCCAGATCACTGCCATCGGCGAGGGCGTCAGCCAGGTCCGCCTCGTGCTCGAGAACGTGGGCGCGCTGCCGACCTCCGGGCTCGCCATCGGTGAGCGCCTCGGGGTCTGCCCGTCGGTGAGCGCCAGCCTTGAAGCCGAGGGGGTAGAGCTGCTGGAGGGGCCTGCCGACAGGGCGCTCCACCACCTCGACGGCTGGCTGTCCGGCCTCTCCGGCTTCGGACGCAACCCGATCTACCCCAGCCTCGCCAGCAGGGGACACCGGGCAGCGGCGACCTGGCTGGTGCGCGGCAGCGGCGCAGTCACGGTGCGCTGGATCGCGGGCCGAGGCGGCAGCGGCGAGGCTTCCGTTGAGCTCTGAGCCCAGACGAGAGCCCTGAGCCCGAACGATGACGCCCAGCATCGCGCTCGGTACAGCCTCACACCGCCTCCGGTCTGCTTCTGAGCGCGTCTAATTACATGGCTCGACCGAACCTCGTCTTCGATCTCATCGTAGCCTACGCGATCTCCCGCAGAAGCGATGCGAGACCGAGGAAGTGTCCCTTCACCGTACCGATGTGATGACAGGGCCAGAGCACCTGTCGATGCGTCACGTGCTGGCGCTGCGGATCGTCAGCCCACGGAGCGGCCGCCCGATGAAGCCTGGCGCGGGTTCTTTCTTCGGGAACCAGCGCGGCTGAGACCGGTGCGTCCGGGGCACATTCGGCGCGGGCTAAATCCAGGCCAAATTGCATGAATACCATCTTAGAAAAGACCCATCAAAGTACCACCGATACAGCCCGTTGAGGTTGGCATCGTGTGACCGCTCATCGGCCACTGTGTACACAGAAGCGCAAGAAATCCAGAGCACAACCATCAAGCGCTCAGGAACAAAACATTATTCGCTCAGACCGAAACATGAGCGGGTCATTTTATTGTCACCCGAAAAGCAGGGTATCCGCCATCTATCAAGACGTGTGTCTTCAGGAGGCGAGTTGTAGGCGCTCAAAGACAAAACATTATTCGCTCAGACCGAAACATGAGTGTTTGTTTTATCTATTATACGAAAAAGAAGAGGCGGCCGACGGCGACCGCTGCTCTATCGAATCTGAGCCCTTCAGGGACCCTCACTGAACCGCTATCCGGGACTTTTGACACCATGAAATCCGATCAGAGATCCACTCATCGACTCGATGAATGGGACACCCTGTTCCTCCTTGACCTCAAGGTTCCTCATCTCGATCAGGCCATGGACGCGATCCGGGATGCCCTCCTGAATTCTGAAACGTTCGATGCTTCAGCGGACCTCAGCGAGATCACACACCAGCTCCAGCGTCATGCCGATCTCGGCCCAGACGCCCTGGAGAATGGCGTTGCCATCGTGCACGAGCAGCTCGACAAGCCTGGAGAGAGCATCCAGGTCCTCGTCCGCCTCGCTGAGCCCCTGAAGGATCTCTACGGCGCTGACGGCGTTCCGCTCCAGTACATCTGGGTGCTGTTCAGCAACGAGAAGACCCACCCGCACATGCCGGTGGCGGTCGAATTCGCTCGCCTCATGGAAGACAAAGAGTTCCGAGCTCAGATGCTGGGCTGCTCCGCTGAGGCTGACTTCATCAAGGCCTACGACCAGTGGCTCGACCAGGAGCTCAAGTTTGAGCACCACATCCCCGAAGAGCTCCGCCGCACCGGTCGGCTCTTCGGCGGCATCATGGCCGACATCCGCCGCCGCGCGCCTCACTATGCCTCTGACTTCACCGACGGCCTGAGCAGCAAGACCCTGGCGAGCGTCTTCTTTCTGTTCTTTGCCTGCCTGGCTCCGGCGGTCGCATTCGGTGGCCTGCTGTCGGTCCTCACGGATGGAACCATTGGCGCCATCGAGATGATCGTGGCGACCACCGTCTGCGGCACCGTCTACGCGCTGGTCAGCGGTCAGCCGCTGACCATCCTCGGCAGCACCGGCCCGGTGATCATCTTCATGGGCATCCTGTACCAGCTGACGGAGAAGCTGGGGATCCCCTACCTGCCGACCCTCTCCTGGGTGGGAATCTGGACCATGATCTTCCTGGTGGGGCTCGCGATTACAGAGGCCTGCTCCCTAATTCGCTACTTCACGCGCTTCACAGACGAGACCTTCGCAGCACTCATCTCGCTCATCTTCATCGTCGAGGCGCTCAAGGACATGGCCCAGGGCTTCAGCGACGGGGAGACCAGCCACGACACCGCCTTGCTCAGCTTGCTGCTGGCACTCGGGACGTTCTATCTGTCGATGAGCCTCACCCGCCTCCGCACCGGCCCCTATCTCCGGCGTCAGGTCCGAGAGTTCCTCGCGGACTTCGGCCCCACCATCGCAATCGCCGCCATGACCGGCCTCGCCCTGTGGATGCACGCCGTCGAGCTTGAGACCCTCGCTGTCCCGACGGAATTCACCACCACGAGCGGTCGCTCCTGGTTCGTCAATCCCTTCGAGGCTCCGACCTGGGTGTGGGCCGCCAGCACTGTGCCTGCGCTGCTGGTGAGCATCCTGCTCTACCTCGACCAGAACATCACGGTGCGCCTGGTCAACGACAAGCAGAACAAGCTCCAGAAGGGCGCCGGGTACCACCTCGATCTGTCTGTCGTCGGCGTGCTCGTCGGCGTCTGTAGCCTGTTCGGCCTGCCCTGGATGGTCGCTGCCACTGTCCGCTCGCTCAACCATGTCCGAAGCCTCCAGAATGTGGAGTCGAAGGAAGGCAAGGAGGTCATCACGGGAACCATCGAGACCCGCATGACCGGTCTCCTTGTGCACCTCGCGGTCGGCGCCAGCCTCCTCTTCCTCGGCCTGCTCAGCCAGGTTCCCATGAGCGTGCTCTTCGGGCTGTTCTTGTTCATGGGGGTCGCAAGCATGCGCGGCAACCAGCTCTTCGAGCGCCTGCGCCTGTGGATCATGGATCCGGCATCCTACCCGCCGACCTACTACCTGCGCGCCGTACCGGTCGGTCAAGTGCATCGCTACACGGCCATTCAGACCGCATGCCTCATCGTGCTCTGGGTCGTCAAGACGAGCATCGTGGGCATCCTCTTCCCGCTGTTCATCGCCCTGCTTGTGCCCGTTCGCATCCTGATGGGACGCTTCTTCCAGCCCGAGCACCTCGCGCTCCTGGATGCTGAGGAAGAGCCGGAGCAAGAAGAGCACCGCGAGGCGCTCTGATCCAAGACGCGGGCGCCGGCCAGGGTCGGCCCCGCAGTCCTACAGAAGCTGCAGGACCAGCCAGGCGCCGGCTGCAGCGGAGAGGGGTACGGAGAGGTTGTCGTCGATTCGGCGAGACAGCAGCTCTGCAACCGCCGCCGGCACTGCGGCAGCCAGCGCAATCCACAGCGCCCCGATGAGGCCATAGTCGGGGTAGTAGACCGACAGCATGCCGAGGCCCACCACGGTACCGACGAGCGCGAACGCCAGAGAGCCCTCCAGGGAGCGGCCGTTGATGAGGCTGGTGCGCCCGAACCGTCGACCGATGATCGCCGCGGCAGGATCTGCGAAGGCGAGGATGCCCACCGCGAGCGCGGCGAGCATGATGTCGCCGGTCAGCGCGAGTCCGAGCATCGCGGTGACATACCAGGTCGAGGAATTGACCCGCCAGGTCTCGTGGGGGTGGGCAAACCGACCGAGCACCTTCATGCACAGCGCGTTGACGGCTGGGCTCAGCCGACGGCTGATCTCCAGTCCCCAGGCCCCCACCGAGGCACTCCCGGCAACCACAAGCATCGTGGTCGGGGTCAGCAGGTGGAGGATGAGCAGCATGACCGTGACGCCGCCGGAAGCATGCAGCACGTTGCGGGCGTAGTTGGTCGGGCGGAGCGAGGGCACGTGGATGTCCAGCGCCTTCAGGCCGGCAGCCAGCTCCTCATACACCGGCATCGCGGCGAGGCGGAACTCGTTCCAGGCTTCCTGGACATGCGCCGCGGGATCAGCAGTCCGAAGCAGCGCCGCCAAGGCGAGCAGGGGCTCCTTGAGGGCGGAGAACCGATCCCCGTCGAGGCGACCGAGCAGGGCATCGACCCGCTGGCGGATCCCGTCGAGGCGGGCACGGAAGGCGTCTCCGAGATCGTCCTGCCAGCGGGCGGGATCGAGGGCACGGAGAAGCTGGTAGAGGTCGCCAGCGATCTGCTGGCTCTCAAGGGTCAGGGCATCCGTCATGACGGGCACTTAGCCACGGTGGGCTGCGCAGAACACCTCAATTACACAACTTCTACGGTTTCGACACCGGCTCAAGCGCCGTGCGCAGCCCATTTCACAGGGGTACATCGGATCACCCGTGACCGGGACCGCGCCTTGGCAGACTGCCGGCAGGCCTGCCCCCGTCAGCAGAGAGAGCGGCTCGACTCCGGCCTCCAAAGCCGTGCGGCTAACGATCCTCGCAGAGGTAGATCCGAATGGCCCGGGCCAGCTCTGCGGTGATCCGCTCGATGTTCTCGGTCCGCGCCCCCTCTGGACCGAGCACCGGCATCCGACAGGCATCGTCGTGGAAGTTCCACACCAGATCCTTGCGCACCTCGATGGCCAGCGCCCCAGGACGAAGTGGATTGTTGCGGTACTCGTCGGCGATGCTGTGCTCCAGCATGAACGACTGGATGTGGTTGTAGGCATCCCGCGAGCGACGGTACAGCGGCTCCTGATGGGGCTGGACGGTGCGGAGGAGGTGCAGGTAGCTTCGCAGCGCGGCAGAGCGGGCAGACCGGAGGTTGGTGTCCAGCAGCATCTCCCAGATTCGGATGTAGGCCGGCTCAGTGAGCAGCTCCGGGTGCGCAGTGTTGAACCGCTGGCGGAGGTAGTCGAAGAAGAACCACACCTGGGCACGGAATTCTACGCTCCCCTCGGGCATCAGGTAGGGGTAGTTGTAAGCCACCGCGATGCCGCGCTTCTCAAGCTCCAGCGAGATCCGGGAGATCAGGCGCCGGTCAGCGGTGAACTCCGCGAGGCGGTCGGGAAACATCCGATCAAACACCCCCACCGGCATCCGCCCCTCGCTCTGGTAGTGCTGAGGACGAAAGATGAGGCTGACCTCAGGCCGGACCGTGCCAGAGCGACTGAGCTTGTCGTAGGTGTGGACGGCGATCTTGACGAGACAGCCCGTGACCTTCGACTCGATCTGATCAGAGATGTTGTCGAAGTAGCTCTGAAGAAGGGTGCGCTTCTCGTCGTGGGTCAGCCAGGCTGCCGAGTAGTCGGAGATCGCGAACCGCTCCAGGTGAGCCGCTCCCGGAGCGCTCTCCCCAGGAAAGCGTCCGAAGTCCATCAGCCCGCGCGCGATGTTGACCCGAAAGAAGCCCGAGAGACCGAGCTTCGCAGACAGAGACTCCGCGACCTGGTTCGCACCCCAGTCCTTCTCCTGAACATAGGCCGCCTGGAACTCCGCACACTCCGAGAGGGGACCGCCCTGGCCGAGGGAGCTCTGGAAGTGCGTGGGCACCACGTCGCCGCCGTGGATGGCATCGACGACGAGGTTGTCCCGGTACGCCTCCGGGTAGTGGAGTACAGAGTCGGGTGTGTAGGCTGGATTGTCGACGAACTCCGCGGGAGAGGGTTCCTCTCCCAGCCAGAGCCGGTCGGTCGGCTGAAATCGCATCACTGAGACCTATCTCGGGCAGCGTTCTGTTCGGTGAAACCCTGATGCATCCAAACCCAGTCTTGACAGACTACGGCGAAACGCTGGGCACATCCGCTGGCCGCGCACCGGAGCATACCGCCGGCACCTCCAGAGCACTCAGCCCCCAGCCAGGCGCTTGATGTCTCCAAACGCCCTGTAGAAGCCCCCTCGTGATGAGAGGCGAACCTCCTCAACGACGAACCGCTCCCCGAGCACGCGCAGGCTTCTGGGAAATTGCACCGACAGCTCCTGTCGGTAGCCTGGAGTGACCACATGGACCTGTGGGGAGCCTCCGTCCACCGAGCGGCACTCAACAACCACGCCACGAGCGGCGTCGGTGGTGGAGAGTCCAGTGATGTCGATGGCAGCGAAGGCGACGGTGTCGTCGATGGCCGTGAGCATGGCGGGAGCGGCGACAGGGGGCATCACCGACAGACTCAGTCCAGTGGCCGAGAGGTCGACGCAGAGGAGCTGGCCGGCGGTGGTCGCGATGTAGAGGTGGCCGTCGGCGTAGTGCATCGAGAACGCCGAGCCCGCATCCAGGGTGAGCGCCCAGGTGCGCGCGCCGGTGTCGTCGAAGCAGTAGATCGTCCGATCGCTGTCTCCGGCGAAGATGTTGCGGCCGCCATCAGAGGCACAGCAATACACCGAGGCATCGCACTCGCCGTAGAAGAGAATGTCTCCTTGGCAAGACAGGGCGTAGACCCGACGCGTGTTGGTCGCGACGATGAGGCGACTGGCATCCGCCCAGCCAAACAGCACTGCACCGTCCAGCGGCTGATACCACTGCTCCTCGCCGTCCACCCAGTTGTACATGGTCACTCCGTCGGAGTGGCCATGGTAGACACCGCGCTCGTCGCAGCGAACCATCCAGCCCCGCTCGCCGCTGCTGATCGCAGTCCACTGGTCGTCGGCCTCGTGGTCAAAGACATGGAGCTCGCCGCTGGCATCAGAGACCGCAAGCACCGCATCAGCGATGTCCATCCAGAGGATGTCCTCGGAGGTCGGCAGGGTGTAGGCGACCACCGGGCGACTGCCGGTGAGGTCGTAGATGTTGCCGTCATCGCAGCCGACATAGATCCAGTCTTCGTCGGCGATGATGCACTTGGCGGCATCGGGGAGCTCGAATGTCTTGAGGGGTTGACCGGAGAGGGCCAGCAGGGTGACCCGCCCCGCCTCGTTGCTCACCCAGCAGCCGCGCGCATTGACGCAGACGCCAAAGGCGGGCTCCTTGGTGTCAAACCGCCAGCGCACCGGAGCCGGCTTGTGCGCAGCCTTCTGCGAAGCAACAGGAGCCGCGCTCACCCCACGAACGGCCAGCTCGTAGCCCTTGCGCTGGCGGCTTGCGATCATCTTGTCGGCCTCCGACTGGGCTGACGCTGGAGAGCTGAAGCTGCGGGTCGCGGTCTGACCGGCGCTGCCGATGGCACCGTAGCGGGCTGTCACCTGATGCCCGGAGACGGTGACCTCGAAGAACTTGTGTGCAGTGCCGCCGAGCTCGTCGGACAGCTCCAGGTATGTGCCGCTGGACATGGAGACCTCCCGTCCCTTTCTTACTTGATTGCGCCGCACGCTATCCAGACGACTTCTGACCGCTCCCGACCGTGCGGAGGACATAGAGCCCGCCGTCAAGCCATGCGCCGCGCTCCTGTCGGATGGGCGCGACCGCCTCACGGAGCACCACCAGCCCATGCGCCTCCGCCAGCACGGCGATCGCCGTGGCACTGTGCGCATAGCGACCGCTCGACAGCAAGCGCCATCCCTCGCCGTCGATGTGCTCAGTGGTCAGCGCGAGCAGTCCGCCCGGCACCAGCGATGCCGCAGCCTGCGCAAACAGCCCGCTGAGGTCGCCGATGTAGATGACGACGTCCGTCGCGACGAGGAGGTCTTGCGCTCCGAGGGTCGCCAGGACCGCCTCGATGTCACCGAGATGCAGAGCATCGTAGTGCCCCTTCCGCTCCGCCTGAGCAATCATCTCGCCAGACAGATCAATGCCCTGGAGGTGGTCACAGCGCTCGGCGAGCAGCGCTCCCATCAGTCCGGTACCGCAGCCCAGATCGCACACCCGTCCCAGCGGACCTGGGTGGACAGCGGCAATGAGCTCCGCGAGACGCTGCGGGGTGCGATAGCCCAGCTCGCCGACGAGGTGCTGATCGAACCGGCTCGCGTACCCATCAAACAGCGTGCGGACGTAGCTCGCTGGAGCCCGAGCCGGGGCGCGATCCTGGAGGGCGTCGAGGAAGTGGAGCGCCTCTGGGTGGCCGGGCGCGCGGTCGAGCGCCTCGGTGTAGCGCCGCTTCGCCGCCGCGTGCTCATCGAGACCGACCAGGGCACCGGCCAGGGCCAGCAGCGCCGGAACATCATCCGGGAAGACCCCGAGGAGGTTGCGGAGGTTCTGGACACCGGCAGTCACGTGACCAAGCTCCAGCAGGGCGACGGCGAGGTTGAGCCATGCCTCAGGCGTGGGGCGAACGGAGAGGCCACGCTGCCAGGTGGCGACTGCAGGCTGGACGTGGCCGCAGGCACGGAGCACGAGGCCGAGGTGAGTGTAGGCATCGACGTAGGATGCATCCTGAGCGATGGCATCCTCAAAGGATCCCATCGCCGCCTCGGAGGCTCCTGTCCGGGCGAGGAGGATGCCGAGGTTGGTGTGAAACACCGCGCTGTCCGGACAGCACTGGATGGCCCGACGGTATGCCGCCTGTGCGGCTGACCGCTGCCCGATGGCGACCAGAGAATTGCCCAGCGCGTTGTGGGTCTCGCCGTCGCTGGGGGCCATCGCGGCGGCTGTCCTCAAGGCATCTGCGGCCTCTGCATGCTGGCCGTCTGCCGACAGGGCGCTGCCGAGGTTCTGCCACACCGCAGCACCGGCACCTGGAATCGACGCCGCCTTGCGCAGAGCAGCCACCGCCTCGGTCAGCCGAGAGAGGCCACGCAGCGCGACCCCCATCCCCGACCACGCAGCATGTCGAGCGGGCTCCAGCGCCACCGCCTCAGCATACGCCGCGATCGCGTCCCCCAGACGCCCTGCGCTCTGGCGAGCGTTGCCGAGGTTTCCCCAGTATCGTCCCGCGCCTGGAGCCTGCCGGACAGCCGTCTCCAGCAGCGGAAGGGCTTCATCAAGTCGCCCCTCCTGCCACAGGGCGAGGCCGAGCTGGTGAGCAACCTCATGGTCCCGAGAGCGAGCGGCAAGCAGCCGCCGATAGCCAGACATCGCAGCGTCGAGATCACCCCGGGCATGAGCTGCGACGGCCCGTTCAAATTGCAGCTGCTGTCGCTTCTTGCGAGCCATGGCTCAGGTGACCACTTCGTGCGCACAGACGCCCGACCGGTCGGCCCAAGACACCACCACCGCTCCGTCAGCCTGTCGCGACCAGGACGGCGTCGCGACAGGCTGGCGCCACCCATGGGAGCACTGTGTTTTCCCGCTGAACATGAGGGTCACCCCCTGAGGCATTGGTCTGCTCTCCGAAGCCGTCGGAGCACTCACCATAGAGGCTGTGGTGAATTCATGAGCCCCAAGGACCGTGGCTGCCGATGCTGTTCGACCGCATGGTCTGTTACAGAAACGCTCTCATCGCCACTGTTTCTCTCGTCGATATGTTTAGGAACACCAGAACGATTAGAGAATGGTGCCGCTAAAGATCAATGTCCCCCTTCAAGTTATCGGCTCGGATACCGATGCCTCATGAGGACCCCGGAGTACGTCAGATGAGCAGAATTCTAATGGTGGATGATGATCTCCCGCTGTTGCGAATCCTTCGTAAGTTGCTGCTGCGAGAAGGGCATGACGTATTCACGGCAGACAGCGGCCTGGAAGCACTCCAGATTGCCGACAACGAGCGCCTCGATGTTGCGATTATTGACCAGTACATGCCTGGTCTGACGGGAATGGAGGTCATGCAGCGCCTCCAGCACCTCCAGCCTGGCTGCGTGCGCATCCTGGCATCAGGGCAGCTGGACATCCCGATCATCATCCACGCCATCAACCATGGCGAGGTCGATCGGGTCCTCCAGAAGCCCTTCTCACACGAGCGGCTGCGCTGTGTCATCGATGACGCACTGGCCTCTCGGGCAAAGAAGCAGCTGGCGCTCACCGAAGAGGTCCGGCTCAAGCGTGAGTCCGACCGGGCCCACCTGGAGACGTGCCTGCCGGACATCACCCTGGCGCTCCAGCCCATCCTTCGCCCAGACCTCACCCTCTTTGGCTTCGAGGGCTTGCTCCGAAGCCAGCACCCCGTGCTCAGCAATCCCCTGAAGGTCATCAAGGCTGCTGAGAACTGCGACATGTTCCATGCTGTGAGCGATCAGGTGATGAAGATCGCCGGCAAATGGCACACCCGGCTTCCGCCGATCAACCTGTTCATCAACCTCCACCCCGACGAGCTGCTCAACCCCGATGCGCTGATGGCATCGCTCAAGCCGCTGCTCCCCTACGCCAGCCGGACCGTGCTTGAGATCACCGAGCACAACCAGATCCAGCACAACAGCGCCTGGGAGGCTTCCATCGAGGGGATCCGAGAGCGCGGCTTCCGGATCGCCGTCGATGATCTCGGGGCGGGCTACAACTCCCTGTCGGTGCTCGCCACGCTCCAGCCGGAGTTCATCAAGATCGACATGAGCATCGTGCGGGACGTCGACACCGACACCTACAAGCAGCGACTCATTCGCATCCTCGCTCAGCTCGGAGAAGGCACCAATGCCACCGTGCTGGCAGAAGGCGTGGAGACCGCTGCAGAGCTGGAGAAGCTGCTAGAGTGCGGCGTCCACCTCGTGCAGGGCTACCACCTCGGCAAGCCCACCGCAGAGGCCGACCTCTCTCGCTACAACCCGGAAGATTCCTCGCGGGTCATCTCAGCCGCGTGATCCGGCCGACCTTCGGACAGTGATCCGACAGGCTGGCGAGCGGCTCTCCAGGCACCACGCAGTCACTCCACGCCATCTCTGGCGTCGCGAAGACGTGGTCGAGGTGCATGCGGAGGTGGGCAAACCGCGCGGTGCTCAGCGTGCCATGGTCGGAGAAGATGTCCGACAGGCCTGCATCCAGGAGCGCCTGATGAACCGGCGAGCCGGGCAGGCTGTTGAGGTCACCGACCACCACCGTCGGCAGCACCTCCTCCCGTCGCGCCATCATCGCCAGCACCGCACGGATCTCGGTGAGCTGATTGCTGCCGGCTCCCATGCGCGCTGGCACGGTGTGGGGACTTCCCTCAAAGAACGCCGGCAGGGAGAGGTGGGTGTTGAACAGGTCCAGCCGCTGCTCTCCCCGGCTCAGGCGAGCATGGACTGCGATGCGCTTCTGCTTGAGCTTCCCAAACAGCGGCAGCCGGACCGCTGTGATCTCCTCGGCCTCCGCATGCTCGATGGTGATGTCTTCGTTGATGAGCAGGGCGAGGCCGGTGGTATACAGCGGCGGTGTGATCGCGGGTCCGTAGCGGTGCGCAGGGAAGTAGCGGGCCTGGTAGCGATGCGGGCTTCCAGCGGCATGCAGGGCGGTGTGCAGGGCGCCCCGAAACCGATCGAGCTGTCCGACAGACGACAGTCCGCCCCGCAGCGAGCGGTCCTCGACCTCCTGGAGCGCGAGGACATCCGGGACGGGATCCATCCCCGCGATGCCCGCAGCGATCTCGTTCATGCAGCGCTGAGTCGCCCGCAACCCGCCCGTCTTCTGGCCGAAGTAGCGCACATTCCAGGTCATGACGGTCAGCGCATCCACAGGCCCTCCCAGAGAGGACTATCATCGGAAGGATGATCGTACTGTTGCTGAGCACCGCCCATGCCGACTGCGCGCTGGCCGTGACCACCCCGATCGGGCGAGAGCCCGGCGTCGAGATCGCCGGCGGCTGGCTGAGCCGGGGATCGCTGCTGGTGCTGGGCGAGGCCTGTCCAGGCGGGCGCACCGTGACGGTCCTCTCCGAGAGCTGGCACTACCGTCACCCGGAGCTTCCCCCCCTCAAGTCAGCGGTGTGTGTGCCCTCAGCGATCACCCCTCCGCTGGACGATCCGCTCATCTCTCAGGCACCGCCCCCCGGTGCACGCACCCGCCTCAAGCCAGGCACCATCCTGACCGAGCTGACCTGCACGGCAGACGGCTACACCGCCGACGGTCACCCCAACCTCTCCGCAGCCGAGCTCGCCTGGCTCCGCCCGATCAGCCCGTCACAGGAAGCCGCTGTTGGCATGGTGCGACAGTCCTACACCCACCACTTTGGCCCGATCAGCCTCGGGGAGATCCCGTTCACCGACTGGGGCTACGTCGGCCTTCCCCTTCCCCGCCGACTCACCGACGCTGAGATCGCCGCAGAAGCCGACGCAGAAGGGCTGATAACAGACACCCAGCAAGAGAAGACCACCACCGACCTCGGGCCGCAGGTGGACGGGGTTCCCATCTACACCCACTTCACCGGCGCAGACCCCCGCTACACCGATCTCTGGGCCCGTCCAGAGACCATCACCGCGCTGCTGGACCTCGCCGCGGCGTGGTCGTCGACGTGTCCGGCGAAGCTGACCCGCGCCTGTACGCTGCAGATCGGCGATCTCGCCTGGTACTCCGACCGCCGCCCCGATCCCCTCGGGCACGCCGATCACCACCAGGGAACATGCATGGACATCCGGCTGTTCCGCGATGACGGCAGTCGGTACGAGGCATACTACAACCAGCCAGACGATCGCGACGGGGTCACTGGTGGCTACAGCCAGCCGCTCACCCGCGCCTTTCTCGACCTCGCAGCCCGCACAGCGCGCGTTCTGTACTTCAACGATCCCGTCGTCACTTCCGCAATCCCCGCCGTCCAGGCTCGACGCGGACATGACGATCACATCCACCTGTGCTTCTGATCGGGTATGTCTGCATCGATGCTTCCCCTGCTCCTGACCACCGCCTCAGCCACCACCCCTCAGCAGACCAGCCAGTGGGTCAGTGCCCGAACCACTGCCGGTCAGACCAATGAGATCGGACAGTTCGGTGATCTGCCCGACGGCTATCCCTCTCGCCTCAGCGCGTGGGTCCGCGGACAGCTTGCCCGGAAGGCCTCGCTGGCGGTCGCCCGCTTCCAGGAAGGCACCTGCAAGGAGAGCAGCCGCATTCGCGTCCTCTCGCCCGGCCTGACCGGGGTCAGCGAGGGGCCGACCGCCGATGCGTTCGAGGGCAGCATCTTCCGCCTGGAGAGTACCGGCTGCCTGCCTGGTGCGACCCTGGAGGACGCTGCTCGGATTTACCACTCTGTGGCGTTTCGTCTCGCGGAGATGCCCGGTCTAGACGACCTCACCATCACCGGCAGCACCGCCTGCCTGTACTCCGGTGCCGTCCCTGGAGTCCTCTCTTCCACCCGCTTCTGCCTGGACACCGAGGCGCACACCGACGGCGAGATCCACCTCACGCATGCCGCCCTCCAGAAGAACCAGTCACCTGCAGGCCAGGCGATGTACCTTCGCGAAGAGATCGTGGTGTTCGCCGAGATCCCGGATGGTGTCGGGGTCTACCGGGTGACCTTTACCCGTGCACAGGACATCGGCTCCGCATCGCGAATGATCTTAGAGCGGACCGCGAAGATGACCCAGGGTCGGATCTATCGCTCGCTTGAGGAGTGGATGGGGCGCTGACCCGACGCGGCAGCCATGCCATGCTCGTGCCCATGCGACACCGGGGGGCTCCAGCCGCTATTCTGAAGGGGTGCTGCCCCTGGTTCCCTTCATCATCAACGGCGACTCAGCCTCATCGCGGGACTACCCGATGACCGGGGCGGTGATCCTGGAGTCCGACGATGCGGACGCGCCGATCCTGTGGTGCTCCTCTACGCTGCTCGCTCCAGACACCGTGGTGCTCGCCGCACACTGCGTGGATCCCGCGCTCATCACCGCGCTGTACCCAGAGACCACTGAGATCCGCTTGTACTGGAGCCAGCTGGACGACATGACGCCCTACGACGGCACCGGGCTGCTGCCCCATGATGCCGTCGAGGTGATCGGCGCGGTCTATCACGCGGACTACAGCGTCCTGGCGTTCGACGAGGGGATCGCGGACAACCACGACATCGCCCTGCTGTTTCTGGAGGAGGCTCAGGACACCGCGCATGCCTACCCGATCTCCCCCGCGGAGGCCGCACAGCTCGTCGAGGGCGCGGGAGTGGTGGTGGTTGGCTGGGGCCAGCAGTCTGCGGAGGATCCCGACGACATCGGCGAGAAGCGCATGGGAGACTCCGTCATCGGAGAGCTGGGCAGCACAGAGTTCCTGGTCGGTCCCGAGGCTTCTGATGTCCGGCAGTGCCACGGAGACTCTGGTGGTCCGGTCTTTCTCGATGTCGACGCCGACACAGAGACACCGACTCGAATCGTCGGCGTCACCAGCCACGCCTATGACGAGACCGCATGTGCCTCCATCGGTGCAGTCAACACCCGGATCGATGCCCACCTCGACTGGCTCGATGCCCAGCTCCGCGCGCGGTGTGAGGACGGCTTCCGAGTGTGGTGTGAGGAGCCGGGCCTGATCTTTGCCCCGGTGGTCGAAGATGACGACAATGGCGGCGTCAGCAGTGGCCTCGGACCAGGAGCGTCCACGGGAAGTGGACGTCCGACAGAGCTGACCAGTGACGCCAGCGGCTGCAGCACCGTCAGCGGACCGATGCTGTGGTGGCTGCCGGTGCTGCTGGGCCGAAGGCGACGGTCATCGCGTCTGCTGTCAGGCAGTGCGCACTCCGAGGCATGAGCGGCACAGCCCTGAGCCGTGCTGGCGTCACCCCCCAGCGGATTCCACTCCACACCGCCCCACAGCCCGCCGCCGTGAGGACGGTTCCTTAGAGACGACGCCACGTCTCCTCAGGGATGAACGGGCGCCACTCCTTGGGTATGCGAAACTCCGCCAGCGCGATGGCGATCATCATCGTGTAGCTGGGAGTCGTCGGGTACCGAGCCAGGGGCATGCCCGCCTGCCTCGGAGTGCGCGCTCCCTTGCGCTGGTTGCAGCGAATACAGGATGCGACCAGGTTCTCCCACGCGCCCACTCCGACCCGCATCCCGGTCCACGGCAGCACGACCCTCCCCTGGACCGCCCGGCTGCGGGGAACGACGTGATCGATCGTCAGCAGCTCCAGCAGCGGACGTCCGCGAGCCGTGCAGGGCCTCATGGAGCAGTACTGGCAAGTGAACCGATCACGCGCCAGGACGTTGCGGCGAGTCATGCCAACGCTGAGCTTGATGCGCACGTAGCGCTTCAAGGTGACGACCGCCGGCCAGGGCATCACGAAGCTCGGCGAGCGAATCTGACGTGCATAGTCTGCCACCACGGAGACCTTCTCGTCGAGGACGAGGCCGGTCGCTCGCTCCCAGGAGAGGACCTGCATCGGACTCCAGTCGGCATTGAGCAGGAGGACATTGTTCATGGCAGATCTCCTGATGAGGAAACGAAGGGACACAGACAGGATTCCATGCCGCTGCAATTTTGCTGAGAATTTTTGAGGGTTTGTGCCCGACGGGAAGCTCCCCAGCAACGTGCTCAGCTAAATTCAGTGCCCCCCTTGCGGGTGAGGTACTTCGGGTTGATGCTCTTGAGCTGGACGCGACCGAGGCGGGGATCACGCCGCTCAACACAGGGTCGAACGACCACCCCCTCTCGGATGTGGGTGCCTTGGCCAGAGACGGACTCTCGCCCGCTGGTGTGCTCCATGAGCACCTCCGCAGACAGCGGCCCGCGATACACCACCGGCACCCGGCTCAGCCCCATCTCAGCCACGGCTGCGGAGAGCGAAGCATCATCGAGGTACTTCCCGATCCCCGGATCCCCGACATAGACATCGAAGACGCGAAAGCCGAGCGCCGCATCCGATGCCGCCGAGGCGCCATAGGCGAGGTCCTGGACCCCACGACCGAACACCTCACCCAGCACAAAGACCGACGCCCCCGTGGTGGAGAACACCCGCTCGATGCGCGCAGCGATGTCGAGATGACGGGCAACGCGGAGGTAGAGGTTGCTGTCGTTCTCTGGAGCGTTCGGAACAAACGCGAGCCCCCGGCCAGCGAAGCCCTTCGAGGCGACCACAAGTCGACCGTGCTCGGGGTGCGCCCGCTGCGGGCTGACGAGCCCAAGCTGCGCCCAGGTGCCGTGGATCTTCTCCGTGAAGACCACCCGCTCCCCCGCGGCGAGGGTGGCGGGGTAGCGCTTGATGTTCTCGATGTCATACCGCAGGGTTCGGTCGTGTCCCGCCCCATAGACCTGGCCGCTCATCGAAACCGGAACGGGTGGTTCATACTTAACAATACCAAGCGCTTCCGTAACATCCTGACCCGCGATCCAGCCCGGTCGGGCCGGGTAGCAGATTCCCTGCGAGAGCATCCCCCGCAGCCGGATGGCCTTGACCCGGTTGGCCTTGCTTCCCGCGAGACGCCCAGTGAGACCAAGCTCCGCCAGGATCGGATCCGGAACAATGGACTGCTCCGGGATGTAGGCGACCAGATCGCCCGTGCGGTAGGCTCCCTTTCCGACAACCGAGAAATATCCACCGATTCGGGCAACCTCCAGGGCATCAGCGTTGTCGTGGGGCTCGATCGTTACCGGAACGACCTGTACTGTAAACGTAGCCATGACCAACCTCCAGGGCTGTACTTGAATTCATCACCAACAAAAACGACTAAACAGAACCCTGCCTATCGACAGAACTCAGCGCTGCTCGCGCGCAGCAACGAAAAAACCCCGGGGTGGGCCCGGGGTCTTGACTTCGAGGGTGCGAGTGCGTTCCCTATTCCGTCGTAGACCCCGGCTGGTTCAATCCTGAGGATGAATCTGTCTGCCCAAGAGCTGGCTTCATCACACTCTGGTTCCCATGGCAGGCTGACAACCATGCGGCTTCAAGCTGCTGGGCAGGAATTGATGTGGATGGGCGGAGCATGGTCAGGTCCTGGGCCACGTGGCGTCTGGCAACGTTCGGTCATTGTTGGTTTTAGCGAGCATCACTGCTCTACTTGTTAAGGAATACTCGCTAGTCGTCACACTGTCCACCATATTTCCACATGGGGATACACTTAGACTTCCTCTCACCGGAGTATCTGTGTCTGGTTTCATTCCCTACCGACCACGTCGCCTCGCTCAGGACACCGGACTCGAGCGCCTCAAGGATCTCCACGCTGAGCTCGACGCGCGCCGGAGTGTGCGTCACTTCTCTCCCGAGCCCGTGGCCCGCCCGCTGATCGAGCAGGCGATCATGGCAGCCTCTACTGCCCCTTCGGGCGCTCACCGCCAGCCCTGGCGATTCGTCGCCATCTCACAGCCCGATCTAAAGCATCGGATCCGGGTCGCGGCAGAGGCTGAGGAAAAGCGCAGCTACGACAGCCGGATGCCAGCGGCATGGAAGGATGCCCTCGCCCCCCTCGGCACCACCTGGCAGAAGCCCTACCTGGAGACCGTGCCGTGGATCGTGGTGGTGTTCGCGGAGAACTATCGGCTGATGCCCGATGGCAGCAAGCGCAAGAATTACTACGTTCGAGAGAGCGTGGGCATCGCGTGTGGGCTGTTCATCGCCGCGCTGCAGCGCGCCGGACTCGCGACCCTCACCCACACCCCCTCTCCGATGCGCTTTCTCTCCGAGATCCTTGAGCGTCCTCCAGGCGAGCAGGCGATGATCCTGTTTCCCATCGGCTACCCCGCCCCAGATGCCACCGTCCCCGACATCACGCGCAAGACGCTGTCTGAGGTCGCGATCTGGCACGAGGACAGCGGCTCATCGTTATAAAAAAAACGCCGCCCCGAGGGGGCGGCGCTTGCTCAGGAGCTCTCCAGTCTAGCGACCGAGAATCTCCATCATCTTCGAGCCCATGTTCGCCGGGCTGCGCACGACGTGGATGCCAGCGGCCTCCATGGCCTGGAACTTGGCCTCAGCAGTGCCCTTGCCACCCGAGACGATCGCACCAGCGTGGCCCATGCGGCGTCCGGGAGGTGCGCTGGCTCCAGCGATGAAGCCAATGACCGGCTTGGTCATGTTGTCCTTGGCCCAGGCGCAGGCATCTTCTTCCGCAGAGCCACCAATCTCACCGATCATGATGACGGCGTCGGTGTCCGGATCGTCATTGAACAGCTTGAGGGCGTCGGTGTGGTTGGTGCCAATGATCGGATCGCCGCCGATGCCGATGCAGGTGCTCTGACCCAGACCGACCGCGGAGAGCTGACCGACCGCTTCGTAGGTCAGGGTGCCCGAGCGGCTGACCACGCCGATGCGACCCGGCTTGTGAATGTGACCGGGCATGATGCCGATCTTGCACTCGCCAGGAGTGATGATGCCGGGGCAGTTCGGACCGATGAGGCGCGAGCCCTTGCTCTGGATGTAGCGCCATGCCGTCGCCATGTCGTTGACTGGGATGCCTTCGGTGATCGCAATGATCAGTTCGATGCCAGCATCGGCAGCCTCGCAGATGGCGTCTGCAGCGAACGGCGGGGGAACGAAGATGACGGTGGCGTTGGCGCCGGTCTCAGAGACCGCCTCGGCCACGGTGTTGAACACCGGGACCTTGCCCTCAAACATCTGACCACCCTTGCCTGGGGTGCAGCCCGCGACGAGGTTGGTGCCGTACTCGATCATCCGAATGCTGTGGGAGGTGCCGGCGCCGCCGGTGATTCCCTGGCACAGGAGTCGCGTGTTTTTATTTACGAGAATAGACATTGTATGCTCCTAATTCTCAGCTGTTAACCGCAGCGACGACCTTCTCAGCGGCGTCGGTGAGGGAATCCGCAGAGATGATGGCCAGGGGGCTTTCGTCCAGCAGCTTCTTGCCCAGCTCGGCGTTGGTGCCAGCCAGACGGACAACGAGGGGCACCGTGATGCCGACCTCATCAACTGCTGCGATGACACCGGCTGCGATGACATCACACTCCATGATTCCGCCGAAGATGTTGACCAGGATGGCCTTCACTGCCGGATCAGAGGTGATGAGCTTGAGCGCTGCGACGACCTGATTCTTCTTCGCGCTGCCGCCGACATCGAGGAAGTTCGCCGGAGAGTTGCCGTAGAGCTGGATGATGTCCATGGTGGCCATCGCCAGACCAGCACCGTTGACCAGGCAGCCGATGTCGCCGTCGAGCTTGATGAAGTTGAGGTCGGACTTCGCCGCCTCGACCTCGTAGGGATCATCCTCGCTGGCGTCATACCAGGAAGCGATCTCCTTGTGACGGAACATGGCGTTGTCGTCGAGGGTGATCTTGGCGTCGAGCGCAATGGCTGCGCCCTCCGAGGTGATGATCAGCGGGTTGATCTCGACCATCGAGCCGTCGTAGTCGATGTAGGTCTTGTACAGACCCAGCAGGATCTTCGCGACACCGCGTGCAGCCTTGCCGGTGAGACCCATGCCATAGGCGATCTGACGCGCCTGCCAGGCACCGAGTCCGGTGACCGGATCGACGCGCACCTTGTGGATGGCCTCGGGGTTGTGCTCGGCGACTTCCTCGATCTCCGTGCCGCCTTCAGAGGAAGCCATGATGAGAATCTGAGAGGTCTGACGGTCGAGGAGGACCGCTGCGTACAGCTCAGTGGCGATGTCTGCGCCGGTGGTCACCAGGATGGTGCCGACGTTCACGCCGTCGGCGCCCGTCTGCTTGGTGACGAGGGTGTTGCCGAGCATGCACAGTGCAGCAGCCCTGACCTCATCCATGCTCCGGCAGAGCTGAACGCCGCCCTTGCCATCGACGGGCGTGCCCGCGAGCACCTTCTCGATCGTCTCGGCGGAGGAAACCTCCTTGAAACGACCCTTGCCGCGACCACCAGCGTGGACCTGAGCCTTGACGACCCAAAAGTTTCCGCCAAGCTGCTCTGCTGCGGCGACGGCCTCGTCGACCGTCTTGGCTGCGACTCCGGGGGGAACCGGAACGCCGCTGCGCTTGAGCAACTCCTTGGCCTGATATTCGTGGAGCTTCATCTCTTTCTCCTACTTAAACCTGAACAAAAGCCCCCTGCGGCTCTGGGCTGCAGAGGGCTCTAATGAGGGGGGGCTTATCCGAGGCGTCGGGGGTCCTGGTTCTCCGCCTTGAAGCTACACCGGTAGATGGCGACACCCTTGCCGCCACGGAAGTTGAGGCGCTCGTCGACGATCTGAGCGGCAATGCCCGCGATGCGCGCGAGGCCAAACAGGGTGGTGTAGTAGTCGGAGTCGAGCAGGCCCGCTGCGTTGAGCAGGGTACCGGAGACCGCGTCGACGTTGGGGTACGGGTTGGAAATCCGTGGGTTTTCCTTGAGCACCTTGACCGCGACCGTGCGCAGAGCGAGGGCGATCTGGAACAGCGGATCCTCGGGGTAGAGCTCCTGGCCGACGGCGTACTGGATGGTCGCGCGGGGGTCCTCGGCGCGGAGAACGGCGTGACCGAATCCGTAGATCAGCTCGCGGCGGGCAACCTTGCCCCGGATGACCTCTTCCAGCGCGGCGTGATCGGCGGTGCCGACCTCCTGAACAAACGCCAGGCAGTTCTGGTTGGCCTTGCCGTGGCGAGGACCAGAGAGGCCAGCCATTGCAGCAGCCATGGAGGAGTAGATGTCCGCCAGCCCAGAGGCCACAGCCTTCCCGGAGAAGGTGGAGAGGTTTCCGCCGCCGTGGTCCATGTGCAAGACATAGAAGATGCGAAGCTGACGGGTGAGGCGCTCGGCATCACCGCCGGGAACACCCAGCATGTGCACGAAGTTCTCAACAAGGCCAAGCTCCGGCTTGCTGGCGATGGGGTCACCCCAGCCGCTGCGGATTCGGAAGATCGCAGCGATGAGGGCCGGCGCACGGCTGATGAGGTTGAGGGCATCCTCGTAGTAATCACCAGTCTTACCGGTCATGCCGAGCAGGGTGAGGCCGTTGATCAGCCACTCCATCGGGTGACCGGTCTTCGGAAGCTGCGCGAGCATCTTGAAGACGCTCTCGTCGACCGCAGCGCGCCCGGCGAGGTTTGCCTTGAACTCCGTGAGCTGCTCGTCGCTTGGCAGCTCCTTGTTGAACATCAGGTAGATGACCGCTTCGGGATCGAGCTTGGAGAGGTCGGCGATTGGGTAGCCGACGTAGCTGACGCCCTCAGTAGGGCTGACGCGTGAGGTGCGCACAGTACCGACGGGAAAGCCCCGGAGTCCGGTGTTAAGTTGTGCCTCAGTGATGCTGTACAGGACATTGCTATCGGACATGTTCCCCGGCCTTGTCAAAGTCTAGATGTTTCGTCCGCTCCCTATCTCGACAAGACCGGGCTCGCCATGGGTAGCATTGTCCCATGACGAGCCCAGTGGCTCAGGTCTGCACCTGACAATACGGTGGCTCCGATCGGCTAAAGCAGATCCTCGATGACGCTCTCATCGAAGGGCCAGAGGTCGGGGTTTACGATGGTCATCTCTCGATCGATGATCACGTAGGTGGGGTATCCACTTACGATGAAATTAGAGACCTGGTTTCCGCTGGCATCGCTGCAGACAGGATGCGTCAGAGCGAGGTCGTCCGCCCACGCCATCAGGGTGTCGGTCTCCGGGATCTGATTTCCGCCGTTGTCATCAACCATTACCGAGACGTACGCAAAGCCGTCGTCGACATACTGCTCGTAGTGTGCCTGCCCCTCCGGGGCAGAGTAACGACAAGTGCTTCACCACTCTGCGAAGACGTCGAGCACGATGACCTGTCCGTAGAACTGGTACATCTGGACTTCTTCGCCGAACTGATCGTTGAGCTGGAAGTTGTAGGCGATATCACCCTGATCGTAGCCGGTGCCCTCAAGCTCTGTGGGCACGTCGCTCTCAAGCGCATGCCACCAGCTGTTCTCGGGACCGTACTCGCTCGGCGGAGTGGTTTCTTCTTCTTCTTCCGCATCCTCATCGCCATCTTCATCCGCTTCTTTGGTGTCGCACGCGGCAAACATCAGCGCTGAAGAGAGGATGAGGATGTCGCGCCATCGAAACATGGGGCCTCCTTTGCATTCATCTCGGCAGGTCAACAGTACCCGCGCAGCAGCAGAGCGGTGTGTCAAATACCAGTATGGATATTCAGAATGCGCTGATATACAGCTTCATCCACGTTTCCACCGCTCAACACGCAGGCCACTGCACCACTCGGAAACGCGCTGCTCAGCAGCGCACCGACTGCCAGCGCCCCTGTCGGCTCGACCCGCACGCCATCCGCAGCCAGCAGGCGAACCCCTTCCTCGATGTCTGCCTCGCTCACTCGAACGATGCCGGCAATTCCAGCCTGGATGACCGCCCAGTTGTGGACTCCGAGGCTGACGGTGCGGGCACCATCCGCGATGGTCTGCGGCTCTTGGTCGTTTCGGAGGAGCTGCCCAGCCTCCAGGGAGCGGGCCGCATCGTCGCCCATTGCCGGCTCCGCGCCAAAGACCGGCACGGCACTTCCTGCACGACACAGCCCGGTGATCACACCAGCGGACAGGCCGCCGCCGCCGACAGGGACCACGATCGAGGCCACGTCTAGCCCGGCGATCTCTTCCCCGAGGGTGGAGTTTCCAGCGATGACGAGAGGGTCGTCGTAGGCGCTGGCGACGTGGGCATCGGGATGCTGCGCGGCGAGCTGAGCGACCCGCTGCGCCCGACTGATGACCGTCGTGTCGATCAGCTCGGCGGTCGCACCGTGGCTGCGCACGGCATCGATCTTTACCTGCGCGGAGTTGTCAGGCATGACGATGGTCGCCCGCTTGCCCAGCACCTTGCAGGCGTAAGCAAGCGCCTGACCAAAGTTGCCTGAAGACGCTGCGATGAGGTGCTCAGAGTCCACGGTCGCCGCGACGTTGTAGGCCGCCCTCAGCTTGAAGCTACCGGTGATCTGACCGACCTCGCTGACCAGGGTCACCGGACGCCCAAGGCGCGCAGAGATGGTGGGGGCGGACCGGATGGTGGTGGCTCGGATGGCGCCGCGGAGGGAGGGATGGATGCCGCTCATCCCCGCAGCTCCCGGATCTGTCCAGCGAGGTCGCGATCGACCGCCTTGGCTGCAACCTTCACGGCGTTTCGGATGGCGCGGGCGTTGCTGCGGCCGTGCGCCTTGATGACCACCCGATCAAACCCCAGCACCGGTGCACCGCCGTACTGCTTCCAGTCGGTCATGCTGCGGAGCTGCCGGATGCCCTGAGAGAGCATGGTCAGGCCCATCTTCCACAAGAACTTCCGGGCGGCAGCGTCTCGGGCGATGTCGGTGACCACCTCAGAGACCCCCTCCAGCATCTTCAGCACCACATTGCCCAGGAAGCCCTCGCAGACGATGACATCGACTGTGCCGCGCGGAATGTCCAGGCCCTCGACGTTGCCGGCAAAGCTCAGCGCGTCCATCTTGGAGAGGATCTTGTGGGCCTCGACGATCGCCGGGGTGCCCTTGCTGGGCTCGGAGCCATTGGAGAGCAGGGCGAGCTGTGGGGCGTCGTTGTCGGAGATGATCTGCGCATACGCTGCCCCCATCACAGCAAAGCCGACGAGGTCCTCAGCGGTGGCGTTGAGGGTGGCGCCGACGTCGAGCATCAGGGCAAACGGGTCACCTCGGGGTCCATGGCGCTGCTCGGTGGGGTAGACCGCCGCCAGCGCCGTGCGTCGGATGCCCGGCAGCCGCTCGAAGCAATCCGATGCCGCCAGGATGGTCGCTCCGGTGTGTCCAGCAGAGACCAGCGCATCGGCCTCGCCATCTCGCACCAGCCTCGCGGCGACGTTGATCGAGCAATTCGGCATGCCGTCCAGCGCCGCCCGTGGCTTGGCATCCATCGCCACGATGCCCTTCGCCGGGACGATCTGGATCCAGCGCGGATCGTAGCGATGCTCCGCGAGAGATGTGTTGATCGCCGCTTCATCACCGACCAGGAGGATGCGGACCGGGCGCTCCTCCCGCGACAGCTTCGCTGCCCCAGCGACCACCTCCGCGACCCCGAGGTCGCCTCCCATTGCATCGAGCGCAACCCGCACCATGACCACCTCGCCCTCGAAGCCTACCCCATCCAGCCAGAGGGAATGCACACGCCAGCCCGTCAGGGTCGAATCGACCGACCGCTCGCTCCGAGCCCCACCGCGTGGGTCGCTCTGAACAGACCAGCCTCAGCAGACACGCAGGCCACTCCCGTCGAGCTCCTCCGCAGGACTCACAGCCGCTCGATGCCACCCTCGACGCCCCGACAGCCCAGAGCAGAGCGCAGGCCAACACCTGCGGAGCGCGCGTGAGTGCTCGCCCCCATGCGCTGCAGTCCACAGGTCTCGGAGAGCACGATGCTGCAGGACGGTCCCACGATGACGGAGAGGCGTTCGGTCAGCGCCAAGCCACCGGGCAGCCGCTCAGTGGCTCGCAGGCTCAGCGCTCAAGCCGCTGCGCGGAGGCGGCCCCGGTGCCCAAGAACGTCCGCCCTCGCTCTCGGTGGCTTCCCAGGCCGAGCGCGGGCACGCCGGCTCTCGGAGGCCCTGCGCCCGCCACGCGGGTGAGGCCGGAGGAAATCATGGGGTCTCTTCTGGGAAGCGGGGGCACTCTTCCAGCCCCGCAGCGCGCTACACGCCGCCGAGCTTCTCGATCACGTCATCGAGCCGAAACGGCTTCATCAGCACCCCGTCGATGCCCTCCAGATCAGCGATCAGCTCGTAGTCCACCCCGGTCATCATCACGATCGAGAGGTCCGGACGGGTCTTGCGAAGAAAGCCCAGCACCTCAGCCCCCGAGCACCCAGCGAGGTTGAAGTCGAGGAGGACAATCTGGACTCCCGGATTGTCCACAAGCAGCACCTTCGCTTCCTCGGCATCCTCCGCAAGCAGCGGCTTCAGCCCCCGCCGAGACAGCCCCCGCCGGAGAAATGAGCGAATGAGCGGATCGTCATCGATGATGAGGATCTGCTCATTTTCAGACTCTACGGAGCCCTGCGGAGACGCTGGTGCTGTCGGCACCGGTGACAAGAGGGCGGTCGCAGGGACGCATGCTGTCCGCCACGATCGGCTCCAGAATAAGGCGAGGAGGCCGCCAATGATCAGCACAGTGAGAAACGCGATCGCTGCGGTCACATGAGCCCCAGGCGCTTCATTCGGTAGATGAGGCCGCTCCGTGAGATCCCAAGCTCCCGGGCCACCGAGGAGCGGTTGCCGCTGTGACGCTGCAGCACACCGGTGAGAAATTCACGCTCACTGGCTGCATCTCCAGGACCAGGACGTGACCTCGGCGGGACGGAAACGACAGCGGTAAGCTCATGGAACAAGAGGCTCTCGGGGATCACACGCGGTCCGCCCAGCACGATCGCACGACGCAGGACATTGGACAGCTCGCGGATGTTACCCGGCCAGGGATGCGCCATGAGGATCGCCATCGCCTCTGGAGTGATGGTGGCGGCGGCGTTGTGCTGGCGGGCGAGGTGTGGGACGAGCATCGCGATGTCGTCGAGGCGCTTCCGCAGCGGCGGGAGCGTGATGAACAAGGTCTCCAGCCGGAAGAAGAGGTCGCTCCGGAAGGTGCCAGAGCGCACCATCTGGACCAGATCGCGGTTGGTCGCGGCGACGACACGGACGTCTGGATACTCCAGCTTGAAGGTTCCCACCCGACGAACACCGCTGCCAGACAGCACCCGGAGCAGCTTGGCCTGAGCGGCCAGGGGAAGCTCTCCCAGCTCATCGAGAAACAGTGTTCCCCCGTCGGCCTCCTGGAATGCTCCGGCCTTGTCGGTGGTCGCGCCGGTGAAGGCACCCTTGACGTGGCCAAACAGCTCGCTCTCGAACAGGTCCGAGGCGATGGCCCCACAATTGATCGGAACAAAGGGCCCGTCGGCTCGGGGAGAGTGACGGTGGACTCCGTGGGCAGCCAGCTCCTTGCCGGTGCCGCTGTCGCCGATGATGAGGATCGGATCGTCGTGGCCCGCCATGCGCTTGAGGAGCCCAAACACCTTCTTCATCTCTCGGCTGACGCCGATCATCTCTCCAAACCGATCGGCCTCAGGGGTGATGACCAGCGGCTCAGTGTCCACCCGGAGCACACAGGCACCGATGCGGAATTCTTCGTCCGGGAGGACGGGGGTGATGTCACGGATGGGACGACCGTCCAGCCAGGTCTGCCCCTCTCCGGGCTCCAGCATCACCCGGCCACGGCTGATCCGCAGCCGGCAGTGGTCACGCTTGAGCGAGGGCTCCGGCAGGACGATGGTCGAGCCAGGACCGCCGATGCTCACCCGGGGTCGGGTCAGGTAGAAGCGCTCTCCCCTTCCCTCGCCGTCGACCACCGTCAGCCGGGCCTGGGCAACGGCCATGGCGTCGCCAGCGCTCAGCAGCTCCTCATGGATGCGCAGCGGGACGGCATCAGAGGTGGGCGGAGCGATGGCGTCCGCCCCGCGGAAGACGAGGGTGAACTCACCGATGCCGATCCGGCTCCCATCAGACAGCGCAGTACGGCCGTCGCACCGGGTCCCATCGATGGTGGTCCCGTGGCGGCTCCGATCGGTCAGTAGCCACTCCTGTCCGCTGCCATCGATGACGCAGTGGGTGCGGCTGATGGACTCTCCAGGAAGCGAGACGTCGCAGAAGTCTGCCCGGCCGATGGTCGTCCGACCCGGCCGCAGCCGGTACTCAAGCAGACGCATCTCCCCCCGGTAGAACAATAGACCAGCCATCGTCAGCGTCTCCGAAGGAAGAGCAGCATCGGCAGCAGGACCAGCCAGCCGACCGGCGCACCGCTGGAGGAGCAGCTGCAGCCGCCAGCCTTGAGGTCTTCGTCTCCGTCGAGCATGCTGTCAGGTTCGCTGGAGCCGGTGTCGTCGGCATTCACGTCACCCGAGTCATCCTCGGTGTCTTCCGGGCACGCTTCGTCCACACCGTCGCAGTCCTGATCGATCCCGTCGTCGCAGACTTCTTCGGCATCGGGGTAGACCGTGACGTCGAAGTCGTTGCAGTCTTCCTCGCAGGAAATGCCGTCGCTGTCGGCGTCCTCGCCAGAGCAGTCACCGCCATCGAGCGCGTAGTCCCAGATGCCGCGGCCATAGGTTCCAAACCGGACCGCGTTGATCTCCGCGACGAACTCGGCGCTCCAGTAGAGGGTCACTGGAGCGTCGGTGCCGGTGATATCGATCCACTCTACGCCGCCCGCGCCCCGCCGCCAGGCACCGGACTCTGAGCCGGCAAACAGCGAGCCGTCGGCAGCCTCGATCAGGGCGTAGACGGTGGTTGAGGGCATGCCCTCCGACCAGTCAGACCAATTCTCGCCGCCGTCGGTGCTGCGGTAGACCGCCGGGCCGCCGTAGCCACTTCCGCCGGCATAGACGATGTCTGGATCGTCGGCATCGACGACGAGCGCAGTGCCGTAGAAGTAGTGAGAGTAGGGGCCGCTGTCGCTGGACTGCTCCCAGCTCACGCCGCCATCATCGGACACAAACATGCGGCCGCTGCTCGTGGCAGCGTAGGCCCGGTCCGGCTCAGAGGGCGCGAAGGTGAACGCGCTGAGGAACTCGTAGCTGTCGAGCGAGAAGCTCTGGTCGGAGTGACGGGTCGGGGTCCACTCCCAGTCGCCGGTTCGGGTGTAGCGGTAGAGGTGGGTCGCGGCGAAGAAGAAGGCCTCTGGATCCGAGGGGTCCGCCGTCAGGGGTGGCATCCAGGCGTAGTAGTTGCCGGCTTCCTCGCTGGGAAAGTCGAACCAGACCAAGCCAGGATTCTCGGCGCCGATCTGAACCAGGCCGGTGCCCGGGTAGACACTGAACACGAGGTCGTGTGTGCCGTCGCCGGAGATGAGGTGGCCATAGTCACCGCTGACGACCTGGGAGAATTCGAGGACCGCGTCGTCCTGAGGGATGCCGCCGGAGATCTGGTAGCCTTGATCCTGCGCACCTGCGGCGACGATGTCGGAGTCGGTGACGTCGGTCAGGGTCGAGTAGTACTGGCTGATTCGGATGCCGGACAGCGAGAGGTTCTCGACGGACTGAAGACCGTCCTCCGATCGATAGGTGCCGCCGTCGGTGTTGATGTACCAGGTCTCCGAGCCGTCGTCGTTTGCGAAGACGTCGAAGCCCATCATGTCGGCATGGAGGTTGTCGACCGGAGACTCGTAGTTGTACTCCCACCACTCGTTCATCCGAGTGAAGGCATCTCCACCGTCGCGGGTGGCGAAGAACTCCATGCCGCCGTGGGCGAAGATGTCAATGTCGGTGATCGAGGCGTTGATCTCGCCCCAGTACTGGTAGTAGCTGTCGGCGTTGCTGATGCTCTTGATGAGGCTCCAACTGCTGCCGAGATCGTCGCTGCGGTAGATGTCCCGCTCGCCGACGACGGCCCAGAACCGAGGGGCCCCCGCCTCGCTGGCGGTCAGCTCGAGCCGGTTTCCGCCCGCGGGCACGCTGCCGACGACCTCCCAGGTCTCGCCGAGGTCTTCAGTGAGGTAGAGCGCATCGCTGATGAGGTAGACGCCAGAGCCGCCGTCTCGGGGCAGCCAGAAGTCTCCCTGAACGCTGCCGAGGTCAACGATCTCCTGGAACGAGGCACCGGTGTCCTCAGAGCGGAAGAGCTTCCAGCTGTTGGCCTTGGCGAGGAAGAAGACCACCTCGGAGCCATCGGTGGTCACCTTGAGGCGCCGGCCAGCAGCGAGGCTGGGGAGGCCAGAGGGCACCGTCCAGGTCTCTCCATCGTCTGCCGAGCGATGGACCTGCCCGCCGTCGGTAGAGATCAGGACGACGTCGGGATCGCCCTCAGCGTCTGCGGGCAGCACAACCATGTTGTGGGCACCGCCGTAGAGGTTGTCGCCGATGGGCGACCAGCCCTCGCCGTCGAGGCTGCCCTTCCAGACCCCACCCAGCGAGGAGCCGACGTAGAGGGTCTCGCCGTCCAGAGAGCGGCGGGCGACATGGGCGCGACCGGCCTGGTTCTCGCTGCCCTTCTCCCGCCATGCACCAGCAGTCTTGCCCCGGGCAGTCGCCATGGCGTTGCGGCGGGCCTGAATTCTCTGGCCGTTCTCCAGCTCAATGGCCTTCCAGTCCACGTCCGGTGGCGCGCGGTGGATGTCACGGAACCACTGCTTGCGGCGCTGCTTGTGGTCGACCTTGTCGCCGATGTCCCGCCCGAGAATTGGGACCGGAATTGGCATGTCGCCAGGAGAGAATCGACTGGGCGGCTCAGGGGTGAGCTCTGGAGCAGACTCTGGCTCAACCGAGACCAGCAAAAGCACGACCACAGTGCAAGACGCCACAGATCCAAGCACAGCGGCAAGCAACCTCTCAGACATTGACATCTCCGTACTTTTTGAAGCCGCAGCGTAACACCGTTCTCATCGTTCTCTACGGGTTCGTCGATAGTCCAGCGTGGCCCATGGATCCACACTCACAGCCAGTCTCCAGTGGCCAGCGGGATATACCGGGACTGTGATAATTTTTGCGCTCCTGCTCACACAGCTCGCCTGCTACAGCAACCCGTGCCTTTCGTACGTGACCGCGCTCAACGACTGCTACCAGGATCTCGAACCGGGCAGCCCGGATCGCCTGGAGAACAACTACTGCGCCAGCTTCGACGCCCCCTCCGACGACTACTTCACCTGCCTCGTGGAGAGCTACGAGAGCGGGGACTGCACCTCCGAGAGCGGCGTCGCCGAGATCGACGCTGCGGTCGCGGAGTGCACGCTGTAGCGCCCACCTTGAGAGGATTCCGATGAAGATGCCCCAAGCAGCCAAGCCGCAGTTCGACCGGCTGCTGACCACCCCGCTCCAGAAGATCAACACCCACAAGAAGCAGATCGAGATCCTTCAGGAATCCATATCGGAGGATCCGCTCGCTGTGGAGATCGTCGGAACGGTCGCAGCACTGCTCAACCGGGTCGAGCGCAAGACCTCGCCGCTGTATGTGCGGCTCATTCATGCGGCGGTGCTGTATGTGTCTGCGGACGCGGTGGACTGGCCGCTGACCCGGGATGTGATCAGCGCAGTGGCGCACTCGACCAAGAACTTCGACCTGGTGATGGCCTGAGTCGTCCCCAGGAGGACCTCACCCTCGGGTGAGGCCCACAGGTCAGGGGACTACTCTGCTGGAGCCTCTGCTGGAGCCTCTGTCCCAGAAGCGGCCTCAAGTGCAGCGAGGGTCTGTGTGAGCGCCTGCAGTGCCTCACCATACCCAGCCCAGTCACCAGCACGCTGAAGCGCGGTGGCTTGGGTGAGCTGGTCGGACGCCTGCGCAGCGAGCGAGCTCCACTCAGCGTTGTCTGCCTGCGTCAGTGCTGGGATGCGTGGGCCGCCCTCGCGCTGGGTGCCGTCGCTACGGATCGTGGCCCGCTCGGGAACGGTCGCCTCACCGAACACAGCCTGGAGGGCCTCGTCCAGCGTCTTGCGCATGGCGATCTTGTTCTCATACGAGACAATCACCCGCTTGAGCTCAGGAAGCTGGCTGGACTCCGCCTGGAGGTACAGCGGCTCGACATACATCAGCGAGTTGCTGATTGGGATGACGATGAGGTTGCCGCGGACCACCCGGCTACCGGCCTGGCTCCACAGGGTGATCATCTCTGAGATGTCGGGATCCTGATCGATTCGGGCCTCGATCTGGCGGGGTCCATAGATCAGCTTCTGCTTGGGGAACTGGTAGAGGATGAGGTTGCCGTAGTTCTCTTTGTCGCAGCGAGCAGCCAGCCAGGAGATCATGTTGTCCTTGCCAGTGGGCACGAACGGCAGCAGGAGAATGAACTCCTCACGCTCTTCCTCCGGCAGCTTCATGATCAGGTAGTAGCTCTCCATCGGCTGCTCTTGGCCGTCGTACAGCTCCCGCGGCAGCGCCCAGAGGTCCTCCTTGTTGTAGAAGACCGTGGCGTCCTTCATGTGGTAGGTGCGGTACATCGCCGCCTGGGCATCGAAGAAGTCCGACGGGTAGCGCTGGTGCTCGGCGAGGGTCTCGGGCATGTCGGACATCGGCAGGAAGGTGCCGGGGAAGATCTTGCCGTAGACGGCGATCAGCGGGTCGGCGGCGTCGGAGACGTAGAGCTTCACCGAGCCGTCGTAGGCAGACACCGTGACCTTGACTGAGTTGCGGATGTAGTTGAACCGCCCCTGGCCTTGCTGCATCGGCTCAGAGTAGGGGTAGCGATCGGAGGTGGTGTAGGCGTCGATCATCCAGAACATCTCGCCGTCCGCGACGACGAGGTAGGGATCGCGGTCGAAGTGCAGGAACGGCGCAACCCGGCTGATGCGATCGAGGATCCGGCGGCGGAACATCACCCGGCTGTCTGGCTCGAGGTACTGCGACAGGACGATGTCGAGGCTCTGGAAGTGAAGGGCGAACAGTACCTTCTGCCACAGCGCCCCGATCGGTACGCCGCCAGCTCCGGCGTAGGTGGTGTAGACGTTCTGATCACCCATCGGGTAGTCAAACTCGTCAGCATTGGTCTTGACCATGACGTAGTTCTCGGTCAGCTCGCCGTAGTACAGCTCGGGCCGATCGATGGACAGACCGATGGAGGACTCTGGAGGGAGGTCCTTGATGAACAGCTCCGGCAGCCCCTCGGCAGTGACGACGTTGACCGGGCTCATGGTCAGACCGTAGCCGTGGGTGTACTGGAAGTGCTCGTTGACCCAGGAGCGGGCCTGGGCGGGGATGTTGCGGGCGTTCAGCTCACGACCAGAGAGCATGACCTGGCGGAGCCGGCCGTTGACCATGTAGCGGTCCACATCGACATCATAGAAGTCGTAGTAGGTCCGAATCTCCTGAATCTGACCATAGGTGGTCAGCAGGGGGCGGGTATCCCAGACCCGGACGTTCTCCACGGTCAGGGGGTTGGCGTTGACGTCGTCCATGGTCAGGCCGGCCTCGGCCTCGAACGGGCGGACCTCGATGCGGTCCAGGGCGTAGGCGCTGTTGGTCGCGGCGATGTTCTCGCTGATGAACTCGCGCTCCAGATCCAGCTCGGAGGGCTTGACGAAGTAGTCCTGCACGATGTCCGGCCAGATGCCGACCACCAGCACACGCGCCACGGCATACAGGCCCAGGCCGACCGTCGGGAGGCGCCAGGAGCGCTGCATCGTGGCGGCGGCGAGGGCGATCGAGACGCCGACGGCGCAGACGGTCATGATCAGGAAGCCGGGGATGCGAGCGTTGAGATCGGTGTAGCCAACCCCCCAGACCACGCCGCTGTGCCCAAACAGCAGGTCAAACCGCTGCAGCCACCAGCCGCCGGCCATCAGCATGAACAGCACCGCCCCGAGGGACAGCAGGTGCACCCGCGCGGAGGGCGAGATCGATGGAACATCACGGTTGATGAAGACGTCGCGCGCCACATAATAGGCGCCGCAGATCAGCAGGGTCAGCACCACCAGCGCCCAGAGGACCCCCTGGGCGAAGACCGCGATGGGAAGCTGGAAGACGTAGAAGCCGATGTCGTGGCCAAAGACTGGGTCCACAGATCCAAACGGCTCGCGCTCCAGCAGGGCCAGGACATTGAGCCACTGACCAGCGCTCAGGCCTGCAAACAGCAGCGCGGGGAGAGCGATCATCGCCGCAAGAACAGCCCGAATGAGGCTGTGAAGCTGCGACGGTGCGAGACCGAGATCGGCAAGAAGGATGGACAGGCGCCGGGTGTCGATCGGCTCGCTTCGAACCGCAATCCGGATGTTTGCGCCGATAAATCCGGCCGTAACAAGCAGCCCCAGCAGCCACATTCCGACCTTGGCGCTCAGGCTGGTCTTGAAGACACCCAGGTAGCCCAGGGCGTCGAACCACAGCCAGTCCACCGCGACCCCGGTGATCGGTCGGCTGCCCAGCCAGAATAAGACGACGACCGCCAGGACCAATCGCATCCACCGTGGGAACTGCATCAAAACCTCCGAGTCACTGCGTCAGCGCTGCCGACACCACTCATATCGACATGAGAACCAGCGCGCCGAGAAGAACGGGAAGCCAGACACAGCCGGCGCCACGCTTCCATTGCCACTTCTTCATCCAGTCGTTGTCGTTCACAGCCATCCCGTAACCCGCAGTGCTACCCTGCCCGCCATGAAGACTCCACATGCACTGCTTGCCCTGCTGATGTCCACTGCTGCCATGGCAGAAGAACCACCAGAGACTGCCACGACTCCGCAGCCGTTCTTCTATGGCGCGGCGGTGACCAAGCATTGCCTGACAAACGGACTTCGGCTGCGCAGCCACAACCTGCCCGGCAGCCACACGGTCACCCTGACCACCCTGGTCGACACCGGCGACAACCCCTACCTCGCCCAGGTCGCCGCACGGCTGTGGCTGCGCTCGATGACCCTGCCGCTACCGCCAGCGCCCGAGCCGGTGGTCGAGGAGACGGCAGAGACGGCGGAGACCATCGAGGCTGAGCCGCTGCCGCCGATCACCCGGGTCGACGTCTACCCCGGTCCGCCGACCATGGCGCAGCGTCTGCTGGCGGTCGGTGCCCACACCGAGACCGTCACCACTCCCGATCACACTGCGTTCACCACCGCAGTCCTGCTGAGCAACCTCGACGACATGCTTGCTCTGGAGCGACTGCGGCTCAGCGAGCCCCTCTCCGGGGTCACCCAAGCCGATCTCGACGCCGTGATCGCTGAGCTTGCTGCCGAGCGCACGACCCCAGGCACCACGATGTGGGGACCGCTGTCCAGCCTGCTGTTCGCCAGCACCCCGGCCACTGGTTTGGTCTCTCTCGATGCCATCCAGGCGTATGTCAAGACCGCCTGGGCGCCCGAGCAGACCACAATGAGCCTCACCGGAGACCTCTCCGGGCTCGGCAACCTCGACCTCTTCCTCCGCGCAGGACTCGTCGACCCACCCGCACCACCGGCTGCGCCCCTTGTCGCCGAAGAAGAGCCCCCTGCGCCCGTGCAGGGAGGCTTTGTCCTCGTCGATGACTCCTGCGGTGTACCGGTCGATGCTGCGGTCACGACACCACCGGAGCCCGCTGTCCTCAGCGCCACCCTGCCCGCTGCGGTCAGCACCCCGCAGCTCGTCATGGCCTGGTCGCTGCCCGGCTCCTGGCACGAAGACCACACCCTCATCGAGGCGTTTCCAGCGCTGGCTGAGCGGTACATCTCTGAAGGTTTTGCCTCCACCACGACCCCCGGGACCACCTCCGAGGAGATCGTGAGCTGCGCGCTGCTGCCCGGCCTGGATGCCTCGATGATGACCTGTCAGTTCCCGCTGGCCCGGACGAAAGACGCTGGCGGTGTGCAGCGCAGCGCAGTGATCGGTCTGGATCCCCTGTGGTTTCCCAACAACCTGCCCACCCTCCGCGAGCGGATGCCTGAGATCCGGGCGGGCGTGCGCCGCAACCTGCTGCGCCGGTCCAGCGGCTTCAACAGCGGAGACACCAACGAGCTGATCCGGGCCGCTGCGCACGCCCGGTACCGGGTCGAGGAGGTTCCCTACATCCCACAGATCTCGGAGGCTGCCGATCTGGAGGTTGAGTCCCTGCTGAAGATGGCCCGCGCCTGGCTCAACCCAGGCCGCGCGGTCTCTGTGATCCTCACACCCGACGGCTATCGACCCGATCACACCAGCCACGACACCAGTCGCCGGCTCATCCACGACGCCTGGGCGCCCTACCCCCTGGAGAACCCCGCTGCGCCCGAGCAGCCGCCGCTGGCGGAGGGTGAGGAGTACCCAGAGGTCCCCGTCCAGCCCGTCCAGCCGCTGCCCGAGCCGATGGCTGCAGACGAGATCCTCGCCCTGGCCGCCACCCCGCAGCTCGATGGCGCAGTCCAGACCACCCTGAGCAACGGGATGTCCGTGCTCATCGTTCCCCGGTCTGGATACCCCGTCGTGCACACCTCCCTCATCCATGCCGGCGGCCTGCTGCGAGAGACCGCGCTGGGCGTCGATGGCCTGGTCTGGGATCTCTCCACACCGTTCAGCCCCAACAAGGACCAGTTCGTCCCGGAGAACCCGCTGGAGGGTCAGGCCTGGTGGGAGGCCGAGCGCCGAGCCGACGGCTGGGTGCGCACCCTGTCCGGACCGCAGCCCAACCTCGAGGGGCTGCTCTACATTCTCCGCGAGACCACCACGGATCCGAGCATCGACACCCGGTCGCGCAATGAGTACTTCTACCGTCTCGGGCACCAGGAGCCCGGCGCCTGGACCATCGCCAGCCGCCTCAGCCAGCGCGAGTACTTCGGCGACCATCCCCTCGGCCTCGCAGTGCCGACCAAGAAGGCGCTCAAGCAGCTGACCGATCAGCCGGACGCCTGGGCTGGCTCCGTCGTTCACCCCGAGGCCACCACCCTGCTGGTCATCGGCCCGGTCGATCCAGAGGCCACAACGGCAGCCATCGAGTCCATGTTCGGGGACTGGACCGCTTCAGGCGCTCCGGCGACCGCAGCAGCCATCATGCCAGCACCGACCCCGGGCACTGGCGCGGTCGTCGTCGATGCCCCCCTCGACACCGCTCAGGTCCGGCTCCGCTGTCCGATCTCCGGTACCTCCGCACAGACCGACTTGCTCGCGACGATGCTGGAGGCGCGGATGTGGGAGTCCGCTCACGGCACGCTGGCTCCCTCCATTCTACGCATTGACACCCAGCAGGTCCCCGGAGACATCGCCTGGATGAGCATCTACGCCGAGGTCGATCCCAGCCAGACCGGCGCGGTGGTCGGCCTGATGCGCAGCGGGATGACCGACTACGTGACCGAGCTCGAGGGCATCCTCACCGAGCGCATCGTGCGCGAAGCCTTCGACACCATCATCGCCGCCGATGCCGGCCTCCGTCGTCCGCAGATGACGGACGAGGCTGGCGTCGCGCTGCTGGCTGCGCTGACCGATGGCGCCCGCATGCCAGAGGAGATCGAGGACGGCATGGAGGCCCTCATGGCGCTGCTCGCGGAGCCGGAGGAGGGCGCAGAAGAGGTCCTCGAGGACGGAGAAGTGGCGCTCCGTGAGGCGCTGTCTGAGGAGTCCCTGGCGATGATCAGCACCGCCGCCGCGCAGCTCGCCAAGGAGCTGGAGGAGGCGGAAGAGGAGGCCGAGGAGGCCGAGGAGACCGAGGAGGCCGCGCCCGAGCCCATCGAGATCACCTTCGTCCGCCACCCTGTCACCCTCGACGATGCCCGCCTCGCGCTCGCCGCACAGCACGGCATCGCGATGCACACGACCGACGCGCTGCGCAGCACCCTGGTCGACCAGGTCCTGCTGGGTCGCGACCTCAGCATGCTGACCGGGTACGGCGCGGCCCTGCACGGGGTGACCGAGCAGGCGCTGATTGATGAGGTCGCGCGGTGTGCCGGGAGCACCAACCTGACGGTGCTCGGACCGGCCCTGACGGTCGCCCCTCAGGTGAGGGCGGCGGGCTACCAGCGGGTCGAGCTGCCGAAGAAGTGGTGGAAATAGACGACGCTGGCAGCTTCGCTGCTGTGCAGCGCATCGGAAACGGTGACCGTTCGTGGTGAGGTGATGCCCTTCTCCTCACCGCGACGATGAGCGCATGCCCTTCGACACCCATTCCTCCAAGGCGAGTGAGTCGCCCACCTCAGACCTCACACACCGCCATCTTCAGCAGGTGCCCACCATTCAGCGGCGGGAAGTCTCCCTCCGGCTCCAGCACTGCGAGCCGCTTCAGCGGTCGGCCAGCCTTCTCCGCACATCGGGTCAGCACGTCCAGCCAGTCCGGCAGGCTCACCGCCGAGACATGGTTCGTCGCCAGCACCATTCCCCCAGACGCACAGCTCAGCACCGCAGGCTTGAACAGCGCCGGGTAGTCCCGGACCAGATCGACCGCCCCGAACGGAGAGCGGGCAAAGGTCGGCGGATCGAGCACCACCCGATCGAACTGCCGGGCCTTCAGCCTCGGATACTTTCGGCGCGCGGCTCGGCCCCGGATCGTGAGACCGGCGAGCTGTCTCAGCGCGGGGATCGCGTCTGACTGGAGGAACGCCATCGACACGCCATTGAGCGCCGCGTTCTCACGCCCAACCGCCAGCGCGCTGGCGGCAAAGTCCACGTTGAGCACCTCGCTGGCCCCGCCCGCAGCCGCAGCCACGCCGATCCCGCAGGTGTACGCGAACAGGTTGAGCACGCTGCAGCCGGTGCTGTTCGCAGCGATCCACCGCCGGCCGGCACGGAAGTCGAGGAACAGCAGCGGATCCTGCCCACGGTGGACTGCCCGCACCCGGTAGGAGAGCGACCGCTCCATCCCGACATGATCCGCCAGCGCCTCCGGTGACGGCACAGGCACCTCAGCAGCTTCTCGTCCCCGGTGCCGAAAGACCGGCAGCAGTCCGAGGTCGGCGTACACGCTCAGCAGCGCTGCTCGCGCCTTGTCCGACAGCGGTGCTCGAAAGGTCTGCACCACCAGCAGCGGACCATATCGATCGACGGTCAGCCCCGGCCAGCCCTCGACCGCACCGTGCAAGAGCCGGTAGCAGTCGGTCTGCGGCAGCGACGCGATGAGGTCCGCCCGGCGCTCCAGCGCAGCCTGCGCGAGCGCTCTCAGTTGCATGCGCTCCACAGCCCCGCCCCCTCAGACATCGCCTGTGACTCGTCATCGGCGAAGGTGTCCTCGAAGGTGTCGGTGCCGCTCCAGGGAAAGGCTGTGCCGTAGCCGCGCCGCAGCAGCTGCCGCTCGAAGAAGTCCTGGTCGCCGTTGCCGACGTGGACGTAAGCCAGTGTCCGGTCGTAGGTGTCGATGCAGGTGCCATCAAAGGTCAGCCAGACCTGCTTGTCCTCCAGAAGATCTCGCGTGAACGTCTGCGCCTCCTGGCCGTAGCAATCCGAGGGGTCTCCGTTCCAGCCGACCTCCGGGGTGTCCACTCCGATCAGGCGGATGCTCTCCGTCCCCTTGCTGCTGCTGACGTGGATGGTGTCACCGTCGATCGCGTCGTAGACGAAGACCAGCTCTGGGGGCCGGCAGGGGTTGTCGCCCTGCGGGAGGGTGTCGGGATCGATGGTGGAGAGCTCGGCGGACGCAGCGCTGGTGCTGTCGGACATGCCCGAGTCGGCACTGTCGCCCGTACAGGAGAGCAAGAAGAGGGTCAGCATCCGGCCCTCTTATCGCATCGAGGTGTTGTTGCCGCTGGCGTTGGTGGGGTGGATGCGCTCCGAGAGGCGGTGAGCGACCCCGAGCAGGCGCTTCTTTAGGGCAGCGGCCAGCGTTGCGCGGATGCGAGGCTTCATGATCCAGAGCGTAGCCGAGTCCAGCAGAATTCTGGATCGAATTCTCTGACTTCCGTGGCCCTGGAGGAGAAGCGCCCGGATCGATGACTGCAATGAGCACAGCAGCCCGAGCACCTGGCGGCAGAACAATGTGACGCAGCCCATCAGCTCCCGGGCCCGCATACCCTTAAGCATCGTGTCTGTTTGCGCTAAGCTCTCTGGATGCTTTCTCTTCTCCTGCTCTCCTGTACAGGCGACAGCACCGACTCGGCCCAGCCGTTCGTCTTCGCCGCCCCCACCAGTCACCCCGCACTGAGGGGTCCGGGGGGGCCTGCGGTCTCGTTTACTGAAGACGAGCTGTGGACCAACTGCGCCTCGCTTCCCGGTGGAGAGACCGACGCCAAGCATCACAACCTCGTCGTGCCCTACCGTGGGCACCTGATGATGCCGTGGGTCCCCGAGTGGAGCATCTTTGGCGGGGTGTCCTTCTTTGACGTCTCCGATCCCTGTAGCCCCGTCCTCGTCGGCGAGGGGACCCACGATCGACTCCGAGAGAGCCACTCCCTCGGCTTCGTTCACCTCCCGGCGTCCGATCCGCATGCCGGGGACTACATGGCCGCCACGGGCCTGCACGGCATCCAGATCTGGGATGTCACGGACGAGACCGCGCCGGAGATGCTCTCCTACCTCGAGATCGAGGGGATCCTGTACCCAGACGCCTACGCCCGGGTGGTGCTCTCGGTGTTCTGGCAGTACCCCTGGCTATACGTCGCGGCGGCAGACAACGGACTGATGATCGTCAACGCGGAAGATCCGGCAAACCCTGAGCTGGTGGCGAGCTACCCCATCGAGCCCGCGCTCCGGGCTGGCGGGGTGTTCGTCATGGGCAACCTGATGATGGTCAGCAGCGCGGAGGGCAGCGAGGCGGTCCTGCTGGATGTCTCGACCCCCGATGCCCCTCAGCCCATCGGCGGCGGGCGGTTCCTCACCGTCGACGGTGCGGGAGAGGCAAAGGAGACCTACCACGCCAACACCGCCGGGAACTACGCCCTGTTCGCCCGCAAGGAGGGCGGCGGCGGGGTGATGGTGATGGACATCTCCGACCCGTCTGCCCCCAAGTACCTCGCCGACTCTGTCTCCGAGGGCAACGGCGGCTACGTATTCTACGACGAGGGCTTCGCATTCGTCGGGGAGTCCAGCTTCGCGACCGTCTACGATCTGCGCAACCTCCCGGAGATCACTGAGGTCGGCCGCGGGGATCTCCCCGGCGATCTCGACACCTTCACCCCCTACGGCAACGTCGCGATCCTGAGCGTGGACGACGACGCTGAGGACGACATCGCCAGCGCGGTGATGCCCTGGAGCACGGAGCCGGACCTCACTGGGCCGAGCGTGCTGCGCATCGTGCCGGAAGACGGCGCGACCGGCGTGGCGACCACGACCCGCATCGGCATCGCGTTCGACGAGATGATCGAGCCCTCCAGCGTGTTTCCCGGCTCCATCCAGCTCACCGACGAAGGCGGCGTGGCGATCGAGGGCTGGGGCAGCGGGCAGGAGAACATCGCCTCCTACAGCCCAAAGGACAAGCTGGAGCCGGGCACGACCTACACCCTCTCGGTCATGGCCGACGGCGTCCTCGACATCAACAGCAACCCCACCGAGGAGACCGTCACCACCACCTTCACCACGGCCGGCCCATGATCGCCCTGCTGCTGGCCTGTCGGGGCGGCACAGACTCCGGGTCCGTGCGTGCAGTGGCCGATGCGGTGGCAGACGCCGGGCCAGATCTCGCCGCCCGGATCAGCGAGACGGTCACCCTGGATGGCACCCAGAGCGTCGGGACGGCATTCTCATGGGACTTCGGCGACGGAGAGAGCGCCGAAGGCGCGACAGTCGAGCACGCCTACACCGCGCCGGGAAGCTACGCCGCAGTGCTCACCGTGACCGGGACCGACGGCGGCTGGAAGAGCGACACCGCAGTGGTCACGGTCACCGCCCAGGCCACCGAAGTCGCCCCGGTCGCCTCCGCCACCCTCGCCCGCATCGACGACACGATCTGGGTGGTCAACCCCGAGGCCGACACCGTCGGTCGCATCCTGGACGGCGCGCTCCAGCAAGAGATCGTGGTGTGCGACAGCCCACGGACCCTCGCGCGCGACGGAGCGATCCTCGCAGTGGCCTGTGAGGACAGCGACCAGCTCGCCCTCATCGACACCACCCTCGGCACGATCACCACGCGGCTCGACCTCCCCGAGGCAAGCCGTCCCTACGGGGTCGTCGGGCGGGACGGGGTGTGGTGGGTGAGCCTTCAGGCCACCGGGCAGCTCGCCCGCTACGACGGGAGCGCGCTCTCCTTCGTCTCCGTCGGTCCCGACCCTCGGGGCATGGCGATGGACGCCGAAGGCCGCATCCTCGCGACCCGGTGGCGCTCGACGGACGGCGAGGGTCGAATCTACGTCGTCGAGCCCGACGGCACCGTCGGCAGCATCGTCCTGCCCGCCGACACCCGGGGCGACTCTGACACCACCACTGGCGGGGTGCCCAACCTCCTGGAGTCCCTCCTCCCCTCCCCCGACGGCGCGACGATCTACGTGCCGACCATGCACGCCAACACCCTTCGCGGTGAATGGGTCAGCGGGGTCGCGCCCGACCACCAGACCTCCCTGCGCGGGGTGCTCGCCCGGATCGACGCGCAGGCTGGAACCGAGTCTCCTGACGACCGCAAGCAGTTCGACGAGCGGGGCCGCGCCATCGCCGTCGCCACCTCTCCCGACGGCGCGGTGCTGTACGTCCTGCATCCAGGCACCGGCCACGTCACCGTGCTCGATGCCGCCTCCGACCAGATCACCGGCTCGATCTTGTTCACCGGAATCTTCCCCACCGGCCTGCTCGCCACCAGGGACCACCTCTACGTCCACGCCTGGCTGTCTCGGACCGTAGTCGCCTACGACATCACCGACCTCTCCACCTCTCCCGAGCCCCTGTGGCGTGCACAGACGCTCACCGAGGAGCCGCTGTCAGACACCGTGCTGCTGGGAAAGCAGGTCTTCCACGATGCTGCTGACACCCGGATGACGAAGTCCGGCTACATCGCCTGCGCCCACTGCCACCCCGACGGCCGGGACGATGGCCTGACCTGGGACTTCACCGACCGTGGCGAGGGCCTGCGCAACACCACCAGCCTGGAGGGCCGAGCGGGTGTGGGCATGGGGCCGGTGCACTGGACGGGCAACTTCGACGAGATCCAGGACTTCGAGCACGACATCCGAGGTCCGTTTGCGGGCTCCGGCTTCCTGACCGACGACGACTGGTCAGAGACCAGCGAGGCGCTGGGAACGACAACGGCCGGTCGCAGCATGGAGCTGGATGCGATGGCGGCCTACGCCGCGACCTTCACCACCACCCCACCCTCTCCCTGGGCGACGACCGAGGGTGCAGGAGCCTTCGCACAGGCCGGCTGCGCCGACTGCCACCCTCCGCCGCTGTACACCGACTCCGCCCTTGATGTCCGCCACGACATCGGCACCCTCACCGAGTCTGCCGGTCAGCGCCTCGGCGAGCCACTCGATGGCTTCGACACCCCCACCCTGCTCGGGGCCTGGGCGACGGCTCCCTACCTCCACGACGGATCCGCGCTGACCATCGCCGCTGCGATCTCTGCGCACGACTCCGCTTCTGGGCTCGACGAAGCCGCGCTCGCCGAGATCGCAGCGTTTGTGCTCGGGCTGTAGGTGCAGCCTCAGCCCGCAGCATGCGCGGACGGCGTTGTCTTGTTCTGGACTTACTTCCAGGCACGCACCATCAGCACGCCGTGGCCGCAGCGGGTGGTCCCCTCGCCCACCGACGCCTTGAACGATGCCTCCAGCGCGGTCCGCCCCGCCTCCGTCAGCGCGAAGACGTCATAGGTCAGCGACAGCGAGGCCCACAGCGACTCGGCGCTGCCCTCGGTCCACAGCGCATGCTCGGTGATCTCGATCCGAGAGAAGTGCGGAGCGAGCAGCGCATGGAGCCCCTCCGCAGAGCGGGTCCGGGGATCTCCGAGGGCAGGACGCGGCCGGCGCTGGTCCTCAGGCAGCCCCTTGAGCTGCGCAATGAAGGCCTGGAGCGACGGCTCGACGGTGGTGGACGTGGTCACCACCGCACCGAGCACTCCGCCAGGCATCAGCACCCGCGCAATCTCGGCGACGACCTCTTCGATGGGCTGCATCAGCATCAGCGCCATGTGGCAGCCGACCCCGGCGAGCTCCTCGCTCGGTGTCGGGAGGTAGTGGGCGATCCCGTGGTGGAGCACCGCCTGCTTTCGCAGACGCTTCTTCGCCTTCCTCAGCTCATCGGGCGAAGCATCCACCCCGATGACCGCCAGCGGTCCGCCGTCTGCTGCGAGGATCTTCTCGACCAGCGCGCCGTCTCCGCAGCCCAGATCCATCGCCACCTCGTCGGCGGCTTCTGTGATCAGGAAGTCGGCGAGCAGGTCGTAGGAGGATCGACCGGTGTCGTCGATCTGCCAGTGCCCGAGGGCAGCCGAGGTGGCGCCGGGGTGAGCGGCGTGGAAGGCGTGAAGGAATGTTGCGTCGGGGGTCATGGCCGGCCCCTTATCCATGCCGTGCGATGGTGGCCGCACGCGGTCCACTGATCGCCTCCGGCGGTGAGGAGCCGACGATGGGTGGAGGAGAGCTGAGGCATGCCCCAGAGGAGGGCATCGGGCTCAGAACCCGAGCAGCGCCCCGGCGAGCTCAAAGCTCCCGAGCTTCAGCTTCCGAAGCTCACCCTTGCACTCGTAGATCCACCCGTGGTGCTCCACAATTCGGTCCGTGGAGTAGATCGCAGCCACCAGATCCGCCCCGCTCACCAGCAGCAGCCGCAGGATGGCCATCTTCATCAGCAGCCACTCGGCGTGGTAGCTGAGGTCGGGTCCGTTGGTGTACCAGCGGGTGAGCCAGTGGTGGGCGACGTAGCGAGAGAGCTCCGGCGGGGCCTGCCAGCTGGCAGAAGCTGCCCGGTGACCCGCGAGCACCGCATCGAGGTCGTCGGTGCTGCCGTGTTGGAGGAAGGTCTCCAGGAGGAGGGCTTGAGGCTTTCGGTACTGCCCCTCTGTTGTCGCCATCTTTGCGACCTGGGCGAGGAACACGGCGTCGAACGCATCGAGCCTGCCAGGACGCTCAGCGAGGACCGCATCGAGGTGGGACTCCTCGGAGAACTGCGCCATGAGTGCCTCGATGGGCCCGGCAGCGGTCGCCGCACGGTTAAACCGGGCCACTGAGGAAGCCGAGAACCGGAACTGAAGCCACAGCTGATCGGCCAGTGGACGCCCTTCTCCAATCGCAGCGACAAACGTGCGGACCGCATCGAGCCGCTCGAAGTAGGGACCCGGGCGACCGATGGACTGGTCGAGGTTCATCCGATGCTCCCCCACTCCAGGCTCTCGAGTCAGGGCGTCCTCGTCGGCGAGCAGCTGACGGACGACCTCGGGGCAGGACAGGAAGCCTGACAACTCGCGGACCTCCACCTCACCGCGAATGCCGAGGCTGCGGGGGTAGGAGGTGCAGGTCATCGGGAGCGCCGCCTCGCCGAGGTTGGCATGCACTCCGCACAGCCCGTCTGTGCTCAGCAGCGGGCAATTGCAGCCCGGAGACATCCGAATCCGCCCGAACCGACCTGGACTGCGGTGCTTCGGTGGGTAGGTGAGGATCGCCTCCTCAAACCGCCCCGGCTCGTCTGCGAGCCAGCCATGGATCGCCGCGACGTCGGTCCTGGACACCTCGACCCCCCACGCCGCGCAGCAGGTGTCCTCACAGTCGCCCCCGATGCACTGGAAGCGGTTCATGTATCGCCAAGTAAATGAGCCCATGACCGAGAGGCTACCAGAACCGAGCGGCCCCCCTCCGCCGCGCCTGGCGGCGAGCCAAAGCACGGCGTGCAGCACATGCCGTGTCGCCCCCAGGCCCTTCTGCGGACATCGGGACAGATTTGGCGGCAAGGGATGTCCTCTACAGGACGCAGTTGAGCTGAACCCGATACCTTCTTCAGTGTCGTACCCAATATGAACAAGCGCTCCATCCTCCTCATCCCCCTGCTGCTGGTCGCCGCGCTCTGGTGGCGGTCCAGCATGGAGCCAGAGCCAGCGGTCTCCGTGGTGGCGGATGCATCGGCAGCCCGTCCAGATCGGCAGGCGAGCACGCCGCCGCGATCACGACGCCCCGGGCCGTCTGTGGCGGCCCCACCCTCCGAGGACACCGGCGCTCCCCTCGCCCTCGCGCTGCCTCCAGACACTGAGGACACCGGAGACACCGGAGACACCGGAGCGGCCCTTTCCCCGCCGCTGGTGACGGTCACGCTCGTCGACACCGACGGCGTTCCCGTCGAGTTCGGGATGGTGACCAGCCCCGAGTGCAACATCTGGCTGTGGGCGGGAGAAGAGCCGACCACGTTCATCGCTCCCGAGGGTCGGTGTGCCTTCCAGGGGCGGCGAAAGGACGGCCTGCTGTGGGGACGCTCAGAGTGGGTGGCGCTGGAGCTGGTGGCTGGCGATGAGGTGGCGCTGGAGCTGGTGATTCCGATCGAGCGCACCGGCGGACTGGGTGTGATGATCCTGGAGCATGAATTTGGCATCGAGGTTCAGCAGGTCTGGCCAGGCACCCCAGCAGCAGAGATGGGCCTGGAGGCTGGCGACATCATCACGGAGGTCGACGGTCTGCCGTCTTCCGCACTGACCATGGACGAGTTCATCCAGGTGATGACCGGCCCCGTGGGAACGGACGTCGAGTTTGCCCTCGCCTATGAAGAAGACACCGGCATCACCGAGGAGGTGATCACGCTGACCCGGGCGTGGCTTGAGTAGCGCTGCCCTCCACAGAGACCGCCGGCTCTTCCCCCCTCCAGCCACAGCTCACGAAGAGAGGCATCACCGCAGCGCATACGCTCCGGCCCCGCCGCCGGCGACGCGCCCAGAGTAGACCACCGCCGTGATCGAGCCTGAGATTCCTTGTCCCATGTGCGTACCGCCGAGGACGCCAGCGACCTCTCCGGCGGCGAACAGGCCAGGGATGACCGCTCCATCCACACCAATCACCCCGCCATCCTCGGCCAGCGCGGCACCGCCGAAGCTCTTGCCGGTGCCCATCGCGAGGGGAACAGCAGTGAACGGCGGGTTCACCAGCTGGAGCTTGCCGGCCATGTCCTTGCCGAAGTCCGTGTCGGTGCCCGAGAGCACCATGGCGTTGTAGTCGGAGACGGTCTGAAGCAGGGTGTCGCCGTCGATGCCCGCCTGCTCTCCCAGAGAGGCAAAGTCACCGGCGCTGCTCACCGGGACATGCTTCTGATACTCCGGACCGGAGAGGAAGCTATCGGAGACCTTCGCATAGTTGTAGCCCAGGCCAGAGATGAGCCGGGAGGTCCACAGGGGGTCGTCAAACACCGCATACAGCTGCCCCTCGGTCAACGCGATGCGGCCGGCCCAGACGGCACGGAACTCATCCTCGTCCAGCACACGCTCGCCGTGCGGTCCGACAACGATCACGTCCGCCAAGCCCGACACGATCATGACCTCGGGGCTGCCGAAGTTGGCATCGGTGATGCCGTGGGCGTAGAGGCCGATGTTCTCCAGGTTTGCCAGGGATCCACCGGCCGCCTCGATGAGGTCGAGGCCGTTGCCGTCCATGCCGAGCCAGGACTCCGCGTGGCGGGGAAAGTTCAGCAGCCCAGGAATGGCCTCATAGACCCGCTCGTCGTCTCGTGCGAAGCCACCGGTCGCGACCACCACTGCGCTCGTCTGCACCCAGCCGATGCTGCCGTCGGCCTGCTCGATCTCCACGCCGATCACTGCGCCGCCCTCAGAGACGAGGGAGACCGCAGTAGTCTCGAGCCAGGCGTCCTCTTCGAGCAGCTCCGCGAGGGTGGCGATCGGGTGTTCACCTGGCATGCTCAGGGGATGGATCCGAGGGGTCTCACCAGCTCCAGGATCAGCGGTGATGATGGAGAAGTTTGCGCCGTAGTCGGACATCCACTCCAGGGTCTCTTCGGAGCCATAGACGAAGCCCTCCACCCATGGATGGCTCGGATCACCGCCGCTGGTGAAGTCCGCCCACTCGGCCAGGGCGGCCTCCGGACTGTCGATCACGCCCGCAGCAGCCTGCCAGTGCGTCCCGGCACCGAAGCAATTCCCGGCGTAGATGCCCGCTCCCCCAAGCCTCGCCTCCCGCTCAATGATCAGCACCTCCGCGCCAACCTCGGCAGCCTCCACGGCGGCCGTCAGCCCGCTGGCGCCGCCGCCGATGATGACCACATCGGAGAACGCCAGCGGCTCCCCGAGCGGCATCAGGCCCGTCTCAGTGTCCAGCGCAGTGTCAGAGTCATGATGAAAGGTTCGCTCTGCACCTGGTTCACCAGTACATCCAAGCATCAATACGATCATTCACTGAGGGTAGCACCGCGCGTTATCTGAGGGGAGATGAGCTTCCCCTGGCTGCTTTCCGGGCACCTCTCCGGATGTCGAATTCGCCTGCACTGGAGCCTCCTGCTGGGGCTGATGGCGGCGTTCCTGTTTCCGCAGACCTCAGACGCCGTGGTCGGCTACCTGCTCATCATCACCGCACACATCGCGGGCCACTACCTCCTCGCCCGTCGCGGCGGGCTGTCCACAGTGGGCATCGACCTCAACGCTGTCGGCGGCTCCCTCCACCACCGCGGCGAGGCCGCTCGGCTGCACTACACCCTCGCTGGCGCAGGGGGCGTCCTCGGCCAGGGCGCCCTGGTGGTCCTGGTGACCATGGCTGCTGCGGCCCTCAGCCTCGACGCCGAGGGTCCGCTGTATGAGGTGCTCACCACATACAACCTCATCCTCATGGCGCTCAATCTCCTGCCCCTCTCCGGTACGGATGCCGCATCGGTCTATGCCCTGCCCGGTGCAGTGGTTGGCCGGCTCGAGGAGAAGCTGACCTACCTGCAGATTCAGGAAGTCGAGGCGCAGCGCGCGGACTGGCAGGAGCTCATCGACAGAGACGGCGCTGCGGCACAGGTTCCCTCGCCCTCACCGGCAACACCCATCGAGCTGGAGGCGCTGCTCGCTCAGCGCGATGCCGAGGCGGACGCTGGCATCACCGACGCCTTCGCCGCGGAGGTCAGCAGCCTGCTCGCCGGGGTGTGGAGCAGCGAAGAGTAGCCCCGCTCAGGTCCAGGGCAGCTCCGCTGGATCCTTGCCCAGCCCGACCAGTCGGTCTGCGATCCAGCCCCGCACCGCCTCCAGCCCGATCGGCTCCTCCGAGAGCTGCGGCAGCGGATCAAACGCCCCGGCGAAGAAGTCTTCCTCGGGCGCAGAGAGCTTGCTCCGGGCGTCGTCAAGGTAGCGCTGCCGATCCGCCGGGAGGAGGGTGTCGATCTTGTTGACGATCGCCGCCACTGGCCGTCCGGTCGCCTGACACTTCTGCCAGTCCGACAGCTCGCGCTCCTGCACTCCGCCCTGGGCATTGATCAGGTAGAGGTAGACATCGATGTGGTCGAAAACCTGCCGGGCCTCCTCGGTGACCGACGCGATCACATCGCCCATGCCGGGGGTGTTGACGACATACAGCGCCGTCGCGTCGGGCAGCCGGGTGATCGCGACGGTCTTTGTGGAGCCCGCGATCGGATCGATGTTGCCCGAGTCCACCCCGAAGATCGCCCGAATGGCAGCGTCCTTCCCACAGGACGGCGACCCAACGACACCGACAGTGACCCGGTGGCGGACCACCTGCCGCAGCCGCGCGACCTCCAGGACCGCCGGCAGCAGGTTCTCATCGCGGGGTCGGCCGAGGAAGATGAAGCCGACGACGACCAGCAGCGGCCACAGCGGCAGCAGCGGGATGAGCAGCAGCTTCGCAGGCCCAAACAGCATCGCCACGCCGACCCGCCACGGCACCAGCTCTCCCAGCCGGCCACGGACCGTGAGGGTGGTGACATCCTCGGGAGGAACCGCCGGCAGCACCGTCAGCCCGAGGGCCTCGGTGAGGCGCACGCGCTGGTCGTCGCTCATGCGCCCCCAGGCTCGCACCGCCCACCACTGCAGCAGGCTCCGCTCCGCAGCGGCGATGTCGGTCGGTGCGGGGAGCTTCTGGCGGGCACACAGCTTGACGAGGGTCTCGGCATAGGGCGGACCGTCGCCGCCACGGCGAAGCTGGTTCATCAGCACGTGCGCGCCCCGACGGCGCAGGCTCAGGGCGCAGTTGTTCGCCAAGGCAGACAGTCCGAGCCCGTGGGGATTGACCGAGAGGCTCTCGGCCAGCGGAAGGAGCTCGTCGCGGTGACAGCGACGGAGCAGCTCGGGCAGGGTGTCGGCGGACTCAGCCATCCCCAGACTCACCCGAGACCTGCCCCATCAGCGTGGCGCGATACCTCAGCGCCTCCATGTCGAAGATCTCCTGAAGCTCACCGCCTGTGAGACCCTGACCGCGCTGAATGAACACCACCGAGGCGCGACCAACGCCATAGGTGGCCGCGCTGGCGACCGCCGAGCCGAGCGCAGAGACGGCCAGCTCCGCGACCTGCCCGCCCGGAATCCAGCCAGCGGTCTTCAGGGCGGTGATCGCCCACCGGACGAAGCCCTTGCTGCTGCCGGCGAGGGCCTCACCGATGATGAACAGGATGATGTCTTGATCGATCCGGGCACCGAACACCGCAGCGATGTCGCTGATCATGCGGACCTGGATGGCAGTGACTGCGGCCATGTCTGCGCCGGGAACCGGTATCGAGCCGGCCACTGCGGCCTTCTTTGCCGCCGCCTGGATGATCGGCTCGCAGGCCGCGGCCTTGTTGCGGAGCTGCTTGGCGAACAAGAGCGCCTTGCCCTGCTCCTGAAGGGTCTTGTGGATCCAGGCGATGACCTGATCGATGCCGATCGGCGTCGGAGAGAGCACCGGCATCGGATCGAACGCGGTGACCACCGCCATGTCCTGGCTCACCCCGAGCTGGGCGAGGGTGGCCTCGACGAAGCCCGCGCGCTGGTGAGGTCGGATGAGATCGATCTTGTTGAGACAGACCAGGACCGGACGGCCCAGCGCCCGGATGGCATCGAGATCACGCCGCTCATCGATGGTCGCGCCGCCGTCGCAGTTGAGCACATAGATGCAGAGATCGAGGCTGGCGATGACATCGCGTGCGGTGGCGTCGACCGATGCGCGCACGTCACCGAAGCCCGGCGCGTTGACCACGAGGACCTGACCGTCGCTGTCCATCGGGGAGACCCGGAGACGCTCTGTGGAGCCGGGGATCGGATCGACCTGCCCAAAGTCGATGCCAAACAGGGCACGAATTCCGGCATCCTTGCCCGAAGAGGCGGAGCCGAGGAAGGCGATGACGAGGCGCTGAGAGAGCGCTCGGGAGATCTCAGTGTTGGCGGCTTCCCAGCGGGTTGCGACCTCTGCACGGGGGATCAGACTCATGGCGGACACACCTCAGTTCAGTGGAGACTACCGTGATCGTCTACGCTGGTGCGCGCGTCTGATTCGCGGCGTGTCCGCTCCGGTGACCGTGTAGCCCAGCGCACGACACACCCCGATCAGCTCCTCGATCGAGCAGCCCACCCAGCTTGAGGCCTCTGTGGGCAGGGGAGCGCTTCCCCTCCGGGTGACCGCTCGGAGGTGTGCGGAGAGACGCTCGAGCATGTCCACCCGCACCGCCCGGCTGCCCAGCGGGGCAAATCCGATCGCAGTGTAGAAGCCACGGGGACCCGCCAGCGCGCAGGACACCGCCCCCCCCGACGGCGGAGGCGGCGTGCTGCCGTGACGAACCGCCAGGAGCCCGACGACGCCCTTGCGGTTCACCGGCTTGAGCATCTTCATTGAGTAGACGGTGTGGAAGCCCAACCGAACACCGAGCCGGCGGAGTCCCTTGCGATCGAGATCGGTCAGCCGAGAGATGGGCTCCGCCAGCACGGCACGGGGCAGGAAGCCGCCGACCTCCTTGAGCTGATAGAGCAGCCCGATCGCCGCCGGACTCATCGAGGGCTCAGGCAGCAGCGGCGCATCGAGGCGGGCCAGCTCATCGCAGAGCCACCGCTGGGCGCGCTTCCGCAAGGCGCTCCGCCAGGCAGGGGTGAGCAGGTCGTTGTGGGGTATGTGAAGCTGCGGACTGCGGGGATCGGAGCCTGGCAGCAGCCGAGCGAGCAGGACATCGTCGACCATGAGGTGAGCGCCATCGAGGACGATCAGCGCGTGGGGGGCATCGATGGTGGCTCGGATGCGCTGGGAGAGGGTCTCCGCGAGTGCCTGCCGTGCCGCGCGCACGATCGCCCGACTGCCCAGCGCGGTGTCGCTCTCCTCAGCGACAAACGCGAGCCCCTCCAGCCGCCCCAGCAGCACCCCCGCAGCCCGAACCTCGCCGTCCTTCAGCTCCGCCTCCAGGCTCAGACCGTCTCGGAGGTGGTCGACAAGCACCACCGCCCGGGTGTCGACAAACCGGCTGGTGAGCAGGTCGTGGAGGGCATCCGAGAGCCGATCCTCGATCTGCCGCGCGCGCCCCAGCCAGCCAGCCGCGTCGGGCATCCAGTCGGGGCGATTGGCGATAAAGTTCCAGGTCCGAATGAACGCGATGCGGGTCATCAGCTCCTCCATCCCACCATCCGTCCGGCTGAGGCGGGTGAGGCGTCGGCTGATGAAGTCCGCGTCGAGCTGGCCGTGGTCGGAGAGCTGAAGGTAGAGCTGGCGAACGAGGGTGACGTGAGAGTCGACCAGGATGCCGCGGAAGTCTGGGATGCGGCTGACCTCCCACAGCAGCATCAGCTCATCGGTGCGCGCTGCGCGGTCCCGGATCCGGGGGTCGGCCAGCAGGCGGTCGAGGGTCTCGCGATCGGTGGCGTTGCGCGCGGGCATCATGATGCGCCGCGGCGGCCGGGCATCGAGGGCATCCTGGAGTGCTGTGGGTGAGGAGAAGTCGAGATCAGAGTTGCGGTAGAAGATGCGCCGGACCGGGGAAAACCGCTGCTGCTCGACGGCATCGATGATGCCAGCATCCAGCCCCCCGGTGTTCGCGGCACACCGCGCGGTGATGCCAAAGGTGCCGTCGCGACGGTTCCGACCAGCCCGCCCGGCAATCTGCCCCAGCTCATCGGCCTGGAGCGGGCGGTGCGTCCGGCCATCGTACTTGCTGATCGCGCCGAGCGCGAGGTGATGGATGTCGAGGTTGAGGCCCATGCCGATGGCATCCGTGGACACGATGTAGCGGACCTCACCGGACTGGTACATCTCCACCTGGGCGTTGCGGGTGCGCGGAGAGAGGGCGCCCAGGACCACCGCAGTCCCGCCCCGCGCCGCCCGAAGTCGCTCGGCCAGCTCATAGACATGGGCGGCAGAGAACGCGACCACAGCAGAGCGCGGTGGCAAGGCTGTCAGCCGGCTGACGCCGCTGTAGCGGAGGGTCGAGAGGCGCTGAAAGGTGCGGATCTCAGCGGTGGGAACCAGCTGCTCGATGATCGGGATCATGGTGTCGGAGCCGAGAAACCAGGTCTCCTTGACGCCCCGAGCATTCAGCAGTCGATCGGTGAAGACGTGGCCACGCTGCCGATGGGTCGCCAGCTGGATCTCATCAACCGCGACGAACGCAACCGGTCGAGTCAGCGGCATCGACTCCACAGTGGCCGCGAAGTACCGGGCACCGGGCGGCACGATGCGCTCCTCACCAGTCACCAGAGCCGCGCGCTCCGGACCAACCCGCTCCTTGATGCGCTCGTAGACCTCTCTCGCCAGCAGCCGCAGGGGCAGGCCGATGATCCCGCTTCCGTGGGTCATCATCCGCTCGATCGCCCGGTGGGTCTTGCCGGTGTTTGTCGGCCCAAGCAGGGCAGTGATGTGAGATCGACCGTCGAGGTCAATCAACTCTGACAGGCGCGCCATAGCGAAGGCGTAACCAGACGGTAGACTGTATGCCGTGTTGCTTCCCCGCCAGTTCTTGATCGTGCGTGTCCTCGAGACACCGCAGCGGTGCGTGGTGCTGGTCGCTGCCGATCAGCCAGAAGAGCAGGCGATGCTGTGGTCGGGTCCGCCGCCAGAGCAGAACCTCCCCCCCCACCCCGGGCTCGCGCGCCGACAGTCCTGTGCCGAGGAGTCTGGTGAGATTGGCTGGCTGGAGCTGACCACAGCCGGGGTGCTGCTCTCTGAGCTCACTCCGCCGCTGCACCCCATCGAGGCTGCGGAGCTGTTCGCAGCAATCGCCGATGCCATCGCTGCGCTCCACGCCGCAGGCATGAGCCACGGTGGGCTGACCGCCGATCGGGTCCACCTTGATCGCCTGGGGCATCCCACACTCCTTGGGGCCGGCCTCGACAGCACGGAGGACCCGAGCGCCGACATCGGTGCCCTCCACATGCTGTGGCAGGCGTGGTGCCTGGAGGGTCCGCTGATGACGACCGTCTCCGCAGGAGATGCCGCCGAGAGTCTCCGAGTCTGGCTGAGCGTCACCGAAAGCACCGCGGCTGTGCTGCCCACGCTCATCGCCGAGCAGCTCCACGACCGCTCTGGAGAACGCCTCACGCTCCTTCCAGGCCTCGCGACCGGTCCGGTGGATGAGATCGGGATGGACATCGGCCCCGACGAATCTGCCGGCGGACTGCTGGATCCGCTGACGTGGTCAGGTGTCACCGGAGAGCCCACCAGCACCGTCGACAGAGACGACGAGAGCACCGGCGCGCTTCAAGAGGACACCCGGAGCAACGCTCCCCGCACCGCGCTGCTCTCTCAGCTCCTCGACTTCAGCCATGAGCAACCGGCAGCAGACCGGTTCATCGAAGGCGTGCCCGCTGCGAGCCTCCGCACCCTCATCGCCAGCGAGACCCTCGACCCGCTGCCGAATCCCGACGGGCTGCCCGGTCGACCGGACTCGCTGATCCACAGCAAGGATCCAGACTGGGAGGAGAACACCGCCACTGCAATCCGAGCCGACGCGCCGCCGTTCCAGACCGCCCCCACAGCGCCGCAGCATGGCGAGCCGACGCTCGAGCACACCGACAGCACTCCGCCCGAGCACACTGAGCACACCACCACAATCGAGGTGTCCAGCCGAGTCTTGATCGCTGCGGTGCTTGTGGCCATGGTCGCCGGAGCAGCCGGGCTGTTCTTTGTGCTCTCGCAGCTCCAGTAGCGCGTCGTGCTTTCTTAGCGGCGCGACTTCCGCTTGCCCCGTGACTGCGAGCGGCCCTTCGGCTGCGCCTTGCCCTCGACCTTCTCGGGGTAGGTCTCATGCACCTGCCGGCGAAAGTCCTCAAAGGTCCCATCCACAATGCTGGCGCGCATCTTCGCCATGAAGTTGGCGAACCACGTGAGGTTGTGAATCGTCGCCAGGGTCGCACCGAGGATCTCACCGACCCGAAACAGGTGGTGGATGTAGGCACGGGTGAACTTCGTGCAGGTGGTGCAGGTGCAGGTGGTGTCCGGCGGGTACATGTCGTTTCGGTACCGCCGGTCGGTGATCCGAATGCGGCCAGCGGTGGTGTAGAACATGCCGGAGCGGCTGTGGCGGGTCTGGATGACACAGTCGAACATGTCGATCCCCCGGGCGACGCCCTCGACCAGATCAAGCGGACGCCCCACTCCCATCAGGTAGCGAGGAGACTCCTTCGGCATCTCGGGCGTGGTGAAGTCGAGGACATCACACATCCGCTCGTGCCCCTCGCCCACACTCAGGCCGCCGATGGCGTAGCCGTCGAAGCCGATGTCGGTGATCTGCCGAGCGCTTCGCTTGCGCAGATCGGACCAGAATCCACCCTGGACGATCCCGAACAGCGACTGGTCTTCGCGGGTGTGGGCCGCTTTGCTGCGAGCCTCCCAGCGAGCCGTGCGATCGACGCTGGCGATGGCGCGCTCCTTGTCCGCGCCAAACGGCAGGCACTCATCGAACACCATCGCGATGTCCGCCCCGAGCTGCTGCTGGATCTCCATCGAGCGCTCCGGTGAGAGGAAGGTCTTTTGACCGTCAACCTCATAGGCGAACGTCACCCCCTCCTCCGTGATCCCGGACTTCTTGAGCGAGAACACCTGAAATCCGCCGGAGTCGGTGAGGATCGGGTTGTCTACGGACATCATCTTGTGGAGCCCACCGTGCCGGGCAACCAGCTTCTCTCCCGGTCGCTGAGAGAGATGGTAGGTGTTCGCGAGAATGATCTGCGAGCCCGTCTGGGGAAGGAGCGCCGGAGGGAGCGCGCGGATGGCGCCCTGGGTTCCGACGGGCATGTAGACCGGGGTGGTGACGCTGCCGCGCGCAGTGTGAAGCGTGCCGGCACGTGCGGCTCCGCTGGTGGCCTCGATATCAAAAGGAAGGGACTTCATTGGGTCCCTCTATCCCGCAATCCACTGCCCGACGTTGCTTGCAGGCCTCTAGAAGCCTAGAATGGCCTCCACCAGTCTCTTCGCCGGCAGTTTTTAAATGGCCAACAACAGACAGCGCCCCAGCCCTTTCCCTCCCGGGACGCACCTCTCGGAGCACTACACCGTCGAGGGGCTCGTGCGCCTCTCTGAAGGTCGAATGTTCTATCTGGCGAACGATGACCGACCAGATCGGCCGCGCCGGTTCTGCTGGGAGTGCGGCTGCGACGACACCCCACGCTCTCGAACCACCTGCGTCGCCTGCAAGGCGGATCTTTCACCACGGCGGTTTCTCGTCTCGGTTCGCTGGGAGGGGCACCTCCATGAGTCATTTACCGCGTTCTTCCATCGTCAATTGGAGCATCCGGGGCTGTGTGGGCCGGTTGATTTGTTCTTCGAGCGTGACGTTCTCTGCGCGGTCACGCCCTGGAACGGCGAAGGGCTGATGCTCGATGAGAGCTCACCGCTCCCGCCCCGCCAAGTCCTTGATCTCGCCCAGCGCGCCACCGGGCTCATCGCTTTTCTGCAGTTCTCCGGAATCTCATTGGAGCAGATCAGTCCGGCGAATTTTCTCGTCGGAGAGGGTCGGGAGTACTTCTTCTTTGACCCAGACGTCCGCGCGGTGTTCGAGGGGCCCGTCCCAGAGAACGAGCAGGCCCACGAGATCAAGCAGCTCTCCGCATTTCTCCATGGGCTCGTCGGTGTCACCGAGCAGCCCTTGGCAGACTTCTTTGCCTCTGCCGCGCAGGGTGAGTACCCGACCTCCTTCCTGTTCGGTCGTGCGCTGGAGCAGCTCATCCAGACCGAACACCCCAGCGTCCTCACGAACAACCGCGCGGCCATGAGCGATGTCGGTCTCGCCCGGAGCCTGAACGAAGACAACTGGGGCTGGACCCACCTCACCGGCAACACCAACCTCTACGTCTGCGCAGACGGCATGGGCGGCCACGACAAGGGAGAGGTCGCCAGCCAGATGGCTGTCGAGGTCATCTGCCGCGAGGCCCGTGCGCGACTGCAGTACGCCGCGACCATCAACACCGAGGGGCTGGAGAACGTGCTGGACGAGTCCTTCCAGTGCGCGAACAATTCCATCAAGGACCACTCCGAGATGATGGGCAGCGACATGGGCACCACCATGACCGCTGCGCTGGTCAAAGACGGCAAGGTCGCGCTCATCGCCAACGTCGGTGACTCCCGCGCCTACCTCATCCGCGGCAACGTGCTCCACCAGGTCACCCGAGACCACTCCCTCGTTGCCCGGATGGTCGAGCAGCAGCGAATCCGTCCTGAAGAAGCCCGACACCACCCCCACTCCAACATTCTCCTGCGCACCGTCGGAACGGAGCGAAACGTAGACATCGACATCTTCCGGGTCGACCTCGTCGAAGGAGACGTCATCCTGCTGTGCTCGGACGGACTGTGGGGCGAGGTGGACGATGAGGACATCGAGGCCATCCTGAACCACTACCAAGATCTACGGATCGGGTGTCGAGAGCTGGTTCGCGCCGCACATCAGGGCGGCGGAAAGGACAATGTGACCGTGGTCGTGGTGCGCGTCTGAGGCCATGAGCGCCGCGCGCTCCGCTGCAGCGGCCACACGATACGCTTCGGGGCCACACGATCTCTCTTCGGGGCCGTGCACCTCAGACGAGGCGGCTCACTTCATCAGCGGCCGAAGCTCAGCCTCGATGCTCTCGTTGAAGTCGCGACCCGTCGGACGGCCCATCGCGAAGATGTAGCCATCTCCATCGATGACCAGCGCAAACGGAAGCTGCGCCACTCCGTACCGACTCGCAACAATCTGGTGACTGTCTCGGAGCACTGGAAAGGTGAGGTCTTGCTCATCAAGCCAGGTCGACAGTCCGCGGATCGACCCGGTGTCCGTGCTGATGGCGATGACCTGAACACCCTTGCCGTTGTAGCGCTTCTGCAGTCGATTCAGATCGAGAAGAGACATGCCCCCGTCGCTGCGATTGAAGAAGTAAACAATGAGGGCACTCTGCGGAAGCTGAGGAGTGACGCCGATAAAATCGGACAGCGCCAGCCGGGTGCTGCTCACGATTTCTTCAGTGACGCCTTCATTGATCGCCGGCAAGACGAACGAGAGCGCGGGCTGCCCGACACTGACCGCCGGTGGGGCAGCAAAGACTGCGCTCAGCAACATCCACGGTGTCATCGGGCCTCCAGTAGAGTGCGTTGTGAGTACCACACCCAGCCTTCGGATGTCGATGCACGGTACAGTGGATAATGGATCGTATACTGGCGGTTGGGTTTGTCTACACACCACCCCTCCGACATCAGCCCACCCGGAGGAGGCGATGAGCGTACGCAGTGACCGGCAGCGAGAGTTGGCACGGCAGGCACTGAAGGCTGAGGCCCAGTGCCTTCAAGCCCTCAACCACATCCCAGCCGCCCAGTCCATTCTGGACACTCCTCAGCTCCGAAGAGCCCAGACTCGCGGCCTAATGGTCGAGCGTATTCCAGACGCGCTCGCCGCTGCTGAGGTCTTCGCACGCGACGATGCATCGCTGCGCAAGCACCTCAACCTCGCACGCGCTGCCTGGTCAGATGCTGAGGGGCTTCGCTGGCAGATGGTCGGTGAGGTCGAGGGCCTCATCCGACAGCGCGCGGGAAAGATCGCCCGCACCTCCCGCCTTGAGATCGAAGATCTCGTTCAGGAGGGGCGGCTCGGAGCACTCCGTGCGGCGCGCCGCTACGACCCGGATGCTCAGAATTTCACCACCTATGCCCAGTGGTGGATCCGTGCAGCGATGACCCGATCCGTCGACGTCGAAGGTCGCCTGGTCCGTCTCCCAGGCGGCCTCGTCGAGCAGCAGCGTCAGCTCAACCGCATCATCGTCGACATCGTGGCCTCCGGAGAGACCGTCACCGATGAGCGGCTCTCCCAGCTCAGCGGCATCGAGCCGGAGCGGGTCAAGCTGATCCGCTCGCAGAGCCGACCCGTGAGCCTCGATGTCTCTCCAGGCTCTAGCGACTCCGGAGATGAGGGCGTGCCGCTGGGCATGATGCTGGCCGACGAGCACACCCCCGATCCAGAGCAGGAGGCCATCACCGCTGCGATGATGGCTCAGGTCGAGGAGCTCCTCGCAGGCCTCCCGCCGCGAACACGCGAAGCGGTGATGCTGTACTACGGACTCGGAGATGAGCCGCCGCTGACCCTCTCCGCGCTCGGCAAGCGCATGAACCTCTCTCGCGAGCGGGTCCGACAGATCATCAACCAGGCCGTGCAGACCATTCGGCCCCGGCTAGGCGTCTCAGTCCGTCCCCCGAGCCGGACCTACCGCCCGCCGCCACGCCCATCGGTACCGAGCAGGAAGCCCCGGCGGATCATCAAGCCCGTCCGCCAGCGGCGCCTGACCATCCAGGAGCGCCTCGCTGCGCTGCTTCAAGAGCCCGAGGACACCGAAGAGACCGAGCGTTGAAGGACATCCCCGATGCGGTCCTGGCCCTATGTGCGTCCATCAAGCGCGCGGGCGGTGAGGCCTGGCTGGTTGGAGGCTGCGTGCGCGACGATCTTCTCGGGCTCCCCGCCAAGGATCTCGACTTCGAGGTCCATCAGCTTCCCGCCAAGAAGCTGGAGGCCGTTCTCCGTCGCGCAGGTCGGGTCAAGGCTGTGGGCCGCAGCTTCGGCGTCTTCAAGCTGCGGCTGGGCAGACTGGAGCTCGATGTCGGCCTCCCGCAGACCGCCGCCGCACACACGACCCCCTCCGGGGCTGTACAGGTCCAGGGGGATCCCTGGATCTCTCTGCCGCAGTCTGCGCGACGGCGCGACCTCACCATCAACGCCATCGCCTACGATCCACTGACCGCCACCTACGCCGACCCCTACGGCGGGCGCGATGATCTCGCCGCACGGCGGCTGCGCATGGTTGATGCCGCGACCTTTGTGGAGGATCCCCTCCGGGTTCTCCGGGTGATGCAATTCGCCGCCCGCTTCGACTTCACGGTCGACGACGAGCTCGCAGCACTCTGCCAGCGGACTGACATCGCCGGTCTTCCCGCCGAGCGGGTGTGGATCGAATTCGAGAAGCTCCTGCTCCGCCCCGCGCGCCCCTCTCTTGGTCTCGCCGTCGCGCGAAAGCTCGACATCTTCTCGCGGATGATGCCAGCGCTGGCAGCGGTCAACAATGACGACCTCGGCGTGGCGCTCGACCGCGCCGCAGCGATCCGTGGTGAAGCCGACTCTCCCGTCGCCCTGATGCTCTCGGTGCTGCTCCACCGCTGCCCGGAGGCCGCCGAGTCCATCCTCGACTCGCTCAAGGTCTTCACCCTCGACGGCTACCCAGTCCGCGCGCGCGTTCTCCACACCGTTCAGCACTGGTCAGCCCTCCACGCCCCCATCTCCGATGCTGCCCTCCGCTGGCTTGCGGAGGACGGTGAGGTCTCGCTCATCGCACAGGTCGCGCTGGCGTCCGGTGGAGGGGCTGTCGCACAGGAGGCGCTGGACCGGGCGCGCTTCATCGGCATCCACCAGCGTCCGTTACCCGCGCTGATCAAGGGCCGCGACCTCAAGCCGCTCGGGATCCCCCCCGGCCCACACATGGGGAAGATTCTCCGTAATGTGCGGGTTGCCCAGCTCGACGGTGACATCCATGATCGCACAGACGCGCTTGCCCTGGTACAGCGGCTATGGTCTTCACAGACTTCCTGAGACAACCCCATCCGGGACGCGATGAACCCCATGAAGCCAGCGCTGTTGCTCCTACTCCTCTCAGCCCCACCGGCCGCTGCTGAGCCCGCTCAGGGCGTCACACTTCGAGCCGATCTGCGCACCGAGTATCTGGCGGGCTCTCCGCTCCTGGTAACCATCGAGGCACGCAACGACACCGCTGCGCCCATCACCCTCCCCGATCTCTCGGTGCGTCATGATCTGGTGCGCTTTGAGCTGCGCACCCCATCTGGAGAGATGCAGACCCGCCGCACCCTGGTCGAGAATCCAGCGGAGAAGGTGTGGTCGATTCCCCCGAGGGGCAAGCGAGAGGTCCTCCTGGAGATCCCCAGCGCCAGCACCCTGAAGCCTGGAGACTACGAGATCGCAGTCCACTTCACGCTCGGCGATACGGAGAAGGCGCTGGAGCCGCAGACCATCCGCCTCGCCCGACCAGCACCGGCTGCTGCGGATCTTGAGGTCGGCTCACTTCCATTTGAGCGCGCCGGAGACTGGACTCCGTGGCTACACCGCAGCGGAGATGCATATGATCTCTATCTCCATCGGACCCCGGTCACCGACCCGCTGGGCACAGAGTCAGAGGACTACCTCACCCGCCTGACCGCTGGCTCCAGCCCCCCCTCTCTGAGCGCATCCCGATCCGCAGACCTCTCGAATCGCTACGTGGTCTGGATGGAAGATGAGCGCACGATCGGCCTCGCACGGCTGCAAGGCCACCGGCTGCGCGCCGCCCCACGCAGCATCGCGTCTCCATGGCCGAAGGTCTCTCTTGCCGCGCGCGGTGCCACCGCAGCAGACGGACGGCTCTACCAGCCGCTGTGGATCTCAGCACCCCGTGGACCCTCCGGAGAGATCCGAGTGCTGTCCGCAGACGAGAACGGCAGCACCAGCTACCGCAAGCTCGGCCGCTATGAGCAGCCCCCAGAGCAGCTCCGCACCATCGTCACCGATGCCGGCGACGCGCTCTTTCTGCTTGTCCAGCGCGGACACCTGGATCTGTACACTGTGCAGTCTGGAGATGAGCGTGCTGAATCAGAGGGCCTTCCGGTCCCTGGGCAGCGCCTCCGGAGTGCAGATCCTGCCGCCACAGTCCAAGATGTGCGCTTCACCCTCCTGCCGGCCTCTGAGGCCTATGCAGGCGGCCTGGCGATTCTTGGGCTGTTCGCAGTAGAGGGAGGGCTCCAGCCCCGCTGGATGGGCCTCTCTGGCGCAGCAATCAAGACTGGAGCCACCATCCCCGTGCCAGAGGGCTCCACCCTCGTGGACTTCTCACCCAACGGCATGGCCTCGCCCGGGCTCCTTCTGCAGCTCTCCAACAAGACCCTTCGCTACCAAGAGGGCGGGGCCTATCAGAGCCTCGGAACGTTGGAGGATGTCGTCGCGCTGGATCGGAGCGATGGTGTTCCCCTGCTCCGCCGCCTCGACGCACCGGTCACGGCGATCCCGCTCAAGCCAGAGACGCCCCTGGCACCCTGAGTGCGGAGACGTGCGCCAGAAGCAGAAGAGACCCCGCATGCGGGGTCTCTGTTGTCGTGAGGACAGTGTGTCGTGAGAACAGTGTTGTTGCGAGGACTCAGCGTGTCAGCTGAAGACCTCACCGACTGCTCTCAGTCGCAGCAGTCGTTCTCGGTGCAGTACGCGGTCTCGAGCTCATCGATGTTGCCGACGCTCAGCTCATCGAGGGCGCTCTCGCACTCATCGACGTTCGCATCTTCACCGCACATGTCGGGGTGAATACAGCAGAACGGCTCCAGGTTCTGCTCGGTGCAGAACGCCTTCTCAAGCTGAGGAGTGCAGTCGCGGACATTGCCCTCCTCGTCGAGGGACTCGCCGAGCAGCGAGCACTCCGAGATGCCCGAGCAGGACCCCTCGCGCGCCATCACACCGAAAGAGAGCAGGCCATCATCAAGGGGAACCGAGAAGCTCTCCAGGACGACAGTGAACTCAACACCCGCGTAGTCGCTGGTGTCAATGGTGCAGTACTCTGGGGTCGCGCGACCGGCATGAGCGTCATCCTGCCCCTGGGCACCGACCTGGGTACAGAGCCCGTACTCGATGGCGATCTGGTTGCCGAGGCTGTCGGTGTAGAAGCCGGTGAAGTCCCCAATCTCTACGCCCGGGCTGCCGGTGTAGTAGGCGGACAGACCGGCGAACATGTCCATGTCGCCGTCGTCTTCCTCCAGGTCCGGGTAGGAGTAGTTGTCTCGGTTGGTGGTAGACTCAACGGCCTGATTCCAGAACACCGTCTCTGGATCGACCACCAGGCAGACGTTGCCGCCGGTGCCCTCGAAGGTAAAGGTCGCACCCCCGATATCACCGCCGATCTCGGAGAGACCAACCTGGCCGTAGTAGCACAGCGGGAGGTCATCATCCTGGGTCCGATCACCGACCGTTTCGCGTGCGACACCGGGACTGGTCTCATTGCACCAAGTCGATGCTGCCGAGCCCTCGCCGGCCAGTGCGTTGTACTGGTCGAGCGAGATGACCTCAAGCTCGCCGATCTCGACGACAGAGGGGTAGGCCTCGTTGGGCTTGGGGACCTGATCGAATCCGCTGCGGTCACAGCCGACAAGCGAGGCCAGGAGTGGAAGACTACTCATCAACATAGTTGAACCCGATCTCGAGGTCGAAGTCAGCATCTGGATCAGTGACCAGGACAGGATCCTGAACCACCCAGTCGCCAGGATCGATGTAGTTGCCTGGATAGTTGAGCACGTTGATGTAGTTCGTGCCCTTGTTGTACTCTTCGTTGTAGTACGTGAAGAGCTCGCCGTTGCCCACATCGCAGGTGCTGTACTCGTAGGTACGAGACGGCATGTCAACCCAGCCCCAGATGGCCATGTTCTCGGTGTAGGTCACCTGCGGAATCTCGACATCCGTCGCGACCAGGTAGTCCCCTTCCAGCGTGAAGTCGGGCTCCTCAGCAATGAAGAACATCTCGTAGTCTGCAGTGGCGAACAGAAGCTCGTAGCAGTGCTCCTGGAACTCAACGCCGCTGCCGACCTCGAAGCCCTCGCTGTCGCTGACTGGATTCCCGAGGACGTCCTCGAAGTACTCCAGGATCTCATCGTAGGAGGTGAACCGACCAGTGGAGATCTTGCAGGCAAGCTCCTGGTAGCAGGCCCAGTCGAAGCGCCCGACGGTGGTTCCACCGTAGGGGTAGGTGTCACCCTCTGCGGAGGTGTTGAGGATCGGACCAATCTCGGGATGGGGGAAGTCGTACAGCCCCTCCTGCACCGAGGGGAAGACACCGATGTAGACCGGACCGATGGCCCGAGCGTCATCAATGATCGTGAGGTTGTCGACGTCCTCGCCATACTCGAACTGTGTGGCTGCAGCCGGGATCCGGACAGTTCCCAGCAGATCGACCTCGGGGAGATCTTCCTGATAGGCACAGCCAGAGAGCGCGGCCGAGAGGATGATGATGCGCTTCATGTAAGCGTCTCCATGGAGAGAAGATAAGAACATCTTTAGAACTCGTACCGGCCGCCGACTGTCATCCGAATCGGATCGACCCGATAGTTGATGACCCAGCGGTTGGTGTTGCTGGTGACCGCTGCGTACTGACCGTTGCGATTGTTGGTGGCGTTCTCCAGCTCGAAGACACCGAACAGCTTGCCCTTGCGAACCGGGATTGCCTGCTGGATCTGGAGGTTCAGCTGCCACCAGGTGTTGGTGCGAGCGTAGGAACCAACGGTCTCCTTGAGGAAGTAGGTACGGCCGTAGTCAGCGTAGTTACCGTTGCTCCAGTACCGAGTGAGCGGGTAACCGCTCTCCATGAAGAAGACCGCACCGAGGCGAGTGGTCCACGGGTCATCCGGGATGTCCCAGGTAAAGCCCGCAGCGATGTCGTGCTTGATGTCGGTTCCGAGGTAGCCGTTGATGAAGTAGTCAACCTGCTGAGGGACCGAGAGGAAGCTGCTCGGAGTCCCCTGCACCGTTCCACGACTGGAGGTGTAGGAGTAGTTGAACTGCATCGCCCAGCGGTCCGACCAAGCCTTCTCGAGGACGGCATCAGCGCGGTAGTAGATGCGCTGTGAGATGTCTGGAGTCCGCATCCGGTACTGAGTGACCAGGGTTCCGTCCGAGGCGCCGATGACGTTGTAGCCAGTGCCGTCCCAGATGAAGTTGGTCTCATCGAAGGCGTGGAGGTTCCGGGTGAGCTTGCCGTTGAAGTACGCCTTCGCAGCAAAGTCACGGATGATCTCACGCTCGACACCGACCAGGAACTCGTCGGAGCGGGGTGCCGTGGTCTTGTCGTAGATCGTGTTGTTGTTGTCGACCGGAGTGTAGAAGTAGTTGTTCGACGCGTCGGAAGTGAAGTTCCCGAAGTACTCACCGAGGGTAAGCTTGGAGCCGAGATCACCCTGGGAGAGGTAGTCGGCGATGCCGATCCGACCCGGGTTGTTGAACCGACCGACGCTGGCCTTCAGGGCCGTCTTCTGGTTGGACCATGGATCCCAGATGATGCTCAGGCGGGGTCCGAAGATACCGACATCGATGATGTTGTCGCCGACATCGTTGCGGAAGATCGCGCGGTCGTAGCGGGTACCGAACCGAACGGTCAGGTTGGAGACCGGCTTGTAGACATCCTGAAGGAAGAAGCCAAGCTGGTTGGAGTAGGTGTTGTACTGGAGCGGGTTGTTGTACTCGACCCAGTAGTAGTTCTGGTAGGTGTTCGGGTTGTACGAGATCTCGTTGAGATCGTAGTAGATGACGTTTCCAGAGAAACCGAACACCTTGGTCCACCAGAGCAGGTCAGTGCTCACACCAGCCTTGATGTCGTGGGTACCGAGGGCCTCCAGCTGCAGCAGGCTGAACTTGGTCCCGAGCACCGCACGCCAGCGGTCATCAAAGTCGTACAGGACGTAGTTGCCGCTCGAGAACGCGCCGAACAGACCCTGCCGAGGCGAGGTCGTGAAGTCGATGCTGTTCTCGATCTCGTCGGAACCACAAGGACTGTAGCCGAGGTTCTTGTTGTGGGTACAAGGGACGCCGTACCGCTCGATGTAGGTCTTCTGGAGTGTGGCCTTGGTCTCCATGAAGGCCTCGGGGCTGATGAACCAGTCCCACTGCCCGCTGAAGAGGAAGCCACCCTGCGCCTGACGACCCTGTGCCTCTGGATAGACGAAGCGACTGGACTGACTCGTGTTGTCGATCGTGGAGGGGTCCGCCTGGAAAGACAGCGACAGACGGTGCGCCGTGGTCGGCTGCACCGTGACCTTACCGAAGACGTAGTGACCGTCGAAGTCACGAGGCAGATCGATGCCGATGTTGGCGATCAGGGAGCGGTTGTAGGAGTAAGACATGATGAACCACGCCTTGTCCCGGATAATCGGCCCGCTGATCTTGCTGCCGAGGCGGAAGATCTGGAAGGAGCTGTCGAAGTCGGTCGGGGCGAGCTGGGTGCCGTCTGCTGCGATGGTGGCATCGAGCTTGGGGCCCCACTGGCCGTTGGCGTAGCGGACATCCTGGACGAACTCCAGGGTGTTACCACCCGACTCGGTGATGACGTTGATTGCACCACCGAGGTTCTGACCAAACTCCGGATCGAACGCCGAGGTCAGGACCTGGATCTGCTCGATGGCATCGAAGTTGAAGTTGAGAGAGAAGGTTCCGGTGACCGGGTCGGTGATGTTGACACCGTCCAGCATGTAGGAGTTCTCGTTGGAGGACGCGCCACCCACATTGGGGTTGGAGCCACCGGTGACACCCGCAGCCATCTGGACCGCAGACTGGTAGCTCCGTCCGGCGGGGATGCGCTGGAGGAACTCCTTGGTGAGCACTGAGCCGCGATCGCCAGACTCGGTGTCAACCACCGAGCGACTCTCCTCAATGATCATCTCTTCGCTGGAACCACCCGAGAGCTTGAGCTCCAGGTTTACGATGGTGTTCCGGCCACCGTTGACGTTCATGTTGGTCCGGCGGACCGTCGTGAAGCCAGAGCGAGTGGCGGTCAGCTCGTAAATACCAGGGGGCAGCTCAGCGAAGACAAACCGACCATTTTCGTTGGAAGGTCTCTGCTGGGTGCCCATGAGGTTTTCGGATTCAATGGAGATCATGACGCCGGGAATGGCGATGCCACCCTCGTCTACGACCGTACCTTTGATGGTGCCTTTGGTTACGGACTGTGCCAGCGCGACTCCCGGAAGGAGAATCATGATCAGCAGCAGTCTGAAGAGGTGCGTCATCAGCTCACGTCCCGCGTGTTGTTCGGCAGTGGGGGCAGAAGGGGCCTCAGTTAGACCGAGGAAGAGGATGGAATCTTCTGAACAGGAGCCGCGTTTTGATCCAATTGTGGATTCGGCAGCCTGATTGAAAAGTAGTGGCAGAGTTAGGCGATGAAGCCTCGGAAGTCAAGCCCGTAAGATCGCAACCGCTGCAAAGACGCTCTGAGATGAGGATCTTTAGAGATCACCGCCCTGTCTTTCTTGACGGCATGCCGATCAAGCAGCTAGTGTGTGACCTCGCAATCTCTGGCCAGAGGTCACCCATGCGCACCATTTCGACCCTCCTCCCGCTGGCGGCGCTCGCCTCCCTCGGGGGTCTGTCGCCCTCCACAGCAGAGGCAACCACCCTCGTTCAGCTGAGCACCGATCAGCTCGTGGACGCCTCCGACCGCATCGTTCGAGGCGTCGTTACCGAGATCTGGACGGAGACGGACTCGAGCACCGGACACGTCTGGACCCATGCTCAGGTCGAAGTCTCCAGCGTCCTCAAGGGAAGCGAGACGGAGCTGCTCATCATCGAGCAGCCTGGTGGAAGCTGGGGAGGACGGACCACCGAGGTGATCGGAACGGCCCGCTTCTCGGTCGGTGAGGACGCCTACTTCTTCGTCGAGCACCTCGACAGCGGGCACACAGCCCTCACTGGAATGTTCCAGGGCAAGTTCAGCACCCAGATGGACCCATACGCCCGACAGACCATCGTTCGCCGCTTCACGGTCGGCCCGACAGTCGCATTCGACCATCGCTTCATCCCGCTGCCTCCCGAGAACGAGCGGGTCAGCGCCATCGACTTTGAAGAGCAGATCCTGAGCCGCGTGCAGGCCGGCTGGGATGGACAGCCCATCCCCAACGTCAGCCTTGAGAAGCTCTCCCGCATCAACCACATTCAGGACGGGGTCCGCTGATGTTGTCCGCCCTTCTTCTCGCAAACAGCGCGATGGCATGGAACCACACCCAGTGGGTCTGGAGCCGCGATGAGCTGCCGCTTCAGTGGTACATGAGCCCCCTCGTCGAGGACTCAATCTCCGAAGAGTACATGTTCGAGGTGACCCAGAAGTCTTTCGACAACTGGACGACCTATGCGCCCTGCGCGCAGCTCACGAACGAGTACCAGGGGATCCTGGAGGACAGCATCACCCCCTCCAGCGGTGATGCCCTCAACGTCGTGTACTTCGACACCCCAAACTTCGACAACTCCGGCGGTGCGCTGGCTGTGACCTACACAATCAGCAGTTCTGAGCTCGCATTCTCCAGGAATGGCCTGAACTACTACTACGCCTACGACTCCGACATCGTGTTCTCCAAGAACATCGACTGGGGCACCACCGAGGACATCGAGAACGGCATCTGCAGCGGCGAGTACGCCGTCGAGGGAACCGCAACTCACGAGATCGGTCACCTCTGGGGACTGGCTCACTCCTGCGAAGAAGAAGATGTCGCAGCCGGTGATTGCGGTGAGCAGGAGCTGTACGACGCGGTCATGTTCTGGACCGGTGGCCCCTGTGAGGTCGGCGATGCAGACCTCAACAACGACGACATCGAAGGCATCACCGCCCTGTACGGTCCGTACGCCACTTTCGAAGAGACCACCGAGACGCGCGGCGGCGTTCCCCTTGAGGTCTGCTTCGACCTCAGCTCCAACTCGGCAATCACCGAGACGGAGTGGAACTACGGTGACGGTCAGACCGACACCACCGCCGAGCTGGAGACCTGCCACACCTACACCGAGCAGGGTCAGTACACCATCAACGTCACCATCCGTGGTGAAGACCCCGAGTGTGGCGAGTGGGAGTACACCGAGCGTGAGCGCGCCATGGTGGTCGTCTGTGAGCCCCCAAAACCCGCTATTGGCTTCGATGGCATCTTCACCTACGAGCGCTCCGCTGAGGATGACGATCTCGACGACGGAACCCTCGTCTACCAGATGATTAACCAGGCGGACCTGTCCGTCTACGGCTGCATCGAGCAGGCTCAGTGGGACGTCTTCAAGGACGGTGAGCAGATCCAGAGCATCAAGGCATGGTCTCCAAAGCTCGCGCTCCCCGGCGAGGGCACCTACGAGGTCGTCTTGAACCTCGGCGGTCCCGGCGGTGTCGGTGCAGAGTCTCTGACCATCGAAGCCACTGAGGCCGGCGGATGCTCCACGGTCGGTGCGGGTGCGGGTCTGGTCAGCGTCTTCATCGGTGTCCTGGGTGCCGGCATTCGGCGTCGACGAGACTGAGCCTCCGACCAACAGCCCTTAGACAGGAGACCTGGTGATCCTCACCACCCTCCTCTTCACGGCGGGGTCTGCTCTGGCAGGCTCCGCCGCTGTGCTTGATCGCATCACGCCGGCTTCCATCTCGCTGCCGGAGTCTTCTCGCGCGGAGTCTCCCAGCCAGATTCCGATCACGGGAGCTTGGCGGGTGGTGTACTCGACAGGCGGAGTCCGGACCTGGGAGACGACACTCCCGATTCGGCCTCGGACCCTGTTCTTCCATCGTGCTCCCGGCGACATGGCCGTGTTTGTCGGCAAGAAGAAGCTCAAGCACAACAGCGCGGTCGCTGGTGAGGCGGGCTCATGGAAGTTCACCTCGCGCTCCCTTCAGGTCCGGCGCCCCATCGCAGATGGGCCTCCAGAGCCGGGCGAGTACACCATGCGGTACTCCACCTCAGTCGACCGCGAGGCTTCGCTGAACCGCAGCACGTCGAGCCTCTCGGAGATCGACTTCCTCCAGCGCTCTCTACAGGTCGATGACACCACACGGCACGGCCTGTTTCTCCCAGCTCCAGCGGCTGTGGCGTTCCAGGTCTCCGTCCCAGAGGACGGCGTCTTTGACCTCCTGCCTACACTCATCCCGCCGGAGGCCAGCGATCCAGCAGTGACCTCCGATGGCGCGGTGCTCACTGTCGCCATCAACGGGGCTCCGGTCGCAGACTTCACGCTGCAGGTCGGCTCCGCACAGCCCGAGCGCATCGATCTCGCGGCGTGGGCTGGGCAGGACGTGCGGCTGACGCTGCGCACCGATCCAGGGCAGAGCAGCGCGCTGGACTATGTGTTTGTCGCCGACCCGATCGTGCACGCCCCCGTCGCGGACCCGCCCCGAATGGTGGTGATCTTTCTCGACACGCTGCGCGCAGATCACATCGGTACCTACGGCTACGACCGACCGACCACTCCGAAGCTCGATGCCTGGGCAGAGGGCGCCGCCGTGTTCGAGCAGGCCCGCAGCATCGCTCCCTGGACCCTACCCAGCACCCGCACAATGGTCACGGGTGAGGTCCCGGAGCGCTGGGGAGCCGTCCCGACCATCCAGGGCCAGCTTGCAGAAGAGGGCTGGGCGACCACCTTCATCGCGGGGAACATCTACCTCTCCAGCAACTTCGAGATGGCCGACGAATGGGGAGAGCACCGCTGCATCAACTGGCCGCTGGCCTCCGTGCAGGTCGACCGGGCGCTGGACTACATGGCGGATCATGCGGACCGTCCTGTCTTCATGATGCTGCACTTCATGGACATGCACCTCCCCTATACAGAGCCGCCAACGTACCGATATCTATTTGCCGGAGACGCCCCCGAGGCGCTGCCGTCCTATGAGTTCCACCTCAGCCAGGTGAAGCGGGCGGCCCGAACAATGGACGAGACCGGTATGCAGTACATCCGGGATCGGTACGACAACAACCTCCGGTACATCGACGACCAGCTCGACCGCTTCCTCTCGACACTCGGCCCCAACGACACCGTCATCGTGCTTGCCGACCACGGCGAGGAGTTCTGGGATCATGGCGGCTTTGAGCACGGCCATACCCTCTATGATGAGCTGCTGCACATCCCGATGATCGCCTCCGGTCCGGGCTTTGCTCCAGGGCGGCACGCTCAGCCGGTCAGCATGCTCGATGTCTCCCCGAGCCTCGCTCAGGCTGCTGGCCTTGAGAACGCAATGACCGGAATGGCGCTGCAAGACTTCGAGCAGAACCGATCGAAATTCGAGATGCGCCCCCAGGCGTTCGGTCGACCGCTGTATGGCTCTGCGATCTGGGGGTCGCTGCGCAGCGGACAGAAATACATCACCCGAGAGGGCAACGAGTGGGTGTTTGATGTGCTCTCCGATCCCAGCGAGCAGGACAACCTCATCGCATCGAACGGCGCGCTGGCGGGACGAGAAGCGATGGGAGAAGCGCTCAGCACCGAGGTCCGTGTTGCCTACCGCTTGACCGCAAAGCGTGCCGGACGGAGCAGCGCGGTGGCTGCGCGCCTGGAGATTCCTGGCGGCGTCGAGGCGGCCTGGCCAGCTCCCGACCCCACGCAGAACAGCCGCTCAGAGGTCGAGCTGGAAGAAGAGAGCGCGGAGCTGACGTGGCTCGGCGGGACCAAGCGAACCGGTGAGATCTTCGTGGTGCCGGTCGCACCTGCCGAGGAGGTGGTCGCAGAGACCCGCCTCGGCGTTCGCAGCGGACGCGAGTACGTCGATGTAGAGACGGACCGGGAGAACATCCCGCCGTTTGAGAGCGCACGACCAATCTACATCGCAGAGAAGTCTCGGGTGTCCATGGGCTATGCGGTCGTTCCCCTGCCCCGGGACGACGACACCCAGCTGAACATCATCGATGCCGAGAGCTGCGCGGCCCTCTACGCACTCGGCTACATCGAAGACATCGACGACTGTCTGAAACAAGCGCAGTGAGACAACATTTCCAGGCGGCCGACGTTGTCCCTGGTGCGCATGAGCGATGCACAGCTCATCCCTCTGGCGAGCCTGACGCCCTCCGGGTGCTGTTCGACCAGCACCACGCCCCGCTGATGACGGCTCATCTCCGCGCGGGTGAGGGGCGATGTTGAGGAGCGTTCTCAGGGGACCTGGAACAACGCGATCGGTGCGTTCTCTCCATACGAAGAACGCGGCGCCTCTCGAGCGTGGCTGCTCCAGATCGCCTGTCGGCTGACCATCGTTCGCCACCGACGAGCCAGAGAGCAACCACATCAAGGGCTCGCACACCGAGCGACTCGCAGAGGTGGAGCCCCCCTTCCGGTCCCTGGTCGCGCAGCATGCCGAGGGCAGCAAGCGCAACCAAGAGGCGCTTCACGTGGAGCTGGCGGCCGTCGCTACAGCGTACTTTGAGCTCAAAGCGCCAGCGCCTGGAGGCGAAGCTGGAGAGCCATGAGTCTCGTCGCGAGCGGCGCATCGACAAGGCCCGCGCTGAGGCCGCAGAGTGGCCCGACTACTCTGGTGTCTCCCGATCCGGAGCGGTCAGGAAGCATCCGCCCGACACCGCATGCAGGTCGTAGAGCCAGATCAGCGAGCTCTGCCAAAGCGGCTCGCCGAAGCAGATACGGAGCCGGCTGTCCAGGGCATCATCAACCCTCTTGATGCGTGGGTAGATCGCCACGTATGAGAACCCCTCTTCCAGCATCTGCTCTCGGAAGTCGCCAGAGAACGGCGAGCCATGCATCAGGGCCTGGACCCGGTTGTGGGCGGACCGACCAAACGGTGAGGTCGGCGTCTGCATCAGGCCGCCGGCGAACGGGTGACCGTGGATGGTCTGTGCAAGGGCGTTGCCATCTCGCCACATGCCCTCAGGCGGGCGAGTGGTGTGGACCAAGGGCAGCTCCAGCAGGGCGCCGGGACGGTCCATCTTCTCAAATGCTTCCAGGTCCGAGATCGGGTGCGAGATCAGCGGCCAGGACAGCGGAGCGAGGACGAGTGCATCGAGCAACAGGACGCCCCCGACGGCAATACGCGCCCCCCATCGTGAGGGCACCGCCCGGGCGATCAGCGGCACCAGCAAGAGATGCGCGACCGCTCCAGCGCGGTTCCAGCGGGTGATCTGCCCCAGCGGCGAGAGCAGCAGCAGCAAGGCCGCTCCCGGTGCCATCAGCGGGCGACTGTCGTAGGTCAGAAGCTCCCCGTGCAGGTAGAGATAGGGGCCGATCGAGAGCACCGCAAACACCAGCGCACCGACCATCCACGGCCAGCCCGCACGCCATCGTCGCAGCCCGATTACAGCAAGAAGCACCGAAAAGAGTCCGACATAGGCGGTGTGTGAGACCGCAGCCTCGCCGCCCGTGAGCTGAACAGGAACCAGGACGTCGAGGATGTCTGCGCCAAACGGCAGCCCCCCTCGATAGGCATCCACGATGGGGATGGTGAGATCGGGGAGCTCGCCGGGTGTAGCGTGGCCGGGGAGGCTCTGATGTCGTTCTCTCAGGATGGCATTCGCCAGAGGCAAGGTGAGAACAGCACCAGCGATGCCGACCACCGCAGACCGGGCCAAGCGACGCCAATCGCGCAGCGATCCGACCGCGATGAACAGTCCGATCAGGCCAGCCCACAGTCCATTGTACGGACCGGAATACCAGCAGACCGCCAGCAGGACCGCTGCAAGGATCCCCGTTACCGCGCGACGGCTCTCCAGAAAGGACAGCAGCGCCACGCAGAACAGCGCCACCCAGGCCACCCCGAATTCCTCCGTCATACCGGTCGCCGGACTGGCGATGAACGCCGGGCAGAGCTGACCGGCGAGTGCTCCGACCACCGGATCTCCGCCGGCTCGACGCGCCAGCAGGACACCAGAGATGCCGAGCAGGATGTGACCCAAGTACAGCAGCAGGTTGTACCCCGCTGCCGGACCACCGATGACGTGCCCAACCATGTACGGCAGGATGTTGGCCGGATCGATCAAGACGATGGAGGTTCGCTCTGGCCAGGTCACGAGCGAGGTCTCGATGACCAGCGGGCTGCCCTCATACCACGCCGCCCACAGGCCCCAGATGTGGGTAGGAGCCTCTTGCGCCGGGTGAGAGAGCAGCTCCGTGGAGAACACCAGCGGCAGCGGCCACAACAAAAGCAGCGGCAGCAGCAGAATGATGGCGACAGTGGCGACGTTCTCGCGGTTCACAGGTCGTGAGACTATCGCATCTCAGCGTCGGGAGTCTTGGAAGACGATGCCGCTAAGGATGCATCAGCGGCAGTCCGTCGCGCGCTGGCGTGTGGTGATGGCCACCACGCGCGACCATCCTGCACGCTCACCAGAGCGCCCTTGGAGTCGCGCTTCTTGCTGCGGCCGAGAGGCGGCTCACCCCTCAGAGTCGGGGACATGCAGTGCTGAGGGTCACGGCGCGACCATCAGTCTAGGCCATCGACCAAGACGCAACATCGGCACTGCCATCGACGGCGATGCCGATGCCCTGGTGGGCACAGAAGGTCGCGCATAAATGTCATCTGCGATGCACCACAGCAAAGCTGCACCGACAGTGCCACAGGGAGCAACCCAGCACCGATGCCTGTCTCCGGTGCGGACTCTCTGCCGAGGAACTACTTGTGACGGAAGGTGATTCGCCCCTTGGAGAGGTCGTAGGGGCTGACCGCAACAGTCACCCGATCGCCGAGAACGACGCGGATGCGGTAGCGGCGCAGGCGCCCAGCGAGGTGGGCATTGACATCACCAACTTTGGTATCAACCAGGAAGTTTCCACCCTGGTAGACCTCTTTGATGACGCCTTCAAGCTCAATCAGATCGTCGCTTGCCATTTGGCGTTCCTCCAGACACCGCTGACTAACGAGGCGACACGCTAAACTCAACCAATGTCATACGGTTGTCTGCCGATACTCTGTCTCCTCTGCGCTTGTACAGGTGCAGCTTCGGCACCAGACGACCGCTTCGAAGTCACGCCCCTGGACACCTCAGCGCACACCGCTGGCGACACAGACCGCGGCCATGGCAGCGGCACAGACCGCGATGAATCTGGGGGACTGAGCTGGCCATCTGGTTCGATTATCCTCGACAACGTCACCATCTTCGATGCCCTCACCCACCGGCTTGATGCCGCCGTGGTCGTGGCCGGTGATGAGCTCTGGGCGGTCACCGATGTCGGCAGAGACTGGCCCGACGATGCCACCGTTCTCAAGCTCACCGGACACACCATCATCCCCGGACTCATCGACGCCCACACCCACATACTTCACTCCGGCTCCACCTCCTGAATCGGCCCCACCCTCTCCGACAACCTCTCCGCCGCCCTCGGCTGGGGTGTGGGCGGGATCGCAGCAGCCCGGTGGAGGTCTACGCGCTGCGCGACCGCATCGCTGCTGGAGAGGTCATCGGTCCCCGGATCTGGGCCACCGGACCCGTCCTCACCGCTGAGGGCAGCCACCCCTGCGAGAGCGTCAACGATCGCGCCCTGTGTCGGTTCGTCGACGGCGACGACGCTGCGCATGTCGCTGCGCTCTCGGAGACCGAGGGGCTGAAGCCCCCCTCGACGATGCCGACTTCACTCCCTGGCCCACCCCGCGCCTCGATCCGGGCGACCTCGCCCAGACGGACGCCGCCCCGGTGCCCGTCTGGACGCCCGCCTGCCAGCCTGGGCTGTTCTGCTCCTGGATCGACCTCCGCTGCGACACCCTCTGCGACCCAAATCAGTCTACCCCCGGCTTCAATCGCGTACAGCAGTCCATCGAGAGCCCCCCTGGTTTGGTCTCTGCCTGTAGGCTAAAGAACTGCGATCTTCAGCCCGGTGACCAATGACTCTCCGAGAGATGCAATCAGCAATCGATACCTGGATCGCCGAAAACGGCGGCTATTGGAGCGAGCTTTCGTTGATGACGAGGCTGAGCGAAGAGGTCGGTGAGGTCGCTCGGGAGTACAACCACCGCTTCGGCGACAAGAAAAAAAAGGCCTCTGAGGACGACTCATCCATTGCAGCAGAGCTGGGAGATGTCCTCTGGCTGGTCCTGTGTATGGCCAACCAGCAGGGGATCGATCTTCAGACCGCGCTGGAGGCGACCATGGACAAGCTGAACATCCGAGATGCCGGTCGCTGGACGGGGGGCTCACAGTGAGCGATCAGCTTCAGCGCGGGGTGGGGCACGGCAGCGCCGTTCGCTTCCTCTCCGCTCGTGCGGACGCCGCGGTCGCGATCGCTGCCGAGCGCCACAGCCTCGACGAGAAGGGCACCGTCATCATCGGAGAGGCGATGATCGCTGCGCTGATGATGTCCGCCTACATCAAGGGAGATGAGCGCATCACTGTCCAGATTCAGTCTGAGACGCCCCGGCTCTCTCTGATCTGTGACGTCGATGCTGCCGGAAACATCCGCGCTCGTCTCTCCCCCACCCACGTCCACGGAGAGGCCACCACCCTCACCGGAGTGATGCTGGTCATCAAGCACAACGCCTCTGCAGAGCTGTACCGAGGCGCAACCGAGATCCGCGGTGAGGGTATTCCTGCGGCCCTCGCACGGCACCTCGCTCAGTCCAGCCAGGTCGACACCACCATGCGGTTCTCTGTCCGCGTCGCTCCAGACGGCAGCATCTCTGCGGGAGGACTGCTGGTGGAGCGGATGCCGCCAGCCGCCGATCTCCCCTCGCTGACCCCAGAGGGCTTCGCCCACTTCTATGGCGGGCTGTCGCTGGCCGATCCAGAGGCCCTGTTCGCCGAGGTCGCGCAGGGCTCGCTGATGGGCGAGGACCTCATGGCCGCCGAGGTTCGCCCTGTTTCATGGCGCTGTCAGTGCAGCCAGGGGCGGGTCGAGGGCATGCTCTCAGCACTCGGCACCGAAGAGCTAAAGAGCATGCTCGCAGAAGACGACGGCGCCACCATCACATGTCACTTCTGCAACCTCCAGTACACCGTCACTGGTGCACGGCTCGCGACACTCATCGATGCGCTCAGCGCTGACAACTGATCCACTCATCGGAGTCTTCATGAAGACCGCACCCATCCTCCTTCTCAGCGCGCTCACCTTCAACGCCGGCTGCACAAGCTGCGGCAAGGGCAAGCCTGAGTCCAGCACGGTCAAGGCCTCGGGGGAGGCTCCGGTCGCTGCCAGCAACCCCGTCATTCCGAGCAAGGAGACGGTGACAGCGGTCTTCTTCACCGCCAAGGATCGCACAGTGTTCTGGATGGAGACCGTCAACGGCACCCACAAGGCTCCCCCAGACACCTCTTTCTGGACCGGGGAGAGCATCATCGTCCCCCAGAATGCAGGCTGGCGGACCTACCTGACCGATGGCAGCAACTACGGCTCCACCGCTGCACCGAAGGAGGGGCTCACCACCCTCGCATCGCTGCTCGCCAGCGAGAGCGCTCCCCCCGCAGGCTATGCCTGGGAGATCGAGACCACCGCCAACGGCTTCCAGAGGGTCTTCATCAAGCCCGCCCTCGGGAAGCGCCAGCGCATCGGAAACTTCCCCGAGCCGCCCTCCGCGCCGAGCTGGAAAGAGGGCACCCGACCGGCTGCTCGGGGTGCAGAAGTCGCGATGCTCAACAAGGCCTCCGGCTTCCAGACCAACGAAGACGGCAAGACGTTCAAGAACACGCCCCCCGTCGGCAGCACTCCGATCGCTGCCGCTGCGGCCTCCGCAGAAGACCTCGCCGCCTGGAGCACCGCGCTCACCGCGCTCCGTGCCGCACCGGTCACCATCGACCTCAGCCAGATGCTCGATCTGAACGGTGACAACACCGCAGAGGGCTTCATCTGCGTCAGCGGCGGCCAGGGCAATCCCTGCTACGTGGTCGATGTCGTCGGTGAAGAGACCCGCTACTACACCACGACCCTCCAGTGGAGCGCGGGCCAGACTGAGATACCCCAGTACTTCTCGACCGAGGCCGGAAGCTACATCTCTCACAGCCTCTCCAGCGCAACCACCAACCGGGGCACCGGCATCATCCGCCTCATTCGGTTCGACGGCAGCGGCTACGCCACCGAGGCGATCCAGTAGATGCGTCCGGTCTGGGTGGAGATCCACGTCGACGACGAGGTCCTCTCCGCTCAGCCCGACCGATGGCCTGAGGCCATGCGGCTCATCACGTCTCTCTCCGAGCAGGCACAGGCCCGCGGTGCAGCCCTGTGCTTTCGGTTTCGTGAGCACTTCGCCGCTGCGGCAGCCGGCACCCCGGTTCTGTCCGCCTTACAGACCGCCGGCCATGAGGTCGGTGTGCATGCCCACGGCAGCCGACTCGCTGAGGCGACCCTGGCCGTTCGACGCTGCGGTGTCACCCCACAGGTCGCGGTTCCCGGCCTCGTTCAGGTCGGTCAAGCGGGTCGGTCAGCCCTGCTGCGCCAGGCTGCCGGGCTCGGCTTCGTGCGGGTCACCGACCACAGCGCCCAGCGCGCATGGGCCTATGACGGACTGCTCCCCCGAGCCGAGTCCGGCGTTGTGGTCATGGCCCCCACGGTCCGACCGTTCGACTGGGGCTTGATGGAGACGGACGGCACCCGGCACCGCCTCCGCTCCAAGCAGATCGCACGGCTTCGGGTGCTGGAGGCCACCGCTGAGGCGCAGGGTGCAGCCTGGTTTGGCCTCGCCCTGCACGAGCACGACCTCTGCCACCCAGGCACCTTGACCCCCGATCCCGAGTCGCTCACCGCGCTGCTCGACTACCTCGACGAGCGCGTCGTTGCTGCACTGTCGATCCCCGTTGATGTGACCGCCCCCCCGCCAGCTCAGCGGCCACCCCCCTCAGATCGTCGCATCAAGATGGTCCGCGCAGTGGGGCTGGTCAGTGGCCGAGCCAAGCGCATCCGCCGACGACTGCCAGGTCGACCACACCGCCGCCCACCGGACGGGCAGCGCCTCATCATCGGCAGCCGGCACATCATCGCAGAGCGACTCGGCCCACCCGCTCCCCGTGCCCTGTGCGTGCTCTCGCATGCGGGCCGTGAGGGAGGTCGGCGCCTCCGCTTCAAGCCGATGGGGCCGGTCCTGCCGATGCTGCTGGAGGCGGGCTGGGGAGTGTGGCTGTATGACCGGGCCGGCACCGGCGACAGCCCACCACCGCGACGCATTCCCGGCTGGCGGGGTGAGCACCCTCTCGCGCCCGGCCATCCAGCCCATACCCGAGACTGGCGAGCGGTCCTGGCGCGCGCGCGTCAGGACGGCGTGCCGGTGATCGCGATGAGCTGGTCGGCAGGGGTCGTGCCCGTCCTCCGCGCAGCCGCAGCCGGACACCGCCCCGATGCCCTGGTGGACTGTGAGGGTCCAGCCGATCGGTGGTCGATCGTGCCGCCCGGTGGCAACGAGCTGGCAGACCTCGACCCATGGCAGGAGGCCGACTGGGCCGGCTGGGAGCCCCGGGCGCAGATCGGCGCGCTGGGGGTGCCTTACGCGCGCCTCCAGGCCGACCGCGACCACATCCATGACCGCGATCTCCAGCATGCCACCCGGCTCACGGCCGCAGCACAGGCCGGCGGCCACCCGGTCCGACCGCTGGGCATCCTGCCGGGCCGCCTCCACGCCTCACCCGATGCGGTCGTCGCGGCCCTGCAGTGGGCGCTCAGCGCCGCGACCGGGCGGCGCTGAGCGGTCTGGCATCAGGGAGCGATCGATGCCCGGGCCGCGCAGCCTCAGACCGAGACGACCACGCGCGCGGGCCGGATGAGGCTGCCGTCGACGAACTGGTAGCCAGCCTGGACCACTGCCGCGATGTGATCGGCGGGTTGGTTGCTGTGCGGGGTGGTGCCGACAGCCTCGTGGAGGCGCGGATTGAACCCCTCGCCCAGCGCCCCCAGGCGCGCCACTCCGGCACGGGTCAAGACCTGCTCCAGCTGGCGCTTCAGGGCCACGCTGCCTTCGTGCCAGGCGCTCTCGGTGTCCGTGCTGGCCGCGAGCGCGCGCTCCATGCCGTCGAGGATCTCCACGAACTCGCGCAGCAGCCCGGCGCGAGCCTCCGTGCGGGCGCGATCCCGCTCCTCGTCCTGCCGTCGTCGGAGGTTGGCAAGGTCCGCAGCCAAGCGATGCAGCTTGCGGCGGGAGTCCTGGAGGGCCTCAGCCTCTGCGGGCTCATGAGCTTCCAGCGCAGCGCGGGCCTCAGCAGCATCCTGTCGAGCCGCAGCGGCATCCTCTCGCGAGCGCCGCAGCTCGGTGCGCGCGGTGTTCAGAGCGGTCTCGCGCGCCTGGAGAGAATCCCGGAGACGGTCGATCGTGCCCAGGGCTGTGATGAGCTGGCGGTGGAGCCGTTCGTGCATGCGATGCCCCTGACGGTTTCCGAAGGATGCAAGACGCTGACTGGACATACTCTCCTCCATTCAGAGAGAGGATAGTCACCGTTTGCCCAGCGCACAGCCCCTCAGGCGACCGACGATGCGACCTCTTCCGGCATGTCAGCCAGCAGGTCGTTGATGACCGCAGCCGCTGCAACGCTGGCGATGTCTGCGTCTCCGTACAGCTCCATGAAGCGCTGGTAGAAGATGCTGACCAGCTCGCCGATGGTGGCGGTGGCGGTGGTGTCGGGTCGGGCGTACATGGACATCTCCTTTCGGTGTCTTGCCGGCATGTGTAGACACCATCCAGACGAAGCAGGACCCCCACCCTTCACATCGACACTCAGGTGTCACAGACCGTGCCGCGCACCAGCGCCCGGCGGCCTCCCGCAGCCACGCCAGGCCTTGTTCGTCAGGCTGACACCGCACGGGCCGGCTCGACGCACCGCAGCCCGATGAGCGTGCGGTCCTACAGGAAGAAGTCCGGCATCAGCTCGCTGCCCGGAGTGACCGCATACTGATCGAGGTCCGTGACGCCGGCTTCGGTCAGCACCGCATCGTCGATGAAGAAGTTGCCGGAGCAGGAGCGGTCGCGGGTGAGGATGTGCCAGGCGGCGTCCGCCATGATCTCCGGCTTGCGGCTCATCGCCATCATGGCGTCTCCGCCGAGCAGGTTCTTCACCGCTGCGGTCGCGATGGCCGTGCGGGGCCACAGCGCGTTGACCGCGATCTTCCCCTTGAGCTCTTCAGCATGACCGAGCACGCACATGCTCATGCCGTACTTCGCCATGGTGTAGGCGACGTGTCCGCCGAACCAGCGGGGGTCCATGTTCAGCGGCGGGGAGAGGTTGAGGACGTGGGCGTGATCCGACTTGAGCAGGTGCGGAATGCAGAGCTTGGTGCAGAGAAAGGTGCCGCGGGTGTTGACGTGGTGCATCAGGTCGTAGCGCTTCATCGTGGTCTGCTCGGTGCCCGTCAGGCTGATCGCGCTGGCGTTGTTGACCAGGATGTCGATGCCCCCGAACGTCTCGACGGCCTTGTCGATGGCGGCCTGGACGATGTGCTCTTCGCGGACGTCCACAATGCAGGGGAGCGCGCGACCACCGGCAGCCTCGATCTCAGCGGCAGCGGTGTAGATGGTGCCGGGAAGACGGGGGTGGGGCTCGGCGGTCTTGGCGGCGATGACCACGTTGGCGCCGTCTCGTGCCGCGCGCAGCGCGATGGCCTTGCCGATGCCCCGGCTCGCACCGGTGATGAACAGGGTCTTGTCTTTGAGTGTCATGGCAATCCTCACCGCGTGGGTTGACTGCCAGATAGCCGGAAGAACCGGCCGGGGCGAGTGGGTCACTCCGGCCGGTCGATCCCGTCCAGATCAGGCGTTCGCCACGGGCTTGCGCAGCAGCGGAATCGTCAGCTTCTGCCCGACATCGATGGCGTTGGGGTTGCTGAGGGTGTCCGTGTTGGCCTCGAAGATGCTCGTATAGAGCTTCGCGTCACCGTAGTGGTAGCGGGAGATCTTGCCGAGGGTCTCGCCAGACTTCACGGTGTGGACCAGCGGGGTCGGATCCTCAGGGATGGTGAGCACCTGTCCGGGGAAGATCTCGTCGATGTCCTTGATCATCGGCTGGTTCGCCTCGAAGATCGCCGGGTACAGGTGAATCGGTCCATAGAGGGCTTTGGAGATCAGGGAGAGGGAGTCGCCGGACTTCACGGTGTAGAGGATCGGCGGCGGCGGCTCGACAGCGACCGGCGCCCCCCCCGTGGTGGTCGGATGCAGCGGCGGCACGGTCAGGCGAGAGTGAACCTGGTTGACCCCCTCGATGTTGCCCAGGGCGACGACCGCCTTGTGCACAACCTGAGGAGAACCTGCCAGCCCTTCAATGACCGCCTTGCCCGCACCAAAGGCAACCTTGAGACTCTTGATATCAAGCCCGAGACCTTTAATCTCACCGGTCAGGGCAATGGAGCGGCGCTGGTTGGCAAGCAGGACGGCCTTGGCGTCCTTCGGATCCGGCTCGTTGTCTGTCAGGCCGATCTTCTTTCCAATGTTGCGTGCAAAATCGAACAATCCCATGGGGCTCTCCTGGTGTTGGTTGGCTCAGCATAGCGACGTGTGGTTAGAGAGGAATCCATGTCAGTCGACTTGCTCGGTCTTCCTTATCCGGAAATGGAGACCTTCCTGGACCGGATCGGAGTCGGCGCAAAGCACGCCTCGCGGGTCTATCGAGGAATGCACCGCAACATGCTTCCCCTCTCCGAGATCCCGTTTCTCGGACGACATGCTGGGGTGATTGCAGCCCACAGCCACACCACGAAGGTTGTGCTGTCGGCGGTTCACCGCAGCCCCGATGGCACCCGGCGGCTGGTCGTTGATCTGGAGGACGGCGCGCAGGTCGAGAGCGTGCTCATCCCGATGCGCAACGACCGACAGACCCTCTGCCTCTCCACCCAGGTCGGCTGCGCGATGGCCTGTCGCTTCTGCGCCACCGGCACCCTCGGGCTCACCCGCAGCCTCACTGCAGGCGAGATCGTCGCCCAGGTTCACGCTGCCCGCAGGCTGGCTGCCGGCGAGAACCGGCAGCTCCGCAACCTCGTCTACATGGGGATGGGCGAGCCGCTGCATGCCTACGACGCCACCATCGACTCGGTGCGGGTGCTCTCCGATGATCACGGGGTCAACTTTGGCTCTCAGCACATCACCGTCTCGACGGTCGGGCTCGTCCAGCGCATCAAGCAATTCGGCGAGCAGTTCGGCGGCCGGGTGATGCTCGCGCTGTCCCTTCATGCCGGCACCGATGCGGTTCGTCAGCGCATCATCCCCACCGCCGTCCGGGTGAGCATGGCCGACCTCCGCCAAGCCTGCCTTGCCCATCCCCTCCCCGGCAAGCGGGTGCTGATGCTGGAGTATGCAGTCCTGCCCGGGGTCAACGACACGGACGAGGAGCTGGCTGCGGTTGCAGCGTGGCAGAAGGGCATGCGGGCGGTGGTGAACCTGATCCCGTTCAACCCGTTTCCCGGCGCACCATACCGCTCTCCGACCCGAGCGGAGGTCATCTCGGCGTACGATCGGCTCCAGGCGATGCGGGTGCCAGCCACCATTCGCTGGCCGCGGGGGCGCGGGGCCAACGGCGCCTGCGGGCAGCTGGCGCTGCGGCAGCGCTCAGCGTCAGCGGGTACGGATCACACCGGAGATCTCACCCCGCGGTGACCTCCCCCGCGCCCTCCGTCCGGCGCTCTTACTCCTCAGGCTCCAGCCGGTACACCCGCCACCCCGGGCTCTTGGCGACCTCGGTGAAGCCCGCCACCGACTTGCCCCGGGCCAGCAGTGCCAGCCCCGGATAGCTGGCCCGCACCCGCCCAATGTCCAGCGCGACATGCTGAACCTCCCAGGCGAGCGCGCGGCTGCGCAGGGTGGCGGGATCGAGCCGCCGCGCATCCCCCAGCCGGCGCAGCAGCACGCCAGAGACGATCCACCCCTCCTGCCGCTGGTGAAACCAGGGCGACGAGGTCAAGACCGGCCCCGCCAGCGCATCAGTCTGGACGGTGATCTTCGCCAGAGCGGACGCCGCCACGCTCGGCTCACGGGCTGCCGGCAGGTTCAGCCACAGCGACAGCGCCGCCGCTGGGATCAGCAGCCGTCCCGGGATCAGCCACGCCGCGCCGAGCACCACGCAGAGGGTCGCAGGGAGGACCAGCCGGGGGTTGACGAACGCCATGCCCACACCAGCCAGGTGCAGGAGCGCCAGCAGCACCAGCGCCGCCGCACGCCAGTCTCGGCGCAGCAGCCCGACGAGGAGCCCTGCGAGGCCCAGCAGCATCGTCCGGTCCATGGTCGCGAGCTCGGGCGGTCCGCCCCCGCCCCCCGCTCGGGGAAGCTCAAAGACCGCCAGCGCAGCCCGGCCGAGGCCATGGGGAAGGCGCCGCAGCGTCTCCATCGACAGCAGCCCGCTCCGGGCACCGCCGATGGCGAAGTTGCTGGACTGATCCGGCAGCACGCTCGCCCCGAGCCACAGCGCGCAGCCCCAGTGTGGAGCGGTGATCACAGCGAAGACACCGACGAGCCCCAGCCGCGCTCGTGCAAAGATCAGCGCAACCGGCAGCGCAGCGATCGCGGTGTAGCGCGCCAGGAACGCCGCCCCAAGCAGCGCTCCGGCGAGCCTCGGGCGCGCTCGAGATGCCAGGATGCCGCCGATGCTGAGGGCTGCTGCAGCCATGTCAGTGCCCTCGGTCGTCCCCCAGGTCAGCATCGCGATGCTGCACAGCAGCCACAGCCCCGCCCACGGAGAGAGCCACCGAGACACGCCCCACACCGCACCGGCACCCGCCAGCACCGAGAGCACCTTCCCGGCGACCAGCACATCCCCGAGCAGGCCCTTCCCGACCAGCAGCGCGGTCGGGTAGCCCACAGGGTACAGGGGGTTGAGGAGGTCGCTGCCCTCTGGAAGGAGCCGGGCGCGGGTGGCGAAGCCGATGAAGTCGACAAACCGCAGGTCGGGATGCATCCCCGCGATCACCGCCAGAAGCACCGCCGCGATCAGTGCCGTCCCCCTCGCGTGACGCAGACGACTGCGGGCAGGGCTCCGGCTCACTCCGGCTCGATGTTCACCAGGTTGTCAGCCAGCTGCCGGTTGTCGTCATAGTCGAGGTAGCCGGTGTCATCGAGGAACCGAAAGTCTCCGACAATCGCCACCTCGCCGCCGACCAGCAGCCGCTGCACGACGCCGACGGTCTGGTTGTCTTCCGTGGCGAACAGCAGCTCACCGGAGTCACCGGGGTCGAGGTAGCAGGGGTCGTTGAACCGCAGCGCAGCCAGCCCGGTGGTGATCTGGGTGTTGAAGTTGAAGGCATCGACCTGGATGACGATGTTGGGATCGGAGGCCTGACCGCTGTAGCGCAGGCTCATGCCCATGAGATCCATGAGGTTGTTGACCGCGCTGCTGCCGCAGGAGTCATAGTCAGCGAGGATGATGATCCGGGTGCCGTTGGCCATGGCGTCGCGGAATTGATTGGCGAGATCCAGCGAGAACGGAACCTCGTCCTCCGCGCCAGGGGCCATCATGATGATCGCCCGGTACTTGTCGAGCTTGGTGGGGATGACGTCCTTGACCCGGACCTTCCAGCCGTAGGTGTTGCTCCAGTGTGTCGAGATGGTCTCGACTCCTCCTGGCGCGCCGCCGTCTCCGTCGACTCCGCCGTGGCCGGTGTAGACGAGGATCTCGCTGCCCTCGGGGTAGGTGATCTCGCTGAACGGATCAAAGTCGTTGTCGGCTCCAGCCGCGGTGTCGTCGGCCTCAGACTTGTCTCCGCAGCCCATCGTACCGAGCAGGAGCCCCAGCAAGCCCACCTGAATCATCCTCGTCATGCACCCTCCAGATCATCCATTCTATCTGGACGGCGGTCAGATGGCGCGGTACGGCGAGGACAGGAGGTCAACCAGTGCCTGCTGAGCTGCTGATTCACCAACTCTCTCGCCTCTACACCATGGCTCCGGATGCTGATGGCCTCGGAGAGGTCGCGGACGCTTCGGTCGCCTTCAGCGACGGTCAGCTCGTCTATGTCGGACCCGCCTCGGGCGCTCCAGATGCAATGGAGGTCATCGACGGACGTGGGCTCATCGGGATGCCGGGGCTGGTGGACTGCCACACCCACGCCGTGTGGGCCGGGAGCCGAGCAGACGAGTTCGCCCAGCGGCTGGCTGGCGCGCGCTACAGCGACATCCTCGAGGCCGGCGGCGGCATCCTCTCCACCGTCCGCCACACCCGGGCTGCCGACGCCGCCACCCTCACCGCGTCTGCCCGGGGCCGGCTCGCCGGGATGCGACGCCGCGGCGTGACCACCGTCGAGATCAAGAGCGGCTATGGCCTCACCCCCAACTCGGAGGCCCGTATTCTCCGAGCCGCGCGGGCTGCCAGTGACATCATCCGGGTGGTGCCGACCTTCCTCGGTGCCCACACTGTGCCCACGGAGTACCGGGGAGATCGTGCGGCCTATGTCCGGCAGGTCATCGAGCAGCAGCTCCCCCTGTGTGCGCCGCTGGCAGCGTGCATCGACGTGTACTGCGATCGCGGTGCGTTCACGGTGGAAGAGTCCGTGGCGATCTTGTCTGCCGGAAAGGCGGCCGGGCTGAAGGTCAAGGCCCATGCGGAGCAGGTCGCCTACACCGGCATCGCAGCGGCGGCCGCAGAGCTGGGCGCGGTGAGCGTGGAGCACCTGGAGCGCCTGGATGCTGCTGGCGTTGCCGCCCTCGCAGCCCATGGCACCGTCGCGGTCCTCCTTCCCGGTGCTCAGCTGTACCTCAAGGACTCCGCGCCGCCGGTCGCTGCGCTGCGCGAAGCGGGCGTGCCGATGGCGGTCGCCACCGACCTCAACCCCGGCTCCTCCCCGGTCCACGATCTCTGGACCGCCGCCACCCTCGCCTGCATCCTCCAGGGCATGACCATCGCCGAGGCTGCGCTGGGGATCACCCGACATGCCGGCATGGCGCTGGGTCGGGTAGACCTGGGCTGGCTGGGGACGGGCAGCGTCGCAGACCTCGCGCTGTTCGCTCCGCCTCCCGGCGAGCCCCCCACCATCAGCAGCCTCATTCAGCACATGGGCGGAAGCCGCGCTGTGCTGGTCATCCAAGACGGACGGAGAATTTATGAGCCTGGAGTCGATTCGCTGGACCGGTGAGTCCCTACAGCTCCTCGACCAGCGCATGCTGCCCGCAGCAGAGCGCTGGCTGACCCTTCGCTCCTCTGCAGCGGTCGCCGCCGCGATCACCGACATGGTGGTCCGGGGCGCACCGGCCATTGCGATCACCGCAGCCTATGGCCTCGCCCTCGCTGTCGCCGCCGGAGAGGATCGCGCTGCTGCGGCCGCCCGACTGCTCGCAGCCCGCCCCACAGCGGTCAACCTCCGCTGGGCCATCGAGCGACTCGCAGCCATCCCCGATGACGCTGTCGCGGCCGAGGCCGTCGAGATCCATCGAGAGGATCGCGACATCAATCGTCGCCTGGGAGATGCCGGTGCAGGCCTGCTGTCCGGCGGTGTCCTCACCATCTGCAACACTGGCGCGCTGGCGACCGGCGGCTGGGGAACCGCGCTCGGCATCGTCCGCAGCGCGATCGCCGCAGGAAGGCGCGTTCACGTCTACGCCCTGGAGACCCGCCCCTACCTCCAAGGGGCACGCCTGACCGCTTATGAGTGTGTCGCTGACGGCATCCCAGCCACCTTGCTCACCGACTCAATGGCCGGTGCGCTGCTGGCGACGGGCCGGGTGAGCGCAGCAGTGGTCGGCTGCGATCGGGTCGCGGCCAATGGAGACACCGCCAACAAGATCGGCACCTACAGCCTGGCAGTGCTCTGCCGCCACCACGGCGTGCCGCTGTACGTCGCAATGCCAACCTCAACCCTCGATCTTCGCTGCCCAACTGGTGCGGAGATCCCCATCGAGCAGCGACCCGCAGAGGAGGTCCGAGGCTTCGGCAGCAGCCAGACCGCACCCTCCCTGATCGACACCTGGAACCCGGCCTTTGATGTCACACCCGCAGACCTGATCGCTGGATGGGTCACGGAACATGGTATGTGGCAGCCGAGCGCATCGGTCGGTTAGAGTGAGACTCTGACTGCACGACGCCCGACGGGCAGGTGCGTTAAAGGTCTGAACCAGCAACGAAGGTGGTCAGCATGATCCTCGGATTCGGAATTCCCAGCGGTGGTGAGTGGATCATCGTCCTCGTCATCGTCGTCATCTTCTTTGGTGTCGGCAAGCTCCCTGCAGTCCTCGGACAGATGGGCAAGGGCGTCAAGGCGTTCAAGAACGGCATGAACGAAGACGACAGCGACACCACGAAGCTCAAGGAGCTGGAGACGGAGGTCGAGATGGCGGAGGCTGAAGAGGTCAAGGGCCGCACAACCACCGCCAGCTGAGCCTCATCCCCGGCGCGTCAGACTCAGCGCCAGCGAGCGAAGCTCTGCGGAGAGGACCTTGCTGTTCTGGAGATCCCGGAGGTCCTGCCGCATGAGCGTCGGCAGCAGACGACGGGCAACAGGAGCGGGAGTGTAGGGGTTGCAGGCGAGCGCCTTGCGGATCCGATAGCGACTGGCCCACTTGCGGTGGCCGGCCACCAGCGAGAGGACGTCAGCGTTCGTCGGGCGACCGGCAGCAATCTTGATGACGTCTCGCTCGACGATGCGCGGGTTGTCCAGCAGCAGGGCGATGACCTTTGGGTTGCGGTCGTAGACCAGTCGGTCGAGGGTAAACCGATCGGAAGCCCGTGCAGCCGACCGCCGGGTACCCAGGGGCATGTCGAGGTGCTGGTTGTCGTCGGCGGCCTCAGCGACGGTCCGCGCACGAACCGGGCTGCCGAGGAAGAACCCCGCGACCTGGACCAGCCCGCCAGCTCGGGCCACCTGGTACGACGCCCGAAGGTGATCGTAGGGCAGGTCGGTGAACACCACCGGCTCCAGGGCCATCTCCTGGAGCACCTCGCGGCTGGCTCCCTGCCCTGCAGAGACGCGGGAGAGCAAGACATCGAGGAAGGCGACCAGCTCTGGTGCATCGAGCACGGAGATCGCCTCGACCGCCACGCTGCGGCGCATCGCACGCTCCCGCAGCGCAGTGATCCGGCGCTCTAAGTCGTCGACCTGCTTGTCGATCCACCACCGCTCCTCGCCGTGGAGGAGATTGTCCAGCTGCTCTGCGTTGCTCACAATTTCATCTTATCGCACGGTATCCTCTCTCCCATGAAGCCCTCAGCCGGACACAACCTCCGGCACACTCTCGTCAGGTCGCTCTTGCGCTCCGACCGCTCCCTTCCCGCGTCACACGTCGCCGGGCTGCTGGGGGCATCGTGAGGCGCGCGCTCGGCCGACTCGGACTGCTCGCCGCCGGACTGCTCACGGGCCTCGCCGTCGCAGAGCTCGGGGTGCGGGTCAGCGGCCGGGACCCCCTCGACGGCATCCTCCACGATCCCAGGGCAGAGCGGGGCTCCAGCCAGTGTCTACAGATCGACGATGACGCTGGGTATGTCTACATTCCCGGAAAGTGCGGCACCAACAGTCTCGGCTTTCCCGACCGCGAGACCCCCGTCCAGCGACCGCCAGATCACGATCGCATCCTCGTCCTCGGCGACTCGATCAGCGGTGACCGGGCCTTCGCCCACTTCCTCGAAGAGATGCTCTCCGACGGCGCTGGTCGGCCCACGCAGGTCATCAACACCGGCGTCCCTGGCTACAGCACCCTCAACGAGGTCGGCATGTACGACAAGTGGGGGGAGACGCTGGCTCCAGACACCGTGATTCTGCAGTTCTGCCTCAACGACTACGCCGGAACCCCGCTGCTGTTCGAGCACGAGGGCCGGGTCATCAAGGTCCTCCACCACCGCAGCGAGCAGTGGAGCCGGTCGAGCCGGCTGTTCAGCCTCTCTGGCCTCTACCGGCTCGTCACCTACCAGGCCCAGGCCCGCGGCACGCCGATGGAGACGCTGTTCGAGCCCACCGAGGCGGCGCTGTCGGGACTGCGGGATCGACTGGCAGAAGCGGAGCGGGACTTCCTGGTGGTGGTCTTCCCGGCCATCGCCCAGCAGTGGGATCCCGCTGCCATCAAGGCCCACCAGCGCATCATTCCGTACCTTCAGGCAGAGCGCATCCAGCACATTGACCTCACCGAGTCCTTCTTCGTCGGCGGCATCGACAACCTCCAGTTCGCACGCGGTCCCGCCATCTTCGAAGATCTCGATGCCCAGCTCGCCGCGTTCAACCTCCCCGCTGAGGCCGCCACTTTCCTAAAAAGCCAGCGCCCAAAGCAGCTCCTCATCGAGAAGGTCCGCGACTCCAGCAAGCGCGACACGGTACACCCCAACTTCCTCGGTCACTACATCGCAGCGCACGAGATGGCGCAATTTGTCGAGAAACGTCGCAATTGACGTCGCCGTTCCCCATCTCGTGAAGGGATTGCTATGCTGGGGGTGCAGATCGGAGGCCCCATGAAGAGCAGTGCAAAGATCGGGATCGCCGTGGTGCTCCTGGCCGTCGGCGGCGCCACCACCTTTGCGCTCTGGCCAGCGCCCGAGGAGCCCGAGGAACCTGAGGTCGCTGAAGACACCGACACCGGGATGTCGCGGTTCCAGACCGAGGAGCTGATGCGGACGATCGGATACGTGCAGTAGCCCTCGGGGTGCTCACCTCCGGCGGAAGATCTCCACCGTAGGCTCATCCAGCGGCGCGATCGCGTGTGGCACCCGTCCCATCGCGATGCCGGCAATCCACACCCGCGCTCCCGCAGGGAAGGGCTGCTCCGTGACCAGCAGGCCCTCACGACTCGACTCGCGCGCCACCTCACCAATGACCACCTGCACACGCCCGGCGGGCACCCCGTCCTGGTCCCGGATCGCAAGACAGGTTCGGGAGTCGTCGAAGACGATCGCTGGACGGCGGAGTCGGACCTCTGCGCGGAGGAAGAGCTGCCGTGGCTGGCCCTGGCTGGTGCCGTTGAGCTCGACCTGAACCTGAGACAGCCACACCTCGCTGCGGGGAGGCTCGGCGAAGAGGATCGGCGGATCGCCGTCGAGCACAGAGCCACGCCACCGAACAGTCCAGCCAGCATCCATTCCCAGCACCACAAGCCGAACCGGCACCCGCACCGGATGCTCTCCGATCCACACCTCATCCGGCAGCCCCAGCCGCGCGGTTGGCTCCAGCACAGGCTGACCGAGCTGCGCCCAGCGCTGCCACAGCACCTCGGCCATCCATGCGGCCTCGGGCTCCGACATCGCCGCAGCGGCCTCGACCGCCCAGCGGGGGTCTGACAGCCGCATGAGCGGACTGCGGGTGTCGTTGAACCGGTGATCATCGAGGATTCCGCCGAGCTGACCCGGAAGGTGCCGACAGAGCGATGCGAGGACCAGCTCCAGGCGCTGACGTGGCGGAAGCTGGTCGAGGCTCACGGCTTCCTCCGGCCGGTCGGGGGCAACCTCGGCAGGCGCGGTGGACTCACGGCCACGTCCAGGCGAGCGGGATCCGGCAGCGGGTGCATCACCCGCTCCACTTCACCGAGCAGGGAGAGGAGCCGGTAGACATCCTGGCGAGGTTCACTCACAGTCAGCGTTTCTCCTCACACATGGCCTGGGACAGCAGCGCGAGATAGCGCCACCGCCGCTGGCGGGGAAGATCGAGGATGGACTCCTCTGACCAGTGATAGTGCCATGCCAGGGCATGAATCTCATCGACAATTCGTGCCGCTCCGCCGTGAAGCTCCGCCGAGAGCAGGGCTGCCGGCTCGACGCGCCACTCTCGCCAGGCTGTGCAGGCTGCGCACTGTGCGCGCCCGGAGAGCATCGGCCCTCGCAGACCGCGTGCCAGCCTGAGCGCAACCGGCACGCGGACCGACGCAGGCAGTCTCCGCCACTCATCGGGGGACAGCTCAGACCGCTCGCCCAGCTGCTGCAGCAGTCGCGACCACAGCAGGGCATCGACATCGGCGTCGGCGTCGGCTTCGGCAATGATGGCGTCGTCCTCCCCAGTGGGGACGCGGATCCGGACCTCGCCCATCGGCGTGGAGACCGAGAGCTGTCGCGGGGCCGCGACCGGAGGGCTCGCGCACACCGCCTGGATGGAGAGGACGACCGGAATTGGAGCGCAGCAGGCCGGATTGGGACAGGCCACGGTCAGCCGGAGGACATCGCCGAGCATCGACGCCCGCAGCGTCAGCAGCAGGTGGGCGCGATCGCCACGAGACATCAGCAGGACCCGCCGTGCAGACAGCGCCTCCAGCCCGCCGACGCGGATCAGCCGATCTGCGAGGATGCGGCTGACGGCTCTTGGATCCGGTACGCAGGCTCCAATCTCGACCTCCTGGCGACCGGTCAGCGGACGGAGCACCGCGACCCGGTGGCAGGTGGAGCCGCTGTAGATCCCCCGCGGGAGAGTGGTCTGGATTGTCTGCACAGCGCTCGCTCTATCCTGGACTGGATATGGGTGGTCGCAAAGTCCGCCCAGAGGATGCCATGGCACATGAGTCCAAGAGCTACGCCGAGGTGCCCTACCTCGGACTCATCCACTTCCAGAGCCACGTCGACACCCTCGCCACCATCGCCACCTTGTTTGGCATGGACGTCGCCCCGCCGACGCGCTGTCGGGTGCTGGAGATCGGCTGCGCAGATGGCTCGAACCTCATCACGATGGCCTACCACCTGCCCGAGAGCACCTTCATCGGCATCGACGGCTCCGCACCGCAGGTCGAGCGCGGGCAGGGCATCATCGACGACCTCGGGCTGGAGAACATCACCCTGAGGGCTCAGGACCTCCGGGAGGTCGGCGCGGAGATCGGGCAGTTCGACTACATCATCGCCCATGGAATCTTCTCATGGATCGCCGCAGATGCCCGAAGCGCGCTGCTGAAGCTGTGTCGGGATCGGCTCACCCCCGAGGGGGTCGCCTACATCAGCTACAACACCTACCCCGGCTGGCACTACTATGAGCAGCTCCGCGGGATGATGCGCTTTCACTCTCGCGGCATGTCGTCCACCGAGGAAGAGATCCAGCAGGCCCGGGCCATCGTGCGCTTTGTCGGCAAGGCGGTTGCCGACGTCGACACCCCCCGAGGCGATTTTTTCAAGAAAGTCATGCCCGATATCATGCGTATGTCCGACACATACATCTACCATGAGTATCTGGAGCCCAACAATCAGCCGATGTACTTCTACGAGTTCATCGGTCAGGCGATGCAGCATGACATGCAGTACGTCGGCGAGACGATGTTCCACGCCATGATCAGCAGCAACTACCCCAAGGATGTCGCCGCGACCCTCGACGAGATCAGCCACAACATCCTCGAGCTTGAGCAGTACATGGACTTCCTCCGCAACCGGAGGTTCCGCTGCACCCTGCTGTGCCACAAGGAGACCACCCTCAAGCGCGGCGTCGAGCTGGCTCCGCTACAGAACATGAAGGTGGCGTTCTGGTTTGATCCAGCGGATCCCGCCCACGACCCCCGGCTCGAAGGCCCGCTGAGCTTCATCAACCCCAACGATGATGAGACCGAGGTGGTCGTCAACCTGCCGCTGCACAAGACCGCGCTGCTTCACCTCGCGGCGGTATGGCCAGCGGCGATCCCGTTTAAGACGCTGCTGGACCACTGCTGCGAGACGCTGGGGATCACGCCCACCGATGAGAACGCCACAGAGCTGGCGGAGCTGATGATGAAGCTGTTCATGCAGAGCTTCACCGAGCTGCACACCTTCCAGCCGGCGCTGATCAACCACGTCGAGGAGCGACCGAGGGCGACTCGACTGGCACGGTATCAGGCGCGAAACTGCCGGGTGCTGTCGAGCCAGAAGCACCAGATGATTCGCCCAGAGGATCCGCAGACACGGGAGGTGGTCGCGCGGCTGGATGGCGAGCACACGGTCGCGGATCTCGTCGCCGCGCTGCTCCCGCTGGTGGATGAGAACACCCTCGCACAGCTGGACGACCCGGAGGCCGCGCTGGAGGCGAACATCCGGCTGATACTCTCGAAGATGGCGGCAGAAGGGGTGCTGGTGCCGGAGGGGGCGGAGTGAGCAGTGCCCGCTGAGACCGACGGGGCTCAGGCAGGCACCACAGCCCCTTCCGCAGCGTCCGTGGCTGCTACGCGCCGTCGATCAGCCGGTGCAGGAGCACGCCGCCGCGAAGCTTCGGCTCGAACCAGGTGCTCTTGGGCGGCATGAGCATGTCCGCATCCGCAACCGCGAGGAGCTGATCGATCCCGGTGGCATACAGCGAGAACGCCACCCCCTTGCCAGCGTCGACCGCACGCTGCAGCGCCTCCGTCCCGCGAATACCGCCGACGAACGAGATCCGCTTGTCGGTGCGGGGGTTCTCGATGCCCAGAAGCGGCGCGAGGATCCGATCCTGGAGCACCGCAACGTCGAGGCTGCCGACCGGATCATCCGGGGTCACCCCGGGCTTTGCAGTGAGGCCATACCAGGTGCCGTCGAGGTACATCCGCCACAGTCCGCGAGACTCCGGGCTCGGGGCGGACGACGGCGTGACGACGAAGTGCGCAGAGACCGCCTCGAGGAAGGCCGCGGGGGTGTGACCGTTGAGGTCTGTGACCACGCGGTTGTAGGCGAGAATGCGCATCTCGCGGTCCGGGAAGATCCCCGCGAGGAACAGGCCACTGCTGCCGGCATTGTCGCGCTCCGCAGCAACCCGACTGGCGGCGGCAGAGCGGTGGTGACCGTCGGCGACATACAGGGCCTCGACCGCAGTAAAGGCTTCGCGAAGGACCGTGATCAGCGCACCATCGATGACGATGAGGGCGTGGGTGACGCCGTCGTCGGTGGTGACCACCCAGTCAGGCTTCCGGGTGGCGGCCTCTGCCATCGCGGCACGGACGGTGTTGTTGGTGTCCCGATAGGTCAGGAAGACCAGCCCGGTCTGGGCATCCATCGTGTTGATGTGATCGACCCGATCCTGCTCCTTGTCCGGACGGGTCAGCTCGTGGCGCTTGATGAGCCCGGCGTCATAGTCCGCGGTCCGGCACAGGGCCATCAAGCCCGCCTGCGTCTGCCCCTGCCAGGTCTGGACGTAGAGGTAGAAGCAGGGCTCGGCATCCTGGGTGAGCGTGCCAGCGGCGAGGTCTGCGTCGAGCTGCTTGCGCCCCTCAGCGTAGGCCGCGAGGCTGTGGGCATCGACTCCGTCGGGCAGGTTCACCTCCGGACGGGTCACCCGGAGAAAGGACCGGGGCTTGCGCGCGACGATCTCTCGGGCCTCGGCCTCGGAGAGCACGTCGTAGGGGGGGGCGATGACCTCGGCGGCGAGATCGCTGCGGGGACGAATGCCGCAGAAGGGAACAACAGTGGCCATGACAACTCCCAGGGTGATGCCGCTCCCTAATATCCCCGCCCGGGCTTTGCTCCACCTTGAGCAGACCGGAGCAGTTGGGATGCTGGACACCAGATGACACCACAGTGCCCCCCCTGCTCGCTGACGTCCCTCCGCAGCGGACTCTCCGTGTGCTCGCGCTGTGGTGCGATGGTGTGGCAGGCGGACGCCGATCCGCCGATGGGCTTCTACGGCTTCTGGCTCTCCTGGTCCCCCGCTGCGCTTCAGGCCGCACGAGCTGGTGATCCCGATGCACTCGGGCTTCAGCTCCTCGCGGCAGGCGTGCCCGGCGGCTGGAGACCGGCGGACCTCCAGGCCGTCATGACCGCCCTGGTTCCCAACCAAGCGGCCTGGCCAGCCATCCTCTCTCGCCTCACACCCGACAGCGCAGACGAGCAGTACATGCTCCAGCAGATGACCGCCGCGCTCGCTGCTTCTTGAGCGGACCGCCACACAGCCAGCGAGACCGCTTGTGCTGAGGCCGCCGGCATATCCGGCCAGCGAGGTCGCACAATCCCCCCCCTGATTTTGCTGGCAAGCGTCCCATTCTGATGGGATCAAGCTCTTCTATTTGGCCATCATCATCGAAAAGCAAAACGCGCAAGATGGTTCAGCCGTGAGGAAAGACCCCTGAGCCCGCGTTACTGTCCAGTCAACTCGGATGGAGCGACCATGGCACAGTTTGGAGACTTCCTGGGACGTCTGTTTTCCACAGGCGACAGCCGCGGCCTTTCCGGCGATGTGGACCTGGTCCTTCCGCCGGAGCCAGAGCTTGCCTTCTACAACGAGGGCCTCTCCCGGCACCGCACGAACGGCGACCTGGTCTCGGATCCCGATCAGCTCTGGGCACCGACCGGTCGCAACCGACTGGGTGGACTCACCGCGCACCTGCTCTCGCGGCGCAGCGAGGGGGTCATCAACTTCACAGATGTCCTCATCATCATCAACCGCACCGACTGGGAGCGTGCCGTCCCTGGCATGACCTCGGCGTGGCCGGAGAAGGCTGCCGGCATCCTGCTCAGACGCTTCGAGGCGTTCTGTGAAGAGGAGAACCTCCACCTCATCTTTCCCCAGCGCCCGATGCAGTTTCACCTCATCCAGGACGGGGGCCCTCAGATGGAGGGAGAAGACATCGGCCTGAAGGATGGTGAGTTCGTCACCGGGCTGCTCGCCAACCAGTATGGCCGTCCGACAACCCACTCCCGGGCGCTGATCGCCATCCACCTCAACCTCCCCGGCACCTGGGAGGGCTACTACGAGGTCGGTCGGCTCTACAACGATCAGGCACTGTTCACCCTCGGCAACCACTGGCTCGACAACTTCAGCCACCCTGCCCTGCCCCGACCAGCGCTCTACCGTCTCCAGCAGCAAGAAGACGGCAGCTTCGTCCACATCATCGATCCCGAGGTCGCCGAGCTGTTCGAGATCACCTCTCAGGGGCCCGACACCGGCCCCAGCGTGCTCACCATCCAGAGCATCAACGGCACCCCGGTCGCTCACCTCGTCCTGGAGGTCATCTCCGACACCAGCACCGCAGACCCGGAGGCCTTGACCCGCGCGCTGCCGACCTCGAAGGACTCCGCCGACAGCGCGAGCAGCCACGAGTCCCCCGCTGATGGCGTGTCCCGCCGTGAAAAGATCACCTCAGTCTATGACCGGCCGATGAACACCTCGCGGTCCGTCTCCGACGTCGCCGCGACCAAGACCATCATCCCCGATGCCGTCTCTGAGCGAATCCTGACCCTCCGGGAGCGCGGCGCGCTGCTGCAGAAGGTCCACTTCAGCCGGTTCATGCTCGGCTACGACGTCTACATTGGCCGCAGCGGCGAGGTCGGAACCGCGATCCCCGATCCCATCGCCACCATCCAGGTCCGACGCCGACAGGTCAACCTGCTCCCACACTTCGGCGGCCTCTCCCTCAACGGCACGATCCTCGCTCCGGGGACCCCAACACCGCTGGAGGGCGACAACGAGATCAACCTGGGCGAGCAGCGGATCCTGTACAACGATCTGCGCGGCGTCTCGGCGGACGGCTGGCCCTATGTCGGTGAGATCCGCCGCGGCGGCAGCAACATCCACCTCATCTTCGGCAAGGGCCACCAGCTTGGTCGCGCACGGAACTGCCAGGTCACCCTCCCCGACAAGCCCCACAACGAGAACATCATCTGGCGGACTGAGGTCGGCGAGGGTGCGACCATTCGGGTGCGCTCTGGCGAGATCCCGAAGGCACAGTTCTACACCGACTCGATCATGGTCGCCTCGCTCCATGCAGAGGTCGATCTCTCCGGTGAGCCGATGCTGGAGAACCGAGCGCGGCACTGCCACACCTTCGTGCGCCGACGCAAAGACGTCTTCTCCTTGTACCCGACCAAGGATCGGAACGGACCCACCAACCTCGACCTCCAGCCCGGTGACCAGATCCTGATCGGCAACAGCGTCTTCGAGGTCGACTACCCGCCGGCCGAGGGTCCCCGCAGTCCAGCCAACACCATGGACATGCGCGACATCCTCTCCCCGGACATCCTCGCCGCAGCGATCGATTGCGAGTCGGAGGCGAAAGAAGACACCGATCTGCCAGCCGCTGGCGGCCTCGGTGAGCGCGGCAGCCCGCCGCCGGCCCTCGCGCTGGGCATCTCCGAGAACGACTCCATCTTCGACACCGGCCCCGCCAAGCCCGGCATCGACCTTCCAGTGGTCACCCCGGCGGACGAGCTGCCGCCCGAGCGCATCGCTGCGCCGATGATCATTGACGAGGGCATCGACACGCCCAGCGAGCCAGAGACCACCCCAGGCTCAGTGGACCTCCCACCGCCCCTGCCTCCAGCACCAGAGGTCAAGCCCCTCTCCGCACTGGATGCGCCGTCCCTCTCCAACGTAGGCGCACCGCCGCCGCTGCCAGACTCCACCGCGCTGCCAGACTCCGCCGCGCTGCCTGGCGAGGAGCCGCCGCCGTCGGTCTCTGATGGGCTGGCCACCACCACCAGCTTTCTCGACAGCGTCACCGACGAAGCGGATCTCTTCGACATGACCCTGCTGGGCGCGGAGGAGCTCCCCGAGCCCCCGGCACTCAGCGAAGAAGACGGCAAGCCAACGGGCGTCATGCCGTCGCTGCCAGTAGACTCCGAGCCGCCCTTGCCAGCAGGCTCCGATCCAGCGCTGCCGCCCCCACTGCCGGCAGAGCCACCGTCGCTGCCGGCAGAGCTGCCAGCAGAGCCGCCGCCGCTGCTCCCGACCGAAGCCGAGGAGTCCGGGCGCGCGCTGATGCCGCTGGCGGATGAGGAGGAGATCACCCGACCCGGCATTCCCGAAGAGACCCCTGAGAACGTCGCTGTGGTCGAGGAGTCGCAGTGCCAGTTCGAGCTGTCTCGCCCGGCTCGGCTCACCCTGGTGGGCTGGACCGCCTATGGCGACACCACAATCGGCAACCACCACGACGCAACCGCTGTCATCCCAGAGAACCGCTCTGAGGCCGACCAGACCTTCTTTCCGCAGGACTATTTCTCGCTGTTTGTGCGCGGACGGCGGGTGAAAGCGCAGCGGGTCGCGCGGGGAGAAGCGCGGCTGCTGAGCGGCAAGAGCGTCGTCGACGAGACCACTGAGGCCGAGGGAATGCAGATGGAGATCGTGCGCCGCGACCCCGACGGCGAGCCCGACTTCTTCGTCACCCTCACGCTGCAGCAAGACCGCCGGCTCCCCGATCCACGCGCCCAGCTGCTCGCAGTCGCCCAAGACGACCCGATGGTCGAGGCCCTGTTCACCCTCGGTCTGCCGCTTCGAACACCGCACACGATCACCCTCAGCGGGCTGACCCTCACCGCACAGTTCGACGGGGAGCGCCTGACGGTGACCGACTACCTCGACAGCTACAGAAAGAACGATGGTAGCTGGCGACCGTTCTTCGTTCGGCACGGTGAAGGTCGGTTCCAGACGGCACCCGAGGATGGGGCCCCGATCGTTCTCTCTCCAGGAGATCTCCTCCTCTCCGGGACCGTGATCCGTTGCTTCGAGGTCAGCTGATCTCTCATACGGTATCGTCTGAGGCATGTCGGCCATGGACTACACTGTCGGACTCGTCTGCAGCACCGGAGCGCCTCCCTCACAAGGGGGGCGCTCGCACAACGAAGACAACTACCTGGTTTGTCGGAGCGGAGAGATTCGCTTCCGAGACGGCAACGAGGAGAAGGTTCTGCACCGCTCGGGCCACGGGCTGCTTGCCTCCGTAGCCGATGGCATGGGTGGGCATCGCTTCGGTGATCTCGCAGCAGCAGCCGCAGTCCAGGCGCTCTCACGGGTGTACTACCGAGAGCACCCCACCGACCCAGAGGGCACGCTGCACAGCTTCCTCCTTCAAGGACACCGCAAGCTGCGCGCCCGGGCAATCCAGGGAAGCATGGGCGACATCGGCACCACCCTCGCCGCGGTGTGGCTCATCAAGCACCACGCCTACTGGGCCCACGTCGGCGACAGCCGCATCTACCACCTCCGCGAGGACATCTTCACCCGCCTCACTCGGGATCAAACCCGGGGTGAATTTGCTGCCCGGGATGGCCGCCCTGCTCCCAGCCACGCCACCAGCCTCGCCCAGAGCTTCATCTTCGGCTCTCGGGGGATGGGCATCGACGGCGACGTGCGCATCGACGCCGGCACCGACACCGGGGGCCTGAAGCTGCTGACTGGTGACCAGCTGCTGCTGTGCACCGACGGGCTGACCAATGCAGTGCCCGATCACCGTCTCGCGAGCGCCCTCAAGGAAAGCCAGGATCCAGCGGACTGCGCCGCGTGGCTGGTGGAGCGCGCCATCGCAGCCGGCAGCAAAGACAACATCACGGTCCTGATCATCCGGGTCAACCGATCGCTGAACGAGCCGGTAGAGCTGACCCTCTGGTAGTCGTCACTCCCAGGTCATGACCTTGGGAAACTGGATCGGACCGGGCTGACCTCGGTTGAGGGTGGCAGCCGGAAGGCTGGAGATGAGACAGGAATCCACGGCGTCGCTGATGCCCTCGGTGACCGTCGTTGATCGAACCGTGCCGTCGCCCTCGACGACAAGCAGCAGGTTGGCTGTGCTGCCTGCCGGGATGCTGCAGCCCTCCTGAAGCCACGGACCGAGCGCCTCCAGCGACTCGTAGAGGAGGCGATAGTCGGTCATCGCAGGCTCGTCCGTCTCGTGACCGGTCAGCGCTGGAAGGTCCGCAGCCAGAGCTGGCGGAGTCAACCCGAGGAGGTCCGGTCGATTCTGATACGCCCAGCCCGCCGCCAGCGCCACGAGCAGCAGCCCTGCGGCGAGCACTCCGCCAACCACACAGCCGGTCGAGGCGCCCTCAGCGGCATCCTTGATCACAACCTCACGGGATGGAGGCTCCGGGGTACCGGGCGCCTCAGAGGGGGGAGTGTCAGGGATGGCATCTGGATCGATGGTGCTGCTCGGCACAGTCTGGACGGTGTGGGCGGGGTAAGCGGTCGCCCAGGTGCCCGCCGGGAACGCCTCGGTGGCTGATGACGGCAGCGGAAGGGCCGCACGATCAGGGATGACAGGCTCATGACCGAGCACCAGCGCGGAGAGCATCACAGCCAGCTCAGTCGCTGTGCAGCGGTGCTCTGCTCTGGGATCCATGACCACCGACAGCACCCGGTTCATCCGCTCGACGTCCTCAGGGGGATCATCGGGACGGTTGATCTGGGCGGGCAGGCTGTCGACGAGGATCTGCCAAGAGTCCTCCGGAGGCAGTCGATCGGCGAACTGCATGACGTGTCGGCCCATCATGCAGAAGTGCAGGATCGCACCGACAGCGTAGGTGTCTGAGGTCGTGCCCACGCGTCCGCCGAGGAACTGCTCGGGCGCAGCGAAGTGGGGAGTGCCGACGAACGCGCCGGCCCGGGTGAGGTTGGAGTTGAGCGAGCTGGAGACCTTCGCGATGCCGAAGTCCGCCACCCGACAGTGCGGGACCTGTCCAGGCGGAACCTCTGCGGCAATCAGGACGTTCTCGGGCTTGAGGTCTCGATGGATGACCCCCATCTCGTGGCTCTTCTCCAGGGCCATGCAGATCTGGCTGCCGACCGCTGCGGCCTGTCGGACGGGGAGTGTCCCGACCCGGCGGATGTGATCCAGCAGGCTTCCACCCGCCTCGAACCGGGTGAGCAGGTAGGGGGAGTGGCCAGAACGGTGCACGAAGCCACGGTACTCGGCGGTGTGCTCGTGCTCCATCTCCTGGAGGATCTGCGCCTCAGTGGCCAGTCGGCGGAGGTAGGAGCCCTGGTTGCGGCTGGAGAACAGCACCTTGATCGCAAGCCGTGGATCGATGTCTTCCCCGTCGGGGCCGATCTCGCGGGCCAAGTAGGTGATGCCGGCCCCGCCCATCGCGAGGAGCCGGATGATTCGATAGTTCCGGTCAAAGATCTCGTCTTCTTGATGAATCGTCCCCCACCCGCTCTCGGGCTGCGCGCGCTTGCAGCTGAGGTTGGGGCAGTGCTCTGGGCTGCCCGGAAACGAGGTCAGGCAGCGGCTGCAGTAGTGACTGCGGGGAGGAACAGACATCAAGCTCCCTGGAGAAAGCGCTCAAGGGGCATCACACAGAAGCCCCAGGCCGAGGCCTCCGCCCAGGGCACCCGGAAGACGTCGATTCCCCGGCTTGAGGCGTAGGTGTTCAGGGTGTAGCCGCAGCCGGTAAAGCCATCGCGGTGGTCGCGATCGGTGTGGCGATCTCCGCGCTCCATGCAGGCCGCGACGCCAGCGACATCCGAGCCCGGCTCAGCATCGGCCAGCGGTCGGCACAGCCAGTCGCTCTGCACGTCGAAGATGGTGATCTTGTAGCCGACGCCTGCTGCAGACTCGCCACGCTCCAGCATACCGAGCGCAGCAAGCACCTGATCCTGCTCAGCTCCATTCGCTCGAATCCATCCTCGAAGCTCCTGAACCCGAACAACCTCGAGCGCCTTTCCTGGGCGCGCAGTGCGGCTGACCGGAGAGATCCAGGCCACCTGGAGGGAGGCAGGGGTTGGCTTGACATCTTCACAAGCCCAGGCCGCTGAGGCCGCCATCATCCACATCATCATGGGGTCACCTCTCCCGCGTGTCCGCTCAGATCCAGCACCACGAGCTCCTGGCTTTTCAGGAGACCGCTCAGGTGCAGGCTCCCTGTAAGCTGTACGGCGCCGCTCTCCAAGCCCTCAAAGGGCAGATCGAGGCGTACCTCCTCATGAGGCGGCAGGCGGAGGTTGGTATGCTGAGTGTCGGTGTCGACCATGACACCATCCTGCCAGACGGCGCAATGACTCTCCGTGAGCGTCAGCGGCACGCGCGCGGTGAGGGCGAGGGTCGCGGTGCCGCCGGCGGTGATGGTGTGCAGCAGCACGGCGACCACCTCGGGGCTCAGCGGCTCTGGCGGCGGAGCAGCACGCCCACAGGACAGCAGGATCGCCAGCAGACTCACCCCATCCCCCGCGCCCGAGCAAGGACGGCGAGGTCTCGGTGACTCCGATCTCCGACAATCGAGACGTCAGGCTTCTCTGGACGCCTCAGAAGCGCAGCCTCCCGCAGCGCCATCACCCGCTTGTATGAGCGGATCGCCCTGTCATCTTGCAGCGCACTGCCTTCCTGGAGGTGGACAAGGCGCTCGAACATCTCCCACTGGAGATCGAGAGAGTGACCGGTGAGGAAGACATCCAGGCCGGCCGAGCAGGCCAGCGAGAGCCGACGGTGGAGGGGCCAGTCATCGAGCGCGGCCATCTCCATGGAGTCGCTGAAGATGACCCCGGAGTAGCCGAGGTCACCCCGGAGGACGCCGTCGAGCACGCGAGCGGAGAGGGTGGCTGGGAGCTCCTCATCCCAGGCGGGGAAGCGGACGTGGGCGCTCATGATGCCGCCGACGCTCGCAGCGATGGCGGCGCGGAACGGCGCGAGATCTCGCCGCTCCAGCTCCGGGCGATCCAGCTCGACCACCGGCAGCTCGCTGTGGGAGTCACCGCTCGCCATGCCGTGTCCGGGGAAGTGCTTGGCGACACACGCAATGCCCGCCGCCCGGGCTCCCTCGATGAACGCGGCGGTGTGTGCGGCCGCGCGATCCGGATCGGCAGAGAAGCTGCGATCGCCGATCACGCCGCTGTCTTCGCTGACGTCCGCGACCGGTGCCCAGTTCAGGTCGAAGTGACAGGCCGCCAGCTCTCGGCTCATCGCGAAGGCGACCTGGCGGGTGAGCACGAGATCGTCTGCGTTGCCCAGCCATCGCATCGACGGCCAGGCGGTGCCGGAAAGGCGCTGGACCCGCCCGCCCTCTTGGTCCACGCTGCGCAGCGGCGGCAGGCTGTCGGGAAGCAAGCTGGCGAGCTCCCGGTTCAGCTCACGAGCCTGAGCCGGCTCCTCGATGTTGCGCGCAAAAAGAATGAACCCCGCCGGCGGTCCCTGGCGAATCAGCGACCGGAGCCCTGCGGGGATGGTGGTGCCCTCGAAGCCGAGGATCAGCCGCTGACCGGCCCGGCGCTTCCGCCAGGCCAGCGAGGTCTGCTCACCGGTGGCCTTCGCCTGCATGGGGATGCTCCGCGAGCTCAATGAGGATGCCGCCGGTGGACTTGGGATGAATGAACACAACGCGTGTGCCGTGGGCGCCTGGCTGGGGCTGATCTGAGAGCAGCCGGTAGCCCTTCTCCTTGAGCCGGGCCATGTCCGCCTCGATGTCATCGGTCTCAAAGCAGACGTGATGCAGGCCGCCTCCGCGCTTGTCCAGGTACTTCTGCACTGGGCCCTGTCCGCCCAGCGGATGAATCAGCTCAATGCGGGTGCCCTCGATGGGGAAGAAGGCGGTGGAGGTGACGGCCGAGGGCACGTCCTCCTGTCCCTCAAGCGTCAGCCCGAAGTCTTCAGCAAACCGCCGGATGCCCTCGGTGAGGTCATCGACTGCGACGGCGATGTGATCGAGGCGGGTGATCATCGGCTCGCTCCTGTGTGTGCGTCACGCTCCTTCTAAGCGACATTGCCGGTACAGGCTTGCCGCCATGGGGGGCGACGTGAGAACGTGGCAGGCCAGGAGAGTCCCCCATGCTGCTGAGCCCCGCGCTGACCGCCCGACTCGCAAGAGCGAACGGCTTCATCTTCTCGGTCTACGCCATCACCGCGGCGTTCTGCACCTACTTCTGCATGTACGCCTTCCGAAAGCCGTTCGCAGCGGGCACCTTCGACGGTGAGCTGGCCCTGCCCTTCGTCGCCGCTCCCCTGGCGCTGAAGACGGTCTACATCATCAGCCAGGTGCTCGGATACTGCTGCTCAAAATTCCTCGGCATCAAGGTCATCTCCGAGATGACTGCCGAGAAGCGCGCGGTCTCGATCCTGGGGGTCATCGCGGTGGCCTGGGGCTCGCTGCTCCTGTTTGCGGTCGTCCCCGCCCCCTACAACGCCCTGTGCCTGTTCATCAACGGCCTGCCCCTCGGCATGGTCTGGGGGCTCGTGTTCGGCTTCCTGGAGGGCCGCAAGCTGTCTGAGGTCCTCGGGGCCGGTCTGTCCGCCAGCTACATCCTCGCCAGCGGGGTGGTCAAGAGCGTCGGGCGGACCATGGTGACGGACTACGGCATCTCTGAGTTCTGGATGCCGTTCACCGTCGGCGCGCTCTTTGCGGTGCCGATGATGCTCTTCGTCTGGATGCTCGCCAACCTCCCGCCGCCCTCAGAAGAGGACGAGCGCCTTCGCTCCAAGCGTGCCCCGATGGACGCCGCCGCCCGCAAGAAGTTCTTCATGGGCTTCCTGCCCGGTCTGCTGCCGCTGACGATGCTGTACGTCCTGCTGACCGCCTATCGGGACTTCCGCGACAACTTCGCCGTCGAGATCTGGGCCGCCATTGGCTACGCCGACGAGCCCGCGATCCTGGCCACCTCCGAGATCCCGATCACCATCGGTGTGCTGCTGAGCCTGGCCCTGCTGATGCTCATCAAGGACAACCGCAAGGCGCTGCTCATGGTGCACCTCTTGATGCTGTCGGGCACCGCGATGATCGGCATCTCGACCCTGCTCTTCCAGCTCGAAATCCTCGATCCAGCGTACTGGATGATCGCGGTGGGCCTGGGGATGTACCTCGCATACGTGCCCTACGGCTGCGTGCTGTTCGACCGGCTGATCGCGGCAGTGGGCGCGGTCGGCACCGCCGGCTTTCTCATCTACGTCACCGACGCATTTGGCTACCTCGGCAGCGTCAGTCTGATGCTCTACAAGGACCTCGGACAGGCCGAGCTGTCGTGGCTGGAGTTCTTCGTAAATTTCAGCTACATCGCCAGCATCAGCTGCACCGTTCTCTACCTGATCTCGACGGTGTACTTCGCCAGGCAGACCCGGCCAGCTTGATGATCATCCGGCCCTGAGCCGGCGAAGCAGTGAGCGCGGTGAGCCCCGTCGCTGAGAAGCCAGAGGCGATCCGGACGCGTCGGCCGACCTCCAATGGCCGCGGATTCAATGGCAGCGGAGCAGTGCTCCGTCCTCCCTCTGGTGGTGCTGCCAGGGGCCACCTCCGCCCCAAGGACTGGGATCGCTCCGACGGACTCAGCGAGCGGTGAGGGCCTCACTCACAATTCCCGACCCCACCAGCCACCAGCCCATCCACCGCGTCTCGCTGCAGCAGGTCGGCCTCATAGGGAAAGACCATCTCGTGCTGGAAGGCGTCGGGCAGCGCGGTGAGGCTCACAAACCGCTGGTCACCAAACCCACCAGACTGTCCCTCCGGCTCGAGCTCTGGCAGCGAGACGCTGACCACCCTGCCCTCCAGGGCACAGTCTGATTTGGGGTTCTCACAGCCAGAGTCGGTGATCAGCAGCCAGTCATACGGCGGCGGGATCTCAACCTCTCTCACGAAGCCGAGGAACTTGTCGATGACCCCAAGCACGCCGTCGGCGAGGTATTCAGGGGGCTGGGTGCCGTTGTAGCGAGCCATCCCGACCGAGCCGAACACGCCGTTGTCTGGATCCTCGCTGGCGCCGAGACTGTGGGAGTAGATGAGCCACTCCTCTCCAGAGGCGGTCTGCTGGACCTGGCCGTGGTGGACTGCGGCCACGAAGCCACCCTCGGGTGGGTAGACCCAGATCAGCTCAGGGCTGGCGGTGTCGGTGACGTCCCAGAGCACGATGCTGCCGGTGTCGACCAGTCCGGTGTCGGTGCGCGCACTCTTGAAGGTCGTCAGCAGCAGCTCGCGGTCGCCCTCCGTGAGCCGCTGGACGTTGTTGATGCTGTACCGCTCCCCCCAGGAGGGGTGAGCTTCGTCGAGGATGTCGATGACCTCCACTGGTCCACGGAAGCCAGGCGCGGGCTTCTCCAGCCAGAGCACCCGGGAGTTGTTGGTGTCGGCGACCACGAGCTGGTCTCCATCCTCCAGCACGGTGTGGGTGGCGTTGAGGTTGCAATTGGCGAGGGTGGCGGCAGCATCCGTGATGCAGCCCCCTTTGTAGCGATTGGGCTGGTACTTCGCGAACGACAGGCCGGTGACCTCCCATATGACCTCTGGGGGGTGCGTCGGGCGAAAGCGCGTGAGCCGGCCCGGCGTGTAGTTGACCGACGTGTCAGACAACACGTAGCTGATCAGCCAGGAACTCTCTCCATCTTCGAGAAAGTGCTCCGAGGAGAAGATCTGGCAGAGGTCGTCCTCGTCGACCGCTCCTTTCGGGCAGTCCGTCGGGGCCAGCTCGGAGAGACAGATCTCGCCTTCATAGGAACCCGTGCGGTCATCTGCGAGCAGGATTCGACCGGTGGCGGTCTCGACAACAGAGACGATGTCGCCTGTCCTCGTGTGCGCTGCGGAGTCTGCCTCTCTGTCTGTGCAGCCGAGCAGAAGAAAGATCATCTGCGCTGCTTTCGGCGAAGTCCAGCCAGGGACAGTCCGGGTAGTAGAAAGAACGCCGACGAGCCACAGCCGCCGAGGTACTGTCCGGCGCGGCTCACCTCCAGGGAACCAGAGACCACCTCGACCTCGACGGCATCGATCGCCTGGAAGCCACAGGCGTCCGTGAAGACAACCGTCGCGAGGTACCGTCCTGAGACTTCCGGGAGGATCCAGTCCGCCTCGCCGAGGTCGGTGTCGGTGAGCATGCCGCCCTCTACTGAGAACAGGAGGTCTGGTGACATCGAGAGGTCATCGTAGCCCGGCCACGCCTCGACCACGACCAGCTCGCCGCCGCCCCCGGAGAACCGGCTGGCGGACATCGCCACCGTCAGCTCCGGATCGCAGCCATCCGACGGATCCTCTTCGCAGTCATCGTCTGCAATCCCGGTGCAGTCATTGTCGATGCCGTCTCGGCACCAGTCGATGCCCACCGGGCTGCGGTCGGGGTTGTCGTCGTCGCAGTCGCCGTCGATCTCCGAGAAGCCGTCGCCGTCATCGTCGAATGCCGGAGTGCCCTCGTCGGTGTAGCCGTCGCAGTTGTTGTCGATGCCATCGTACTGCTCGGAGGCACCGGGGAAGACATCCGAGTCGGCGTCTGAGCAGTCCCCCTCGTCTTCGGTGTAGCCGTCGCCGTCGTCGTCAAAGCAGTTGGTGTTCTCATCGATGGTGCCGTCACAGTCCTCGTCGACGCCATCACAAGACTCGGGGGCACCCGGGTAGATGGTCGGATCGCTGTCATCACAGTCCCCGTTCTCTTCTCCGATGCCGTCGCCATCATCGTCGCCCTCATCCGCTGCGAAGCCGACCAGGATGAGAAGGGATGTAAAGAGAGCTGACATTGTGGTTTGGGGTCCTTGTCGACCGGGGTGTCAACATCGCGATGGCGCGGTGTCTCTAATGTGATGTCAGGATAACCCTGAAGAGCGGCAGTTCCGCAACCCTCAACTTGTGCTCCCAAGCGCACGCCCTCCAGCCTGGGGTCAGCGCGTCTCCTCGGACCGACCTGATGCGACACCTCCTGCTGTCTTTAGTCTTCCTCGTAGCCTGTAGCGGTGGCCCCCCAGGCAGGGGCGACGGCGCAGTGGAAACTGAAGCAGAGCCCGACCAGCGGCTGCTGGTAGAGGTTATTTCTGTCGAGCAGGGCTCTGTCGCGGACTACCTGGAGACCACCGGAACCGTCGAGAGCGAGGCGCAGGCCGACATCGTCCCGGAGGCATCCGGGACCGTCACCCGCATCGACGTCGAGGAAGGAGACGCGGTCCGCAAGGGTCAGGTGCTCGCGGTCATCGCGAACCCTTCACTCGATGCCAGCAACAGCCGCGCCCAGATCGAGCTGGAGCGAGCAAGCAATGATCTGGAGAAGGCAAAGCAGCTTCACGCAGACGGCGCCATCAGCGACGTCGAGCTGGCTGGTGCGCAGACCGCGTACCGGACCGCAGAGACCGGCGCCGACGAAGCCCGCCGCACCCGAGGCTTTACCCGAGTGACCAGCCCGATCGAGGGCACCATCGCCGTTCGCGATCTCCGGGTCGGTGAGGTCGCAGGAGGCGCCCGGGCGTTTCAGGTCGTCGACCTCACCCGGCTGCGGGTCATCGTGCAGCTCCCGGAGAAAGATCTCACCCGCATCTCCCTCGACCAGCCCGTCCACCTCAGCAGCGCCTACAACGAAGACGCCACCGCCACCGCCACCATCAGCCGCATCAGTCCCGTGGTCGATGCCGCGACCGGTACCGTCCGGGTGACAGTCGACATCGCTCCTGGACAGGACACGCTCCGCCCCGGCCAGTTCGTCAAGACCCGCATCGAGGTCGCTCGCCACGACGACGTCCTGACCATTCCCCGTCGCGCCCTGGTCTGGGAAGACGGGGAGCCCATCGCCTGGACCGTCGAGGATGCCCCCGAAGAAGTCGACGTCGACGAGGATGGTCCAGCCGAAGAAGACGCCGAGGGTGAAGAGTCCGGCTTCTTTGCGAAGCTGTTCGGCGGCGAGGACGGGGGCGAGGGCGAGGACGGCGCAGAGGACGCTGACCGCGTGCCCGGGCCAGAGGTCCCACAGCGCGTTGCGGTGCGCAAGAACCTCACTGTCGGGTTTGTGGACACCGAGCTCGTCGAGGTCACCACGGGACTCGACGCTGGAGCGATGGTGGTGACCATCGGCAACACCAACCTCAGGGAAGGCGCCTCGGTGCGGCTGCCTGATGATCCGGTCCCCGAGGTGGCGCTCGAAGAAGACGACGAGGATGAAGACGGCAACGACGCCGACAACGGCGAGGGCTGACCGATGTTCTCCCTGGTGGTGTCCCGACCGGTGGCGACGTGGATGATCGCCATCGCCATCGCGGTGTTCGGCATGGTCAGCTATGGCCGGCTCCCGCTGAACCTCATGCCCGACCTCAGCTACCCCTCGGTCACCGTGCGCACAGAGGTGCCAGGCTACGCCCCCGAGGAGGTCGAGTCTCAGATCTCGCGCCCCATCGAGGAAGCCATCGCCACCACCCAGGGGCTCGCTGAGCTGGAGAGCCGCAGCCGTGCCGGCGTCAGCGACGTGGTGCTGGAATTCCGGTGGGGCACCGACATGAACCGGGCCACCCAGGACATCCGCGAGCGTCTACAGACCACCTTCCTCCCCGCCGATGCCTCCCGTCCGCTCATCCTCCGCTACGATCCCTCCATGGACCCGATCATGCGGATCGCGCTGTCCATGGAGCCGGGCACCTCGCGGCTGTCTGATGAAGGCCAGCTGTTCTTGCTGCGGGATCTTGCAGTCCAGGAGATCCAGCGGGAGCTGGAGGCCATGGACGGCGTCGCGGCGGTCAGCGTGCGCGGTGGGCTGGAGCGGGAGATCCTCGTCGAGCCCCGAGAGGACTGGCTCGCCGCGCGCGGGCTGACCATCGATCAGCTCATCAACACCCTGGGGGCAGAGAACGTCAACATCCCCGGCGGCTCCATCCGGGATGGCGACCACGAGTACCTCGTGCGCACCCTCAACCAGCTCGGCAGCCTCGATGAGATCCGCAGCCTGCAGATCACCCGCAGCGACGGGGTGAGGGTGCCCATCTCTGAGGTCGCCACCGTCCGGGAGTCGTTCCGAGAGCGGGAGGTCATCAGCCGCCTCGATGCCGTGGAGGCAGTGGAGATCGAGGTCTTCAAGGCTGCCGATGCCAACATCGTCTCGGTCGCCACCGAGATCGAGGCGAGCATCGCGGAAGACATCCGGCCCGACCTCCCCGATGGTGTCCGCCTGACGGTGCTGGAGAACCAGGCCGGCTTCATCGAGGCCAGCATCAACAACCTCCGCTCCACCGCAGTCCTCGGGGCCCTGCTGGCGGTTGTGGTGCTGTTCTTGTTCCTGCGAGACTTCCGCTCCACTGCGATCATCGGCGCGGCGATTCCGCTGAGCATCGTGTGCACCTTCGCGCCGATGTACCTCGGCGGCGTCTCGCTGAACCTGATGAGCCTCGGCGGCCTCGCGCTCGGTGTGGGCATGCTGGTGGACAACGCGGTGGTCGTCCTGGAGAACATCCAGGTCCACATTGAGGCCGGGAAGCCTCGGCGCCAGGCCGCCGTCGACGGCACCGCAGAGGTCGCAGCAGCGGTCATCGCCTCGACCCTGACCACCATCTCAGTCTTCGCTCCCATCGCGTTTGTCGAGGGCATCGCCGGGCAGATCTTCTCCGATCTGTCCCTGGCGGTCGTGTTCTCGCTGCTCGCCAGCCTCGCGGTCGCGCTGTTCTTCGTGCCGATGCTCGCCGCCGCGGAGCTGACCCCGCCGGCCGTGCGCACTCCGCTGCGACAGATCGCCAACGCCAGCCGGTTCGACTCCATCGGCATGCTCAAGAATGCCTGGCGTGGCGGGGATCCCCGCCGACTCCTCAAGCTGCCGTGGTGGGTCGCCCGCTCCCTGCTGCGGCTGCTCTTCGAGCTGATGGTCACCCTGATCGTCGTGCCGGCAGCCCTGCTCGGACGCGGAGCGATGTGGCTCGGTCAGGCCGTGCTGCCGCGCGTCGGCGGGGCGCTGATGTGGGCGGCGGGTCGGTTCCAGGCCCGCTACAGCACGCTGGAGCAGCACTACGGCAGCGTCATCCAGCCAGCCCTCGCCCGGCCAGCCACGGTGATGGGCATCGCGGCAGCCTCCGTGCTGCTGGCCATCCCGCTGGGCGGCTCGCTGAGCCAGGCGCTCATCCCCGAGGTCCACCAGGGTCGGTTCGCCGTCGAGGTTGCTCTGCCGGTCGGCACTCCCCTCCCTGCCACGGCTGCCGTGGTTCGTCGAATGGAGCAGGCCGCCGCCGAGCATCCCGAGATCGAGAACGTCCACGCCATCATCGGCTCAGAGCGCCGGGCAGACAGCCGACCCGATGAGGGCGAGCACACCGCGAAGCTGATGGTGGAGCTGACCCCCGGCGGCAACCTCGCACGCCGAGAGGGCGCGGTGATGAGCGCACTTCGGACCGATCTGCTGGCGCTGACGGAAGGAGACCGCCCCGTAGACCTCCGGCTGTCGCGCCCCAGCCTGTTCTCATTCCGGACCCCCATCGAGGTTGTGTTCTACGGCACCGACCTCGACCAGCTGCGGACCGCCGCAGACGACTCCGTCCGGCGAATCGGTCAGCTGGCTGGCATCACCGACGTCCGCTCCTCGCTGATGCCTGGCTACCCTGAGATCCGCATCGTCTACGACCGCGATCTGCTGCGCCGCTACAACCTCAACACCGCCACCGTCGCCAGCCGGGTCCGCGAGAAGATCCAGGGCGAGGAGGCCACAGCGATCTCTCAGGGTGACGTCCGGGTCGACCTCGTGGTCCGCCTCGAAGAAGCGGAGCGTCGCAGCGTGCAGCAGCTCAAGCGCCTCAACATCAACCCCAACGTCAACCCGCCGATCCCCCTGGAGAGCGTGGCGTCGTTCATCGAGAGCGAGGGCCCCTCTGAGATCCGCCGGGTGGATCAGCGCCGGGCTGCGGTGGTCAGCGCCAACCTCGATGGCTTCGACCTCTCCGGTCAGGCCGAGGCCATCGCCGCCAGCCTCCAGGGCGCACAGGTCGCCGGCATCGAGTGGGAGCTGACCGGTCAGAACGCCGAGATGGAGCGCTCGAGCAGCTCACTGAAGATGGCCCTGGGGCTGGCGATCTTCCTGGTCTACGTCATCATGGCGAGCACCTTCGAGAGCATCCTCCACCCGTTCGTCATCCTGTTCAGCGTGCCCCTGGCCCTGGTCGGAGTGGTCGGAACGCTGTGGGTGACCGGGGTGCCGGTGAGCGTCGTCGTGCTGATCGGTGCCATCGTCTTGGCGGGCGTGGTCGTCAACAACGCCATCGTCCTGGTCGACACCATCAACCGCAAGCGGGCAGACGGCCTGGAGCGCATCCCCGCCGTTGAGGCCGCCGCTCGACTGCGGCTGCGCCCGATCCTCATCACCACCACCACCACCGTGCTCGGCCTGCTCCCGCTGGCGCTGGGCATCGGCGAGGGTGCCGAGATCCAGATGCCGCTGGCGCTGACCGTCATCGCCGGCCTCTCCAGCTCCACCCTGCTGACCCTCGTGGTCATCCCGGTGGTCTACCTGCTGCTGACTGGTCTCTTCGAGACCACCCCCGCGATGGTGGAGGAGTAGGCCCATGCTGCGCAGGCTGCCAGAGCTGTCCGTCCGCAGACCGGTGACCGTGGTCATGGTCTTCCTCGCCTTGTGCGTGCTGGGCGCCATCGCCTGGAGCCGCATCCCGCTGGAGATGATGCCCGGGAAGTTCTCTCCCTCGACGATGTGGGTGTGGGTTCCCTACTCCGACGCCACTCCCCAGGAGAACGAGACGGCCCTGCTGCTGCCGCTGGAGGAGCAGTTCTCCACCCTGCCCGGCCTCAAGGACATGTCTGGAAGCGCCCAGTCCGGCTCGGTCAACTTCTCGCTGGACTTCCACCGCTCCACCTCGATGGACGAGGCCTACAACGCCGTCGTTGACCGGATGGAGCGCGCGCTGCCCGACCTCCCCGATGATGTCGAGCGCTACTATGTCTACCGCTGGAACCCATCGGCCGAGCCGATCATCTGGGCTGGCGTGAGCATCGGCGAGGACGTCGAGTACCCCTACCAGCTCGCAGAGGACGTCATCAAGGCGCACTTAGAGCGAGTGGATGGGGTGGGTCAGGTTGAGATCTGGGGAGCGGATCCACGCCAGGTCTACATCGACTTCTCCCTCGATGCGATCAACGAGCACGGCATCAGCCTGTACCAGGTCATCCAGGACCTCGGCAGCGACAACTTCCAGATGGCCTCGGGTCGACTCCACGATCGCGGACAGATCCGCTACGTCCGCAGCCTCGCCCGCTATGTCGACCTCGACGAGCTCAAGTCAGCCCCCATCGGGAGCGGGCTCGTCCTCGACGACATCGCCACCGTGACCTTCCGCACCGTCTCCTCCGCCTCGATCAACCGCATCGACGGCACAGAGGGAATCGGTGTGGCGATCAGCAAGGAGTCCGACGCCAACACCGTCTCCACAGCCCGGGCCGTCAAGGCGGCAATGGCGGAGCTGGAGGCCGACCCCCGCTCTCAAGGCACCCGGTTCTTCACCTTCTTCAACCAGGGCGGGCTCATCGAGTCCTCCATCGGCGATCTGCTCCAGACCGCGATGTTCGGCGGGGTGTTCGCGATCATCGTGCTGTACACCTTCCTCCGCCAGTGGAAGATGACCATGCTCATCGCCGCGACCATTCCGGTCGCCCTGCTGCTGACGGTGACCTGGATGTACTTCAACGGCGGCAGCCTCAACCTGCTGTCTTTGATGGGGCTGATGATCGCGGTGGGCATGGTGGTCGACAACGCCATCGTGGTGGTAGAGGCGATCTACGCCCGGAGGCAGGCCAGCGAGGCGCGCGACGAGGCCGCCATCTCCGGGACCAACGACGTCGCCCTGGCGATCACGCTCTCGACCCTGACGACCATGGTCGTCTTCCTGCCGGTCATCCTGATGAGCGAGAACGCCGACTTCTCCTTCTTCATGGGAGAGCTTGGCTTCCCGGTCGTCTGGGCGCTGGGGGCGAGCCTGTTCGTCGCCCTCATCTTCACCCCGCTGACCACCACACTCCTCAAGGGCACCGGCACCGACGCCTTCAAGGAGCCCCGCTGGATCACCGCCCTGTCCGTTCGCTATCGGCGCATGCTCGCCTGGGTGCTGACCAACCGAACCGACGCCCTGCTCGGCATCGTCGCGATCAGCTTCCTGACCATCGTGGTGCCGGTCAAGTCCGTCAGCTGCCAGGACGAGCCCGACGGCAACATCGGCGAGTTTGCGATCATCTACCGGTTTCCTGGAGAATTCACCTACCCAGAGCGCGTCGAGATTGTCGACACATACGAGGCCTTTGTCGAGGACAACCGAGACAAATGGGGCGTAGAGGTTCACCGCAGTCGGCTGCGGGCCAGCGAGTCCGGTGGTCGCACCTACGTCCACCTTCTGGAGGACCGTGAGAAGGACATGATGACCCGCGAGGACGTCATCAACGATGCCCGCGGCGCGCTGCCGGAGCTGGCCGGGGTCGAGGCCCAGATTGGCTGGAGCGGACAGGGCAGCGAGGACAAGCAGTTCCGCATCGTCCTGCGCGGCGAGGACACCGACACCCTCGCCATCCTCGGTGAAGAGGTTCGCCGGGTGATCCGCACCGTGCCTGGAGTCGCAGGAGCACTCCCAGATCTGGAGGAGGCCGGCGGCGAGGAGATGCGGCTGACCGTCGATCGCGAGGCCTCTGCCCGCTACGGGCTGCCCGCCAGTCAGCTCGGCCGCACCGTCAGCTTTGCCCTGCGCGGCACCTCGCTGCCGAAGTACCACGACGGCGAGAACGAGATCGACATGTTCGCCCGGTTTCGACTCGAAGACCGCGCTGACATGGACCGGCTGCTCGACTTCCCGCTGTTCTCCCCCACCGCGATGTCTTCCGTGCCGCTGCGCGCCCTGGTCAACAGCGAGGTCTCCAGCGGCATGGGAACCATCCAGCGCGAGAACCGACGCACCGCCTGGCCGATCACCGTCGACGTCGAGCCCAGCGCAGACATCCTGGCCACCCGCCAGATGGTCGACGGGGCGCTGGAGCAGATCGCGCTTCCCCGGGGCTACACCTGGGATCAGCCCGGCGACTGGGAGGGGGCGGAGGACGATGCCGCGCGCAACATGGCCCTGCTGCTGAGCGTGGTCATGGTGTTTCTGATCATGGGCGTGCTGTTCGAGAGCTTCCTGCTGCCGCTGTCCATCATCACCACCATCCCGATGGCCCTGTTCGGGGTGTACTGGACCCTCTACCTGACCCGCACCCCGCTCGATCTAATGGGCGGCGTGGGGCTGGTGGTGCTGGTGGGCGTCGTGGTCAACAATGGCATCGTCCTCATCGACCTCGTCACCCGACTCCGGGCCGACGGTATGCCCCGCACGACCGCGCTCATCGAGGCGGGCACCCGTCGGATGCGCCCCATCTTGATGACCGCCCTGACGACCATCTTCGGCCTGCTTCCCATGGCCACCGGCACCTCCACGTTCATCGGAATACCCTACGCTCCAATGGGAAGGGTAGTGGCCGGTGGCCTGATCGCGGGTACGGTGCTGACGCTCTTCTTCGTGCCCTACCTCTACTCGATCCTCGACGACATGCGGACCAGCGCGGTTCGCTGGCTGGCCTTTATCCTCGGGCGTCCCTTGCCCGATGCCCCGCAGACCGGAAAGTAGATGCTGCTGCTCCTCATCAACGCCGCCTCCGCAGACGACCTCACCCTGTCTTACGAGGACGCGCTCAGCCGCGCGGTGGAGCACAACCTCGGCCTCCAGAGCGCCGCGGCTGCCTATCGCGGCGCCGAGGGAAGCCTGCTGGTCGCACAGGGGGTCTTTGAGCCCACGTTTGCCACCAACTATGGCTACACAAACGACATCAACCAGGACTTCTTCTCCACCCTGGGCCTCTATGTCGACTCGGAGTCGCTGTACTCCACCTGGGGCGGCACCCTGAGCAGCTACCTGCCCACCGGCACCGCGCTGGCGCTGAGCTGGACCAATTTCGATCAGGAGTCGACCTCGCGGTACTACTCCGATCCGACCAACCCCACCGAGGCGGTCGAGACCGACGAGCAGACCACGTTCAACTCCACCCTCACCGCCTCGATCACCCAGTCGCTGCTGGAGGGCTTCAAGACCACCTACAACCTCAACGGCGTGCGGGTCGCGCAGCGCAACCTCACCCAGGTCGAGGCGGACATTCAGGAGACCCGCCAGCAGGTCCTCGCAGACACCGCGACCGCCTACTGGGCGCTGTACTACCAGAATCGGCTCGTCGAGATCAGCACCGAGACCCTCGCAGTGACTCAAGAAGAGCGTCGGGTGGTCGCGGCACGAATCGACCGGGGTGATCTCGCGCCGGTCGAGCGCTCTCGGGTCGAGGCCGCCGTCCTGTCTGCAGAGAGCGATCTCCTCAACGCCCAGAACGCCGCGACCTCCGCCTCCGAGGGCCTGCTGCTGCTGCTCGGTACGCACACCGGAGACGCAGTGACGCTGACCACCGCGCCCAGCCCCGTCCTCAGCACCGAGTTCGACCAGCAGGCCACCCTCGACGAGGCCATGGAGAACAACCCCGGCCTCCTCCAGCTTCGCGTCGCCGAAGAGAACGCCTCGGCCAACGTTGAGAACGCTCGCCACGCCCGCCTCCCGGAGCTGTCGGGGACCGCGCGCTACACCCTCTACGGCCAGGAGGCCTCGCTGGGGACCGCGACCACCGAGCTGCTCTCTGGCGATCTGCGGCAGTGGTACGTCGGCGCCGACCTGACCGTACCGCTGGGCAACCGCGTGGACCGGGGCGCATACGAGCAGCAGCTCTCGGCGCTCGATCAGGCCAGCACCGCGCTGAGGGCTCAGGAGCTCACGCTCGAGCAGCAAGTTCGGGCACAGCTGCGCTCGGTGAAGCTGGCGCGGATGCAGATCAGCCTCGCGGAGGCCAACCTCAAGGCCGCCGAGGACACCCTGAATGCGGACCGGGCGCTGCGGGATGCCGGTCGGGCCATCCAGCGGGATGTCCTCCAGAGCATCCGAGACTTCAACAACGCCCAGATTGCCGTTGAGAAGTCACGCTCCGACTACAGCCTCTCCCTCATCGAGCTGTCGCGGCTCCGGGGCGCGCTGTAGCCGCTACACTGCTCCCATGCGCCTCCTTCCCCTCCTGCTCATCGGCTGCGGCGACAAAGAAGACACCGCCGCTCCTACCCTGTCCACCGACGACACCGCTCCCGGAGACTCCGGAGACTCCGCGCTCCCCGAGGTCGAGCCGGTGATCACCGGGACCGTGCTCCTCCCCGAGGACACCGTCATGCCCGCCGAGGTCACCGTCGGAGTGGTTCACCTGCGGTTCAACTGGGGCCCGAGCGTCGAGGGCACCCTGGCCTCTGCTGTCGTGGCCGAGGACGGCAGCTTCACCCTGGCGCTGCCACGCGCGCCGCTGAGCGTGTCGATCTACGGGCTGGAAGAAAAGCTCAAGCTCGACGGCGCGACCCACTTCCTCATCGCGTTTGAGGACACCAACAGAGACGGCGACTTCGACGAGGGAGAGCCGCTGCTCGGCGCGCCGCTGGAGCGCATGGTGGTCTTCCTCGAGGACGGTCCGACCCTCCCGGAGGGCTGGATCACAGGCTGGAGTCTGGTGGACTCGGGGATGTCCGGCTCCTACGAGACCGGCAACTGCCTGCTGGACACCGACAGCCCGCTGACCTGGCGAGACTATGCTGGATACCCAGACTTCTTCCAGATCACCGACCCGGTCGAGATCCCGCTGCGCGGCCTCGAGGCCACCCTCACCCTCGCCGGAACCGCAGTCGAGATCACGCGCATGGGGGTCTTCGCCTACCAGGATCTGGCCGACGGCGCGGCCATCGCACCGTTCGCAGACGTCGCCAGCACCGACACCTTCTCAATCACCCTCGCCGAGCCCCCGTCCGAGGAGGCCTGGATCACGGCGGATCCAGACTGGAACTATGCCCTCGGCATCCCGCTCGCCTACACCGACACCGACACGTCCGGTGGCTACTCCAAGGGCGACGAGCGCAGCAACCTCACCACCTGCCTGGACGGCGAGGACGCCATCGCCCGCTACACCAAGCCAGTGACCGCCTGGCGCGGCTGGCGGCTGATGGAGTGCTATGAGGGCAACGCCGGCTGGCGGCTGGTCACCCAGGCTGCGGATACCGGCTGGAAGTCGTTCCGAACCTCGGCGGAGGCCGCCGCGCTGCACATCGAAGACGGCGCGTGCCGTTGGTGATCCTCGTCCTGACCGCCTGCACAACAGCGCCCCCACCAGACATCGTGCTGGTGACCTGGGACACCGTGCGCGCAGATCGGGTCGACGGTCTTGCGACCTGGGAGGGACTTGCAGCGGAGGGCATCACCTTCAGCGAGGCCCGCAGCCCGGTTCCGATCACCCTGCCGGCTCACGCCACGATGATGACGGGTCGATACCCGCCCAGCCACGGCGCGCGAGACAACGGCCGGTTCACCATCGACACCGATGCCCCGATGCTCGCCGAGGCGCTCTCGGAGGCCGGCTACCAGACCGCCGGGTTCGTCTCAGCCCCGGTTCTCGGCCGCACCACGGGCATTGCGCGTGGCTTCTCGGTGTTCGACGATGCGGTCTCTGCGCCCTATCGTCCTGCGGATCAGACCGTCGATGCTGCCCTGGCGTGGCTGGATCGACGGGATCCTGCGCGCCCGGTCTTCCTGTGGGTCCACCTGTTCGATGCCCACCGTCCCTGGCTGCCGACGCGCGCGGCATGGGAGGCTGCAGGGGGCGATGCCTACGCAGCAGAGATCGCCTCGGTTGATGCCGCCACCGGCCGCATCGCCGCCGCGCTGTCGGACAACGCCCTCCTCGCGCTGACCGCCGATCATGGCGAGGGACTGGGAGAGCACGGCGAGGAGACCCACGCCTGGTTCGCCTACGACAGCACCCTGGCGATTCCGCTGCTGCTGTGGTGGGGCGCAGGCCTCGACCTCGGCGAGCGGGGAGGCACCATCACAGCCCCAGCGACCCTCGCAGATCTCTCTCCCACCCTGCGGAGGCTCGCGGGGCTTCCCCCCATTGCCACCGACGGAGCCGATCTCCTCGACCTTCCGGCGCAGCGCACCGTCCCTGTCGAGACCGTCGCGCCGGTCTACATTATGGGTGCCGCGCCAGTGTTTGGGACGATCAACACCGGCACCGACGCCTGGCTCGACCTCCCCTCTCCCGAGCACTACGATCTGTCCACCGATCCCGGACAGACCGACAACCGCTACCGCCCCGAGGAGGCTGCCGCCCTCGCAGAGGCCGTCGGGGCCTACCCCCGGCGCTGGCCGCAGGAGGCTGCGGAGCTGAGCGCCGCCACCACAGCCCAGCTCGCCGCGCTCGGCTACATCTCTGGGGCTTCCTCCGGCGACACCGAGGCCCCCGATCCCAAAGACCGCCTCGACCTCTTCAACCTCCTGTCCACCCCCCGAACGCAGCACCCCCCCGAGGAGGCCCTGCGCCTGGGCGAGGCCATGCGGGTGAAGTACGGCCTCTCCACCGAGCTTGCGCTGTACATTGCCGACTGCCTCGGTGCCCTCGGGCGGCTCTCTGATGGCCTCTCGGTGCTGGAGGAGGCCCTCGTGGCTGCGCCAGATGATCCCCGCCTCCTGGCCGCAGCAGCACTGCGGCGTGAGCGTCGGGGGGCGATGGAGCAGCAGGTCGTCGCCATCCGGGCCGCGCTCGCCGCCGATCCAGACCATCCGACCGCACACTATGATCTCGGGGTCACCCTCACCTACCTCGAGGCACTGGAGGAGGCCGAGTCCCGGCTGCGGGAGGCGATGGCGCGCAGTCCTGGAGATGCCCAGGCCCGGCGGGCGCTCGCAATGGTGCTGCGCAGCCAAGGTCACCCCGCTGAGGCCGCCGAGATCCTCCAGCCGGTCGCTGAGATCATGCCGGTGCCCTGTGACCTCGGCAGGCTCTTCTCCGTCTACCTCGACCAACCTCAGGCTGCCCGGCCGCTGCTGGAGCAGTGCTGGGATGGCGGCGGCCGGATGACAGCACCAGACTACGAGACGCTGCGCGGCGGAGACTGAGCGGCGGCGTAGACCGCCAGGAGCGCGGTCATCTGCACATCCTCCGAGAACCGATCACGCACCGAGTCCTGTCCGGCAGCCCCCAGCGCGGCGGCCCGGTCGGGGTCCCGCGACAGCGCAGAGATCGCCGCCGCCATCTCTTCCACCGAGCCAACCGTCACGCAGCCAGCCGCCGACCAGTCTCTGGTCCCACCGGAGGGAAACACGATGACCGGCGTCCCCACGGAGAGCGCCTGGAGGCCGAGGATCCCAAACGGCTCCTGCCAGCGGGAGGGAAACAGCAGCGCGCGGCTGGCACGCATCACCTGAAGCAACGCCGGCCGGGACAGCCACGACAGCGCAGTCACTCCAGACAGGGCATCGGCCAGCGGCCCAGCCCCCGCAACCCTCAGCGGCATCGGCGTGTCGGCTGCACGCCAGGCCTGTAGCGCCCGCTCGATGCCCTTGTGGACGACCAGCCGCCCGCCCATCAAGAAGCCCTCCCCAGGCTGCGGGAGGAGATCCGTCGGTTCAACCCAGGGCGGAATCACCGCCGCGCCGAGCAGCCCGACTGCCGCCAGCTCCGCAGCCATGTACTCCGACAGCACCACGAGCTGCGCCCCGTCCAGCGCGGCCCGACGCGCGTGTGTCAGCGCCAGGATTTGCTGGCGGTAGTCGGCATCGGGCAGGCAGGCGCGGCAGGCATCCGCCGACATCACCACACGACAGATCGCTCCTTCGGGAAGGGTCTTTCCTGGTCCGGGACAGAAGACACGGTGGTCCTGAATCGTCACCACCGCCTTGCCGGACTGCGTGAGCCGGGAGAGCGCGGTGGGGTTCATCACGTTCTGAACATGAACGACGTCCGCAGCCGCCATCAGCGGGGTCAAGCGGTCGAGCTGGCGGTGATCATCGACCATTCGAGACAGGGCCCGGACCCGAGCCACCGTGACGCCCTCGGGCACCGCATCCCCGGCCACACGACCACAGGCCACGACCACAGAGACCCCCCGGCGGCGGAGAGAGGCGATGACGTCGAGGAGGTGTTGGTCCGCGCCGCCTCGGAGGGACAGCCGATCGGTCGCGATCAGGACCCGCAACGGCGGCGCCACCCCAGGACCATCATCGGCAGCAGGATCGCTCCCATCGCACCACCGCGTGCTGTCGCGCAGCCCCCCGGAAGAGACGCGCCAGAGCCGACATCCTGCGGAGGATTCGCACTGGAAGCCTCCACCGGCGGTGTGGCGGTCAGGGTGCAGACCGTAGCTGAGGCCGCAGAGAGGGTGAACGCGTGACGCCGCTGGCTCGGCTCTCCCGTCGGGACATCGTACGGCGCATCCAGGGTCACACCGCAGGATATCGCCGTGGTCGGTGGCGCATAGCTCGGGGTGAACCGGCTGATGTGCACACATCCCTCCCCCCGCTCCGAGCAGGCGGCCTCCTGGCGTGCGATCTCGGCGCTGGTGACGACAGACCACGCAGAGTAGTCCGCCTTCGTCATCAGCCAGAACCCCGCTTGGAGCAGTGTGTCGCTGAGCTGAGTCGCAGCGCGCTCGGAGGAGAGCACCTGGTGGCTGCCCAGCTCGGTGCTGCCCGTGTACAGCAGCAGCACGACATCGGGGTGGGCATCGAGCCCGGCGACGGACACCGTGTTCTGTGCCAGCGTCCGCCCAGGCAGGGCGTCTGGTGGAATATCCGCAAGCGCGAGTGAAGAGAGCAGTAGCATGGGTAGAGGATACTCCAGAGGCTCCGCTCCGGAGAGGTGGGGTGCGGGAACAGCTCCCAACGGTGAGCACCGCGGTCAGGCCCAGCGGTCCTGCGATCAGGGTCCACAGCGTCGGGAACGGCAGGCACCTGAACCGAAGGCATGACGGCCCCTGATGGTGGCTGTGGCGCCTCTCCAGCGCCCTCTCCAGAGGGGCTCCAGAGATCTTCCCCCTTGCCATTGGTGCATTCGGGGGCAAGTCAATTGGTACCGCCAGGAGCCTTGATGCCTGAAGAAGCCGCCCTCGTCCTCGCCCACCGTCAGCGCATTGTGGTCCGTCAGGCCCGCGCCGCCCGACGCGGGGTGCTGTTCGCGATGCTGGTCATCGGGGTGACCCTCTCCGGCATTCTCCCCATTCCCGCTGCCACCCAGTCGATCCTGCTCGCCCTCGCGGCCACCCTGGGGATCACCCGGATGATGCGCGGGATCTGGGCCGCACGGGTCGCCCGCCACCTGATGCGTGGCTCGATCCAGCGTCGACGACGCGGCCCTCCACAGCTCACCGATGCCCGCGCGGAGAGCGCGGATCGCCGTGCGGTCAAGGCGCTGACGGACGGTCCCGACGATCCGCTCGTCGCGCGCATCCGTGCCCACGGGCTGCGACAGGTCGATCGCATGGAGGCGCTGCGCCGCATCCTCGCAGACGCCGCCCTCTCCGCTGCGCTTCGCCGCCCGGTCGCTGAGGAGCTTGCACGAGTAGAGACTGAGCTGGAGGCGATCCTGTCTGCGATGGGCGAGCTGGCCGGCGCAGACCGAAGCAGCCGCCAGGATCTGCTCTCCCAGCTCGTCGCGCGGCTGGAGGTCGACACCCAGCTCCCCGCCGGCATCTATGCCCCCGCGTAAGCAGATGTCTCCAATGGAAACACCCACCCCACTGATGGGTTGCACTTCTGCAACCCGAGGAGCCCCATGAACGCTCGCTATGCCATCCCGCTCGCCCTCGGCGCCGCCATCGGTATCGTGGCGTCCAACACCCAGGCCAACTCCAGCGTCGCGCTTCCGGCGGGCTACAACCCCGCCCGCAGCCTCGCCCCGCTCGTCGAGACCCTCTCTCCGGCAGTGGTCAGCGTGACCATCTCTCAGAACGCCACCGACATCGCCTCCGAGCTGCCGCCGTGGATGCAGGTCCCCGAGGGCTCTCAGGAGAAGCTGAAGACCGGTCAGGGGTCGGGATTCCTCATCTCTGACGACGGCTACCTGCTGACGAACAACCACGTCGTGGCCGATGCTGCCGAGGTCAGCATCACGCTGCAGGACGGCCGCACCTTTGACGGCGAGGTCATCGGAACCGATGAGAACCTCGACATCGCCCTGGTCCGCATCAGCGCGGACGAGTCGCTGCCATATGTCGAGCTGGGCCAGGCCACAGAGAGCCGGGTTGGAGACTGGGTGGTCGCCATCGGCAACCCATTTGGCCTCTCCCACACCGTCACAGCGGGCATCATCTCAGCGAAGGGGCGCGAGATCCAGGCTGGCCCCTACGATGACTTCATCCAGACCGACGCCAGCATCAACCCCGGCAATTCCGGCGGTCCGCTGTTCAACCTCGACGGCGAGGTCATCGGCATCAACACCGCGATCAACCCCTGGGGACAGGGCATCGGCTTCTCCGTCTCTGTCGATGCCTTCGCCCCGATCCTCGACGATCTCAGATCGGAAGGTCGGGTGCGCCGTGGGTGGGTCGGGGTCGGCCTGTCGAGCCACGAGAGCGGCGTGCTGATCGCAGCGGTCTACGCCAACACCCCCGCTGCAGCGGCGGGCCTGATCGCAGGAGACGTCATCACCCACTTCGACGGCGCGCCGCTCTCCGACAGCGACGCCCTCGTCCGCAGGGTCGGCAGCCACCGGGCCGGCGAGAAGGTCACCCTTCAGGTGCTCCGCGAGGGCGAGCGGGAGGAGCTGACCATGGTGCTCGGAGAGCGACCGGGGCGGGAGCAGATGCAGTCCTGGGGTCGCTGAGCGGGCTGCTGTGACGTAGAGTGGCGCCAAGCCCGGACCCGCTCATGCTCGATCACCTCCGCGCCATCTTCGTCGTCCTCCACCTCATCGCCATCACCGCCGTTGCCTTCCCAGCACCGGTCGGGATGCGCCGTGCAGACCTCGACAACCCGGATGTCCAGGCCGCCATCGAGGCCTGGCGAGGGGTCGCAGGCGCAGCGGGACTTGCGGTCGATGCCGAGGCCTTTCGCGAGCAGCTGTGGGTCGCAGGCTCCCAGATGCTGGCGGCCCGCAGGTCCGCGCTCGCACCGCTCCAGCCCTACTACCGCTATGCCGGCACCAGCCAGGGCTGGGCAATGTTTGGCTACCTCAACCACACCCCCGCCCGGCTGGAGATCCACATCGACAACGGCACCGGCTGGGAGCCGCTGTTCATCGCTCGAACCACCGCGCACACCTGGCGGGCACACCAATTCGATCAGGAGCGTGTCCGGGGGCTGGTCAATGCCTTCTCATGGCGAAGCAGTCGCCGGCGGATGCGCGCGCTCGCGGACTGGGTCGCCGTCCAGGCTGCTGCAGACTTTCCAGCGGCGAGGCGCATCCGGCTCCAGATGCACACCCGCCCCCTCCCAGATCCCCAAGAGCTTCGAGAGTCCCGGGTTCTGGCACACACGAAGACGTACTGGCCTGAGCTCCGGGAGCTGAAGTGAGCCGCTGGCGGAGATTCGTCGCCATGCTCGCTCACCGGGAGCCCGCGACCCCGCTGGCGCTGTTCCGGATCGTGACCGGCCTCGTGCTCCTCGTGACCCTCATCGACATGCTGCTCACCGACACCCTCGCTGTGGTCTGGTACCCCATCGCGCATGGCGGCCTCGTCGACACCCAGGCGAGCCACTGGCTCATCACGACGCTGGGCGGAACGGATCCACTGGTGGTCAATGGGCTGGTGGCGACGGTGCTGGCCTGCGCGGTGCTGGTGGTGATCGGACTCGGCAGCCGCATCGCCGCGCTGATCGCCCTGCAGTGCTGCCTCGCGCTGCTGTCGCTTCATCCCGCCAGCGGCGGCGGACACGACCGACTCATCGCCAATGGCCTCTGGCTCATCGTCCTCGCTCCCGCCGATGCCACCCTCTCTCTGTGGTCCCGAATTCGACGTGGGTCCTGGGTGAGCGAGGCTCCAGCACCAGCCTGGGTGCGCTACCTCATCGTCTACCAGATCGTCCTGGTCTACACCTGCACCGGCATCCAGAAGCTCGGCAGCGACTGGTGGCCGTGGGGCGATCTCCGGGCGGTGTACTACGCGCTGCTCACCCCGTCCTGGCAGCGCTGGGAGTCCATCGCCTGGGTCGCGGATCTCTACCCGCTCACCCAGGTCGGGACCGCCGTGACCCTGCTCTGGGAGATGAGCTGGGGGCTGGTGCTGCTGGCGCTGTGGTATCGCGCCACCCGCACACGCAGCGGTCGGCTGCGCGCACTGTTCAACCGACTCGACGTGCGCCGGCTCTACGCGCTGACGGGCGTGGGGGTGCATGTCGGAATCTGGGCGCTGATGAACCTCGGACCGTTCTCCTGGATCACCCTCACCTACTACCTCTGCCTGTGGCACCACGACGAGTACAGCCGGCTGTGGCGACGGGTGCGCCGTTGAGCGATCCATACCGCGCGCAGCACAAGCGGCGGCTGTCGCACATGCCGTGGCTGTGGGATGCGCTGAAGCCTCGACAGCGACAGTGGGCAGGACCATGGCAGGCGGCAATTCAGGCAGAGCTGTGCCGTCTGGAGCGGGTCACCCTCGGTGTCGAGGGGTTCATTGCGCCCGAGGCGGCCCTCTTCGCTGAACCCCACAGAGACATCGTCTTCGGCGACCGCTTCCGAATCGCTGCCGGCGTCTTTCTCCACGGTCCCATCCGGTGCGGGGATGACGTGAGCCTCAATGTCGGGGTGACCATCGACGGCGGTCGGGCCGGAGTGACCATCGGAAGCGACTGCCGAATTGCCAGCCATGTATCGATCTACGCCTGGAACCACGGCATCGCACCGAGCGCTCCTGTGCGAAGTCAGCCGGTGACGTCGCAGGGCGTGACCCTGGGGCAGGATGTCTGGATCGGCACCCGAGCCTGCATTCGAGACGGCGTGACGGTCGGAGACCATGCGGTGATCGGCATGGGGAGCGTGGTGACGCGGGATGTCCCGACATGGGCGATTGTGGCCGGGAATCCGGCGCGGGTCATCGGAGATCGGCGAGAGGCGTGAGGGACCGCCCGAGGCGCATGGCTACCCCTCGATGCGATGGATCTCGCCCTTGCCGAAGTCTGCCAGGTACAGCCGCCCCTGCCCGTCGCGGCCAAACGTCGAGGTCAGCATGCCCCAGCGACCCAGGGCGTAGACCTTCGCCTCCGAAGCACCCGACGTCACGCGGTCTGGCACATCAAGGGCCCACAGCCGACCAGAGGCGAAGTCGCCATACACATACTTCCCCGCAAGCGCACCCGCCGCGCCGTCGGTCACCACATACCCACCGGTGATCGAGAAGCCCTCGGTGCGTGGGTAGGTCGCGATCGGATCGACGAGCCCCGAGGAGGGGCAGCCGGAGGCCTCCGGTGGAAAGCAGTGGTGCGCCTCTCGCAGCGCCCAGCCGAGGTTGTCCCCAGCGGTGACGATGTCGATCTCTTCGGTGGTGTCCTGCCCGACGTCGGCGACGATGAGGCGACCGTCTGAGGTGAAGCTGTACCGCCAGGGGTTTCGCAGCCCGATGGCAAACGCCTCGTCCGCGACCTGTGGGGTGTCGAGGAATGGGTTGTCTGGCGGGATGGCATAGGGCTTGTCGCCGTCGATGTCGATGCGCAGCATGCTGCCGAGCCAGGTCTCACCGTTCTGGCCGTTTCCGTCGGGATCGTTGCGCCAGCCGCCGTCGCCGAAGCCGATGTAGAGGTAGCCATCGGGACCAAACGCGAGCTGTCCGGCGTTGTGGTTGGCGTAGGGCTGGCGGACCTTGAGCACCTCGCCGACCGCCGTCGCCTCCCACGTCTCCGCGCCGGGGGTCACGGTCCACTCGGAGATCTGGGTGAACGCTCCAGCAGGAAGCGCGACGGTGGCGTTGGTGAAGAGCCGGCCGTTGTCGGCAAAGTCTGGATGAAACGCCAGCCCCAGCAGGCCCTGCTCAGAGGCGGTCAGCACCGCAAGGCTCAGGAACTTCTGACGCTGCCCGAATTCTTCCCCGCTCAGCAGCCACGCCGCGCCTCCCTTCTCCAGCACCACCATCCGCTCGGACTCTCCGGGAGGAAACTGGATGTCGACCGGCTGGCTGAAGCCTCTGGCGACACGATGAATGCGAATGTTGAGCCGCTCTCGGCGGGCATCCGCGCCGTCGAACACTGCGGTCGGACCGGTGCCCGCAGAGGCCGTGCCGACCGCTTCGGCTTCGTAATCGGCGGAGTACGTGGAGATGATGGTGGCCCGGATGGGCTCGCAGGCGAGAAGCAGAGAGAGGAGCATGCCGTAAAGATATCCAGGCGGCTGTGCCGTGGGAATCATCAGTGCTGGAGCCCCCCTGGCTGACGCGCTCACTCGCAGGGAATCGGAACCTCCGACACGTCCAGCTGGATCTCATCGCACTTGTTCAGCGTCGCGATGGTCTCCAGCGCCACCACCGCCGCAGCCTCGTGGTAGACCGTCACTCCGCTCTGGGCAATGGCCACGTTGGCACCGTCCAGTGCGTAGACGAGCCCATCTGCAGCATCCAGCTCCAGGGTTCCGCCGCTCTGCACAAAGAATGCTCCCCCCGGCGCGCCCACGGAGAGCTTCGCGCCCGCACAGATCCAAGCCACGGCTCCGGGAGAATTCGTCTCCTCCCAGCCCGTCACCACCCAGGCGTTCGATGGAATGGTCGCGGTGCAGATGACCGGCTCGGGCTCGACGGGTGAGGTGTCGACCGCCGGAGCGGAGTCCGCCCCCTTGTCGCTGCAGGCCGCCAGGAGCAAGAGCAGCATTACGGGAGATCTCCGCCGTAGAGGGGAACCCAGTATCGCTGACCGGGGACCCGGATCGGATCGACGGTCAGGGTGAGGCGGTCGCCCTCCAGCAGCACACACTGCACGTCGGCGCGGGCGTTGAACCGGTTGTGCTCGTCGGGATAGTCGGCGCGCACATTGACGGTCACCGGCACTGAGATCGTCGCACCGGCAGCGCCCGGTGCGTCTGCCCCAGCGTACCAGTAGCCAATCAGCTCTCCCTCGCCGGCACGACAGCGCCCGGTCGAGGCCCTCGAAGCCGGCACGGCGCGTGGGGCTGGCGCCTCCTCAGCACCGGACCCTGCGGGCTCAGCAGGGGCCTCCAGAGCCGCAGGAGCCTCACGGACCTCAGGTGCCTCCGGAGGCTCTGGAGCCTTGACGACAGGCGCGACAGCCTCAGGCTTTGGTGCCGCAACTCGGGCGGCGGGGGGCGGGGTGTTGTCAGCAGAGGCGAGCACAGCAGCCGGCTGGACAGGCGGCTCAGCGACCGGGTCCGAGCGGGTTGCCGCGAAGGCGATCACCAGGGTCAGGGCCAGGGCGACCGCCGAGGACACCGCAAAGAGGGTCTGCTTTCGACGACGGGGAGCGGTGAGGATCTGTCGGACATCTCGAAGGTTTTCATCCTCCGGAGCCTCAGCGAAGGCAGCATCGGCCAGGTGCGCGAGGCGGCCCGAAGACTGCGCACGCAGGAGCAGGGTGCCCCAGCCGGAGTCATCATCCGAGAGTCCAGCGGCGGACGCCATGCGCTGCCGAAGGAGGGGATCGGGGAAGCGCCGGGAGAAGAAGTCCGCCAGCTCCTGGATTTCGTTGTCGTCGAACCGCATGACCTGATCGTAGCACTCTTGTCATGTCAAGTCATCAGCGGATCTTCTCTGTGAACTCTGGAGATGATCCGCTTCGTTATCGGATCATCTGGATCAGGCGATCCATGTGATCGGTTCGCAGCCGGTTCTGGCGCGCCGGGGCGACCTCACGCCTTGATGAGCAGCAACGCCATAAACCGGGTGATCAGCGGACCGGGGCCTTCATCGGAGAGGGGCACCCACTCCAGCCCCTCCACCCGCCAGGGCAGCGACAGGCGCTCCGGCGTCCAGGCGCGTGCCGCGAGGTGACGCCCCTCAGAGCGCATCCTCGCCCGGAGCGCTTCGTAGCTGTGCCGGGACAGCCAGGTCGCGGTGAGGTCGACCCTCAGCAGCTCGTCCAGCGGGATGCAGCGCGCCTGGAGTCCCCGCGCGCGTGCAACAGCGACGAGGTGCCCGAAGTGGATGCTGACTTCGGGGTGGTCGAGCTGCGCGGTCTCGCGAGGGATCTCATCGAGCCCGCCAAACTCCGTGACCACCGCAGCACCGCCCGGGGCCAGCACTCGAGACAGCTCCTCGATGAGCTTCCACGCCCCGAGGTTGTAGGCACAGCGGCCCGGCAGCGGCGGGATTCGGTACGCCGCGAGGCGCTGAGCGACCGCAGCGGCAGCGCCCTCGGGCGGGTCAGGCGCCTCGGCATCGTGCGGGACCGCTGAGAGATCGGCGATGACCTCGTTGCACAGCACCAGCGACACCGAGGCATCCGGCAGGGGAATGGCAGTCGCAGTTCCCAGGAGCTCGCGGGTGCCGGGCATCCGATCCCGCTGGGTCGCCAGCAGCTCGGGAGAGGCATCCAGTCGCACCAGCTCACCGCTGGGCCGACCGACCTGCGCAGTCCGTGCCAGCCACGCCTCCCCCAGCTCTCCATCGCCGGGGCCGATCTCCAGGATCATCCCATCCCCTGGCGGCAGCATCCCCCGGTCCTCCAGGACGCGGTGGAGCCGGGCACCATAGGGCTCACCGGAGAAGCCGGGGTGGGGAAGCGCGAAGGCGTGGGCGACGGTGGTCTCGCGATCGTCGAAGTGGCGGCTGCCGTCGGTGATGTCGTGGCGGTGCCAGTGCGACAGCGTGGTCTCGCCGCCTGGACCGTGCTGGTGCGCCAGCCGCACGTTCGCCGGACGCTCCGCAGAGACGAGGTGGAGCAGCGCGGGATCCTTCGTCCGGGTCACCCGGTCCCGCAGCTGGAGCGCCTGGACATCGGCGTCGGTCAGCTCAGCGAAGAACGACAGGGCCGCAGCGACCGTCACCCCCGCGCGCTCGGCGACGGCATCGACGGTGCGGCTGCCGTTGCAGGCCCGCCACAGCGCGAGCTCGTCAGTCGAGAGGTGGCGCTCTGCGTAGGCGTAGCCCCCGGGCGTCCGGACCGTTGGCAGCGGCAGCCACAGCGCGGGGACATCCGGCAGCAGCAGCACCCGCCTTGAGCGCGCTGGCCGAAGCCCCGACAGCCGTGGCGCGGTGCTCTCCGAGAGCATCCCGAGCCCATCCAGCCGACGGGCAACCGCAGCGAGCTGCGGCGGCGGGGAGAGCTCTGGGGGCCAGCGCTCGACCTCCGCGAGGGTCTCACGAGACAGCGCGGCATGCCGACCGGTCCGCTGGTGCCAGAGCACGATCCGGTCACCACGGCGCAGCCGACAGACTTCAGCAGCAAAGCGATTCATGGAGATAGTCTACCGATGGGAGGCGACCGTGCGGATGTTCCTGGTGCTGATGATGGGCTGCGGCGGTGTCGAAGAAGACGACGATGACGGAGGAGGACTGCTCCTCGACACGCGGGATGCTCCGACGATGGCGGACTGCACCGAGTGGCTCTCGGAGAGCCAGGCCGACACCATTCCGCACGCCTGCAGCACCGAGGAGTACCGCAGCACCCTCCTCGCCACTGGCGGTGCGGTGTATCCAGTCGGCGATGGTCGCTACTACACCGCCTGGTTTCCACCCGACTGGGACGGCCAGACGGTGATCTACGCGGTGCACGGCTCATCGGGCTGCGCAGACATGATGTCCGACCTGTTCGCGCAGGCCAGCCAGGGGGCCTACGCGGTGCTGTCCTTGCAGTACCGGACCGCCGGCGACGTGGACTACGACAGCGCCGAGATCCTCTACGACAACCTCACCGAGCTCCACAACACGGTCGCCACTCACTGCCCGTTCGAGTCCGCAACCGGGGTGTACTACGGCTTCTCCCGAGGCGGCGGGCGCGCCTATGAGATCGGCGGAATCGACGCCGCCGGGGCAGGTCTGTTCGAGGCCATCGTCATCGACTCTGGCACCACCCCGCTCTCTCAGCTCACCAGCTGGGGGGATGCCGCGCTGACCGATGGGCGCTTCTGGCTGTGGTGTGGCTCCCGAGACATCGCCCCGACCGACAGCTCCCGGACCACCTGCGACGTGATGCGCGAAGACATGTCCCCCTGGATCACCGACCACAGCGGCACCCTGGATGCGCTGGTCGAAGAAGCCGGCGGCTGTCACGGCATCTTCTTCGGGGACTGCGATGCAGACTGTGGCAACTGCCGACGCCGGACCGCCGAGAACCTCGGCGAGTCGCTGCCGAGGATGTTCGACTACATCGACGGGCTGTAGGCCTCGCCTACCAGGGCGCGACGAGGTTCAGGCCGTTGCCGCTGGGCAGGGTCAGCCGAATGAGGCCGACATCCCGGGCAAACACATAGCGCCCCTCCAGCCCGCCGCCGCCGGCACAGTCGAAGACGAAGACATCCTCGAACAGGCCATACCAGGTGGCCTCTCCTTCCAGTGGCCGGGAGAGAACGCAGGACCAGTCGCCCTGCGTGACGACCTCACCGCCGGCGGGATCAAAGTCGGAGAACGGGTAGTCGCCGGAGCCTTCGCCGAACACGCTCCACGAGGCCAGCCCGAGGCCGTCTTGGATGTCCCAGGCCAAGACGCCGACGGTGTCTGCGTCTGCCCAGCGGGTGCCGCGACGAAACTCCACCACGCCGTCTCCGGTGTGCTGGGTGCGCAGGAGGCGCTCCTCGTCGGGCATGCCGGTGTCAGCATCGTCTCGATAGACCCAGGCGTTGTCCTCAGAGAGTCCATCATAGTCGACGATCAGCGAGGAGTCTGACTCACTGCCGGGACCGGTGGCGATCCCGTCGCAGGCCAGGAGGACGAGAATCACTGGGCCCACCAGACCGGCAGGTGGTTGTCCGAGGTGGGATCCTGACCGGGCAACCAGAACGGCGCAGAGGATGGATCATCGCCGCTCTCCGCAAGCTCCGGCAGGATCGCCGCCACCCAGATCTGCGGCATTGCGTTGGGCTGAACGGCGTAGGTGCGGCGGGAGGAGAAGGCCAGCCACAGGACATCGTCGTCCGGCAGGGGCCCCCAGCGCGGGTAGCTGTTCTGGAGGTCGCCGGTGCCGTTGGCGTTCTTGAGCCGGATGTCGGTGCTGCCGTCGCGGCTCATCAGCCACAGCTCGGCATCCACCGCAGCGTAGGAGGTGATGGTCGAGCGGTTGTAGGCGATCCACTCACCGTCGGGGGAGTAGGCCGGGTAGTAGAAGCTCACCGCAGTGTCTGCGGCCTTGAGCACGCGCATGTCCCCCAGTGACTGGGCATCGGCATCCCAGTCAACCTCGATGATCTCGCCCCGCTCAAACTCCATGTCGGAGTTGATGATGAAGTTCTGGCCGCTGATGGTCCGCTTGGCGAGCACCATCAGGATGGTCTCTCCGTCGGGAGACCAGTCGGGATGGGTGACCCGATCGTCGAACTGAAAGTCCTTGATCCGGTTGCCGCTGCGCAGCTCATAGAGGGTGGCGGTCTGGTTGTTGGTGCCGAGGATGAACTGGCCGTCCGGAGAGACGGTCTTGAAGGTCATCCGGTTGCTGTCGCTGGTCCCGACGATCTGCTCGGGGATGGACGGCTCGGCGACATCAATGACCGAGAACCGACCATCGACGCCGCCGTGGGTGACGACCATGGTGTCTCCGGCGCCGTCATCGGTCTGCACCAAGGCATGACAGCCGGTGCACTCGTTGTCGCCTTCCCAGAACAGCTCGGAGTCTGTGGAGCCAAAGGGAATGCGCAGGATCGCCTCATCCGAGGTCGCCCAGTACAGGACACTGCCCCGGGCATCGAGGCGGTTGACGGTCAGGGTGCTCGGCAGCCCCTGCCAGACATCGCCCAGGCTGCCGCCGTCCCAGGACGCCGCCTCGATGGTGACCTCGACCTCCCCGCGCTTGTTCGCGGCGCTGATCAGCTCCCAGAGGGTCTGGGTAGAGGGCCAGAGCGTCTCGGTGGTGTAGACGGAGATGTCGGTGATGTCGCTGCGAAACCGGATCCGATAGGCCGGAGCCGCCGTGCCGGTCTCGTCGGTCCAGATGAAGCTGAGGCCGGTGAGGTTGCGCGGCACCGTGACCTGATCGAGCGGGTAGTCCATGATCAGGGTGTCGACGCTCTGGACGCTGGCCGCCTCGAATGCCTCGGCGATGGACTCGGACAGGCCGTCCTCGAAGATGTTCGTCTTGTAGACCACCGCGACTGTCGCGGCACCCTCGATGCCGTCGTGGGAGGCAATGATCTCGGTGATGCCGCCGTTGGTGTCGACGGAGGTGAACGCGCCGTCGGAGGTGATGGTGCCCGACGAGAGGTTGGAGATGCTCCAGGAGACCAGATCCAGCGGAGCCTCACCGCCGGACAGCAGCTCAGCAATCGCGGTGAACTCAGCGACCCCCGGCTCACCATTGGTCACCGTCAGCTCCAGGACCGCAGGCTCCACCCGGATCGTGGCGATGTCTGAGGTCGCGCCGTTGCCGCCGCCGCCGCTGCAGGAGAGAAAAATAAGCAGGCTACTCACCAGAGTCTCCAAAGCCAGGGCCAACCCACTGAAAGTAGCTCACGGCGATCTCTGCACCGGGCCGGGGAACCGCATAGCCATCGAAGACGATGGTGTTGTCACCCGCCTCGTGGCGCCAGCCGTGGCGGTCGCGCTTCTCGACCAGGACACCATCGACCCGCACCTCGAGGCTCTCGGGGTTGGGAAAATAAGACAAGGCGAAGGTCGTGTTCAGTCCGAGGACCTGCAGCGCAATGCGCTCGAGCATCGCGTCGTAGTCCAGCGCACAGATCGACTCTCGGAGCCCCTCGGTCAGCTCCTGGGCCTCGATGTACTTCTCACCGGCGTTCGCCGCAGCAAGCAGCGAGGCGCAGCCCTCCGGCGGATCACCGACGATGGCGTTGATGATGATCGTTGCGTTCTGGCGGTCTGCGTCGAGGGCCTCGAGCGCCTCAGAAGCCGTGACCTCTGAGGCATCGTCCTCGTCCGTGAAGAACACCACCTCCAGATCCGCAGCCTCCCGTCCCCACCCGGCATCCGGATCAGCGGCAAGCATTGCAGCCCAGAATCCCATCTCGTCGCGGCTGCCGTCGCTGTCGTGGACGAGCAGGTCGACGAACGCGGCGGTCAGATCGGTGGTCTCCTCAGACAGCGGCGGGCCGAGCAAGGCGCCCGGGCTGCTGCTGTCCATGTCGGTGCTGGTGACCGCGAGGGAGAAGTCAACCGGCACCGCGCTGAGGTAGCCGATGAAGCTCTCGGCGTGCAGCTCCAGCTGGAGCCGCTCCTCATACATGGAGGCGGAGTCATCGATGACCCACAGGATATCTACACCGCCCTCGCGCGCGGGCTGAGTCCAGGAGTCTCTGTTGACGATTGCTGCGAACCCGTCGTCTCGGGTGCAGCCGGTCAGGAGATTGAGAAGCAGTACAGTCACAGTCTAAAGATAGCCCGCCTTACTGGTCTTCAAACGAAAGGGTGACCGTGAGGTTCCCCAAGGTCAGCGGGCTGTTGTCGCAGTCATCGATGTCCTCGACGACCTCGCCGCTGTCAGAGTACTCCCAGAGCTTGCCCGTCTTCGTCATCGTGACCGCCTTCGCCCACACGCCAGCGTCGTCCTGACTCCACAGCTCTCGGGTGGATGCGTCGATGAACACAAAGCCGAAGGAGCCCTCGGTCGGGCGGGTGCTGTCGCCGGTCAGGTCATCGCAGTCGTCGAATTCGTAGGTGAGCTGGCCGGTGAAGGTGAGGTCACACTCTGTGCAGAGGTCTCCCTCAGTCACGACCGTCAGCGGTGAGGAGAAGCGCGTGGCGCAGTCATCGACCTGCTCATCAAACGTGCCCAGCCAGGTGTCGCACTCCACGAGGTAGCCCTCAAACTCGATGTTGGTGCGGTGGAGGATGGTGTCGGGGTAGCTGCAGACAAACGCCTCAGCACAGTCCTCATCCTCGCAGTCCGCAGCCCCATCCTCATCATTGTCGACACCGTCCTCGCAGTCGGTCTCGACCTGTGGCTCGGTGGTGTCCGTGTCTGTGCCCTCGCCTGAGTCACTGGTGCTGTCGGGGCCTGAGTCGTCAGAGCCCTTGTCGCCGCAGGCGATGAGAGAAGCGGCGAGGATGATGGGGAGCCAGCGCATAAGAGAACCTCCGTCTGGGGGAATCCAACCACGGAGGAGGCCGAATTGTCTACGGTGGGGAGATGGAAGGAGGCGAGATGGTCGACGACTTCGACGTCGGCGCTCCGTTCTCTTCTGGGCTCAGCTGCGCCATCAGGAACATCACCTGCAGCATCGCGAACATGTCTCGGTTCTCCTGCTTGCGGAAGCCGTGCCCCTCATCATGCGCCACCATCACCCAGACCTCGCCCCCGCTCCCCCGCACCGCGTCCACGATCTGGCGCGCCTCTGACAGCGGCACCCTCGGATCATTGGCGCCGTGGGCCACGAACAGCGCGCTGGTGATCTCGTCGGCCCGGTTCGCCGGAGAGATCGCCTCCAGGTGCGCGCGCATCTCTGGATCCCGCTCGTCGCCGTACTCCACCCGGCGGAGATCCTGTCGGTATGGGCTCGTGGACTCCAGGAAGGTCACGAAGCTGGAGATGCCCACCACGTCGACCCCCGCTCGGATCCGATCGCTGTAGTGAACGAGGCTGGCGAGCACCATGTAGCCGCCGTAGCTTCCGCCGCTGACCGCGACCCGCTCTCCATCCAGCTCCGGCTGCGCCGCGATCCAGTCGAGCAGGGCACCGATGTCCTTGACCGAGTCCTCACGCTTCTCGGCGTTGTCCAGCTTGAGCCAGGACTTGCCGTAGCCGTTGCTGCCGCGGACGTTGGGCACGATGACCGCGATGTCCTGCTCGGTGGCGAGGTACTGGGTGGTGGGAGAGAAGCCGACGCGAGACTGCGCCTCGGGCCCGCCGTGGATCTTGACCACCACCGGAAACGGCCCCTCTCCCGCTGGGCGGTAGTAGAACGCCGGCACCTTGAGCCCATCGAAGCTCTCGAACTCCACCAGCTGCGGAGAGATGAACCGCTCGGTGTCGAGACCGCCGACCTCGCTGGCGGTCCAGCGGGTGAGGGCCTCGTCGGCCAGGTCGAGGGTCCAGACATCCCCCACCGAAGTCGCAGTCTCCAGGGAGAAGCCGAGCACGTTCGCCTCACCAGCAAACTGGAGTCCAGAGATTCGGCCCTGGGGAACCCCCTCGGCGGGGTGATGGGCACCAGAGGCGACGTCGAGGAGGTGAAGAGTCGAGATCCCGCCTTCGTTTACGGTAAACGCCAGGGTCTCACCATCCGGGGAGCACTGCACTGACTCGATGTTCCAGGGGATGTCCTGGGTCAGCGGGGTCCACTGCCCATCCCTCACCGCAGCCAGCTCGACAAACTCTCCGGTGCGATCCGTGGTGATGAACGCAGTCTGTCCGTCCGGAGAGAGCACCGCGCTGCGGTAGCTCGCCCGAGGCTCCTCGGGAGTGAGGCGGGTCAGGGTCCTGGAGGCGACGTCGAGGGTGTACAGCCGGGAGTCGGTGATCGAGATGTACTCACCGAGCAGGAGGGTCTCCCCGTCTGCCGACCAGTCCATCGGAAACCACAGCCCGTCGACCTCCAGGACCGGCGGCGTCTCCGGATCGATGGTGAGCCCCTCGGAGAGGTAGATGTCGCTGTCACGGCCATTGCGGGCGTTGCTGGTGTAGGCAAACCGGGCGCCGTCGTCGGTGAAGACCGCGCCGCTGTGCCGGCTCTCGCCGTCGGTAAGCCGCCGTATCTGACCATCGGAGAGCGCGAAGATCTGCCAGGTCTCGTCGCCACCCTCGTCGCTGGTAAATACGATGGTGTCGCGGTCTCCCGGAACCAGCCCCACCCCACGGATCGGCTCCTCGCGAAAGGTGAGCTGGTGGCGTGCCCCCATCGGAGCCGTCAGGCGGTGGATCTGGCTGGAGGCACCAAACCGGGTGGTGATGATCACCTGCTCGCCGTCATCGCTGATCGCCTGGAGGCGTGCCGAGCGGGTGGAGAGGTAGGGACGCAGCGCAGCGCTGAGCGCTGTCGGGATCTCCGGAGGGCCGTCCAGCTCCAGGTTCTCCGGCGGCGCTGCGACAGCGGGCGTCACGGCTGGGGCCTCCAGAGAGACCGTGTGAGCACAGGCGAGCAGCAGGAACAGCACAGACACAAGGCCTCCGAGCACCCGCCCCAGGAAAGCCGACCGGCGCGCAGGAGAGTGTCTATAAAACGCGCAAGAGATGCAAACGGCGCGCCGCGACAGGTGAGTCCGGATGAGGCGACCACCGCATCCTGGGCACGCGCACACGCACAGACCCGGATGCGCACCGGGGCGATGATGCGCTCCAAGAAGTCGATCCGACCGTGCGACGTCACCGCAAGGGACTCCGCTCGCGTCGAGGTGCCGTCTCTCTGCATGTTCAGAGGTTCCCTCACCGAAAAGCCAGCCGTCTGATGGTCCCAATGCCCTGCGCTTGCAGGCCCCGACACCAGTCACGCGCGCTCCAGCAACCAGACTCAAAGCAAAGCTGAGAAGTGGTATCTGGGCGTCATGCTCACCACTGGATCGAGGTGGTGTGGGGCGGCCCGGTGAAGGCGCTGCTGCATAAGTCACCACCACTCCTGATATAAGAGGGCTCCCACAGCAGACCGGAGGCCGGGGTGGAAGGGCGCGAAGACATCGATCCGCTTGGCAGCGTCAGCCGCAGCAAGCTCCACTTCTTCTGGCTCGCGGACTGCTCTGGCTCGATGAAGGCCCAGGGCAAGATCCAGGCGCTGAACAACGCCATCCACGAGTGCATTCCCTCTACGCGAGAGGCCAACCGCTCCAACCCGTTCGCCGACATGCTCGTGCGGGCGATCAAATTCTCGAGCGGTGCGCAGTGGCACATCTCCACACCAACCCCGGTCGAAGAATTCATCTGGAAGGACCTCGACGCCAGCGGAGTCACCGACCTGGGCGCAGCCATCCGGCTGCTCCGTGGAGAGCTGACTCCAGAGAAGATGGGGCGTCGGGCGCTTCCACCGGTCATCGTGCTGCTGTCGGATGGCTCCCCCACCGACGCCTGGGAGGGTGCGCTGGAGGACTTCAACAACACCGGCTGGGGACGCCCCGGTCGCACGGTCCGGGTGGCGGTCGCCATCGGCCGAGACGCCGACAAAGAAGTCCTGGCGAAGTTCACCGGCAATCCAGAGACGGTGTTCGAGGCAGACAGCGCCCAGCGCCTCGCTGATCTCATCAAGTGGGCGAGCGTCACGCTCTCCAAGTACGCGTCATCAGGAGCCTCCCAGGTTGATCCGACTCCTGGAGCCGCCAGCCCGCTGCCCCCGCCGCCGCCGGTCCCCGTCGAGGCCGACGACGACGACGACACCTGGTAGGCGGTGTCTGCAGATCCGCCAGAGCCCCCTTGGCAGACTGCGGGGGTCAGCGTGTGCGGCGCCCGACACCTCGTTGATCAGACCCCATGTCAGGACGCGGTGCAGCACTACGCAGATGAGCAGATGGCGATCGTTGCGGTCGCCGACGGCCACGGCGATCCAAAGTACTCCTCCAGTGAGATCGGGGCGCAGATCGCGGTCGACATCGCCTGCGAGCTGCTGATGGAGCTGTCCGAGGAGATCATGCAGACCAGCCGACCGCTGCGCCAGCTGGAGGAGCAGCTCATGGTCCACTTTCCCCAGCGCATCGCCTGGGAGTGGAACCGTCGGGTCCGCCAGCACGCGGGCCACACCGACGACAGCGGCGTCTGGCACAAGGACGTCTCTCGCTACGGCACCACCCTCCTCGGTGCGCTCATCACCAGCAAGCGCGGGCTGTTCTTCCAGCTGGGAGATGGCGACATCCTGCTCATGAAGGAGCGCGATGGCGCGCGGCAGACTGAGCGTGTCTTCCCGCTACACGATGACCTCTACGGCTCGGTCACCCACTCCCTCTGCCAGCCGGGCTCGGCGCGCTACGCCCGAATCAAGGCCATCGAGCTCACCGGCAGCCAGATAATGGTGCTCTCCAGCGATGGCGTGTCCGACAGCCTCCAGGGCGAGCCCGATCCCTACCTCGACGTCGGGCCCTGGATGCTGTCTCGGGTCAATGAAGCGGGCTTCAAGGGGGCGGTGGCGGGCCTGCCATCCTGGCTGTCTGAGCTGTCACTGCGGGGCAACGGAGACGACGCCACAATGGGACTGATCTACTGGAGAAGCAAACCATGATGCTCAAGCCTGGACAGCTCCTGGTGTCTGGAGAAGGTCTGGTCGTTGAGGTCGTCTCGCTCATCGGCTCCGGCGGACAGGGCGAGGTCTATCGGGTCAACGTCGACGGCCAGGGCTACGCACTGAAGTGGTACCACCACCCCGTCACCGATGGCCAGGTGGCCGTCGCCGTCGAGCAGCGTCGTGCCCTGACCAAGTATTTGTTGGTCAACTCGCCGCCAGACAGCCGCTTCCTGTGGCCCATCGGGTTCGTCGACGAGGCCGAGGGGCGAACGTACGGCTACCTGATGCCGCTGCTTGCGGACCGGTTCAGCGGCCTGGAGTCCCTGGTGCTCGGGAAGATGCGCCCGGTTCCCTCGTTTCGGGTGCTGTGTCGGGCCGCCATCGGGCTGAGCGAGTGCTTCCGAAAGCTGCACAACATGGGCGCCTGCTACAAGGACATCAACCTCGGTGGTCCGGTCATCGACCCCACCAACGGCGATGTGATGGTCTGTGATCTGGACAATGTCCGCATCAACAAGACCCCAGGCAACATCCTGTTCGTCTTCTTTGCCGCTCCAGAGCTGATCCGCGGCGAGGGCTCCTGTCAGACCAACACCGACATTCACTCCCTCGCGGTGCTGCTGTTCTACATGTTCATCCGTCAGCATCCCCTCGACGGCATGCAGCAGCTGAAGGTCAACGTGTTCAACGAGGCTGCCCAGCGAAAGTTCTACGGCAAGCAGCCGGTGTTCATCTTTGATCCAGACAACGACACCAACCGTCCGGTCCCCGGATTCCATGATCATGCGATCCGAAACTGGTCGATCTACCCTCACTTTCTTCAGAGACTGTTCACCCGCTCGTTCACCGAGGGGCTGCATGAGCCGGCCCTGCGGGTCCGCGAGGGCGAGTGGATGGAGGCCTTCTCCCGGCTTCGAGACAGCCTGTTCTACTGCTCAGGCTGCGGGAGCGAGAATTTCTATGACTTCGAGCGCAACGTAGAGGGACAGCAGCAGCCCTGCTGGCGATGCGGAGTCTCGACGCCGATGCCGATGCGGCTGGAGCTGGGCGATCGCTGGATCCTGCTGAACCACAACACCGCGCTCTACGGCCACCACCTGGGTCGGCGGCTGGACTTCTCTCGCGCGCTTGCACAGGTCTCGCAGCACCCCCAAGACGAGCGAAAGTGGGGGCTGACGAACCTGTCGAAGGAGTCGTGGACGTATCGGGCACGGGATGGCGGCCTCAAGGAGTGCGCGCCCGGCCGGAGCGTGCCGCTGCGCAGCGGACTGGTGGTGAACTTTGGTCGCCGAGAGGGCGTCATCCGGCTTCGATAGCCGTCCGCCTCGTGCCCCTACGGTTCCCCTGCCCCGCCGGCTCGGTCTCGAAACGTCCACACGTTGTTCGCGACATAGTTGACCCCAGTGCCCAGCAGGATCCCGAGGAGCTGTGCGGCATAGAGATCCGCATCCAGCAGGAAGCGCAGCCCCATCGCGCAGCCAAACTGAAGCAGCGCCGCCGCCGCGCTGACCAGGTAGTAGCGGAGCAGCCGAGACAGCCACGAGCCTTTCGCCCGATCTCCCCAGGTCCAGGCATCGTTGAGGAGAAAGTTGGTGAGCACGCTGACCACGATTCCCAGCGCGCTCGCCATCGCATCCCGCAGCCCGAGCTCCGGTACCGCAAGCAGCAGCAGCGCCGCCCACACTACGGCCATGTTGACCACCACGCCGCTGACACCCACGGTACCAAATTGAAGAATTCGACGGTGACGAATCAGCAGAGAAGAGAGGGCAGCACGCACCGACGTAGCGTAGCAGCGCAGTACGAAAAGACCGATCGGTCATAAAAAAAAACCACCGGAGGGTGTATATCGCGTCTTTTTTAGGCAAACTGGAGGCAGCCAACAGGAAGGTCACATGACCAACAGACGCAGCTCCGCCAAGGAGACCGCGAATCTTACGCATGCCTCAGACCTGAGACTGCTGCTGGAGACCAGCATCGGGCTCTTGCTGCCCGGGTTGGCGTTCATATTGGAGCCGAGCGTGTTCCTCGCCACAGAGCAGCCCGCCGCCATGGCATTGCTCTACACCAGCGCGCTGTTCGCGCTCAGCATCCACCTCGGGCTCCAAGACAGTCCGGCATACGGTCGCCTGGCACCGCTGGTCTGCGGCCCGCTCGCGCTCGCACCGTTCCTGCTTGCCGCGCCGGTGAGCACCCTGCCGATGCCGATCGGGCTCCTCGCGCTGCTGCCTGCCGTGGTCTATGTCCGTGCCGCGCACCACGCCTGGAAGCATCTGCGCCCGGGCACCGTTAGCGTAGGGTGATGCTCGCTGTCCTGATCTGCCTGTCCGCCTCCGCGCTCACCCCAGCGGTTCCTGTTCTCGCCCAGAACCTTGATGACATCGCCGCCCAGGTAATCCTCGTCGAGCAGACGCTCCGGGATCCGGCCCTCCCCTCCGACGCCGTGCTCCTGACCTACGGCCACCTCCAGCAGGTCCTCTACCGGGCGCTGGTCCACGACACCGAGACCGCAGCCGCCGTCCTCGCCGTGCTCCCTGAAGACGTCGCGGCCATCGCACAGACCAACATCGACGCCACCCGCGCGATCATGGGCACCGTCGGCAAGAAGCGGGTGACGGTTCCCGCCTGGAGCATCGTGCAGCCCGCAGAGCCCGATGCGCTGGTCACCCACTACAAGGCTGCCGAGATGGAGTACGGGGTGCCGTGGGAGATCCTCGCCTCAATTCACCTCGTCGAGACCCGCATGGGTCGGCTGCGCGGGGTCTCGACCGCAGGAGCGGCAGGGCCGATGCAGTTCATTCCGGCGACCTGGGCGCGGTTTGGCGAGGGCAACATCGAGGACAACCGCGACGCCATCATGGCCGCTGCCCGGCACCTCTCTCACCACGGCGCACCATCGAACACCGCCAAGGCGCTGTGGCACTACAACCCCACCGACCGCTACGTTACCGCAGTGCAGGGCTACGCCTCGCTGATCGAAGACGATCCGCTGGCGTTTCGGGGGTACTACGGCTGGGAGGTCTACTACCAGACCATCGCCGGGACGGTCCTGCTGCCGGTGGGCTATGCCGAGGCCGCTCCGATCCCGGTGCGCCAGTGGTGTGCGGCAGAGCCGACGCGCTGTCCGTGACTCACGGCAGCAGCGACACCAGCCGGATGCCGGCCGCCTGAAGCGGGCCTGCGAGCGCAGCAGAGAGCGGTGCTCGGGTGAGGATTGCCGCCGGGCGGAACAGCTCACAGGCTCCCAGCGAGGCCTCTCCAAAGCCCGCACGATCCAGCGACGCCGTGCCCGCCAGCACCAGGGTGCACTCGCGGAGGTTGACCGCCGAGCCCGCCCGTCCCATCGCGACCATCGTCGCGCTGTGGGTCGGGTTGCGGCTCTCGGCGCGGCCGTCTGGTGCGGAAGCCAGCAGCCGGCCGTCCGCTCCGAACACTCCGGCAGCATGACCCCGCTCCTCAACGACCGCGAGCATCGACGCGCCGCCAGCGGGAAGCGCGGAGGCAAGGTGGAGGTCACCCGGTGGGATCTCCCCGATGTCCGCAGCCCAGTCCCATGGGTGACGCTGAGCAAAGGCCTGCATCATCGCCACCGCATCCGGGCAGGTCAGGGCCACCACCGTCATGCCGTCGAGGACCTCCAGCTGCTCTCGGGTCCCCGCGAAGCTCTGCGACTCTGCGATCACCACCCGGCGCAGTCCCCTTCGCCACAGGGCCGTCAGGGTGCGACCGCACATGATGCACGGGCTGAGGGTGGTGGCAAACACCGCACGGCCCCAGTCCACTGTGCTGACATCATCGATGCATCGAACCGCGGCCGTCTCGCCGTGATCGGTGGGGTAGCCCGTGGTCTCGCCCGGAGCCGGGATGCGGCCGTTGTTTCCAACCGTGACCACCTCCAGCGTGCCGTCTGCCTGACGAACCACCACCGCCCCGGCGATCGGAATCCGACCCTGCGCTGCTGAGCGCGCCGCCCGGGTCAGGGCCAGCACCGTCGCCGACAGCCCCGCCTCCGCGTAGTCTCCGAGCGCCGTGAATTCTTCCGCCGTCAGACCAAACCTGCCCACAGTCCCTCCAGTGCCGATCATACCGCCAGAGACAAACGGTGACAGGGCCCCCGTAACCAGACCGCACATCGGGCATAGGAAGGTGGCAGTGACCATTCACTGCGCTAAACAACCACCGGGAGTCCCGACCATGAAGAACGCCCTCGCTCTCCTCTTCGCATTGATTGTCTTCGGTATGGTCACCATGCTGTCGGGTCCCACCGTCTCCGCCAGTCCGGCGGATCGCACCTACGGCGAGCACCTCACCGACATCGACCCCGACACCGTGGACTGGTCGGCCAAGGACCAGGCGTACTGGATGGGCGTGCTGTCTGCGGGACAGGTGAAGGTCTGTCGCGACGCCGGCACCGAGCGTCCGTTCACCGGGGTCTACAACGCCAACAAGGCCGACGGAGTCTACCAGTGCTCCAGCTGCGGGCAGGCGCTGTTCTCCTCCGAGACGAAGTTTGACTCCGGCACCGGCTGGCCCTCGTTCTGGGCACCAGCCACCTCCAGCGCCGTCAGCGAGCACACCGACACCGCCTACGGCATGGTGCGCACTGAGGTCCGCTGCGGCCGCTGCGATGCCCACCTCGGGCACGTCTTCAACGATGGCCCCCGGCCCACTGGGAAGCGGTACTGCATCAACTCAGTCTGCCTCCTCCAGCGCCCGACCGCCCCCCCCAAGAAGCCGTGACGAGCCGCGCAGGAGCCTGAGCGCACCCCGCTGCCGAGCACCTCAGGGTGCTCACCCCCCCGATGCCCACCGCAGACGGACCATCGGCCACTTCCCGTCCTCCTCGCCGTCGATGATGAACCCCTCCGACACGAACAGCCGCTGCAGCGGGAGGTTGGTGGGGTGGGTGTGGGCGAGCACGTAGAGCACCCCCTGCTCCCACCACCAGCGCTTCGCGGCGTGGAGGAGCTGTCGGGCGATGCCTTGCTTTCGGTGTGCTGGCAGGACGTAGCGGGTGTAGCTGTAGCCATACGGGAGGCCGCTGTCGTCGGTCCGCAGCACAGCGATGGCGTGTCCGGTGATGTTGCCCTCGGCATCCACGGCAACCAGGTAGTTCCGGTCCGAGCGGCCCAGATCGCTGCGGTACATCTCCCCCATCGATGCGATGGAGAGGTTGGGGACGATGGTGGGGTCGAGGCGAGACTCTGGGAGGGTCTCCAGGATGGTCAGCATCGAGAACGACGCGATGGTGTTGACCTCTCTGTCATCGGAGAGATCGACCGGTCGAATCACATAGGCTGGAGAGGGATCCTCGTTCAGCAACATCGCCGACGATGGTATCAGAGATGACGTGCGATCGCGCACGGGGCGCCGGGCTGCACACAGACCCGCTTTGAGGCCGAGCCGCTGTCGTCCCCGCCGAGCACCGATCGCCCGTCGATGTTCGCCGCCTGAATTCGGCTCGTCGAGGGCCCGTCTCAGGCGGCGAGAAGCCCCGAGAGCAGAGGCACAGCGCCGCCCCAGAGTGCGACCAACGACGTGCACGGAGGCCGCATCAGGGCCAGCGGAGTGCACACGCAGACGCTGCGCTCAGCCGCCACCCCCGAGGCCACGATGCCGTGCTACTCAACGGGATGCCTCGCCTGCTCACCGCCCCGTTCGCGCTGCTCATCGTCGCCCACTTCCTGGCCTCGCTGGGGTTTGCCTCGATGCTGCTGCTGCCGCTGTACCTGGACTGGCTGGGTGCAGGACGGGCAGAGATCGGCGCGATCATGGCCTCCGCAGCAGTCGGTGGGCTGATCAGCCGTCCGCTGGTCGGGATCGCGCTGGATGCGCTGGGCAGACGGGCGACCCTCATCGTCGGCCACCTGTTCGCGGTCCTCGGCCTGTCCCTGGTCTGGTTCATCGTCGACATGGACGCGACGACCTGGGTGATGCGCATCCTGTTCGGCGTCGGCGAGGGTGCGATGTTTGCTGGCTACTTCACCTTCGCCGCAGATCTCATCCCGGAAGAGCGCCGCACCGAGGGCATCGCGGTGTTCGGAATCTCCGGCCTGCTGCCGCTGATGGTCAGTCCGCTGGCGACCGTCATCGGGGTCAACCCGCCCGACCTGCGCTGGTTCATCCCAGCGATCGGGGTGCTCGTCGGACTCTCCACGCTCTGCCTGCTGCCGATCCCCGAGCCGCCCAGCGCGGAGCGTCCCCGACTCTCCTGGGCCGATGCCCTCGCTGCGCTGCGCGACCGGCCGCTGTGGCCGGTGTGGCTGGCGACGATCATCTTCTCCGGCATGGTCGGACTGTTCATGGCATTCACCACAGTCGTGGCACAGCGTCGGGGGGTGAGCTTCCCGACCGGGATGTGGCTGACCTACGCCGGGGGCGCGGCGACGGTGCGCCTCATCGGTGCCCGGCTGCCCGACCGGGTGGGTCCGACCAACATGGTGGCGCCCTCGCTGGCCAGCTACGTCCTCGCGCTGTTTGTTGCGACCAGCGCCTCGACCTCCGCAGGCTTCCTGCTCGCCGGGCTGCTCGCCGGGCTGGGCCATGGCTACTGCTTTCCGGTGCTCACCAGCCAGGTCATCGGGCGAACGCCGGATGCCTATCGGGGCAGCGCAATGTCCCTGTTTACGGCACTGTGGGGACTCTCCGCGCTGGTGCTCAACCCGCTGGGCGGGGCGCTGGCGGATGCCTGGGGAGACGGCGCGATGTTCACCACCGCCGCCGGAATGGCGATCTTCACGATGCTCCTGTGGACGGCAATGGAGCACCGCCTGGGCGTGCCGGCGCGCTGACCAGAACCAGCCACAGCAGCCCGATGCCATAGACCCGCGGGTAGGCCAGCAGCGCGCGCCAGCCGCCGAGCAGCTCGGGGCGATCGAATTGCCAGTCCGGCAGCAGCAGCGCCAGGGCCACCAGCACCACCGGCCGCCCCCAGGGAGCCGCCGCCCAGGCCACCGCTGCGGGAAGCGCCGCGAGCACGTACTGATGATCCTCAGCAAACGGTGCCAGCAGCAGGGCGACCGCAGTCCACAGGGCGAAGCCGCTGGGCTGCCTTCCCTGCCGGCGTCCAGCCCACAGGCTCACCACCCCGATCACCACCACTCCCGACAGCCACAGGGTGCTGCCGAGTCCAGCCAGCGGCGGATCTGGAGAGAGCACTGGATCCAGGGTCGTGAGGTGCAGCGCGAGGCTTCGCCAGGTCTGGTAGGCCAGCGCATAGGCAGTCTGAGCCCCCGCAGCCTGCGTGAGGTGCGTGGTGAAGAAGAAGCGCCACGCCGCCACCCCCAGGATCGGCACCGACAGCCCGATCAGCGCGACCGTGCCGATGCTGGCGGAGAGCCAGCCACGCCACCGCCCGGAGACCAGCCAGCCCGCGGCGTTGGGGAGTCCGTGCCAGCCACGGATCGCCATCATCGGGGCGAGGGCCAGCCCGCCGCGCAGGGGGCGGTCCTGCTCCCAGCCCCACAGTCCCGCGCAGTGCAGCGCGAGCATCACCGGGTAGATCTGAGCGACCTCCATGCCCGCCTCCGCCGGACGGGACAGCGCAAAGGCCGCAGCAAACACCAGCCCGTGCCACGGCGCCAGTCGACGAGAGAGCCACCACAGCGAGCCCAGCAGCGCCGGCGTGAGCACGGCCACGAGAAAGATGCTCCGGGCGACGGGGTACGGCAGCCACGCCAGCGGAACAAGGGTCAGGGCCAGCGAGGGCGGCCCGAGCATTCGGTCCCCGGGGAAGCCCTCCGCAGCGAGCTGGGCGGCAAGCCAGGCATCGTCATACAGGGTCACCCCCTCCGCGCCGGACAGGACCAGCCGACCGACCAACCAGTAGCCCGGAAAGCTGGTGGAGACGGCCACCCGGTGCGGGAGCACCAGCGCGATCAAGACCACAGCAGTCAGCAGGATCCAGGCAGCCAGACGGATCCGCTGACTCAAGTCCAGGTGACCGCTGTCTGCACCCCGACCCGTCCGCCGTCCGGGGCCGTCCCGATGAGCCAGACCGGTCGCTCAATGCCCACCTCGCCGACCCAGAGCTGGAGCGACTCCAGCGACTCCAGCAGGGCGACCAGCGCTGGCGCGTTCCCTTCGGCGGAGTTGACATCAACCAGCCCGACAAGCACTCCTGCGACCCGATCATGCCGTGGCTTGAAGCCGGACATGTCCTCTGCTGGCAGGACGAGCACAGGCTGCAGCGGCGCATCGCACTCTGAGCCGAGGTCGTCGAACACGAGTCCGTCTACCAGATCGATGAGCAGGGACATGATGTCGACTGAGGAGTGTTGCATGGAGAGGGGGCTAACCTGAGGCTGCGGCCAGCGAAGCGTTTGCCGGTGCGTGGCTTCGGCAGAAAAAACGCCCATCGCAATACCTGGAGGTGCTCCGCCGTCTATGCTCATGGACAAGCACACTTCACTCCCGGAGCATGACCATGGGATTCTTCGACCGCATCAGCAGTGTCTTCAAGGGTAAAGCCTCCACAGTTGTCTCAAGCATTGAGAAGAACAATCCAGAGGCGGTCTATGAGGCTGCGCTCGCAGAGCGCGTCAAGCAGTATGGAGAGCTGAAGAGCGCCGCCGCAGAGCTGGTGATGCTTCGAGACCGCACCAAAAAGAAGCTGGAGGCTGCGCAGCTGGAGCTCGATCAGATCACCCCCTCGGTGACGCTCGCCGTGCAAGAGGGTGAGGAAGAAGCGGCCCTGGCGCTGCTGGAGCAGAAGCAGCTCCTGGAGGGACAGATCGAGACCCACACCCAAGACCTCAGCAGCTATACATCCAAGTCTGCCGAGACCACCGAGGGGCTCCGCGCCTTCCAGGTCGAGATCGAGAAGCTCAAGCGCGAGAAGACCGAGATGCTGTCTCGCAAGTCCAACGCCGAGGCGCGCCTCGACATCCAGAACAGCCTGGAGGGCTTCTCCACCGAAGCCAGCCACGCCGGGCTCAGCAACGTCCGGGAGAGCATCGCGCGGATGGATGCCGGGGTCGAGCTGGACGGCCCAGCGGTCTCACGGGTCAGCCAGGCAGACCTCGCCAAGAGCAAGGCGCGCGCACAGCTTGCCGCCCTCAAGCGAGAGATGGGCGTAGACAAGGCTGAGACTCCGCCCACCAGCGAGGATCCACCCGCAGCGGATGCCCCCGCAGAGCCCGACAGCCCAGACGAGGGCCCGACTGGACGAACCCTCTAAGCGCGGCTCATCCGGTGGCGCCTTCTCGGCGTCGACGCCACACCCCGCACCCCGCCAGCAGCGGCAGCAGAAGCCACGCCTTGGTGTCTGCTCCGTCCTCGACCATCGAGATGCTCGTCACCACCTCATCAGTGCCATCGAGGGCAAACTGTGCGTCGATGGTGTGGGCATCTCGCGAGGAGAAGGTGTCGAAGCGCGTGACCACGCCCTCGGGCAGATCGGCGCCGTGGCTTCCGGCATAGGTCAGCAGGTAGCCGGGGGTGTCTCCGCCAGCGGCCCAGAGTGCATCGTCAAAGACCGCGTCGACGCTCCGGTTGATGTCTGCTTCGATGTCTGTGTTGGTGGTGCTGGACCAGCCAGAGACCGTCGCGGGCTGCTCACCCATGACGTAGACCGTGGTGCGGAGGGTCTCGACCATGGCGTAGCGGGCCATGGTCGCGGGGAAGCGGAGCTGGTCGCCGGTGTAGCGAATGGAGACCGGCGGCAGCATCGCAGCATCGGTGTCTTCTCCACCCGTCAGGGAGATCGCGACGAACTGAACGCCGCCCTCCGCGACATACGCCTCGAGCACCGGTCGGGAGGACTCCATGGACCAGCCGTTGTCGGTCAGCCAGCCCTCTAGACCGTCCACGGAGTCGGCCTCAAGGACGGTGTAGCTGTAGGTTCCCGTGAAGCCCTCAGCGACGATCTCCGCACCGTCCATGGCAGCGGTGTCGAGCCGGTTTGCCTCGTCAGCGAAGTCCGAGCTGCCCTTCGTCCTCTGCCCGCAGCCACCATCGTCGTCGGCGTAGCGCGAAGACACCACAGGAGCGGTGTCATAGCCGAGCGTGGTGAAGTGCTGCTCGTCTCCATCCTCCATCGCGGAGAACTCACCAAAGACAGGGATTACCCAACCGAAGTCGATGGCGTTGCCTTCGTATTCGACGTTGTAGGAGACCTCGATCTCGCCGTCGAGCTGTCGAAGGAGCACCTGCTGGTTGTCCGACTCCGCAATTACATCAGAGCTGTGGAACAAGCCTGCACAGGGAAATGCTGGCTGAATGAGGAGTGAGAGCAACATAGGAAATGCCTCTACCCGATGTCTGAACCCGTGGACCTTGCAGGATTAAATTGACATATAACCCGACATTCCGCAACCCACGGCTCCTCTCCGAGCCCATATCCTCCCTTATTACCAGGGAATAGACCACAATCATTGTGACCATAAGGACCTGATCCAACATCGATGCGACTCACCGGCTCATGCTGGTGCCCAGAGCTCGCCAGTGACCACCTCACGCTCGCCGTGACTCGTCACGGTGTACCGGCTCGCACCATCTCTACCGGGACAGGAACGTGAGCAGCCCTGCCTGCCGGTCGACTCCATTGTCTCGCATACGAGCACTCTCAGCGCGCCTGAGTCTGCGGCATCCTCAGCGACTGCTGGTGGCGATGTTCGCGCCGTTCGCGGCCAACAACCTCGCGGACATCAACACTCAACACGGCCACTGCGAGCGCTTGGGTTGGGGCGTCGATGACGAGGATTCCGCGATTCTCGGAGCCGTTAACGTGGTTTTTACGCCCGCAGCATCAGCCATTGAGGAACAATCGGTCTTCAATGGAGGATCCATGACTCGATGGCGGTGGCTGCTCGCCCTGCTTCTGGCGCCGATGCTGATGGCAGCATGGCCGGACATCTACCCGTCGCGACGGGTGGCAATTACTTCGTTCCGCTACGACCTCATCTCACCAGACATCGCGTTCGATGCTGACCGGGTCGCGGCACACTATGGTCGCGCTTGCAAGATGGGCTTCCCGCTGGCCTGTCGCTGGAAGGAGTGGCAAGGGCCTGACGGTGTGACGGACCTGACCCTCGCGAGCGAGGCCCTCGGCAAGCGATGCAGTGGAGAGCCTCTGGCCTGCGTGATCCTCGGCTGGTCCGAGAGCCGGGTCGGCGGTGAGCTGTCCAACGCCGCCCCCAACCCACGCGCCGCGTTCAATCGGTTCACCCGCGGCTGCAGCAAGGACCTCTACGCCCCAGCCTGCACCAGCCTCGGCGAGCTGTACCTCGCCGGCGTCGGCACGACTGCCAGCAGCGACAAGGCCATCGCGCTGTTTGAGGAGGGCTGCAAGGCAAAGGACTGGTGGGGCTGCTACCAGCTCGGCCTCGCCTACGACGGCGGCACCGCTGTGACCCGAGACACCACCGCTGCCGCCGAGTACTACCAGACCGCCTGCACCAAAGGCGTCGTCCAGGGCTGCGCGGCGCTCGGACAGCTCATGCTCATCGGAGACGGCATCGAGCGCAGTCGGACCGGAGCGGCGGAGCTGTTCGGCCAGACCTGCGGAGAGCGCCACGCAAAGAGCTGCGCGACCCTCGCGCGGCTCTATGAGCGCGGCGAGGGCGTGATCCGATCGGCACCGGTCGCGCTGGGCCTGTACAAGACCGCCTGCGCTTCTGGCGACCTCTCGGCCTGCCACCGGATGGCGATCATCTACCAGGAGGGCCAGGGCGTCGAGGCCGACCCTGACGCAACGGTCAACCTCCTGGAGCAGGCCTGTGCGGCCCAGTACGCACCCTCCTGCACCGCGATGGGACAGATCCTCCTGGAGGGCCGCATCATGGTCGAGGATCTCGACGATGGCCTGCGCTACCTCACCCTCGGCTGCGACGGCGGCGACACGCTCGGCTGCGTGGGCATCGGGACGCTCGCAGAGCAGGGCCGCGGAATGGCTCAGGACCTTCCGCGCGCGGTGGAGATCTACCAGGACGCCTGCGGCAAGCAGAGCGGCGAGGGCTGCGCAGCGATGGCATCGCTGTACGAGCAGGGACTCGGGGTCGAGAAAGATCCCGAGACGGCCCTGGCGATGCAGTACCGGGCCTGCGATGTCGGACACGGCGAGAGCTGCAGCCGGCTGGCGGTCAAGTACCGAGACGGCGACGGCGTGGACCCAGATCCAGGAGAGGTCGTGCGGCTGCTCTCCATGGGCTGCGACGGTGACTACGGCCCGAGCTGCGGACGTCTGGCGGAGATCTACAAGAAGGGCGAGTCCGGACAGCAGATCGATCAGGCGAAGTCCATCGAGCTGTACCAGCGGGCCTGTGTCCTGGAGGATCCAATCGCCTGCTACTTCATCGGCAAGGCCTATCAGGCTGGAGAGGGCCTCCCCGAGCGCGCCACCCTCGCGCTGAACAGCTACCAGTTCGCCTGCGATGCGGGCGTGGTCGAGGGCTGCGAGGCGATCCCAGCAGTGGAATTCCGGGCGAAGTTCGAGGGTGTTCTTGAGGACGCCATGCCGCCGGGCACCTGTCAGGTCTGGGGCTACGACGCCGACACCCCGGAGCGCAACGAGCAGCTCGCGGAATTCCGCGGCGATGCCCTGCGGATACTGACCGGTGAGTACAAGGACCGAGAGCTGAAGATCAGCCACCTCCGCAACGAGTACGCCGAGGGTCGCAACCCGGAAGGGCGCAGCTACTGGGGCGTCACGCTGGTCTGGGAGTCGCTGAACCTGGAATTCGAGCACCACGAGGTCTGGAAGAAGGCCCGTGGTCCCTTCCCCGCCGGACAGAGCTACTCTCGGGTCACGCCTGAGGGGCTGACCCAGAGCGTGGGCAAGGCCGACTTTGAGTTCGACCGCTCGGAGGAGGCAGTGACCGTCGCCCGCAAGAGCCGCTGTGAGTTCACCAACAGCTACACCGCCCTGACCACCGAGCACTGCTCTCCCATCCAGGCGCTCGTGGCGGCGAACCTGCTGTCGGACTGTCCGTAGGAGACCACACCGGGGATCGAGCGGATCCCCGGCGTCACTGCGCATGCTCCAGTATGACCGGGTCGCGGGCCTGCAGGCCCTCTCGCGAGGGCTTTCCGCAGCGCGCTGGCCCTGGTGATAAGACTGACCCTGTGCCTCCCCTCACCTTCATCCTCGGGAACCATCGGTCCGGGACGACCTGGCTCTACCAGCTCCTCGCGGAGACGGGCCTCTTCTCGGTCCTCACTGCGTTCCACGTCATCACCTGGGGACGCGACGGTGCCAGTCCTGCCGCGCTGGGTCGGCAGCTGACGGATCAGGGAATCACCGCGCGGAAGGGCGACGGGATCGCGGTCAGTCCCTCGCTGCCAGAGGAGTATTGCTACATCCTCAACAACCACGGATTCAAGAGCTGGCTGACCCCCGAGAGCCTCCCGCTGTTCTCTCAGATCCTCACCGTCCTGGAAGACGGTCGGCCCATCCTTTTGAAGAACCCATGGGACTACGCTCACTTTCCCTTCCTCGCACAGGCCTTCCCCGACGCGCGGTTTGTGTTCATCCACCGCCATCCGTTTCGGGTCATTCAGTCTGCCGTGGGCGTGTTCCGGGCGATCTGGTCGCGCCAGCAGGACGGCTATGTCGCGCTGCTGAGCCGACGCTACCGGCGGCTGTGGGCCAACCCGCTCACCCGGCTGATCTTCCGCTGGCTGGGCACCGGCGCGCTGGGGCTGGATGTCCGCTCGATCTCCGGCGGGGTCGCCTCCGCCAACCAGCACTATGTCGAGCACCACGGCATCCTCGACGCCAGTCGGCGCATCTCGCTGCGCTACGAAGATCTCTGCGCGGACCCCGCCGGGCAGCTCCAGCGCATCTTCGACTTCCTCGATCTCGGCGCCATCCCCGCCCTCCAGACACCGCCCCGCCCTCGCGCCAGCGTGCTGATGCCTGAGCTGTCGCGGCAGGCCCACACGCTCTCCACCAAGATGACCGGCTACTTCTCTCTGATGGGCTATCGACCCGACGGTACAGCCGATCCAACCCGTGAGTCCTGATGCTCTACAAGCTCTTGTTCTCTGCCATCATCGGCAGTTTCGTGGCCATCCGGGTGCACCATCGAAAGCACTGGACCGGCATCGAGCGAACCAGTGTTGCCTCCCGGCGAGAGCGCATCCTGACCTCCGGAATCGTGATCTCGCAGCTGCTGTCTGCGGTGCTGTGGCTGGGTGGACACCTCGCCGTAGCCGACCTCTTGCTCCCCGATGCCATACGCCTCTCCGGCCTCCTCGTCGGCATCATCGGGCTCGTCCTGCTGGAGCGGGTCCATGCTGCGCTGGGTGCCAATTTCTCCCCTCGTCTCGAGATCCGTCCTGACCACACCCTCATTCAGCATGGTCCCTACGCGCGGATTCGGCACCCGATGTACACCAGCGGCGCCCTGCTCATCCTCAGCTACGGCCTGCTCACCGCCAACCTGATCGTGCTGCTGCTGCCGGCGGTCATGCTGGCCCTGCTGGTCGCGCTGCGAATTCCGGACGAGGAGGCGATGCTGGAGGCAACATTCGGCGACGAGTATCGGCAGTGGCGCACCAAGAGTGGCTACTTCCTACCAAAGTTATCATAGGCTCACGCGATGCAAGAAGCTGCTCCGCTGTCCGCTCGAGACCCTCGACTCATCCGCATCGGTCGCATCCTCGACTTCCTCGGTCAGGTGATCTTCCCGCTGATGCTCGGCACCCTGGCGGGCTTCTACGCTGCTGACCAGGGCGTGCCGCTGGTGCCGTCCATGATGCGGTTCACCCTGTCCGCTTCGATCTTCGCCCTCCTGCTGATCGCAGCGGGGCGGTGGATGCGGGGGAAGGCATTCGTAGAGACCGATCAGGGCGCTCGGCTTCGCAAGCGGGTGGTGCTTGCCCTCGTCCTGGCGACCCTGGCGCTGGGGCTGCGGCTGGCGGTCCACGCCACCGAGCGCCCCTCAGAGCTGACCGTGATGGTCCCGCTCGAATTCGAGGCGGCCTTTGAGATGGACACCACCCGCTACCAGGAGCACGACGCCGGCATGGAGCACCTGCTCGCTCGGCTGGAGGACAACGGCTCGCTGGGCGAGGAGGTCCTGAGCGCAGCGGAAGAAGTGATGCTGCTGGATGCATGGGAGTCGCTGTACAGCTACGCCTTTGCGCTCGATCAGATCCGCGTCTTCTATGAAGACTACTGGCGCTTTGACCCCTCTCGGGTGGAGCGCAGCTATCACCTCCGCAGCTTCCTGCTGACCTTCGCCGCCGAGCTGTCGCTGTATGAGAAGGCGACCCGGTTCAGCACCCTCGTGCTGGAGAACCCCAACGCCACGAAATTCCTCGACGTCCCCCGCCCCGAGCGCGGGCTGCCGGCGTCCAGCTTCAGCCGGTTCCGCCAGGAGCTGCTCGGCAGCCGGGATCAGGCACGGGTCATCGCCGGCAGCCAGTACCTCGAATTCCTGGAGGCGGCCGTCGGGGGGCGCAGCGAGGCGATGGGCCTGGGAGTGGGCTGGCTGTGGCGAGATGTCGAGGCGCACCTCCAGACCATCCATGCCACCGGTGCCCTGAAGCAGGCCAGCCTCACGGTCCGTGCCGACACCCAGCTGCTGAAGCGTGAGGTCCGCCGGATCTGGTACCCGATCCAGGCGGAGGCCGCAGAGGTCCTGGGGGACACTCGGGTCCGTCGGATCGGCTGGTACCTGATCACCGAGGCACAGCAGCAGGAGATGGACCCACACTTAGAGCCCGGTGACATCCTGATGTCTCGGAAGAACTGGTACCTCAGCAACGTCGGGCTGCCGGGCTTCTGGCCCCACGCCCTCATCTACCTCGGCGACCCCGACAAGCTCATCGCTGCGATGGCGGACGATCCAGAGGTCTCCGCCTGGCTCCGCGAAGAGACCGGCATGCCGGTGACCTTCATGCAGTACCTCCAGATGATCGCCCCGACCCCGACCCTCCTCTACCAGCTCGGCCATGGGGAAGAGAGCTACCGGGTCATCGAGGCGATCAGCGAGGGGGTGGTGCTCAACACGATGAGCCACGCCGCCGGAGACTACCTCGTCGCCCTCCGTCCACGGCTCTCCAACCTCGCCAAGGCCCAGGCGATCGCGTACGCCTTCACCCAGGCCGACAAACCCTACGACTTCGACTTCGACTTCGCCACAGACCACGCCCTGGTCTGCACCGAGCTGGTGTGGCGCGCGTATCGACCGGCGGCAGGAAAGGCGGGACTGAACATCCCGCTCATCGAGGTCGCCGGACGCAAGACGCTGCCGGCCAACACGCTGGCGGAGTTCTACGCCCAGCAGGCGGACGATCCCGACCGACAGCTCGACTTCGTCTACTTCCTCGACGCCGTGGAGGGCGAGCGCAAGGCGGTGGTCTCCGACGAGGCGGCGTTTCGGGCGAGCGCGGACCGGGTGAAGTGGGATGTGGCCCAGAAGTAGCCCGCGCGCCCGAAGCCCCGAAGCCTACAAGACGCCGACATCCTCCAGGTTGCTGACGAATTGCGCCCCGACCGCAGAGCCCGCCCGGTAAAACACCGCGGGCTCTCCGATGTCAGCGGGGACGGTGATGGTCTGTCCCTCCGCGACGTCGCCGTAGGTCTCGCCGGTCCAGACGTGGGTCCACTCCCCTGGCGGCAGGTACAGCTCCTTGTCGTAGGGGCACCACGGCCAGGTCCAGCACTTGTTCTTGATCGGCGCGACCAGGATCTCGCTGCCGAGCAAGAACTGATCGGAGACCGCATACGAGGGGGCATCGTCGGGGTAGTGCAGCCAGAGGGCGCGGACGAGCGGCCAGCCGCGCTCGGTGGCATCGACGAACAGCTCCTCGCGGTAGAAGGCGAGCGCGGCGTAGACCTGCGTCATCCGCGCGAAGTGGTCTCGCTCGTCCTCGTCGTAGACCTGGGCGTTGTAGTCGGGCTGGTTGCCCTCATGGGTGCGCATGACCGCGGTGAATGCGCTCAGCTCCGCCCAGCGCTTGAGCAGCTCGCTCTCGCGGTCATAGCCGAGGCCATAGAGGCTCAGGGAGGTGTAGCCGCCGATGTCGGAGTGGTTGAGCGCGACACCGGACAGCCCGCTGCTGATGAGACCGTGGATGGCAGAGACCAGGCCATCCTCAGCATCCCAGGTCGTCAGCTGGTCGCCTTCCCAGACCAGGGTGGAGTGGGCCGGGGTGGTCGTGTAGCCGGCGCGGTTGAAGAAGACGACCTCACCGAGCATGCCCGCCTCCTCGATGGCCTCGCGGTTCAGCTGGGCCCACTGAACGGGGTAGGCGTTGTGGACACTGCTGGCGGGCTCGCCGGAGGAGAGCTGCGCATCAAACGGCAGGGCCTCGGCGAAGTCGGCCATCCAGCCGCTGCACCGGGCGGTGTCGATCATCTCGTCGGTGATGACCGTCTTCATCCAGTCTCGGGCATCCGCGCTGGTCAGGTCGAGCAGGGCGACCTCGAAGGCGGTGATCGGCAGCATGTAGGTCTCGCCGTCCGCGTCGCGCACGAAGTGACCGGCGGCCTCCCCCTCGGCAAACAGGTTGCGAGAGACGTCGCGGTCGGAGACGTCGAGGAACATCGAGTTGACGTAGCAGAGGGGGCGAATTCCATCGGCTTCGAGGCCATCCACCCAGGCACTCCAGCCCTCGGGATCGCCGACGGTCCAGTTCCATAGCACCTGCTCGCCGATATAGGTCTCGTTGACGCCCGACCATGTCTGGTTCCAGATCCCGCCGATCTCAGCACCCGCCTCCAGCAGGTCCGAGACAATCTCCGCGCTCTCGTCAAAGTCGCGGGCCAGGGCAACGATGGCGCCGCCGTTGACCCAGTCTGGAAGCGCCGGCATCCGTCCGGCATGGTCGGTGAACCGCTCGATGAGGGCCAGCGGCTCGTCCCCATAGAGCACCTGGGCGGTCATCTGACTGGAGAACAGGCGAATCTCCGTGTGCTCCGCCGCAGAGAAGTCGAAGACGGCGTACTCCGTGTCCTCCAAGAAGACCGAGCGCAGGTCGCTGGTGAGGTAGTGGGGAGCGGCGTAGTAGGTGGTCTCCTCGGAGCCACCCGAGCCCTCGCTGGCCAGCTCGACGACCGGGGTGATGAGGCTGTGTCCCCGCCCGATGCCGCCCTCTTGAGAGAGCGCAGGGATGATGCGGCCCTTGAGATCGAGGGTCTCGTGTGGGAACTGCTCGCCCATGCCGAAGATCATCTCGTCGGCGTCTGAGGCCGGACGCAGGGTGAGGTAGTCGGCGTCGGGCGACTCGATCTGCACCGACAGACGGCCCTCTCCGACCTGACAGAGCCGCGCGGTGAAGGTGAGATCGCAGTCGGAGAACCCGCCATCAATCCACAGCGACGCCTCTCCGTAGGCCACCTGCGTGAGCGACAGCCCAGCGCAGCGAGAGGTGATGCCCTCGTCGATATCAAAAGAACCCTGGTGCTCCTCGGCCGTCATCTCTGCCGATCCGGCATGCAGCCAGGCCCCATCAGCCGGCGGCTCGAAGAGCACGCGGGGGGTGTCGTCGTCGTGGGTAACGGAGAGCGCTCCGGCGGCAGACAGCGTCACCGTGAACCGGTCGATGGCGTACTGGCCGGCGAAGTCCTCCGTGTCATCCTGCGGACGCTCCGCATCACACCCCGACGGAGCGGGCTCGACCGTGCCGGTGTCGTCGGTGTCTGGGGTATCTCCAGAGTCCGTCGGATCTGCACCTGGAGCGCTGGTGTCAGCGGGAATGGTCTCTGGGGTGCCAGTATCGACCGACTGCGCGGCCTTGTCCGCGCAGCTGGTAAGCAGGAACAGGGTGAGCATTACACTTCCTCAATGGGTATCCGGGGGATAGCCCATCCTCCTCAACCTCCAAGACAACAGGCATGTGACAATGAGCAACCAGATGGAGATGGCAGCCGCAGCAGAATTTGATCAGTGGGCGACCAACGGGCGGGCGGAGTCCATGGCCGACGGTCACCGAGACGCAACCGAGCAGATCCTCGACCGCTGGAAGCTCACCGATGAAGATCGGGTGCTCGACGTCGGCTGCGGCAACGGCTGGGCGGTTCGCTGGATGCTGGAGCGCGGTGCCGGCGGAGGGTCTGGCGTCGACATCTCGCCGGAGATGGTCGCCCGAGCACAGCAACTCACCGCTGCGGACATGCCGGCATCCTTTGCGGTATCTCCTGGAGAGCGCCTGCCGTTTGGGGATCAGCACTTCTCGGCCGTCCTCAGCGTCGAGAGCCTCTACTACTACCCTGACCCCGCAGCCGCGCTGGTGGAGTGGGCGCGGGTCAGCCGCCCCGGAGGACGGCTGGGCATCATGGTCGATCTGTTCGCCGAGAACCCAGCCGGTCCGGTCTGGAAGGATGCGCTCGACGTCGAGGTTCACCTGCTCTCTGAGGCTGACTTCAAGGCGATGGCGACGGCGGCGGGGTGGAAGGACGTGCAGACCTTCCGGGTGATCGATCGTCGCCCGGTGAAGACGGAGGCGGAGTTTACGCCCAGCAAGTGGTACCCGACCTACGCGATCTATGTGGGCTACCGAGAGGCCGGCTCGCTGGGGATCACCGCGCGCCGGTAGGCGCTCGCTGCTGCCGAGAGGTGGGCGCCGGGTGGGGGGCTGGGCCGCTGGATGATGCCTCATGAGGCGTGGAGCCGCCGGCTGGTGAAGGCTGCACGCATCGGAGGCGCCAACAGGCGGCCTGCTGCACGCAGGGCTCCACGGTCTGTCGCGCGTATTTTGTGGTCGGAGAGCCACCGCCGGCAGAGGCCACGCACCCAAGGGCCCGTCGGGCGGGTGGTCTCCGCCACAAGATGCCTGAGCCGGTGCTGTCCGGGATGAACGGTCCGACCTGGAGCCGCGCCGCGCGCTGCCCAGAGCCCCTGCACAGCGTCCGCACGGACGCTTCACCTCAGGTTCACACCCGCCGGCTATGCCTCAGGTGGATATACGCTCCATCGATGCCTTCCTACGCCTCCCCTGCTGTTCTCGCCTGCACCCTCCTGATGGGCTGCTCTGCTTCGCTCAACCGGTTCACCGTCAAGAAGGTGATCCCGGCCATGATGCAGGATGCTGACCTGGACATGGCCTGCCACTTCGGCAACACCATCACCTCCGGCGTCGGCGCTTCCCTCCCACGGAAGCCGGCTAAGAAGGCACTCATCCTCAGCAGCGGTGCCGCTGGAATCTGCGCAGAGATGGAGGCACGCGAGGCCAAGCTGGCGGGTCAGATCATCCTCGCCAACCACGCCAGCCTCGGCTCGGCAATGGCCGCTGAGGCCACCGACGCCCGGATCCGGGCCCAGCGCCTCTACGCGCGCGCTGCCAGCCGCTACTACAGGGCCTGGCTCAACGCCGTGGACGTCTACGGCACCGAGTGCCCGAGGATGTCCGAGGACGAGCAAGCCCTGTTCCTGTTTGGCCTCGTCGCTGGAGATCTCGCGGTCATCACCGATGCCGCTGGCGGAACCGCCGTCGGTGTCCCGCAGAGCACCATCCTCGATGTCGCGCGCGCCGCCGAGTGCCTGGACTCCGATGCCTGGTGGGGGGTGCCCGATGCGCTCAAGGCCAGCGCCTGGGCCACCGTGCCCGGCTCCGGCCCCGAGGACGTCGATCCCTGGGCGCTGTTTGAGACCGCCACCGCGCGCGGAGACGCCGACGGCGTGCGCATCGCCCGCTCCCTCCAGGTGTTCACCGCCGCCAACGCCGGCCGCACAGACATCGTCGAGGCCGGGCTCGCCGCCCATGGTGCCGCACAGTCTGAAGGCGGCGACCCAGCCTGGCTGCTGCTGGACACCTACGCCTTCTCCGTCAGCCTGTTTGAGTCCGACCAGCTCTGGATTGCAACCAATGGTCACCGGACCATGACCTTCGGGACGACTCCGGGAGCCTCAAGTGTCGGAGGAGAGGACCCGTTCGGCGGCAGCGATCCGTTCGGCGGCAGCGACCCATTCGGCGGCGATGACCCCTTCGCAGAACCGAATTCCCCACAAGACGAGGCGCCCGAGGGTGCCCCTGGAGACCATCAGTAATGCCTGCATTCTTCACCGGACTTCTCCTCGCCGCAGCCTCCTCCACCGCGCAGGCGCAGACCCTCTGTGTCTACGATCCAGCAGGGAGGACGGGCTTTGTGTTCGACTGGATGGAGTCCTACAAGCTCAACGCAGCCGGCCAAGGCGTGACCCTGGAGCTGAAGCCCTACACGGACGAAGAGACCGCGGTGAACGACTTCACTGCGGGCAAGTGTGACGGCGTGGCGGCGACCGGTGTGCGGCTCCAGAAGTTCAACCGCTCGGCCTACACGCTCGAGGCGCTCTCCGGGATCCCCAACTACACCATGCTCAAGAGCGTGCTGAACACCGTGCAGACCAACGCGCGGTATGCCTCGATGTTCACCTCCGGCAGCTACGAGACCGCCGGGGTCTACCCACTCGGCGCGGTCTATGCCTTCGTGCGGGATCGGGAGATCAACGACATCACCGACTTCGCCGGCAAGCGCATCGCGGCGATGGAGTACGACGCCACCTCCCTGCTCGTCGTCGAGCGCATCGGCGGCGTGGCGGTCCCAGTCAACCTCTCCTCCGTCTCCGGCGCGTTCAACAACGGCGACGTCGCCGCGACCTTCGTCCCCGCCTCCGCCTACACGCCGTTCGAGCTGTGGCATGGCCTGGAGAGCGGCGGCGCGGTGGTGAAGTACCCGCTGCTCCAGGTGACGATGCAGATCGTCATCAACCCCACAGCCTTCCCTGCAGGCTTTGGCACCAGCTCTCGCACCTTCGTCGCCAGCCAGTTCGACGTCGCCATGCAGACCGTCAACAAGGCCGAGGGTGAGATCAAGTCGAGCTACTGGTCGACCATGGAGGCCAGCCAGATCGAAGAGTTCGAGCGCGCCATGCAGCGCCTCCGTCTTGAGCTTCGCGACAAGGGCAGCTACGACAGCGATGTCCTTCGCCTGCTCCGCCTCGCGCGCTGCAATGCCGACAGCTCTCGCTGGGAATGCGCCTCCCCGGTGGAGTAGCGCATCCGGCCTCTGGTACGGTGTCCTGAATCCCCCCTGAGAGGCCGCCGCAGTGTCAGCCGAACACGCTCGCCCGTTCCTCAGCCGGCTGATCACGCCGGCTGTCCTGATAGTGCTCGGCGGTCTGCTGATGCTGGAGACCGCCGACAAGGTCGATGCCCGGCTGGTCAGCCTCGGTGATCGCGTGTGGCCGGGCTACGCCCTCGAGCTGCGCCGCGATCCCCAGCCGCCGCTGTGCGTGCTGGAAGAGGCCGAGCAGAAGAAGGCGACCTGTGTGGCGATCGCACCGCAGCCGGCAGCCCCTCCTGGTGACAGCGACGATCCATTTGGCGGCGGTGACAACCCGTTCGGAGAGGCTCCGAGCGAGGACCCATTTGGCGGCGGCGACAACCCCTTCGGCGACGCTCCCCCGGCAGGAGACGCCGATCCGTTCGGCGGCAGCGGAGACAACCCCTTCGGCGACGGCGGCGAGGATCCGTTCGGCGGCGAGGACGACAACCCCTTCGGCGACGGCGATCCGTTCGCTGCGCCCGCTGCCGCCCCCGATGCGATCAGCTGTGAGCAGGCCGAGGCGCTGCTGAGCCGCTGCAGCATGGAGCATGCGGAGTACACCGCCGATCTGGAGACGATCACCCCCAGCATCAAGGCCTACCGGGCCGTCGAATTGTTCTTCGCCAGCCTCGCCCGGTTCCCCTACCGAAAGCATCTGCTGTCGTTCGTGCTGCTGCTGGGCGGCCTCCAGGTCACTGTGCTGCGGGCGCACATCAAGCTGCGCCGTCCGATCACCCGGCTGGAGCACACCGTCAGCCAGGGCGCGCAGCTCCTCGCTCATCTCCTGCTTGCCTTCTCCGCGTTCGCCAACTGGCGGGTGCAGGCCGGCCTGACCATTGAGTCCGACAACGCCGCGCTGCCGGTGATCTGGGCGACCGGGTTCACGCTGCTGGCCCTCATCAACATCAGCAACATCCTCCGTCCGCCCGACGGCACCACGACCGGCGGAGGCATCGGACGGGCGCTCCTGTGCATCCCGCTGTACGCCTTCATGGCGATTGCATCGGGAGCCTACTTCCTGCTCGGCGAGGGCCACACCTCCGGCCAGGCGATCTACATCCACAAGTTCGCCCAGTTCCCCACGATCTACCTCGCGGTCGCGCTGTACGTCTGGTCGGGCATGCTGCTGGAGCGGTCCGCCATCGCCATGCGGGTGTTCGACGTGCTGCGCCCCTGGGGCCTGCCGCCGATGATCCTCGGCTGGCTGGTGGTCGTGCTCGCTGCGATCCCCACCGCCTACTCCGGGGCCTCCGGCATCTTCGTCATCGCGGCTGGTGCGGTGATCTTCGAGGAGCTTCGCCGAGCCGGCAGCAGCAAGCAGGACGCGGTCATGTTCACCGCGATGTCCGGCAGCCTCGGGGTCGTGCTGCGGCCCTGTCTGGTGGTGGTGCTGATCGCAGCGCTGAACAACGAGGTCACCACCGATCAGCTGTTCGAGAAGGGCTTCCTCGTCTTTGGGCTGACCGCGCTGATCTTCCTGGTCGCGGTGATCCTGCTGAACAAGGACCGCTACCAGGTCCGCGCGCTGTCCGAGGCCCTGCCCGAGTCTGGCGCGGCGATGCGGACGGTGGTCCCCTACCTGCTGATCGGTGGGGGCGTGCTGGTGGGCTACTGGCTGCTGCTGGACACCACCCTCAACGAGCGCACCGCGCCGGTCATCCTGCCGCTGATGCTCCTGGCGATGCTCGCCTATGAGTTCAAGACCGGTCGCTCTCGCTTCAAGGGCAAGATCGGGCCGAACATCATGCGGGCGACCAGCGAGTCTGCCGAGCACATGGGGGCGCTGATGTTCCTGATGTGCGCCAGCGTCTGCCTCGGCGGCGTCATCGAGCGCATGGAGGTCATGGAGCTGGTGCCCCACAGCTTCGGCTCGCCGACCATCACCATGGCGGTCCTGGTGGTGACGATGGTCATCGTCGGCATGACCATGGACGCCATGGGCGCTGTCATCCTCGTCTCCATCACCGTCGCGCAGGTCGCCTACCGCAACGGCATCGACCCGGTGCACTTCTGGATGATGGTCTTGGTCGCCTTTGAGCTTGGCTACCTCACACCGCCCGTCTCGCTCAACCACCTCCTCGCCCGTCAGGTCATCGGCGCGGACGCGGAGCTGGAGAACGAGAACATCGCCGGCTTCTGGGGTCGATACCGACACATCCTCGTCCCGATGCTTGTCATGGGCGTCGCGCTCCTGATTGTTGCCTTCGTTCCGTTGATGTTTTGAGTCTCTGGTGGTCGACTGGTTGAGTCAGGGTCGGACGGACGCATGCGCTACGCTCTGAGCATGCGAACCTCCTTTCTCCTGATGCTCTCCGCTGCCTGCGATGACAAAGACACCTCCGGTATTGACGCCGAGGCCGATGCGGACACCGATGCGGACACCGATGCCGACACCGATGCCGACACCGACACCGACACCGACACCGATGCCGACACCGACACCGATGCCGACACCGACGCGGACATGTTCCTTGGCGGTGGCTGGGGCTGTGCGGGCGGCGAGGGTGACTTTGAGGCCTGGACCAGCGGCGAATCTGGCACCGTGACCCTGGAGATCGTCCGCGTCGAAGATGCGTACTACGAGCTGCATGACCGCATGCTGTCGATCGACTGGGACGGCACCCAGCAGACCTGGAGCCTCCAGCTGGCGGTCGCCGCGTCAGAGTCCGATCAGATCCCCAACGTCAGCTCCATGTTCACCTGCGATGGTGCCTGGGCGAGCACCTGGGCCGCTCGGATGATGGTCTTCAGCGACACCACCGCCACCGACTGCATGCTGTTTGGAGCAGACACCAGCGTCCTGGCAGACCCGCTCTGCAAGTAGCTCACCCCGTAAAGAGCGACTCAGTTCAGCGGCGCGCCGGTCCGACCATCGAGCAGGTAGTAGTCCGGACCGCTCATGCCCTCTGCAGCCAGAATGACCGGGACGTCGTCGTCGAGTCCGGACAGCTCCTCTGAATAGCCCACCTGCCGACGATGACCGGCGGGGGTGAGCCAGAAGAAGTCGTGCTCTCCAAGCCCGAGGTCCGTCATCGCAGCATCGCTGTCGAAGCCCCAGCCCGAGATGGTGTCTGCGGCGGTGTAGTCCCAGCCCGGATCGTACTCCTCTGACGGGCTGATCTCTCCGCTGGGATCCGCGTCCAGGGAGATGTAGGCGCTCCAATTGCAGATGCTGTCCGGGTCCGTCTCCGAGAAGGTCACCACCGACCAGGAGGTGTCCGGGAGCCGAAAGACGCTGACGACATGGGCGTCCGACTGCCACGCATCCTGGCACCAGCTCAGCGCCGCAGCGGCCGCCTGAGAGGCGGAGTCCTCTGCGCCGGGGTTGTCCCACAGCTCATCGGAGGCGCTCTCCTCGCCTCCACAGCCAGCCAGCACCATCCAGATCATCACGCCTCCGAGCGGTCCCTGTATCACTCTGCCCAGGACTCCGGGCCACCGTAGATCCCCTGGTCGGAGCGGGTGCCGTCGAGATCGGTGGCCGAGGCGGAGCCCGCGTCGATGCTCGGGGAGCCATCGGAGAGGTGCCAGTCGCCGGGCAGGACCGGGGAGACGAACATCGGATCGAGGGCAATGGAGGTGCCATCAGTGGGCTCTGACAGGCCGATGTAGTCGGCGCCGATGTTGTCGTAGAGGTTGTTGTAGGTGCCGCTGAAGCTGGAGGAGCCGAGTCCGGCCAGGCCGCCGCCGCCGCTGAGCTGGTAGGCGATGCTGCTGGTCAGCGACAGGGTGCTGGCGGGTCCGACCCAGGCTCCGCCCCCCTCGAGGGCACTGCACTGCGACATCACCAGCCAGTTGCCGGTGATGTTTCCGCCTTCATCCGTCGCGATGCAGCCACCAGAGTCGCTGGCGATGTTGCCGATGAAGCCGGTGTTGGTCGCGAAGAGGCTGCCGCCGAGCACCATCACGCCGGCGCCGTCGGTGGCGGTGTTGCTGCTCAGCCAGGCCCGCGTGAGGCTCACCGCAGAGCTGAGATCGACGAACACCCCCCCGCCCTGATCGGCGTGGTTTCCAGAGATGGTGACGTCGGTAATTCCGGCGGTGCCGTTCTCCACACAGATCCCGCCGCCGTAGGAGTCGGTGTACCAGGAGTCGATGCCGTCAGAGCTTGAGGCGGCATCCGGCAAGATGTTGTCTGTGATCACCAGGTCCCGGAGGGTCGGATCCGCTCCGGAGATGAACACACCGCCGCCGCAGTAGATGTCGAAGTACTCGGTGCAGTCATACATCGAGGTGCAGGCCCAGGAGGTGGTCTCCTGGGAGAACCGACCGGTGCCGCCGGTGAGGGTGAAGCCCTCGAGGATGGCCTCCTCGGACTCCGCGATGGTGAACCGGACCACCGAGCTGCCCTGGCCGGTGGCGTCGATGATGGTCTGCTCAGCCCCCTCGACCCCGAAGACGTAGAGGTCTTTGCCGTCGAAGGTGACCGACTCGGTGTAGGTGCCTGGATAGACCGCGACGCAAGACGTGGCGGTGGTGATCCCGCCTTGGATGGTCTCGAGGGGGGCATCGATGGAGCCGAGCCCGGTGGGTGAGCCGGTGAGCTGATCGACGACGACCGGCTCAGTGGGATCGTCGTCGTCGCAGTCCAGGGTGTTCTGGGTGTAGCCCAAGATCGGGTAGCAGAGGGTCCGGGGGCTGCTGGCATCGCCGTAGCCGTCGCCGTCTGCATCGGCATAGAACACGGTGCCAGCGGTGAGGTCGTCGTCCTCTTCGTCGATGAGTTCGTCGCAGTCGTTGTCCGCGCCGTCACAGATCTCCACACCGCCGGGGTAGCTCTCTGCGTCGGTGTCGTCGCAGTCGCCGTCCTCTATCGAGAAGCCGTCGCCGTCGCCGTCGGTGGTGGTGTCGGTCGTGTCCTCGCCCTCATCGCCATCTGTGCCCGCGATGAGGGTGGTATCCAAGCCAACGGTGCAGCCCACAGTCAGGAGGGGAAGAAGTCGATACATGGCTGGGATTATAGCCACTTGAGCAGGAGACGGCGCGGACGACGTGTCCACAGGACTCAAGCCGACCGCCGCCGCATCTGCGGTTGCCGACCGGATGCCCCATGGCCGGCTCGAAGCATCCCAGCGCTCGGGGCGCGATTCGCTGGGCTCGGCTCGGCATAAGCGCGCTATAGTCCAGCGATGCGCACCACTATCCTCCTGCTGCTCGCCGTCGGCTGCGGCGACAACGATGCCCCTGACTCTGCCACCCCACCCGCCGAGGCCGACGCCGACACCGACGCCGACACCGACGCCGACTCGGATGCCGACACCGACGCCGACACCGACGCCGATGCCGACATGCCCGACGATCCGCGGCCGTTCACCATCACCGTCTCCGGGGAGTACACCGGCACGCTGAGCTTCGACGAGGTCTCGTGTAGCAACCCGCTGGGCTCGTCAAACTTCAGCATCTTCTGGCGAGACTCCTCCGACAGTCACTTCTTCGTGCTCGTCGGCCAGATGCTCGGCACGCTCGACGGCACTGGCACCTACGACGCCTCGGCGGTCACCGTGAAGCTCCAGGAAGAGGCCGGCGGCAACGGAAACTACTTTGCCTCCAGCGCCAGCGACACCGTCAGCTTCACCATCGATCACATCGACGAGCAGAACGAAGACGTGCGCACAGCCTGGGGGAGCTACACCGTCAGCGGACTCAGCGGCGCGGTGTCGTTCTCCGAGGCGGTCCCGATCTGGTGCCCGAGCATCAACTGAGCCCAGCCGCCGCCGGCTGACCGCACCCGTTCCGTGCGGTCAGGCCTGCTTGCGCCAGTGGTTGACGAAGTGGACCCACTTCACGACCGACTCCTCGGCCATGGACAGCTCGATGGCCTGCGACTTCGTCCGAAACTGAAGCCGACGCCGCATGTCGACGGTCGCGACCGTGATGTCGGACAGCGGCACCGACCAGGCAGCCTCGCCGCTGGGCGCAACCATCGACATCGTCTCATCGGTCAGCCGCAGACGCCCGTCAGCGATGGTATGCATCTCGTCGCCGCTGACGTCGAACAGGGTCGCCGGGTCGCTGAGCAGGACCGTTCCGTCTCGGCGGTGCTGGCTCGCATCGGCGATCCAGGTCTCCGAGAGGCGCGCAGACTGCTGCTGTAGGGCTTCTCCGAGCGGGAGCGAGCCGCTGCTGCCGTGCAGGACGTGGTCGGAGTCGAGCCGCCAGGATGAGGCACAGTGCTGGCAGGTCGTGGTGTTGCCCTGAGATCGGAGGCCCTCGACGACGCCACAAGCTGGACAGGCATACAAGACGTTCTCCACCCCCTCCGCCAGCCGACGCCCCCGCACCGACCAGCCCTGCAGCGGGTCAACCCGAGTGCGCTCGATGACGTACTGGCGGAGCTCCTTGAGGTTGGGGCGACGGCCAAAGTCCCGAGGCGGATCGAATTCGACGTGGACCCGACCATGGCGCATCGCCGCCCCCCAGCGGGGGGCCTGACGGTAGGCGTTGATGAGTCGGGCGGTGACCACCGGAACGCCCATCAGGCGGATCAGCTTCTCGATGCCTGGGAGCACATCGCTGTTGTGGCCATCCCAGGTCCGCAGCCCCTCCGGGAACAGGCCGATCGCGGCGCCCTCTTCGGCCCATGCCTTGAGGCGTCGGATGGACTTCATGTCCGAGGCGAGCTTCTTTCGGGGCACCACCGCTGCAATCTGGAGCACCCGCGAGATCACCGGCTCCTGCATCAGCGAGCGGGTGGCGAGGAAGTGGACCTGCCGCTTCGCCGCGATGATGAGGGTGATCGGATCGAGCATCCCGACGTGGTTGGAGAGCACCAGCACCGGGCCGGACCGGGGGACATTCTCCCAGCCCTCTGATGTCACCCGATGCCAGGGCCAGAGCGAACCACGAAACACCGGGATCAGCCGATGGACACGCTTCTCGACCTTGAGCTTGTTCTCTGGCGAGGCCTCAAGGACCATTCGACTGTGCTTCAGGGGCACAACGAGCCTGTCCTACACTTCATCGCGGAGCAGCGCGATGCAGTACTCCTGGACACGGGCAAACAGCCCCTCGTCCTCGATGTCGCTGTAGGTCGCGCCCCCGGCATCCTCTTCGTAGGCGAACAGGGCGATCTCCAGCGGCTCGTCGTCGTCATCAGACGTCATGGACGCATGTGGAGAGAGCATCGCAAAGTTCTGTCCATCAATCTCCACGACCGCCAGCAGCGCAAAGACACGGCAGGAGCCGTCCTCGTCTTCCAGCTCGACCAGTTCTTCTTCGCGGAACTCTGAGGACTCATCCAGCCCCGCAGGCTCGGTTGCATCTGGCATCGAAACCTCCCGGCGCGGTGTATCACGAACCGCCGAAAAGAGAGCACGATTGTAGTCACCAAAGCTCCCAGCCAGCAGCGCATCTTGCGGTGACCAGGAGACCACGCCCTCCTCGTTGACTCCGAGCGTCGGAGTCCCTGGGTCAACGTCACAGACGAACGTCACCGCGATTCGAGTGCGGGCTCTCGCGATGAACACGGCGCGAAGGTGCTCGGCGGACAGCGAGAGCCCCGCTTCCTCTTTAGCCTCTCGGATGATCGCGTTCTTGAGGGTGGTCTCCTCATCTGCACCCAAATCCTCCGGCTCCACTCCGCCGCCGATCAGCCCCACGTCGGTGCGCTCGTGGGGGCGAGAGATGGTGAGAATGCGACCGGCATCATCGCGGACCAGCAGGCAGACGGCGTGGGTTGTGTGCATGGTGGGAGCTTATCCGGTTGATACCGTGCCTCGACAGGAGCCCGCATGCGATGGAGATCGCTCATGGCGGCAGCCGTGGTCATGCTCGGGTCAACCTCGTGCTGCCCCGGGGCCCCCGAGACCTCACCCAGGTCCTGCTGAAGGCCGACGCCTTCACGGAGACCATCGCAGCGGTGATGGGCGGCAGCCTGGTGACGTTCCTGGAGGCCAACCTCTCCGAGGCTACTGCGGCGGCGGAGTGAAGCGGTCCTCAAGCGGCATCGCGGCGTCCTGGAGATCCCTCAGCAGTCCCTCGACCAGCGCAGCGACACACTCTGGTCGGTCACGGCTGGCCTGGACCATCACCTGAGCCATGGGACCAGCGTACCCCTCCAGCACAGCACCATCCGCCAGCCCCTGCGGTGTCTCTGTGCAGAGGTTGGAGGCGACCATCACCCTCATCGGCCCCTGATCCTTGCTGCGCGTCACCACGAAGGGGGTTCCCGGATCGAGGTGCGGCAGGTCCGCTGTGTGGATCGACCGCTCCGCAGCGCCCCCATCAGGGCCCTCCTGGAAAGCCCACGGCGGAGACCTCACCGAGGTCAATTCCGTTGAGCTGAACGGGCTGACCGACCGCCAGGCCGTCAGCGCTGGAGAGGTTCACCGTGATGCTGGGTTGCGCCTGACCGGCACAGACCATCGCAAACAGTGAGCCGGCGAGCGTGACCAACAGAAGCGTCTTCATCTCTCTCCTCCCCGCAGCAGGGTGCCGGCGCTCGCTGTGATCGATTGCCTGAATTCAGCGCCGCGCACCGTTCCCCATGGCACGAGACTGCTGACGGTGGAGACCCACACTGTGCGGCAGCCCCAGAGACCCCGCCCCGCCAGGGGGCAGGGCACTGCATGATGCCATCTGATGCGTGGGACACTGACAGAGAGACCGCCCCCGCAAACGGCCGCACCGGCCTGCGCGGTCCAGCACTTCTGTGCAATCATCTCGCGATGCTGCTCCTGCTCGCCTGCACCAGTCCGACTCTGGAGGCCACCATGCTCATCCCCTCCGATCCCCTGGGAACGGCCCTCGAATTCTCAGCCACAGTCCGCATCGACCCCCGCTCAAGCAGCAAGCGCCTCCAGGGCGTATGGCTGGAGCGCGCTGACGGCACACGGTGGCTGATCGACTACCGCGCGCGAGACTGCTGGCGTCCGCTGGAGGACATCGCCGTGACCGCCATCGGAGAGCGGTATGAGCCGCAGGGACAGGCCATCTCCGCGCCACACTTTCGGGTCAGCATGCTGCAGGTGCTCACGGTGACTCCCGAGGCTACCGTCGTCGCAGTCGGACCAGAGCAGGTGATGACCGGAACCCTGCAGACTTCAGCCGGCGCACCTGGGACCAAGAGCGAGGGGAGCACTTGGATGGTGTTCCAGAATGCCGACGGACCGAGCGGGCCGCTGTACAACCCCTCCGCCCTCGGCAGCCTGACCGGAGCGGTCACCCTGACGGTTCGCGAGGTCGAGCTGTCCCCGTTCTCTACCCACATCGGCGGCCCTCAGTTCTGCATCCTCAACGCCCGGAGCGTGACCCCATGAGCCTGCTCGACGACCTCCGCGATGCACTCGACGACCGCCTGTGCCTGGATCCCGATGTCCTCGACGCACACCGTCACGATGCCTGGGCGCTGTCCCAGATCCGCGATCAGCGTGGGGATCCGCCGCCGCGTCCCCTCGCCGTCGTCGCCGCAGCCTCGACCGCAGATGTCCAGACCACCCTGCGGCTGTGCCGTCGTGCCGGCGCGAGCGTGGTGCCGTTTGGCGCCGGCTCTGGCGTGGTCGGCGGGGTGTCGACCGCTGCCGATCAGGTCGTGCTGTCGACGGCGAAGATGTCGGGCCTCGTCTCACTGAGCACTGAGGACCTCACCGCGACCTTCCTCGCGGGCACACGCGGCGACGTCGCCGAGGCCATCTGCCAGGAAGCTGGCCTGACCATCGGACACTGGCCACAGTCCATTGCCCTGTCCAGCGTCGGCGGCTGGGTCGCGACTCGGGCCTCCGGACAGCTCTCCACTGGCTACGGCAACATCGAGGACATCGTGCTCGATCTGGAGGTTGTGCTTCCCGACGGCCAGGTCCTGACCACGAAGCGTATTCCCCGCGCCGCCGCAGGCCCCGATCTGCGACATCTTTTCCTCGGAAGTGAAGGAACCACTGGGGTCATCACCACAGTCACCTTCTCGCTGCGTCCGCTGCCGGCAGCCTCTCGGGGCGCAGCGATCCACTTCGCCACCCTCACCGATGGCCTCGATGCGATCCGTCGCATCCTCCGAGAGGGCTGGCGTCCGACGGTGGTTCGGCTGTACGACGCAGCCGAGACCCGTCGCCAGTTTGATGCCTGGTGCCCCGACGGTCGCTGCATCCTCCTGATGCTGCACGAGGGTCCCGCCGGACTCGTAGAGGCCCAGGAGGCCGGATGTGCTGTGCTCTGTCAGACCACCGGCACCGCGACCGACGTCGCCGCTGTCGACAGCTGGCTGGCGGTCCGAAACCACGTCCCGACCCTCGGACAGCTCTCCGCCATCGGTCTGGTGGTCGACACCATCGAGGTCTCCGCAGCCTGGAGTCGCATCGGTGCCGTCTACGATGCCGTGACCGCCTCGCTGTCCGAGGTACCCGAACTCGTCGCAGTCTCCGCTCACGCAAGCCACGCCTACCGCTCCGGGGTCAACCTCTACTTCACCTTCGTCGCCCAGCCCGCAGCACGCGCGGAGATGGAGCGGGTGTACACCGAGTGCTGGCGGAGGACCATGGAGTCCACCGCTGCAGCCGGCGGCGGCATCTCTCACCACCACGGCATCGGGCGGGTCCGACGAGACTTCATGCCTCAGGAGCTCGGGGCGGTCGGGGTTGACGTCCTGCGGCGCCTGAAGACCGCGCTGGATCCAGACGGCATCCTCAACCCCGGCGTGATGATCCCGTGAGCTGGCAGGTCTACGTGCTGCACTCGGAGCGCCTGAGCCGAACGTATGTGGGCATCACCACCGATCTCGACCGCCGGCTAGCCCAACACAACGGCGAGAAAAGCGGCGGCGCACGCTCCACGCGGTCCGGTCGACCGTGGGTGGTCGCCACGGCGTATGGTCCCTACGAGACCCGCAGCGAGGCGAGCCGGGTGGAGTATCGGGTCAAGAGGATGCGGGGGCTGAAGCGCCTGGAGTACTGCGGGTAGCGGAGTGCTGCTACTCTTCTGCGACCCGACCGGTCTGATACCGCTTCGCGGTCTCCTTGAGCTTGACGAGGAACCGCCGCTCCAGCGCCACGAGGTGCTCAGACTCCTTCCAGACCTCCGTCGAGAATGCCTCCAGCGCAGTCCCGAGGTCTCCAGGATCAGACTCGACCTGCTCCAGCGCAGCCCCGACAGCCGCCTCGGGCACCGGATCCTTCCGAGCCGTGCGCCCGATCGTCCAGAGCCCCCGTGCAGCAATCCGCAGCGAGGCCCGGCTCCCAGAGAACGCGCGGCGAAGGAGCTCCGTAAGACGCTTCGTGTCCGTCTCTGCGCAGGTCTCCTCGATCGCGAGGGCGACCGGCCACAGCCGGTGCTCATCGGACAGCTCACGGGCCGTCAGCAGGTTTCCTTGGGCTGCAAACTGGACAAGGTATCCCCGGTGGAACCACCTGCTGGACTCATCCAAGAAGTCCTTAAAAGCGAGGAAGAAGAATATCTTCTTAAGAATTTTCTTGATTGGATACAGGACGAGAGCGTACAGACAGCCCAGCGGACAGCCGGTGCGCTCACGGGTCAGGCGGTCCAGCGCGATGCTGTCTGCCTCGCAGTCGTGGTGAGCGAGGATCTGGTTGAGCATCCGGCGAACGACGAAGCCCTGGATGATGTCGTCGATGAACGGCAAGGGGATGAGCTTGCACAGCCCGGCGAGGGTGCTGTACAGAACCAGCGTCGAACGCCAGGGGATGTCTTCAGTGGCCTCAGACATGCCCTGGAGACTACCAGATCTGCTACTCGCAGAGGTCCGTGCGGGGGACGTCGAAGCTTCCACGGATGTGGTAGTCCGGATCGATGAGCTCACCCTCTACGGAGGTGAGGCTTCCCCAGATGTCGACCAGTCCAGCGACCCGACCGCCAGGTATCTCGAAGAGGTCCAGGAGCAGCTTTCCCTCAGCAGCCTCCAGCCAGTCGCCAGGGTTGATCGGATCGGCGACATAGCTGAAGTCAAAGCCAGAGTCCGCAAACCAGGTCTGCGCGGTGAGGGCATCGGGCTCCAGCGGAGGCATGGAGACGATCATCTCTTCGTTGGCTGCGGTCCGCAGCACGATCTCAACAAGCCCGGTCGCCGGACAGCGGCTGGCGTAGCTGTAGGGATCGACGACCTGAGTGCTGATCACACCGCCGATGATGAACTCTCCTTTTGCGGAGTCATCCACAGCGACGGAGTCTGCACAACCAATGAGGAGTAGGGGGAGAATCATGACTCCCGATATATACCCGGATTTTTTCGGCTGTCGTGTCAGGGCTTCGACAGCGCTTCAGATCGGCCGCGGATCGCCAGAAGCCCAGCAACAACAACGAATGCGATGACCCCAAGCAGGGGCTCAAGCAGCCCATCGCTCTGAAGCACCAGCAGCACAACCGCGGCAAGACTGGAAGTCAAGTAGACCAGCGCCGGCAGCGGCCAGAGCGGTGCCGAGAAGCTCCCGCGCTCGCCTCGGGCATGGAGAATGAGCGCAGAGATGACGGTCAGAGAGCCGATGAGCATCATCGCCAGGGTGGTGATGCTGAGGATGGTAGAGAAGCCACCGGTCAGCAGCAGCAGGCAGGCGATTCCGGCCTGCACCCACAGCGCACGAGTGGGCACACCGCCGGTCCGTGCAGCCAGCGCTGCCGGCAGGACTCCCTGCTGTGCCATCGCCAGCGCCACCCGTGCTCCACCCAGCGCAGTGCCGTTGATCGAGGCCAGCAGGGCCAGCGCCACCAGCCCGCTCATGATCACCGCGCCGTTCGGGAGCAGGACCGCAGCCATCGCAGAGCCGGACTCTCCAGCACCCGCCAGGCCGGGCATTCCGAGGACATGGACCATCGCCATGCACAGCAGGAGATAGAGCGCGGTGATGAGGGCCGTGCCGCCGATGAGCCCCACGGGCAGGCTGCGATCGGGATCTCGCACCTCTCCGGCGACATAGATCACCGCCGGCCAGCCAGCGTAGGTGAAGTAGATCGCCATCCAGGCCTTGAGCAGTCCGGTCGGAGCCTCGACCATGCCGCCGCCAGCGCCCTCCCCCACCAGCCCCCACACCGACAGACCAATCAGCAGCACCATCGGAACCGCTGTGAGCGCGGTCTGCGCCCAGGATGTCAGCCGCACGCTGAGGACATTGAGGCCCGTGAGCGCGAGGACCACGACCATTCCGGCGAGCTGATAGCGGGGAATGCCGAGGAGCGGAAGAGAGAGGTCGAGGCCGGTGACGGTGGCGAGCTGGTACTGACAGACCGCAGCGGCCATCGCCGCGAGAGAGCCCGCGAATGCCAGCGAAAACATCACCGCTCCGCTGGCTCCAGCGACCGCTGGTCCGAGGGCAGCGCGCTGGAAGATGACATCCCCGCCGGCCTCCGGTCGCATCGCGCCGAGCTGGGCGTAGACGAGCGCACCGGACAGCGCCACCAGCCCACCCGCCAGCCAGAGCCCATAGAACCACGCCGCCGAGGGGGCCGCAGCAGCAACAAGCGGCGGCGTGAGGAAGATGCCGATGCCGAGCATGGAGCCTGCGACCACCGCGACCGCGCCGACCGGGCCGATGACCCTCACGACAGCTCCTCGCGAGTGAAGTCGGACAGGGACAGGTTCCCCAGCGGGATGCGGCTGGAGAAGCCCGCCCAGGCCAGGTAGGCAGCGAGGGTCGGCAGGCTGACGATCCAGTCGGGCACCACCGCTGGCGCGGCCAGGGTTCCGTCCTTGAACGCAGGCTCCAGCAGCACCGCATCTCCAAGGGTCATGCGACCGGCGAACAGGCGAGCGGGCATGTCGAGGTGCCCCTCCAGGATCGCCTGGAGGAGGAAGGTGTGGGTGGTGGTCATGCCCTTGAGGTAGACGACATCCTTGGTGAACACGATCCCGCCCCGGACATCTCCACCCCGGAAGATGCGGGCAGCCGATCGGTAGGCTTCGGTGTCCGGCTGACCGCCGGCTCGGAAGATGTCGTAGACCTGGAGGAAGTCCGCCCCGGAAAGCCCAGCATCGAGGGCTTCAATGCGCAGCGCGATCCGCCGCAACCGGGTGAGGTCCATGGTGTCGGTGATCATCTCCGCGAGGGTGGCGAGCCCCTCCTGGGTGGCGGTGGTCCGGGGAGCAGACAAGCCGAGGCTGGTGAGCAGCGGCTGGGCCCGTCCGTTGCGCTTGGTCGCGCTGTGAACCAGGGCCTCGTGCTCCAGGAGCTGCCGGAGGGTCTGCTCGGTGTACGCAGCCCCCCCCCGCAGGCGAACCCGCAGTGCCCCGGCGGTCGCGAGGGCCGCGAGGTGCGGATCGAGCACGACCGGCAGGGACTTGTCGGTGAAGTAGCCGTCGATCTTCTCCTGCAGCCAGATCGCGGCCGCCTCTGCGGGCATGGTCGGTCGGGGCTCACCGAGCGGAGCGGTGTTGGTGGTGGTGATGAAGTGCTCAGCGGCGTCGAGGTGGGTCGGACCGCCGGGCACGATGGGCTGGCTGGGCGCGCCATACAGCGACACCGACCGCGCAGTGAAGGTCGGTGTATGGGCAGCCTGGATCATCTCCGCAGCCTCTCGATAGCTGTCGGTGGTCCGAATCAAGAACGCTCCGACCGGATCTTCACCGTCGATCTGACGCCGCAGCTCCAACAGCGCAGTGATCGTCTCGCGGTGATCGATCTCGACCGGCGGCGGCTTCGGCAGCACACGCCCCCGGGCGGCGAAGAAGCCGGCCTCGACAGTGTCCGGCCAGGACAGCGGGCCGAGGATCCGAATGGATCGGGCCAGCTTGACCAGGCGCTCGTCCCACGCTCGAATCCGATCGGTTCGCATGGGGCATGCTATCGCGTCCCCGTGCTCGGGTCATTCAGCTCTCCGCAGCTACACGATGATGCAACGCCACGCATCGAGCGCCTCATCCAGCCCCTACAGCGCGAGCGCGGCTCGTCGTCCAGAGGTCACCGTCAGGACCGCGTCGTCCACCAGGTACTCACCAACGGGCAGCATTCCAGCAAACCGCCCATCCTCAGCGAGGCGTCGGGTGGCGGTGTCGATGGCCTTGCGCTTCACGGCGTCGAGAGGCGGCTCGCTGATCGCGAACTGCGCGCCGAGCTGCGCCGTGAGCTCGACCTGACCGTACTGGGTGTCGATCGCCCAGAGCCAGTCGATGACCTCTCGGGTTGGGGTCGACCGGGCCGCCGCGCGGAGCCGGTCGTAGCAGTCCTGGATCTCCCCAAGGTCCTGGGCTGCGTAGGCCCCCTCGAGGTGCTGCTTGCCGGTCAGCTCAGCGTCGCGCGCGACGAGAGCCCGATACATTCGGTCCACCCCGAGCCAGATGTTTCGGCGCGCCAGGGCTCGCATCTCCTCGGTCAGGCGAACCTCCTCAGCCTCCGCCGCAGTAACGGCGGCGGCCGAGGTGCTGAGCATCAGGAGGATGAGGAAGAGACCGCGCCGCATGAGCTTGTTGATACACGAAGAGAGACGACAGCGCTGGCTGTTTTTGTCTTCCTACCCGATCTTCGCGTGGGTGGGGTTCAGTCGGAACACGCCGGCTGCCGCTCACACACTGCAGCGACAGGCTGCCGCTGAGAGCAGACTGGCCGCAGCCCATGGGCGGTGGTGAGTCGGGCTGACGTGGGGGCTGTCCGCACAAAAAGGGTAGCCTGACAGATCTGCCGAGACATCCAGAGAGAGAGAACACCATGGTCATTCTGATCACCGGCTGCCGCTCGGGCTTTGGGCTGCGGACTGCGGTCACCGCTGCGCTGCGCGGACACACGGTCTACGCCGGCCTGCGCGATCTCACGACCGCAGGCCGACTGCGCGAGGCTGCTGAGGGCCTGCCGGTCCACCCCGTCCAGCTCGACGTCACCGATGCCACGCAGCGTGAGGCCGTCGTCTCAGCGATCCTGGACACGCACGGGCGCCTCGACGCCCTCATCAACAACGCCGGCATCATCCTGGGGGGCAGCCTCGAGATGCTCTCTGAGGACGAGGTTCGGCGGGTGTTCGAGGTCAACGTGTTTGCCGTGTGGGCGCTGATCCAGGCGGTCCTGCCCGCGATGCGTGGCGTCGGAAGCGGGGCGATCATCAACATCTCCTCGGCCTCCGGTCGCATCGCGCTGCCGGGCCTGGGAGCCTACGCCAGCTCGAAGTTCGCGCTGGAGGGAATGACCGAGTCGCTGCGACACGAGGTCGCCCCGTTCGGGATCCGGGTCGCGCTCATCGAGCCCGGTCCCTACAAGACCGACATGATGGTGCGAAACCGCGCGATCAGTCGCAATGCCGACCGACCGGACAACCCCTACGCGCCCTACACCGCGCGCGCCGAGGACGTCTTTCAGCGATCCCGCTCCAGCCACGGAGATCCGCAGGACGTCGCGGATCGCATCGTCAGCCTGCTCGATCGAGCCGCCTTTCCCCTGCGCCACCCGATGGGCCTCAGCGCCAAGGCCCGACTGGCCTTCGTCCGCATGGCCCCGTTCGCACTCTGGGAGGCGCTGCTGCGGTACGTGCTGACCCCGCGCTGATGTCGGCTCACCGCTGGAAGATGTGGACGGCCTGATCGGCGTGCCGCGCATCGGTCGGCGGACGGGCGAGCGGACCGCAGGGCGGATGGTCGTCTTCGGAATCGGTGACCACCGCGAGACGGTCCTCAGCCAGGAAGACCACCCCCTCTGCGGTGGTGTAGATCGTCTTGCCCGCTGCATCTCGGGGCAGCGGCAGGGTCTCCCCGGCGCCGACCGTCCAGGCCCCGTCGGCGTGTGATAGCGCCCCGATCCACAGGGCCGCTGACTTCTGGGAGAGCACCGCGAGGGTGTAGTCGCTCGGGCAGGCCTCCGCGCTGTACAGGGCGAGTCCAGCGTAGTCCTTGAAGTCCACCGGAAGCGAGATGCTGGTGGCAGACCAGGCGGCCCCCTCCAAGCGGAGCGCAACCAGCGGGCCGCCGCCATCACAGCCACCCTCGCACAGGGCCAGGAGCGTCTCCTGGCATGCCGCCCACGCCAGCCCCTCGATCCCCTTGCCCTTCTTCGTCTTTACCGCAACCGGCGCACGTGCCGTGACCGCCTCGTCCTGCCAGGTCACGATCGCTCCGTCCTCTTCAGCGATGAAGAGGTGTGACCCCGCCGAGGTAATCGCCTCGAAGTCGTCAGCATCAACGGGCGGAGCGAGGGTGGCCGAGGTGAGGTCCGGGGCGAGGGAGAGGATGCGGCCGCTGTTGTCGAAGGCGACGAAGAGACGGCCGTCGTGGAGGGTCAGGCCGCTGGCCTCATAGGCTCCGTCGTCTCCGGTGAGGCGGTCGACGCCGAGATCACAGACGCGGCGTCCGTCGATCCAGGTGAGCGCCGGCTCCGACTCGACCTCGGCCGCCTTACGCTCAGAGGGCCGGACAGCCGGCGGTGGCGGAGGGGGCTCCGTGCAGGCGAGGAAGAGGAGGAGCATGGATCAGCCCTGTGGCGATGGTGTGTGGGTGTCGAGAGCAGGACGTGTTCTCAAGCGGCCGGGCATGCGCACGGTCACTCGGTCATCACCACCAGCGCCCCGTCGATGATCTCCAGAACCTCTGGCGACCCGCCGTAGTATGCCGCCATTCCAACATCCACGCGCCACACCTGCTCGCCACACGCGGCGTTGATCCCGTCATCCTGGACGGTGTGGGCGACGACCATCCGGTCTGCCCCGGTCATCGTGAGCACCTCATCGAGCAGGGCACAGTCGTCGTCGTCGGGGTCGTCAGAGTAGTGGCGGCTCCAGATCGGAGACCCGTCGGCGACCATCGGATCGGAGCGGGAGCCCGCGCCACGCATCCAGGTGCTGGTCTCTTCGTTGATCGCATCGATGCCGAAGTCAACGTGCTCTGGAAGCACGCCGCCGTGAACGAAGATTGTCCCCTCAAGCTGGAGAATGACCCGATGATCGGAGAGCTTCATCGCGTACTCTCCGCCGGGTCGAAACGCCGCAACTCGACCGCGCTGCTCCTCCGGGTAGGCCTGGAGCGCGGCGTCGTCCAGGTCGTAGTCGACGTCAGCAAAGTCGGCGAAGCCACCATCCGTGACATAGCGGAGGTCCAGCTCCACGTTCATGATCTCGTGGTTGCCCAGCAGCGGATAGAGCGCACCACCAGCCTCCAAAGCCTGAATCTGGAGGTCCTCGAACAGGTCGAGGATCTCCCGCTCGTTGTCGCCACGGTCGAGCTGATCGCCGACCTGCACGACCTGGGTGGTGCCGCCGATCCAGGCATCGCTGTCGTCGAGGACACCAGCAAGCTTCAGGGCACCACGGGCGGCGTCGGCGTCTCCGTGGACATCTCCAAAGGTCACCACCCGGACCGGGCTGACCGGCGCTGCGCTGTCCACAGGGCCAGCAGCATCGTTGTCCGCGCTACAAGCCAGCAGGATCACAATCACCAAGCACCTCCGAGGGGGAGTGCTGGATGCTGCACGCCCACGGCAGACTACACCCTGCCCCCTGGTCATGACCGGATTGTTTCTCCTCCACCCCGCACACCAGGCCGAGCCCGCTACGCCATCGACAGGCCACCACATGGGCTGAGGCCGACCCGGAATCGATGCGGCAACTCACGGCGAAACCGGAGCCACACCGTCGAATCGTCTGTATCAATGAAGTAGCATTATCGTCATGCTCTTCCTCTTCCTCACTGGCCTGCTTGCTGCGGCCGCGTTCGGGATTCTGGTCACCCGGATCTTCTACCCCCACCACCGGCGCATCGCCCTGGCGCTGTACCTCGCGGGCTGGGTGCCGTTCCTCATCTCCATCAAGCAGCACCGGGACATGCTCAACCGCGCCGCCGAGCCGCTCCAGGGCATGCTCACAGGCTATGAGCTGCACGTTGTTCTGCTGATCGCGCTGTTCGTGGCCGGGTACCTCATCCGGACCCTCCTGCCCAGCACGGCCTCTCCCGCCGAGGAGCTCTCAGACGACGCGCTGTCCAACCTCTTGGATCAGGACCTCAGGCTGCTGCGCTATCTGCTGAGTCGGCTCGACGGAGCCCTCGATGCCCTGATCGGCAGCGGACTGCTGAAGCCGTCCACCGAGCCTCCCACCGCCGAGGACAACCGCGAGCTGAGGGATCTCTGGGCAGCCTATGTCGAGGCCAGCTTTGAGCTGGACGTGCTCAAGTACCGCCACCGCAGCTTCCACCAGCTGGCCTGGAAGAGCCCCGCCCAGGCCGAGGCGTTCCTCATCTCCTATGGTGCCTTCGCGGTTCAGTACGGTGCAGAGCTGACCCTGACCCAGGCTGTGAGCACCAACGATCGGGTCAAGACCGTCCTCAACGAAGCGGACCCGACCTTTGACCTTCCCGCCGACTGCTATGCAGCCATCCAGTTGCGGCTGCTGCACCCGGACACCGTCGTGCGCCTCAACGCCGGCCGCGCCTGGATCAAGGTCATCCGAACCGATCTCACCCGCCACGCGGCACTGCTCGACCGGGTGGAAGACGCCCTGCGCTCGGTCGATGTGGCGGTGAGTCGTGATCCGCTCAACGTGCTGCGCAACCCGATGCACTACCTGGAGAAGCGGGCATTCGATACCTGGTTTCCGGTCCAGAAAGAAGCCGCCGTTCAGGTCAGCTACGTCCGCGCAACCTCCCGGCGCTACTTCATCTCCCGGCAGACCGCTGCCGGCATCACCGAGCGCCTTCAGCCCGGCGACATCCTCTTCCAGCGCAGAGAGTGGCACCTCACCAACCTCGGAATCCCCGGCTACTGGACCCATGCCGCGCTGTACCTCGGCAGTCCAGCCGACCTGGAGGCGCACTTTGCCGGGCTGGCGGAGCTTCAGGGTGGCAGCGTGGCGGACTACCTCGCCGCCCGTCGCCCCGAGGCCTGGGCGGCGCTGCAGGAGGCCGACAGCGCGGGAGAGCCGCGCTCCGTCATCGAGGCGCTGCGGCCTGGTGTGGTGCTGCATTCGGTGGCCGAGAGCTGCAGCTGCGACTCCCTCGGCGTGCTGCGCCCCCGCATCTCCCGCGCCGACACGCTCGCTGCGGTGGTCGAGGCGCTGGCCCACCTCGGCAAACCCTACGACTACAACTTCGACTTCACCTCCGACAACGCCCTGGTCTGCTCCGAGCTGATCTACAAGGCCTTCCACGCCTCACAGGACATCGTGCTGGAGCCGGAGGAGACCAACGGTCGGCTGCTGCTGTCCCCCAATCAAATGGCGATCAAGTTCGACAACGAGCTGGGCGGCGACACCGCGCAGCTCGACTTCGTGCTGTTCCTCGATGGCCGCGACATCGACGTGGTTGAGGAGAGAGACGCCACCGCGTTCCGCAGCGCATGGCAGCGGCCGAAGTGGCACATTCTGTTCACCTGACCCGACGCCGGCGCCGCACAAGCAGCACGAGCAGCAGCAGCGGGCTGAACCCAGCGCGTGTGCTGCTGCTGCACCCACAGCCCTCCGGCTCTGCGACCGGGAGCGTGCCGGTGTCCGTGCCGGTGTCTTCCGGCTCCGCAGTGTCCACATCCGGCGAGATGCTGCCGATGTCGGCATTCTCGCCCTCGACCACGCCGTCGTACCAGTCCTCGTCGTCGGCACCGGCAGAGAACAGGACGTAGTAGAAGGACTCGCCCGGCTCAGCATCCGGATCAACGACCGCGCGGGCCTCGCCGGGTGTCGGAGTAAGATCGACATCGATGATCACGCCGTCGGTCGGCCCGGTCGGCCAGGCGCCGGCGCTGCGCACCAGCACGGTCGCGCTCAGCGGAGTGACCCACGGCTGGGTCCAGGTGACCGCGATCGGCCCCTCACCGTCGGTGGCATCGAGGTCCGACGTCCGGTAGTGGCCAGCGGCATCTGCCAGCTGCACCAGACAGACCTCATCGAGCGCCCACCCGCCGTACTGGAGCCCGCCGTCGGCCTCCAGGGTCCAGGTGAGCTGGAGATCGCCGCTGGTGCCGTCGAGCGAGACGTCGTGGCGGGTCCAGTCGGTGTCGAGGAGGTGGGCATCGGTGCCGGATGTGGAGGCGGGGTTCTCCCACAGCACGTCCTCGCCTAGCCAGATGGTGGCGTGATCGTAGAAGCCGTCCTCCACCGTCAGAAACCGCCGGTAGGACAGCAGAAACATCGGCCCCGGTGCGCCGACCGTCCAGACCGGAGACTGGAGGTGAGAGGTGTTGTTGGCGGTGTACTCCCCGGCGAGATTGGTGCCCGCGATGGTGGTCCCTTCCCAGGCATCAGACGGGTTGTCGGGGGCACCAGACGGACTGCCAAAGACCCAGTCGTCGATCAGCGGATCCGTGCTCTTGGTCCACGGATCTCCCGGACCATGACTCCAACCCTTCGCGCCATCCTCGAAGCCCTCGCAGTACAGCGCCTCGCGATCACCGACCCGGAAGCTGTACAGCGCGTCCTGCCGTCCGCCGTGGGTGGTGACCACCTCGCTGCCGTCGGTCGAGCTGGCCGAGAGGAAGTAGCGGACCTCTGCACCGGCCGGCTGGCGGGGGATCTCGCCGCTCCAGGTGAGCCCGTCGGTGGACAGCGCAGCAGCCTGCCAGTCGCCGTCCGTCAGGGTCGCCTCGGGATCCGTGGTGTACCAGAGGCCCACCGAGTCCGCATCGAACGCCGCGCAGGTGCTCGGCCAGGTGCTGACGTCGAATTCGACGGGGTACGACGCGGTCGCGGAGCCCTGGGCATCGAGGGGCTCATGGTCGAAGGTGAGCACTCCGATGCTTCCCGGTCCGATGCCGTGCTGGTTGAGCAGATCGATCAGCTCGCAGTCGTGGGGGGTGCCGTTGGTGGGGTCGCCGTCGTCGTCGTCTGCAAGCAGGACCGCCTCGGCGAGATCGGTCAGCGTCGGGCCCAGCTCCAGCGCACCGAGCAGGATGAGGTCCGCCATCTCCGCGCCGTCCGCTTCGCCGTAGGTGCCCTGCCACTGCTCGCGCAGGTTCCACAGGAAGCTCGCCCAGATGAGCCCGTCGCTGTGGACCTCTCCGACGATGTCGTCGGGGTAGACCTTGTCGGTCTCGATCTCGCGGATGAAGCCGCCGTCGAGCCGGGCGTTGGGGGCGAGGATCGGATCATCGAGGATGGTCGCAGAGATGTAGTCCGCCGAGCCCTCGGAGACGTCCCCGGCGAAGGTCCCAGCGACCCGGATGTAGTCGTGAATGCCGTGGCCGACCTCGTGGTAGACCACATCGGCGATCTGACCGAAGTTGTTGCAGTTCTGAGGATTCCCCGGAAGGAACGTGATGGTCCCGCCGGTATAGTATGCGTTGCACGTACCGTTCCGAGCCTCAACCGTGGCCGGAACCTGCTCGCTGAGCCATGGATGGTCCGGCCAGCGCAGCTTCAGCCAGTCCCAGACCACATGGAAGTGGTGCTGAACGGTGCCGGCAGACAGCGGCATGTCAACGCCCCCTTCGAGCAGGAGATCGCCGCTCCCCGCCTTGGTGACCGACTCGCCGCTGCCGGTCATCACGGAGAGCTCGGGTCCGCTGAGGACCACGGTGAGATCGCCGGTGAGGCTGTGCTGGCCGTCGGCGTCTGTGAGCGCAGTGACGCCGTCAGCATCCTCGACCGTGACGCTGCGCGCCGGACTCTCCACGACTTCATCCCCCACGGTGCGCTCTTCGTGGGAGACAAAGACCTCCGAGAACCGCCGGGTGTCGTAGCGGTAGACCTCACCGCCGTCTCGATCTCGGTAGACCACGTCGGGGCCATCGGTCTGCCGACGGGCCAGCCAGGGACGGCCCTCCTCATCGACAAACACGACCTCATCCGCGCGCGGCGCCTGAGACAACCGCACAGGGGTCAGCTGGACCCTCACACCAGCGATGCGGTCGCTCTGGACGATGACCAGGACCTCGTCTCCCTCAACAACCACGCCGCGCCAGGTGCGGGTGTAGACCAAGAACTGCCGGTCGCCACGGGTGACCGCGTGGGAGAGGCTCAGCGCCTCATGGGGCACCCGGGCGAGCTCAGCGATGTCTCGGAGAACGGCCGGAAGCTGCGCGATCGGCGTGCCGGGGGCCAGCAGGAAGCGCGGGGTGTCGTTGCGGGGATTCCAGCGAACCACCCACGCACCCCAGGTCTCCTGAAACCGCCGCCAGTCCGTCTTCGCAGAGCGACGGGCCTGCGGGCCGGGACGCCGGTCGAGGTGGGGAGAAGGGGGGCCGAAGGGCACCGCATCTTCAGAGGGAGCGAACGCCATCAGGGCGAGGAAGAGCATAGGGAAGCCTCAACAATCAGGACGCAGCGGTCAGCACAAGACAACAGGCTGGCCGGTGATAATACCCTGCTCAAGCCCCATGGCGATCACGATCGACCAATTGAACGCAGCTTCGCAGGATGAATTCCGACGCCACGCAGAGGGCCCGCCAGGTGCGCCCGCGAGCCATGCCGCTGGCGGCGCGTGAAGGCCTGGGTGTTGTCGCGGATGTCGCACCAGAGGCGGTCAATGTTCGGGTCTGCTCAGGAAGACGGCTCTCCTCAACGGTCCGCGCGACGATCCCATCAGCGCTGATGCTCTTGTGGAGGAACACGGCGAGGCGGTGCTGATGGGGAGTGGGGACACACACCGGCTCTTCACATCGCCCCGAGCCCGGCCCGCAGCCCTACTCCAGCCCCGCAGGCGTTAGGCTGCCAGCATGCTGCTCCTCTCTGACTCCGCCGCCTCCCCCACCACAGCGCCGGCGCTTCCCGGCCCGCAGCACGTCGCTCCGGCCGGTGATGCAGGGTTCGCCCTCGCTGGGGCCTGCCGCGCGCAGAGGGTGCGCGTCTGATGGGCACCGACGACTCTCGGCTCGACCGGCTGGCCGCACTCAACCGCGCCTTCGCCGCACACATCCCGTTCAACAATGCCCTCGGCATCGCGCTGGTCGCCCTCGGGGATGCGCACGCCACCCAGCGCCTCCCCCCGGACCCGCGCTGGATCGGTGACATCGACGCCGGCACCATCCACGGCGGCGTGATCACGACCCTGCTGGACTCCTGCTGCGGCGCGGCGGTGTTCATGGCCCTGGAGAGCCCGGTGTTCATGGCGACCCTCGATCTGCGTGTCGACTTCCTCCAGCCCGCCGATGCACAGAAGGCGCTCCAGGGGCGGGCAGACTGCTATCGGCTCAACCGTCAGGTCGGCTTTGTCCGCTGCAGCGCCTGGCAGGACGACCCCGATGCCCCGGTCGCGGTCGGCTCCGCCACCTTCGCCATCGGCACCCCCCACGGCCTCCCCGGCGCGCGGAAGCTGGCATGAGCCGCACCGCTGAGATCGTCACCCGTGCCCGCGCAGCACAGCGCCCCGAGCTTCTCTGCGAGGCCATCCCGTTCGCCACATTCCTGGGCCTCAAGCCGTCCCTGGCTGACACCGACGGGCTCACCTTCCGCCTGCCTTACTCCGAGCACCTCATCGGCAATCCTGGTGTCCCTGCCCTCCACGGCGGAACGCTCAGCTCCCTGCTGGAGACGGTCGCGGTGATGATGACGCTGTGGACGGTCGAGCCCATTCCGCAGGCCAGGGTGATCACGGTGACGACAGACTACCTCCGCCCAGCCCTCCTGGAGGATGTGTTCGCCGCAGGGGAATTTCTGCGGATCGGGCGACGGTTCGCTGCGGTGGAGGTTCGGATCTGGCAGGGAGAGAAGCGGCTGGTCGCGCGCGGGCGGGTGCACGTGATGATCCGCCGCTGAGCGCTCCGGAGCGGCTCACTCCTCCCACTCCTCCGGCGAAACCCGCTCGGCCTTCGTCAGCAGGATCCGGATCACATCCCGGGTCTCGGAGCTGAAGAACACGTCCTCTTTCAGCGGCTCACCGCGCATGTTGAACTTGAACCGACGGCCGGCCCAGGTTCCGGTGTCGAGCTTCTGGATCTTCGGCGGCGTCGTCATCAACGCATCGCAGAACGACTGCATCGCGACCTGGATCGGCGGGGTGTCATCGGGCAGCTCGAAGAGGTGGGTGTGGCCGTTTCCGACCGTGTATGTCGCGCGCTTCAGGCGATAGGCCTGGTGGAGCGGGCTGTGGCTGCGGAGGTAGTCGAGCGCCTCCATCATCAGCATGTTGCGGTCGAAGAACCGCTCGAAGGTTCGCACCGCCTTGGGCCACCACCAGATCTGCAGCCGCTGGTCGAGGCGCTCGGAGAAGTAGTACTCCAGCCGCTCCGCCGCAGAGCGACCGCCGAGCTTCCAGACCAGGGTGTACATCGTGCTGTGGGCGATGCGACCGACCACTCCGACGTTGTGCTGGTCGTTGAAGTGGCCGTGCTGGAGCGCGAGGCCCCGATCGACGTCGAGGATCAGCTCGCGGATGGTCGCACCAGTCAGGGTGGTGAGGGTCTGGCGGAGGGACTCGGCGTTGAGCCGAGCGGCGATCCGGGCGGCGCGCTGGCGGGCAGCGGAGAGCATCCAGCGGCCGGTGCGCTGGGCCTCCGCAGCGGAGAGCTGGTAGTCGTGGTTTCCCGGAATCATCGTGACCTGCGGGATCGCGCACAGTTCTTTGAGCAGGGGCTCTCGAATCTTCGCAATGGCCTGCAGAGAGCTGCCCTGGAGGCCGTCGAGGCCATCTCCGAGGATGAGCAGGCTGCTGCGGCGGGCGGCAATGTGCTGGAACAGCGACGCCATCGACGCCGCCTTTCGCTCGTCAAAGATGTCGGTCTCCGAGCCATCCCCGATGTGCAGATCCGAGATGAGGTAGACGCTCAGGGCATCCCGGACGATCGCCTCAAAGTGTTCCCTGTCCGATGCCTTTGGCGTCCCGCTGTAGTGAAAGAGAAGGTCCGGATCCGCGATCTCGATCACCACATCACCCAGCATCATCAGCAGCGGTGCATGCCACCGGGTCAGCGTACGGAGCAGCTGATCGCCTCGGACCGCGCCGGTGACCAGGACCCCAGAGTGTGTCTCCGGGACGCTGGCGTAGTAGCAGAGCCGCGGACGGACGTAGTGGCTGAAGAATGGATGATCGTGGCAGCGGGTGTGGGTGTTTCTCCAGTCCTGCTGGCGACGGTGGATGCGACGGCGAAGCTCGACGATGTCGTCCCGAGGCGGGTAGAGACCGCGGATTCCCCGGCCGATGTCGGGGTACTCCTCGCCCAGCTCGTCATAGACCCTCGGATCGGTGGGGTTGGTGAGGTCGACGAACACGCTGTGGGCGTCCAGGAGCTGCTCGATGCTGGCCTGGGGAAGGATCGAGCGGACCAGGATCTCCTGAAACCAGACCCGCTCGATGTCGAGTCCAGGGCGACCGAGCACGCAGAGGAAGGTCTCCTGCCCCGGACGGGAGCGCTTCTGAGAGATGAAGACGTTGGTCTCGCGAGGGGTCAGGGTACGCCGGAGGAGGATGAGGGCCTCGCTGGTGTCCTCCATCTCTGCGGCCAGCGCCCGGAGCACCTCGACGCCTGGCAGGTCGTGCCGGACCCCCTCCAGTCGCCGGCGAATCGATGCCAGGCGCTCCGCTGGTGAGAGAAATGACATCCCTGGCTCGTCCGACTTCGCCCAGCCGTAGCGCTGCCAGATGCGATTGGCCCAGCGATCGATGCGCAGAAACGGCAGCTCGCGGACCAGGAAGAAGAACACGCTCTGGGCAATGTGGGTCGTCAGCCGAATGGCATCCGCCAGCGGCCACGGGACCAGCTCAGCCTCGATGTCGTTGTACAGCTCCAGCAGCTCGTCCAGCTCTTGATCGATCGTGTCGAGGACCGGAAGGGTCAGCTCCAGGTAGTTGCTCAGCGCGGCATCGACCTCATCGGCCGCCGACAGCAGGGCATCAGGCAGCGGGAGCGACTCGTCGAGGAGCTTGCCGGCGATGCTCGACCGGAGTCCGCGGGCCGTCTCGATGATGTCCTCCAGCTCCTCCAGGATCTCCTCGGGCTCCTCTCGGCTCGCGCGGCGGAGGTAGGCGCGGATCTCCTCCATCGGAGAGCTGGCGAGCGGCGAGCGGTCCCGGTTCTCGATGAACCGCACGATGCGACGGAGCCGCTCCCGGACCGGCAGGTGAACGCCCTGAAGGACGAGGGTGAACAGCTCCTCCTCCACCATCCAGGCCCGCCGCGCGATCTTGAGCAGGCGGGTCTTCCGGAGCACCTGCCGCTCCGTCCGCCGGACGCTTCGGAAGAACGCCAGCCCGCCCTCGGTCCGCAGAAGGTATCGACGGGCACCGAGGGGCGTAAACCGACGGAGGGGGACCGCCAGCTCGGGTGCCTTGTCTCGATCCACGTCCGGATCAAAGCCAACAAATGGCGTCCGGAAGAGCTTTGTGACATGGGAGACCGAGCGCCAGACGATGAACGGCGAGGCCCGATCAGTGGTCGGAGACGTACCCATAGACGCTCTCAGTATCACAGCGCCACGGTGCTGTTCACATCGCGCACCATTGAAGGGTGCACCTGAGGCGTGTGCTGTGACGTGGACTGGTGTATGCGCCCCCGCCAGCCTCGAGGGATTCGCTTGGTCGATGGGACAGCGAAGGAAGCACCACGGTAGAAAACGAAGCCGGATGACGGTGTGCGCGCAACGCCTGTCCGAACTGGGCTACAGAGAGGGCATGAAGAAGCTCCACCGCAGCGATCTGTTCTCCTGGGCCGACTTTGATGAGGCCCGCGATGTCGACTTCAACAGCGTGCTCTGGGTTCGAGAGGGCGGCAATGTCGTCTTCGATCCCATGCCACAGCGGACCCACGATCGCACACACCTCACCAGCCTCGGTCCCCTCGCCTGGATCGTGATCACCAATTCCGACCACATCCGAGATGCCGAGGCGCTCGCCGCGGCCACCGGGGCAAAGATCGCGGCACCGGCTGCTGAGCGAGGGGCCGAGGGGCTGACTGCGGATGCATGGCTCGCAGACGGTGATGTGCTGGTCGAGGGACTCACCACGGTGGCACTCGATGGGTCAAAGACTCCGGGTGAGCTTGCGTTCATCCTCGAGGGCTCCACGCTCATCACCGGCGACCTCGTGCGCGCACACCGAGCGGGATCGCTGATGATCCTCCCCGACGCCAAGCTCACCGATCGGTCGGCGGCGGTGGCATCGGTCCGACGACTGGCTGCGCTGCCGGACATCGAGGCCGTCCTGGTCGGCGACGGCTGGCCCATCTTTCGCGGCGGGGGCGAGGCCCTATCGGCACTCGCAGCCGGTCTGTAGCAGCCGGCAGGCCTTCGTACACAGCGGCAGGCTCAAGCAGTCCCTCGCTCTGAGTGCCTTGACGGCTGAACCAGATGAAGTGAACCTCGGCCCGAGGGGTCACCATGTTTGACGCACGGGTTTTCTCAACCCTGTGGGCCATTGCCGTCCTGTTTCACTACATCAAAGTCGGTGGTCAGTGGAGCAGCACTCCAGCCACCAGCCTGCTCATCGTTCTCTGCGCTGCGGCCTTGCTGTGCAGACCGGCGTCGCTTCGGCTGCTGATCAGCCTCTCGCTGCTTCAGATCGTCAACGCAGCCTGGAAGTTCCTGGTTCTGGAGCAGCTCCAGGTGAGCTGGTTCTTCACCCTGCTGATCAGCACGGTGCTGCTCCGGGCCATCTACACGGGCCGAGAGGTATGGGCAGAGCACGCGGGTCCCTCGCTGCGTGCCGCGCTCTTGGTGCTGTACTTCTACGCCGTCCTCCACAAGCTCAACGCCGGCTACTTCAGCGCTGACAACCGCTGGCCCCATCAGATCATGGAGGCCGCCCCGATCATCGGGCCCCTGTACCAAGGACTCGGCCTGGAGGCCTACGGGGCGGCGCTGTCGGTGGGGGTCGAGGCGATGATCTTTCTCGCGCTGCTGCTTCCGGCGCTGCGTCCGGCGGGAGCCATCCTCTCCTTCCTTCTGCACAGCACGCTGGGATACGCTGGATTTACCCAGTTCTACCTTACCTTCCCCCTCCTCCTCTCCTTTCTTCCGCCCGCAGCCACCCGGCTGCCGACCGCCGCAGACCTCCCCGCCCCAGCCCGCACGGTCCTGCTGGTGCTCGCCCTCTTGGTCATGCCCGTCCTGGCGGGCCTCAATTCTGAGATCCCTGGCTTCACCCTCCTCAGCAAGGGCCTCTGGCTGGTCACCATTCTGCCAGTGGTCGTCATCCTGCTGCGGAGCCTGCGAACACCCGGAGCAGTCCCCCGCCGCCCCCGCCTCGCGGAGCTTGTGCTGCCCGGCGCGCTCGCGGTGTGGTGCTTCTTCCCATACCTCGGACTCGTCATGCATCCCTGCGGGGCGATGTACTCCAACCTCAGCGTCCACTCCGGTCAGAGCAACCACTTCCTTCTCCCAGCCAGCCTCCAGCTCGACATCCTGCACGGTGAGCTGGTGGAGATCACAGCCTCGAACTGGCGACGCTACCCGCTCCATGCTCGGGTATCTGAGCGCGGGCTGCGGCACTCACTGGTGACCGAGCGGCAGGGCGGTCGGACCGTAGACCTCCGCTATCGCCGGGGAGATGAGATCATCACCATCACCGACAGCGTCCTGGAGGAGGAGTCGGTGTGGGACCACCTGCCGGTCATCACCTACAATTTCCCCACCAGCAGCAGTGACTTTATCGTCGTCGCGCAGCATCCAGGCGCGCCGCCCGGGCTTGACCGGCGAGCTGAAGCAGTGGCGCATCCCGCACCCACCGCAGCTGAGTCGCCTCCGGCATCGTCGAGAAGTCCAGAGACGCAATGAGCCCGGAGATGCTGGCGAGGATGCCGCCGAGGGCCCGGTGCGTGCGCCGGCTGCGCGGGTCCAGCGTGGAGAGGGTGACCAGACCGCAGAGCTGCGCGACCAGGGCCTCGATGGTCTCCGCCGACCACCCGCTCTGCCGACCGATCCCGATGAGGTGCGCGACAACGGCGACATGGATGAAGGTGTCCTCGATGGTCCGAAACGGCTTGAGGTGATCGGTATAGCCATCGCCAGGCAGCACTCGGACCGGCACGACCCCGCTGAGGCTCAGGGTGGCATGGGGAACCTCTGGAATGAACGGCAGCACGGGCTGTGGCAGCACCGTCACGCCGGCGGATGTCGCATCCACCAGGGCGACCTTCAGCCGTGGGCGTCCGGCCTCCTCACCGACCCGGGCCACCACCAGGAGGCCACGCGCAAGGGTCCCCATCGAGACAAAGCGCTTGTCTCCAGTCAGCCGCCCCTCCGACAGCACCGCTTGAATCGACCGAGGGTGACCGCCGCCGGACTCCGTAGCGCACAGCGCGAGCAGCCAGCCTGGAGGCGCGTCTGGTACCAGATGACGGCAGGCGGCCTGATAGCCCGAGGCGAACACCAGGCCGAGGCGATCGGCTGCGAAGCCACCGCGGACAGCCATCTCCAAGGGCGGATCGCTGCGCAGCCGGTGGCGGGCGAGCCATCCGTCGATGTGCGGCGTGGTCTCAGGCTGGGGATCTGCGGTGAGCAGCAGCTCAAGCAGCGCCTCCACGCCTACTCCACGCTCAGCGCAGGAAATGGGCCGAAGTAGCCGTCGTAGGCCGCGCGATCGGCATCGTCATCGGGACCAGGCAGGCGCGGATCTCCGAACGGGTGCTGGATGACGTTCTTGATGTAGGCCCACCCGTTGATGTTGGTGTAGCCATAGATCGAGGTGTTCTCACCGCCGTAGGGGGTGGTGAGGATTCGATCGAGGGTGCCAGCGCGCAAGTCATAGGCCCACACCATGTCGATCGGGCGCTCGGAGGTGTCCTCGGCAATCATCAGCACCTGCACCCCAGGGATGTAGTGAATGTTGTCGGGGTTGGCGATGGCTGAGATGCTGCAGTCGTTGCCGCTGTAGGCGCTGTCCGGAGGGTAGCTGGCGGGCTCTCCGACCAGGAAGGCGCTGGCACGCTGAGCCACGTGGTCACTGCCGATGGCCGCGTCGGGCACGAGGTCGAGGGCATAGACCACCCCGCAGGTGTTCTCTTCGAGCCGGATGTGATCGCCGCTGCCACGGTCATACTGCGCGCTGCCGGCCTCCATGCCGTTGTCGATCTCCGAGATCGCGATGTAGATCCGACCGTGCTCTGGGTCGTGGGTGACCCCCTCCAGCTTCCGAAGCTCGCTGGTCGCGCCGAGCATCGCGGCGTAGCGATCGGTCTCCAGCCGCGCGGCCGCCACCGCCATGCCGTCGACCAGCGCCAGGCACTCCAGGCCGAGGTTGTCGACGTTAATTGCGGTGTAGCCCTCGGGGCACTCGTCGGTGATGAGCGGCTGTCCAGAGTCTCCCTGCTCGACGACTGCGTTGGCGGTGTCGAAGATGTCCGAGAAGACCACCCCGCCCTCAATGAGCGCCTCGACCTCCGCGTCTGTGGCGTGCCCCATCGGGATCCACTCCAGATCCGCCGCCCCCGCACCGGAACCATCAGACTGATGCCACCGCATCGCGTAGAGGTGACCCGCCGAGAGATCTCCAGCATTATCAGAATAGAAAAGGTAGAAGCTACCATTCCCTGAGTCGTTTGTGATGTAGACGGTGCGCTCGTCGGGCATCACCAGGGCCAGCTCAACGCTGGTCCGGCCGAGGCTGTGGTGGCGGGTGACGGTGGGCACTCCGCTGGAGTCGAGGGCGACCTCGAACGGAAAGCCGTAGCGATACGGGAGGTAGTCCGCTCGGACTGCATCGAGGTCGATGTTGTCGGGGATGCGATCCTTGTTCTCGTCCGTCTCGACGTCGTGGCCCCAGTAGCGGAAGAAGCCACGGGCGTTGAAGTCGATGTCCCGCCACACCGCCGCGCTCTCCCAATTGCGCGCATCCACCGGGTATTCCTCACCGCCGAGGTGGCTGCCCCACGGGGTGATGCTCGCCGCGCAGGGGACATGGATTCCGTGCAGCGCGGACAGGTCGATTGGCTGCGTCTCGGTCGCGGAGAGCAGACCGGTGGCTTCGTCCTGCGCGATGTGGGTGAGGTAGAGCGCGCCGGGGGTGGTCTCGATGTGGGTGATGCTGAAGATCCCCGCATCAGTGGAGATGAGAGAAGAGAAGTCCAGCGCGCTGGAGACAACCTGATTGCCGCTGCTGTCGGTCAGGGGCTTCCCGTCGGCACCGTACAGGAGGCCGAGGGTGCCGCCGCCGACCACCTCACCGCTGCGCATCAGGACGTGGTAGTCGATGGTGGTCTCGACCGTGTCGATCCAGGCGGTTCCGGTCGCCTGGATGAGCTTCATGTCCGCCTCGGTCTGGGGGTAGCCGATGTCGGCGAACCGGAGGGAGGTCGCAGCGACCGCAGGCTCCGGTGCGGTGTCGTCGGGAACGCTCAGACCGTCCTCGCCGTCTGCGCCATCGGCACCCGCCGCTCCATCGGCACCCGCAGGCCCCTGACACGCCAGCAGCATCAACATCATGATCATTCGTTCGTCTCCGGAGGCACTTCGCCGTCGTCATCGTCGCCTTCTTCGGCATCGTCATCTTCGTCTTCATCGACCGCGTCGTCCAGCAGGCCGCTGCTGCTCGCGCTGACTCCGATCTCGTCGTCGCCGCGCTGGAGGGCTGCGGGCGGGACGATGGTCCGACCACCGTGAACGACCGCGTGGACCATTGGAGTCGGGTTGTCTCGGATGGCCCCCTCCAGGGCCTTGCCCTGCGTGCCGTAGCGGCCGACAAGATCCTGAATGAGACCATGAAAGCGTGGGTTTAGACCACTCACTGCGCTGATTCCCGCGAGGATAACCTCGTGATAGTCCACCAGCTCTGGCAGGACCGCCATCGCAGAGAGGCGGTTGATGTCCATGGTCAAGAGGGCATCGCGGATCTGATCGAGCATCGGATCCTCCTCCTCTTCCCCTTCCGGAGAGACGAGGGCGTCGATAAGTTCGAGGAACCGATGAATCGAGCCGTCGGAGAACAGCTCCTCGACCAGGCGGCTGGTGAACGCCTCGCGGTGGTTGACGTCCTGAAACAGCGACTCCGCCTCGTCGGGGTTGTCCATCGCCCACTCGACCAGCTCTCCGGCGGGGATGGCATCGAGGATGTCGGTGAGCTCCTGGTCGTCGTCCATCTCTCTGCGCAGCTCTGCCTGGACCTCGAGCCGCTGATCCATCTCCCGCATGACCCGCAGCGCCTCGGACTTCCACTGGCGGTAGAAGTACATGTCGTGGTCCATGTCGAAGTAGTTCTCCAGCTCGCTCATGTCGGCGATGATGGAGGGAAGCAGGACGCTTCGCGCCCAGTCCAGCGGGGTCTTGCCTTCCTTGAGGTCCAGCCGTGGCTCCTCGCCCTTCGTCCAGGTGTCCAGCATGCGGATCTGACCGAGGAGGTAGGTCTTTGCCATGTCAGGCGTGGACTGCATGACCTCGTGGTAGGTCTGCAGCACGGTGAGGGTGGAGAGGAGGTCGGACTGGTTGTGGGTCTCGGCCATGTTGGCGGCGACGGTCTTGCGATCGGGAATGCCGGGGGTGAACCGGCGTCGGGTGCGCACGCCGATGTCGTTGTCCTCGTCGAGCGTGGAGACGTCCTGCTTGATGTGGTGGTTCAGGGCACGATCCAGCGGGCGGGTGTCCATCGCGATGCGGCCAAGCGGCACCTTGATGAGGTTGGGCACCCAGGACATCTGCGTGACCTGCATTCGGGTGTCGGCATCGTCCATGGGACGGCGCTGGGACTGCTGCTCGTTGGAGATCATGTCCTCAGGGGTGACGAAGGCGTTGGCGAAGCCGTTGGTGTTGGCATCGACTGCTGCCGTTAGCTCCTCATCGATGAGCGCCTCAACGACCGAGCTGTCAGCATTGAGGGCATCGGAGGTGGCCAGCTCATTCATCAGGGAGCCCAGCTCGTCGATCTCGATGAGCTCGACGATCTCCTCCACCTCCAGGTCATCCTCAGCGACCTCTTCGAGGTTCAGCTCGTCGTCGTTCAGCGAGGAGACCGCCAGGAGCTTATCGAGGACGTCCTCGTGCTCATCCACCTCCTCAGGCGCGATGTCCAGCTCCACAGCAATCACGATGTCTTCGATCTCATCCTCGTCGAGCTTCGTCGGCGTCTCGTCGATGTCCAGCTCCACCATCGCGTCTCGCAGCTCGCTGAACTCCTCGCGCTCGGTGCGGATCTGCTGACTGCTCTTGTGGTCCGCTCCAGCCTCCGCGATGTCGTCGGAGATGGTGTCGGGCCGCATCACGCTGGCGGCCATGGGATCGCTCGCCTGACTCCGGAGCGGATCCGCGATGGTGTCGGGCGGGAGCTGCGGCAGAGTCCTGCCCTCGTCCTCACGGCGCTTCTTCTTCCGCCTCCTCGCTACACCCTTGAGCATCCGACACCCTCTGAACTCAGTGAGACGATTGTCACTTCCAGCACCCCGTACCGCAAGCCGCGCCCACGTGATCCGCTATCATCGCACCTCCTCCGGGAGCACACCTTGATCCACCACATTGAAATTCAGGTCCTTGTCCTCCTGCTCATTGCCTCGGTCGTGGGCATGTTTGCGCGACGCCTGAAGCTACCGTACACCCTCGCACTGGTCGTGGCGGGCTTGGCGCTGGGCTTCGTACAGCTCGACACACTGCACGGCGTAGAGCTCAACGCCGACCTGCTGATGCTGTTGTTCTTGCCGCCGCTGCTGTTTGAGGCCACCCTCCACATCAACCTCCGCGAATTCCGATCGGACTTTCCGGCAGTCATCACCTTAGCGGGGCCCGGAGTGCTCCTGGCGGTCGGCCTGACTGCCACAATGGTGTACGGCGCGCTGTCGCTGACGGGTCTGGCGCCGGACTTCGGCTGGTCCCACGCTCTGCTGTTCGCTGCGGTCATCGCAGCCACCGATCCGGTCAGTGTCCTGGCGCTGTTCAAGGAGCTGGGGGTCGGCAAGCGGCTGTACATGCTCGTCGAGGGGGAGTCGCTGCTCAACGACGGTGTGGCGGTGGTGATCTTCCTGATCATCGGCGCGGTGTTTGGGCTGACCGGTGCAGACCCGCTGACCGGCGCACCCGAGATCGCAGCGTATGGCCTGAAGACCTTCGTGTGGATGGCGGGTGCCGGCGTGGGAATTGGCCTGATGGTCGGCACTGCAGCCTCCGTGGTCTCTCGACAGATCGATGATCACCTCATCGAGGTCACCCTCACCACCCTGGTCGCCTACGGCTCATTTCTGCTCGCTGAGGAGCTGCATGCCTCCGGTGTGCTCTCCACAGTCGCCGCCGGCATGACCGTCGGCAGCGTCGGACGCTCATACGGAATGTCCGCCTCCACCCGGGTCGCGGTAGAGGACTTCTGGGAGTACATGGCCTTCCTGGCGAACTCCTTCATCTTCCTGCTCGTTGGTCTTCAATTGGAGCCTGGGCTGCTGCTCAAGAGCGCCCCGGCCATCGCAGTGGCGTTTGTCTGCATCATCCTGGCGCGGGCAGCAGTGGTCTACAGCATCGTGCCGCTGACCGGACGCTTTGTGCAGCACATCCCGCTGTCCTGGAGACACGTCATGGTCTGGGGCGGGCTGCGGGGCTCGCTGTCGATGGTGCTCATTCTCACGCTGCCAGCCACCTTCCCCGGGCGGTCAACGCTGGTCGTAGTGGTCTTTGGGGTGGTCGCCTGCTCGCTGTTCATCCAGGGACTGACGGTCGGAAAGCTGGTCGGGAAGCTCGGCCTGCTGTCGGGCAACCCAGCCGAGCGCGATGCCTTTGAGCTGGCCCGGGGTGAGGGCCTCGCCGCTCGCCACGCACTGCACGAGCTGCACGCGCTGAAGAGAGAGGGCATCATCAGCGGCCAGGCTGGGGAGCGGCTGGAGATGTGGTACCGCACGCGACAGGAGCATGCGGATGAGGCCGTTCGAGAGAGCAGCGGAGAGCACATGCTGGACGAGCAGATGGTCGAGGGGATGCTGCGGCTGATGGACGCCGAGCGAGAGGGACTGCGAGAGGCCATCCGGACCGGCGCAATCTCAGGAAAGTCAGCATCAACCTTGACACATGACCTAAACCATCGGGCCGCAGAGGTCACCGACCTGGCGCACCACGATGAGTCGACGCGTCGGGCGCACCTCAAGAAGATGCTGGGAGAGTGAGGCCAGCGGGCAACCTCAGCGCGCCAGCTCCCAGGAGAGGGGGACATCCTGAGGATCCACCGCACCAGTGGTGAGCCTGGTGCCGGTCAGCGACATCGGCCTGCCGGTGAACGGATCGACAGGAACCGCTGGAAGGTAGTCGGGAACGAGCGCCTCAAGTGTCGTCGGCAGGATGCCGTGGTCGGCGGCGTACAGGCGCGCCGCGAGCAGCACAACCAGGCCGCTTCGATGGACGCTGGTGGTGCGCTCCTGATCGGCAAACCGGGTGAAGTCAGGGGCGACAAGGTTGAGCATGATGCTGCCGACGTCGTTGTAGAAGCCTGAGGATTGGATCGGCGGTGCGTAGGTTTCCTCCTGCTCATACGGCATTGACGCCATCCGACTGACCGCAGCGCGGCAGACCCGGCGGTGCTGCGCGATGGTGGCGTCGGCGTCATAGCGGAAGGCGATAATGCGAGACTGGATGGGGTACGGGGTGACCTGACCATCCATCGACATCTCGCTGAGCAAAAGCTCCGGCCGCTCTCCCAGCTCTCGGTAGGTCGCCTCAAACATCATGCAGTCCCGGGTCACTCCCCGTGCTGTGGCGCTGTTCGACAGGGGGCGGTTGGCCTGAAGCCCGGCCAGGGCACGGGCAAAGACCTCGCGCTCCTCCGAGCCAATCAGCGCCTCCAGCTCCTCCAGCTCTTCCATCGCGATCTCGGTCAGCGCGATGCCGATCATCACGATGATCAGATCCTCCGATCCGTCGATCAGTCGGGAGCCAAAGGTGTCGGCGAGCAGCATGTCGTCGACCGCCTCCAGGAGCAGACCAGCCTCCGCGCTCTCCCAGCCTCGGAGCACCTGGTTGCGGCCGATCTGAATCAGCGGGAAGACATCGGGGACGGCATCCTCGAAGCGCTCTCGGTAAGGCGTGCGCAGCCCGGGCCGGGTCATCGCCTGCTTGATGCGGGCCAGCGAGACCTGCTGGTGGGCCCAGACCGACGCATTCGGCGGCATGCCGATGGCCGAGAGCTGCTCCTGAGCGCTGTCGTGGTCAGCATCGTACCGCTCGATCGACTCCAAGATGAGCTTCCAGGCGAGTGGGTCCTCCGGCAGCAGCGACGCCTTCGACGCCAGCGGCGGCTCCTCGTCCAGGGTCGGCCACTTCTTCGCAGCCTCTCCCCGCTGCCACCAGACGAGCCCTGCCCCGCCAGCCAGCGGAAGCAGCAGCAACAGAGAGAACACCGTCGCGATGGTGAACGGACGCTTCATGAGATGCGCCTGCGCTCTTTGGGACCAGTCATGACACTCCTCTCCCTGGGATAGCATGCTCGGGGAGACGGGTTCGCGGAGTCAGTGGATCGCCGCTGCGCACCCGCCCACCTGTGCTTCGTCAGGGCGGTGCAGTGCGCCTGGGTGGCGGCCCTCTGGCTCGAGTCGCTCACCGACCCCGTAGCAGATCTCCAAGCGAGCCGAAGCCCTCGCTCTTCGCGGGCTCAGCCTTCGGGCGCTCGCTGCGACGCGGGCGGCGATCTGGGCGCTCCTGCTGTGGGCGACGATCCGAACGACTGCGCTCCGTGTGTCCGCGATCACCCCGCCCCCGGCCAGCATCGGATCGCATGCTCAGTCCGATGCGCTTGCGGGCGACATCGACCGTCATCACCCGCACCTTGACGACCTGTCCGGTCTTGACCACCTCGCGGGGATCCCGAACAAATCGGTCGGCGAGCTGAGAGACGTGCACGAGACCGTCCTGGTGAACTCCGACGTCCACGAACGCGCCGAACGCCGTGACGTTGGTCACCACGCCCTCCAGGGTCATGCCCTCCTTGAGATCCGTCAGCGTCTCGACGCCGTCGGCAAACGTGGCGGTCTGGAAGCTGGGTCGGGGATCGCGGCCGGGCTTGTTGAGCTCAGAGAGGATGTCGGTGACGGTCGGGAGGCCGAACCGCTCGTCGGTGAACTGCTCTGGACGGAGGCGGGAGAGCAGCGCAGCGTCCCCGATGAGCGACTTGACGGGTCGTCGGGTGCGGGCAGCGATGCGCTCGACGACCGGGTAGGCCTCGGGGTGAACGGAGGAGGCATCCAGCGGATCCACACCGTCTCGAATTCGAAGGAAGCCCGCGCACTGCTCGAAGGTCTTCGCCCCGAGCCGAGGCACCTTGAGGAGCTGTCGGCGACTGGAGAACGCGCCGTTGTCGTCGCGCCAGGAGACGATGCTGCGGGCCTGAGAGGCCGAGAGCCCGGAGACGTGGGTGAGCAGCGCCGAGCTGGCGGTGTTGAGGTCTACCCCGACGGCATTCACGCAGTCCTCGACCACTCCCCCGAGGCTCTTGGACAGCTCGTGGGTGCTGACGTCATGCTGGTACTGGCCGACTCCGATGGAGCGGGGATCGATCTTGACCAGCTCGGCGAGGGGATCCTGGAGGCGACGGGCAATGGAGGCCGCGCCACGGAGAGAGACATCCACGTCCGGCAGCTCCTCGCTGGCGAGCTCGGAGGCCGAATAGACCGACGCCCCAGCCTCGCTGACGACGATCTTGGTCAGCGTGCGGCCCGCACAGCGCTTGATGAGGGTCGCAGACAGCCGATCGGTCTCCCGGCTGGCGGTGCCGTTGCCGATGGCGATCAGCTCGATGCGGTGCTTCTCGACGAGCTTCGTCAGGGTCCGCAGGCTGCCCTCGACGTCGTTGCGGGGCTGGAACGGGTAGATGGTGGCGGTGTCGACGAGCTTGCCGGTGGCATCAACCACAGCAACCTTCACACCGGTCCGAATGCCCGGGTCCAGCCCCAGCGTGATCCGAGGCCCCGCTGGGGCGGCGAGCAAGAGGTCACGGAGGTTGCTGGCAAACACACCGATGGCCTCTTCTTCCGCCCGCTGACGGATCTCAGACATCAGGGCCAGCTCGCACCGGAGCTTGACCTTGACCCGCCACGCCATCTTCGCCGCCCGCAGCAGCCAGCGATCCGCAGTCCGCTTCTTGTCGGACACCCCCAGCCGGGAGGCGACCAGGCGCTCCAGGTAGGGCGCCTCGGCATCGTGGTCGGTGTCGCGGAGCTCGACGGAGAGGGCACCAGCCTGCTGACCGCGCAGCACCGCGAGGACCCGGTGGCCAGGCATCGTCTCAAACGGCTCGGAGAAGTCGAAGTAGTCCCGGAATTTCGCTCCGGCAGCCTCCTGTCCCTCCAGCACAGCGGCGGTCATCCGACCCTGCCTGCGCAGTCGATCCCGGACCATCTCCAGGAGGTCTGCATCCAAGGCCGCACGCTCCATGAGGATCTGCTTCGCGCCGTCCAGGGCGGCCTTCGTGTCCACGATCTCCGCGCAGACATAGCCCGCAGCGACCGACTCCGGATCCTGCCTGGGGTCCGAGAGCAGCGCATCCAGCAGGGGCTCCAGGCCCGCCTCTCGGGCCTTCTGTGCCTTCGTCTTTCGCTTGGACTTGTAGGGCAGGTAGAGATCATCGAGCCGAGCGCGGGTCTCAGCAGCGTTGATCTTCTCGGCCAGCGCATCGGTCAGCTTGCCCTGCTCAGCGATGACCGCGAGCACCCGCTTCTTCTCGGCGCTGAGGTTGCGCAGGGTGATCAGCCGTGCGGCGAGGTGGCGCAGCTGGATGTCGTCGAGGCCGCCGGTCGCCTCCTTGCGGTAGCGGGCGATGAACGGAACGGTCGCGCCGCCGTCGATGAGGGCCACTGCGGAGTGCACCTGCCGCTCTGGAACGGACAGCTCGGCGGCAATGGTTGCCGTGACAGACATGGAGACTCCAGGCGGAGGTTGGCCCAGGCAGACAGGCCCGGCCGAGGGGAGCCACAGACTAACAGTGCGACCGCAGGGAGGCTCCCGAGGCCGGTCGGGGAGCGGCCGCTGGGGACCAACAGCCGTCGGTGGCTCAAGACGCTGGGTGCACGGACTGCCGGCAGCACCTCACCCCGTCTCGCTCCTCAGCACCGCCGTCTGCGCGCTATGGCTCGAGCGCCATCAGCTCTGTCGTGCTCATCGCCAGCAGCTCGCGCGGCGGCAGCGGCTTTTGACCAGAGAGCTGACGGAAGAACTCGCGGTGGAAGTAGTACGGTCGAAGCACCGCCGGAACCGCCGCCTTGACCCGCTCATGGTAGGTCGGCAGGAGGTACCAAGGCACGCTGAAGTTGGCGTGGTGCTCGAAGTGGTAGTTGATGAAGAACGGGCTGGTCAGCCAGTGCAGCGGGTAGAGATAGGTCCGGCTCTGGATGATCGGCCAGGGCTCACTGGCAAGACCGCCGCCGTGCTCCTGGGCCTTCTTCGTCAGGTTCAGCGCTGCCACGACGTGCATTCCGACGAACAGCGTGACCACCGCCGGCAGCCCCCCGAGCAGGTAAGCCGCCCCGATGAACGACGCCCAGAAGGCCCCACCAGCCACGGCCTTCTTGACGGAGAAGCCATACTGATTGCTGGGATTGTAGGCGATGAACATTCCAGGAATCAGCAGCTTGAGGTAGCTCTTGAGCAGGGCGCGTCCGGTGAAGGTGCAGATCGCCTGACAGTCCTCAGGGGTGTTGGGGCGGAGGTGGTGGACCCGGTGCCCCTTCTCCCAGTGGACGAGGTAGTCGGTGAAGAACATGCGCCCGGCGATGCGGCCGATCGTGCGGTTGATTCGCTTCTGCTGTGCGCGATTCTGCGAGACGAACAGCATGTCATGGCTGCACTCATGGATGATCAGGACAAAGTGTCCAAAGAAGCAGCAGCCAAGCAGGAAGCCGAACAGGGGGATGTACACCGGCGCCGGGATGACACTTCCCAGAACGAGGATCCCAGCAATTGCGCCCCACAGCATGCTCATGGCGAGGAGATTGATGGTGTTGTGGCGAAGGGGTGACTGCTTGACCGCGTTGAGGTCCCGCCCCAGGCCCGGAAGCTTGCGGGCCCACTCCGGAGCGCGGGTCAGTTCCTGTGCATCTTCCTCATTCATCATCGGGAGCTCCATATCCTTCCCAGGGTGTACGTATAATCCCTCTACAAGGATCACCCAACCCCTCCAAGAGCACACCGCATTGAACCTGCGCCTGGCTGAGGTGGCCTCAAGCTGCCGCTGAGAGTGCACAGCGATAGAATCTTATAGCCATTATTCGCTGCTCTAACTACCCTCTGCGGGTCTATGAACGTGGCAAGCCTCACCAGCGGTGGAATGACTGACATTCCCTGTGGTTCCTACGTATTCCGCGACCCTCGCGAACACCAGCGTGGAGTAACGACGGCCGGCACCAGGAACGACACGTGCCGGATCAGCCTGCGAGACCACAGGAGCTGCCCCCTCATTACAGCACAGTGGTCTGCACCCGGGCGTGACGCTTCGCAGCGTGTCGTGCCGTCCGCCTCCTGAAGCCGCACCTCCGCCGTCATCCGTCTCTCGTCTCGGCGCAAGCTTGTTCCATTTCTCCACTACAATCTTGCCATCTCCCCGACTCTGAACGGCCCCTGCTGTTCCTGACTACACTCCAGGAATGAAGCTGCTCCCCATCCTCCTCCTGCCTGCCTGTGAGCCTGCTGCTGTCGGCAACAGTGACACCGCACCGCTCGACTCTGGCGACGAGACCATCGAGACCGAAGAGCACAGCGATGGCATCACCGTGGCCCCCCATGACGACGTGGAGACCGTCCTGGTGGTGCGCTGGATACAGCCCGCCGACGCCGACCAGAGCTGGATCGAGTACAGCTTCGACGGCTCCGAGATGTCTACTCCGCCGGTCGTCCGGGGAGCCGGAGAGCAGGAGCAGGTCCTCCTCGGCATCCCCGCTGCAACCGAGGTCACGCTCACCATTCACACCCAGCTTGGGGCGCACACGACCGTCTCCGAAGCCATCACCGGTGAGACCGGCGACCTCCCCAGCGGACTGCCCGAGCCCACCCTCGTCACGTATGACCCCGAGCGTGCTGCTCCCGAGGGCTGGGCGCTCATCAGCGTGGATCAGTCCGAGCCCGGAGAGTGGTACAGCGGCACGTTCTTCGTCATCATCCTCGACCGACAGTCCCGCGTGGTCTGGTACCACGAGGTTCCTGACCGCCGCGTCTCGATGTTCCCGCAGCTCTCCCTGGACGGAACCCACCTGGTCTTCGACGAAGGCACCGCCTACTTCGCCACCTCCAGCGGTCCCCAGATCCGACGGCTCTCCCTCGACTTCTCCCTCAACGAGCTGATCGATGTCGACGGCCTGACCTACGGCTTCACCGAGGTCGAGGGCGGCGGCTTCATCCGAGATCAGGGCGGCTGGGGCGACTACAACCTCATCGAGCAAGATGCCGACGGAAGCGAGCGCCTCATCTGGGACTGCGACCCCTGGCTGTCCGCCAACTACAGCGGAGACGGCCTCTGCTACACCAACGCCGTCAACTACAGCCCCGTGACCAACTCCATCCTCTGGAGCCTGCCGTACCACGACACCGTCGTCGAGATCGATCGAGACAGCGGCGATGTTCTCCGGGTGCTTGGCGAGATTGCTCCCACCCACGACACGGTGCCCTTCTCTTCCCTGTTCGACTTTCAGCACTACCCCAACTACACCCCAGACGGCACCCTGATGGTCTCCATGCACATCGAGGGCACCAACAATCAGCAGCGGGCCAGAGAGTATGAGGTCGACGATGCCACCGGCACGCTGAATGAGATCTGGTCATACGGCGAGGGCATCGACGACGAGTACGCCTACTACTCCGGCGAGGCCTATCGACTGGACAACGGCAACACCCTGATGAACTACGGCACCGGCGGCGCGGCCCGAGAGGTCACCCAGGACAAGTCCGTGGTCTGGGACATCGCCTTCCCCGACCGTCACCTCACCGGACACCTCTCCCTCATCGACGACCTCTACGCTCTGCTCGGCCCCGAGTAGCGGGCAGGACTGCGCTACTTGCACTCACCGGAGAGGTGGTAGTCGATGGTGACCTCCGAGCCGGAGCCCGGAAAGGCTTCCTCGGCAAAGAGGACGGCGTTGGTGACCTCAGAGTACGACCACCCCTCGTCCAGGGTCACCCCGTCGATCTTGACCGTGATCGAGTAGGGTGCGGGGTTGTCGGAGAGCACGAAGGCGTTGAAGTCACCGCGCACGGCCTCCGCAATCTTGACCATGTGCTCTTCCCAGGAGGTGTCGCAGTAGTCGAGGAAGTAGCCGCCGGTCATGACGGTGGCATTGTAGGGCTCGGTGTACCGCTCGCAGACTCCGCCGCCGGCACCACCCGGATCGCCGCCGATGGCGTGGAAGATGATGTCCTCCGTGTTCTCCTTGTAGCTGTAGTAGTTGCTCAGGTGAGACGTTGCGGTGCCGCCAGACTGCTCGGTGTCGTGGTTGATCGCGATGAGCGAGAGGCGGGAGTCATCCCAGTTGCCGTTCTCCTCAAACAGCCAGTCCGCCTGCGCATTCAGGCCGAGGGCGAGGGTGCTGAACTGTCCGTCGTTGTCGCCCATCCCACCGGTCATCATCTCGCCGACCAGGCTGACCGCCTCGGAGGCGGTGTAGGAGTCGTCGATGTAAGGCACGCTCCCTGAGACCTGACCGGTCGCCGGCAGCAAGAACGCCACACGAAACGGCACCCCCGCCTCCAGCAGGGTGTCAAAGAAGACCTCAATGGAGTCCCAGAAGACATCGCCGTGCCAGCCGCCGACGGTGTTGGAGTCGTTCATCGCGAACAGCGCAGTGGCGTTGGTCTGCTCATCAACATCGAAGAAGTCGGTCCGCTCACCGGCGATGGTGCCCTCTCCCCAGATCTGCACCTGGGTGCGGGGGCTGGTGGCGTCGTCGGAGTACAGCTCGACGAGCGCGGCGGTGTCGTGGTCCAGCGACGGAGCAAATTCGAGGGTGAACTCCTGGCTGTAGCCGGGCTTGAGGATCCAGGGGAAGATCTCCATGGTGTACTCATCGGCGTCGAGCCTGAACTCGCCGTCGGAGTTGGTCTGAGAGACCTCCGAGATGTTGAGGTCGGTGGTGCCGTTGTTGGTGACCGTCATGGCAACCTCGCTGGCACAGCCCACGCCGACCTGCCCGAAGTTGTGCTCGTCAATGGAGATCGCCAGCATCGGCCCGTTGGCCTCACCGGTCAGCGCGATCTCAGTGGTCGGGCTGTCTGGATCGTCGGTGAGGATGGTGAGGGTGGCGTCGAGGTCTCCAGGAGTGGTGGGCTCCCAGGTGAGCAGGAGCTGAGAGAGCCCGCCGGTGGTCAGCAGCGTGGCGTCCGGAGCCGTCATGGTGAGCCCGTCGGTGCTGGACAGCTCCGCAGAGAGGATCTCCAGCTCTCCCTCGCCAGCATTCTGAACGAGGAGGGCCTGGACCAGGCTGTCGCCGACGGTGAGCTCACCGAAGCTGACCTCGCCAGCCACCAGGATGTCGCCTGAGAGCACTGGTGCAGTGTCAAGGGGCGAGATGTCATCTTCAGAGCCACAGGAAAGCAAGAGCGCAAGCAACATCATCTGTCCCTCAAAAATCAGCAGCGGACCAAGTCCACTTGAGAAGCTGGAGTGTAGGCTTTTTTATTACCATTTACGGCGGCTGGCTGAGGGAAATTATACAGTGGGCCTTAGATATCAACTCAAAGGAGTGAGCAATGAGTCTGCTTTTCGGTCTTCTGCTGGGCTGCGGAGACAACGATCCAGCCGACTCCGACACCCCTGAGACAGACTCCGGCCTTCCCGATGATACTGGCGATCCTGGCGACACCGCTGCCTGTGCAACGCCGAAGGCTACCTTCACTAACGAAGATGGCGAGGTCAGTGATCTCACAGAGGTGCTCACCACTGGGGAGTACACCACCCTCGACGAGCCCGGCACGCTGTCGGTCTGCCCAGGAACCTGGTATGCCCGGCTGCTGATCCGCGCGGACATCTCCGTGGTCGGTCTGGGAGCTGACCGCGCCGAGACCATTCTCTCCGGCGGCGAGAGCGGCACCATCCTCGACATCGGCGGCCCGCGGCTCGTCTCCGTCCGCAACCTCACCCTCGATCGGGGGGCCGGACTCGATGTCGATCACAACTCCGGCGGCGGCGGGCTGTACTGCGAGGAGTACGCCACGGTCTCGGTCGAGGATGTCGTGTTCTCTCGCGGCTTCGCCAACGACGGCGCCGGACTGTATGCCGTGCGCTGCACCGTCGAGATCACCGACACGGTGTTCCTCGACAACGTCTCCGAGGACGACGGCGGTGCGCTGACCCTCTGGGAGTCCACCGCCACCCTCAGCGGAGTGCTCTTTGAGAACAACGTCGCACTCGATGGCGGCGCCATCGCCCTGTTCGACAGCGAGGCGATCATCGAGGACACGGTGATCACCAACAACACCGCCGACTACTTCGCCGGCGGCATCTGGCAGTACGACTCCGTCTTGACCCTGCGGGATGTCGAGCTGTCGAGCAACGTCAACACCACCGGATCCGGGGGCGGGCTGCTGGCGAGCGGCAGCACGACGCTGGAGCGGGTGTCGTTTACCGACAACGCTGCGGGAGGTGGTGGTGGGATCTATGTCTACTTTGATGCCGATGTCTCCGCGACGGACTGCCGCTTTGACGGCAACACACCCGAGGATCTGTGGGTGGATGACTACAGTGAGGCGGGCGGCGTCAGCATGAACCTCGGGAAGGACGCATCCTTCGACTGCGCGAAGAATCTCTGCTGGGAGAAGTGAGCCGCGCGCTGCTGTGGCATGTGCGCACCACCCCCACGGGGTCCGCTCACTTGCTGTAGACGTCCAGCGGACCGTCGACGTTGTTGGACTCGTCAGACTCTGCCACCCAGTCCAGGCTGTCCACCACCGCCCAGCTCCAGCACCAGTGGCACCAGGCCTCGAGGAGAAATTCTGCTGCGGTGCTCTCGCCGGGGGAGAGGCTGTCGAGGAGGGTGTAGTCGTCGCCGTCGGTGCCGATCTCGGGGGCCTCGTACGCATCGATGAACACATCCACGTAGAAGCTGTCGGCAGACTCGTCGCCCTGGTTCTCGACCTCAATGTAGTAGTAGATCATCTCCTCGTCGGCGATGTAGTCGAAGTACGGGATCACCAGATCCGGTCCGCTGCTGCCGCCCCCGCCGCCTGAGCTGACGGCCGCAGAGGCGGCGTTGTTGGACTCATCAGACTCCTCCACGTCGTCGTTGGTGTCGACCAGGACATAGACCGACGACTCGGCATAGAGGTCGAAGTGGAGGCTCTCGGACTGCCCTGGACCGAGGTAGGCGATCAGGATGTAGTCATCGCCGATGTCGCCGATTGAGGGCGTGCTGGAGGGGTCTCCCCAGACGTCGACCCACAGCTCCCCGGCAGCCGCGCTGCCGGTGTTGGTGATCTGGACGGTGAGGTCGACGATGCCGCCGGCAGAGACCGCTGTCAGTGCAGAGACGGTGAGGTCGGGCTCTCCAGAGCTTGCGCCGCTGACGGTGACGGCGACGGACTCGGAAGACACGCCGTCCCACTCGGCGGTGACCGCCGTGCTGCCCGCTCCAGCGGCCGTCAGCAGGCCGTCTCCTGTGAGCTGCGCGACCCCACCATCGTCGGTGATCCAGCGAACCTGACCGGTGACATCACCAGAAGAGCCATCGGAGAAGCCCGCCTCAGCAGCGAGCTGGATGGTGTCTCCGGTGGCGGCCACGATGTCGTCGGGGGTGACCGTGAGGCGGAGCAGCTCAGCATCGGTGACCGTGACGACGACGGAGGGCGACTTGACTCCCTCATAGGCGGCAAATGCACCCGCGCTTCCGGCGACGTGCCCGGTGAGGACCCCCTCGCTGTCGAGGCCATTGCCGACGCTGGCGATCCCCTCGTCGGGGCTCTTCCAGGTGACGAGGTGGGTCATGTCGATGCTCTGGCGATCCTCCAGCAGCCCGGTGGCAAACAGCTGGGTGCTTCCCCCCACCGGCACGATCACCGGGTCTGGGGTCACCAGGATGCCGACGAGGCCCTCGATCTGCTGCTCGCCGCCCGTGCAGCCGGTGAGCAGCAGGAGACTAGCGGCGCTCCACGCCATCGCCGAGGATCTCCAGGAGGGCATCGTAGGGGAGGTAGGGGTTCTCCGAGCTTCCGGAGCCTGCGGAGTTGGGGTTGGCATAGGGCACCCAGGCGAAGTCGGGATGTTCGTAGTCATCATCCCACACCCCCTCCAGGATCTGGCCGTCCTCGTCGGTGTACAGCGTGTAGCCCCACATCTCGGTGAAGCTCTCCGGGGTGGCGCCGTCGATGTGGGTGGCGTCCACGCTGTCGGTGGTGAAGGTCACCTCCGCGAGCACCGCGAAGCTGCGGCGGCGGACGTCTACAGTGACCTGCCCGCGCAGCGCGCTGGCGTCGTCGTCGCTGATGCCGTTCACCTCGGAGAGCTCAGCGATGGTCTGGAACGGCCCGTACTGCTCGCGGCGCTCGATGATCGCTGCGGCGGTGGCCTCGTCGAGCATCGGCAGGGCAGACAGCACCTCAGCAGCAGCGGTGTTGACGTTCACGGGAGCCTCACCGTCCGCCTCCGTCAGCTCCTCGATGATCACCTCCGCCGCCCACGCCGGGAAGTTCCACACCGCGTCATCGGCCGTGGTGTCGAAGACGAGGGGCACCCCCTGCTCGCGGATGTAGAAGTTGATGAGCCGCTGGAACGCCGCCGGGCTGAGGTCCGAGAGGTCGTCGCCCTCCTTGTAGTAGCGGGCGCCGTAGAAGTTGCTCCAGGTGGAGTAGTGGGACTCGGTCAGCAGCCCCTTGATGTCGCCGGTGGTGAAGGTCAGCGCGGTGCCGTCGGCGGTGAAGTCGACCGGGGAGCGGGGCTCGTTGGTCAAGATCGCTGCGGCAGCCCAGCCGTTGCAGTGGCCCCACCAGCTCCCGCCGCCGGGGTTGTAGGAGTTGAGAATCTCCCAGGCCGGCATGTAGAACGGGTTCGGAGACGTCTCGCCGTCGAGGTAGAGGGCCAGCGCCATCTTGTCCATCGGCGAGAGGGTCTCCAGGTCGTAGGACCAGCCGTCGGTGTGGGTGAGGCTGCCACCGCCGACGGTGAGCTGTCCGCCATCGAGGTCTTCGAGGATGCCGCCGTAGAACGCCACCAGGGCATCGACCAGCGCGCGCTGCTTGTCGCTGTACTCGCTGCGCTTGGCGTCCTTCTCGTCGCCGTCGTCCAGGCCACGGATCGTCTCGGAGAGGGCATCCATGTCCTTCTTGATCGGATCGATCTCGCTGCGGATGCGGTCGGAGATGGTGTCGCGGTTGTCGTAGCCAAAGACCAGCTCGCCGGACTTCAGCGGCCACCAGGAGCCCGCCCACGGTCGGTACTCCTCATAGACCTCCGTGGCGTACCCCTCACCGGCGATGTCGTCGGCGGACAGGGCGGTGGCATCGTCGATGTCGATGGCTGTGGACAAGGCTGCGCGGTAGTCGTAGTCGGCCTCTGCAGAGCGGGCCGCGAAGGCGCGACGGGAGCGGCGGTCATCGACCGCAGCGGCATCGAGCAGGACCACCTCCAGGCTGTCAGACATCGTCCAGGTCGGCCAGGGCTGCCCCTCCTGGTAGCGGCTCACCACCAGCTCGCCGCTCATGGTGTCGTCGTAGAAGACATCGACGATGGCATCCCGGCCATCAGACTTCGCCTCGACCGTGGTCATCAGCGAGCCATCCTCCAGGGTCCGCTCCTCTGCAAGCCAGCGGGCGGAGAACGGCGCGAGATAGGTCGGCGCGAGGGAGAGTCGGGTCTGGCTGAGCGGAGAGCGAGACCGGCCGCTCTTGAGGGTGGCGTAGCTGCGCTGCTCGACGCGCTCGCCGTCCGCTGTCCAGAACGACACGGTGCCGACGAGGCGGTCCCGGTCCTCGTGAAAGACGAGGTAGACGACCGGATCGGCAGCGATCAGGGCCTCGTCGTCGTTGAGATCCGCCTCAACGGTGGCCCGAATGACCGACAGCTCGGCGATCTCTCCGCTGCTGCGCACGGCCAGCGGGTACAGCTCGTCGCTCTTGCCGGGGGTGAGCTTCGTCTCGATGACCTGGTAGGTCCAGACCACCGCGTCGCCCCAGTACGCCCCGAAGTCCGGCACATCCACCGCATCAAGCGTGACGGCACCGACCTCAGTGTGATCGGCGACCTTCAGCTCTCGGGTGGAGAGGTAGAAGGCGTCTCCCTCCTTCCACTCCAGGCGGATGTGATCCTCGGTGCCGGGGTAGTCGCGGCTGCAGCCAGAGAGCGCGCTGAGGAAGAGCAAGGTCATGGGGGACTCGGGTCAGGGGGGTAACGAGGAGGCGATCTATTGGACTGCCGCCGTCCTGGCACCCTCCGTCACCGACTTGCTACGCCCACAGCGGAGAGTCGCCGTCCTCAGTCCTCGAGGCTGGGCTCTTCAGGTGCCGGTCCGACGACGAACGGCTCGGCGTGAGCCTCGCGCGGGGTGCCGATGCGCCAGGGGAAGCGCTCCTCCCCGAGCGCGCGCAGATCCGCCAGCAGCTCACCCCAGACCATGCGCTTGCGGCCCGAGAGCTTGCCGGCGAACGTCTCCAGGTTGACCCCATAGAGGATCTCCAGGGGCTCGCCGTCCTCAAAGCCCGGACGGGGGATGAGCAGCGGCGGGTAGGGCGGGTTGACGGTGCGCTCGTAGACCTCCGACAGCAGGGTCAGCGCCTCGTCGAAGGTGTAGATGCCGCTCTGCTCCAGGCCGTAGGCCGAGTCGAGGGCGGCATACAGCGCCGCTGGAGCGATGCCTTCGATGGCCAGCTCCCGGCTGCGGTGGCGGGCCATCCCCACCATTCCCGCGATCAGAGAGAGCCGACGCAGCTGCGCGGCGCGGTTGTTGTCGGTGACCATGTACGACGGCAGGAGCGTGCCGGTGCTGGACATGGCCGCGTAGAGAGACTGTGTGACTTCAGAGAGCTGCATGGCTACCACCTCCGCTTGGCGGACTCAGAGAGCATGGTTGAGAAGCTGGAGAGCATCACAAACTGATCGCGGGGATCATCCGAGTAATTGTATCGCTTTGCGGAACATTTCTTGCTCTTCGGATCGTCGGGATCGTCCGTGACCTCGCCGTCCCAGCCGCTGGCCAGGGCATTGACCGGGACGAAATACGAGGCATCGGTGGCGTTGGCAGAGCCTCGCTTCTGGCTGCCGATGGCGCCGCCGCCGACGCTGTCGACGTCATCCTCGGTGTCGGTCACCCGGTTGTCCCGCTCGGTGTTGCTGGGCATGATGAGCACGTTCTCTTCGTTCAGGTCGCCCTCACCATGCTTGATGGACATGCCGGACTTCATGAAGTCGCTGGTGTCCGCGCTGGCCCGCCGGATCTTGTCGAGGGCGGCTTGATAGTCGGGGTGATCGCTGAGCTTGCCCCAGTTGTTGATCGCGATGCGGGTCTCGTTGGGCAGCTCCTTCCAGGCGGACTCAGCGGATCGCTCCTCGAAGTCCTTCTCAGCCGCCTTGAGCGCCGTGTCGATCTCATCCGGGGTCTTGCCCTCCCCCTTGAGCGTGTCGGTCAGCGCCGTCTTCAGCTCCTCGGTAATCTCCTCGATGCGCGCCCAGTAAGTGGCCAGCCCTGCTGAGCGAAGCTGCGCGAGCTTCTCGCCGGTCATCTCCGCGCCGCCCAGCTCGCGGGCGATCTCATCGAACGCCTCGGTCGCCTCACCGGCGGTCTGCTTGAGCGCGAGCAGCGCCTTGAGCTTCGGGTCGTCTGCGCCCTTTCCGGCAGCCGTCAGCTTCTCGATGATGCCGTCGAGTCCACGCTCCATGGCGGCAGTGTTGATCGGAAATTCCTGGACCCGATCGTTGTTCCAGGCTGAGGATGACGCCGCGTTCTCGACGAGGTTCATCCGACAGCGGGCGACGTCATCACAGGAGATCTCCACCCCATCGATGCTCGGGGTCCCCCAGGCCTGCACGTAGTTGACGTGTCCGTTGTCCGAGCTGAAGCCCATGCTGACGGAGCAGGCGCCGCCGTCATCCTGACAGCGCTTGAGCTTGTCGAGCACCGCCTTGCGGCGCTGGGCGAAGGCCTTCTTGTAGGCCGCGGTCTCGATCTTCTGGCCGTCCGCATCGGTCTTGATCTTGCCGTCGACGTCCTTGTACTTGTCGGGCATCGCGCTGGAGAAGGAGCCATACTCGGAGGTCTTCTGCTCGCTGTAGACCATGGTGGCGACGACGTCAGCGCTGGGACCGTAGAGGAGCCCGGAGTCCTTGCCCATGGTCTTCAGCCCCTTGTCGAGGCCGACCGCGATGAGGCCGGGCCCGAGGGACTTCATGAGCTGGATGTTGTTCATCGAGGAGGGATCCTTGAAGAAGTCCATCATGTGCTTCTTGCCGCCCCGGTACTTGTCCTCTCGGTTGGTCTGCTCCAGGTACTCCTGGATGTCCGCCGGGCGAACCTTGACGTCCATGACCCAGCCCTTGTCCGGATCATCCCGGCAGCCCAGGTCCGCGAGGATCTCGCGCTCGGACTTCCCGGTCTGCTTGGCGAGCCCAGAGACCTTCTTCACCAGCCAGCCGCCGCTGTAGTTGCCCTTCGAGCCGTCGAAGGCGGACTTCGGGATCGGGAAGGTCATGTCGAGGAACGGCCCGGACTCATCGCTGTGGACCACCATGCGATCGACAATGGACTCCTTGAGGGTCAGCACCCGCTTCAGTCCCGTCTTGCGGTCGTCCAGCTTGTCCTCGACGGCACCGAGCGCCTCGCCGTAGGCCGCATCCTGCTTCAGCTTGTACGCTCGTCGCAGCGTGATCTGGCCCTTCTCGATGGTCTTGAGCTGCGCGTTGAGGTCGACGAGGGACATCCCAGACGATTCGGCGTTCTCCAGCTCCTTGACGGTGGCCTCGGTGGACCTGAGCTCTTCTGTGAGGATCGTCAGGCTGGCCTCATACTCGGCGATCTGCGTCTTGAGCGTCGCGTGATCCGCGTCCGGATCCGCGTGCTCCTCGCGGAGCCGGGCCAGCTCGGTGGAGATGTTGGTGTGCTGGGAGCGGACGACCACCAGCTTCTCGGTGGCCGCGCTCAGCTTGGGGCGGCCCGTGATCATCTCCCGACGCTTCTCAAGGAGGCTCTGCTGCTCTGCCCAGGCCGCGTTGCTGGCGGTGTAGAATTCCGCCTCGGTCTCCATCCACTCCGGGCTGGTGAACAGCTTCTCCTTCGCCTCGTCTCGCTGGGCCTCTGCGTCCTTGACGAGCCGCTCGACCTCCGCGATCTGCTCTGCGATGGCCGCGCGACGCTCCTCGGTCATCGCGCCGGTGGTGAACATCTGCTCCAGCTTCTGGCTGGCCTTGCGCAGCTCCGGTCCGCCGTCGTGAAGCAGGTCGAAGCCGTCCCGAGCAGCCTGAGAGACCCCGCAGAGGGCAGCGCAGAAGTAGGACGTCGGGGCGCACTTGCCGAACGCGCCGGTGTCGTTGCCCTCGGTGATGACCTCGGTCTGACCGATGTCCAGGATCTCGCACTCGGCGATGCTCTTCAGGGCAGACTTGAGCTGGTCGATGACGGACTTCTGCAGCCCGAGCTTCCGGGCAATCTGCTTGACCTGCTTGCAGGCGTTGGTGATCGACCGCTTCTCGACGCCGGGCTGGGTGAGGAGCTTGCGGAGCTGCTCAGCGGTGTCAGACAGCTGCGGGAGCTTGCTGATGGTGTCGAGGGCGCCTCGGATGTTGCCGTTGCCGATGCGAACGGAGTTGACGGTGCCGTTGCTCTGGCGAAGGAAGACCTTCTGGGTGTCGGGGATCGGCTTGAGCAGATCTCCGAGGGGCTCGGTGGCGTTCTCGGTCCAGGCGTTCATCGCGGTGGTCATCACCACGGTCTCCATCGAGCCGATCGCTTGCTCACGCGCGAGCCGGAGTCCCTCCTCCGTGGAGAGGTCCAGCGCCTCACCGTCCGCTCCCAGGGGAAGCGCGCCGTCTTCATCAGCCAGCAGGGTGCGCAGGGCGCCCTCGGGGATGTCGTTGACCAGCGGAACCAGCTCGTCCTTGCCGGGCATGGTGTTGATCAGCGCGGGCCGGAAGCCGTCTTGATACGCCCAGGTCAGGCTGCCGGCGTTGTCCCAGTAGCCGAGCTTGATGTTGATGGGGTGCGCCTTGTATGCCGCGATCAGGCCAGCCTTGTCTCCCGGTGCGACCCCGAGTCCGGAGCGAGACCACTCCTCATCGGCCAGGCCGCTGTAGAGCCAGTCGGTCACAGCAGCCGTGCTCCCGGCATCGAGCAGTGCCTGCATCTTCGTGGTGTCGCAGGGGATGTCGAGCTTTCGCTCGATCGGCTTGCTGCACCCCTTCCAGGACAGCTCGACGTAGTAGTTGTTCTGCGTTCGCTCTGGGAGATCGTTGACCTTCAGCGCGAGGAAGGCCCACTCCTCGACGCCAAGTGCGCCGGTGTTGTCGTGCCAGCGCAGGCCCGCCTCATCGACCCCGCCGATCTCCAGGTCCACGAACTGCATCTTGTACTGCAAGAAGGTCATGTCACTGGTGATGAGGCCGCTGACCTGATCGAGCCGCCAGGCGTCCTTGAGGGTGTCGTTGAGGGCGGCAAATTCCGCGCCCTCGACGTGGTTCATGGCCTGAACGACCTGAAGAAAGGTCTGCGGCGGCGTCGAGCCTGGGACGATGTCCTCGCGGCGGTCGAACATGAGGCTGTCGCCCGAGGCCACCTGCCGACGGTCGATGAGCTGGGAGAAGGTTCCATCCTCCCGGGCGGACAGCGCCAGCTTCGCGCCCCGCTCTCCGGCAGCGGGGTTGGCCATGTGGAGGTCGAAGCCTTTCTTCGCGGCGTTGACCATCAGCTTCGCGATCCGTGCACGGAGCTTCGGGCTGATGACCCCGTTCTCCAGCAGGGACGCCTTGAGGTGGAGCGCGCCGTCCGTGAAGACAAACGCCTTGTGCAGCCCGCTCTCCGCCAAGAGCGCCTCGGTCATCTCCAGCGCAGCCCCGTCACTGGCCCTGGACAGAGAGAAGTCGTCTGCGGACAGCACTGGCATGAGCTGGGTGTCGGAGCGGCGAAACATCTCCTGCTGCTGGAGGAGGAAGTAGCTGACGCCACGGACCGCCTGCTCCGGGGTCGCGCTGAGGGCATCGCTGAGGTTGGCCTCGCGCAGCTCTTCGGCAATTGCTGCAGACAGCGTCGTGTCGTCTTCATCGCTGGCTCCCCCCTCCGTCCACGCACGCCAGCCCTCCAGCTCGTCACGCCACAGCGCGATGGTCTTGCTGAGGATGGTGGTCTCGAGGACCGTCATCTCGGCCGCCTCTGATGCCGCCTCGTCTTCGCCGCCGGAGAATCGGGCCGCCTCCAGGGACTTGTCCAGCGCCTGGAGACAGCGCTCGACCAAGGCCTCCTCTGCGAGGCTGTGCTTCGTCAGCGCCTCGTCGTCTGTGATCGCTGCGCCGGTCTCTCGCGAGAGGCTGTAGGCCCCCAGCAGCTCGGTGAGCTGGCCGATGTAGTGCTCAGCAGACTGGAGCGTCGATGCGGCCGCCTCTGCATCCAGAGCCTTGCCGTCTTTCAGCACGCTGGCGGGACCGATGAGCCGCTTGAACTTCTTGAGCGAGCGGGCGAGCTGGCCTGCACCGATGCCCTTCTTGATCTGGACGGAGAACGTGAGGACGCTGTCGGCGCTACGGCTGACCGTGCCGGAGCACATCCGCGCCTTCTTGGTCAGCTGATAGCTCTCGTCACCAAACGGCTCCAGGGTGCGGTTGAGCTTCTTGACGTTGTTGAACTTCGCCGACGTCTTGATCTTCCGATCGATGTGGAGGATCTCCTGGTTGTCGGTGTCCAGTGACTTGTCGAGGGCGAAGTAGAACGCACGCGCATCCTGAGCATCCCCTGTGTGCACGACACGGTTTGCATTTTTCTTCAGAAGGATGTTGTGCTTTGGATGCATGAGACGCCCTCGCCAGATGGAGAGGATACCGTCTTTAGAGGCTCATGCTTGGTTCATCAGACGCGACGACTGTGGCATCGGAGCACCCGCTCTGCCGAAGACCCCATGCATCGGCAGATTAGTGTGAGCTTTCGACAGTAAATATAGAACGCTGTGCTCCTGTTCAGGGGGCGTACAGGACAGCAGGCCGGCTGCTCTGAGGCGGTGTTCTTTCACATCGACACCGCTCGACACACTCATGCTGCTTGAGCATCCAGCGACGGACCTCCCGCGCGCGGTCTGGACCGTGACCGTCGCTCCGCCAGCGGGAAAGAAGCACAACAAGCCACGGCACACACCCAGGCTCCTCAGGCGACCAACGCTCTGACAATCTTTCACGAATTCACAGCCTGACAAGACTAATTCCACCGCATAAACCACTCGACATGGTCATACCGTATAGTGGTGTGTGCGCCGTAGATGGCGAACATGGAGGACCCAAAATGCTGAAGAACCTGATCGTGCTGCTGACATTCTCTGCAGCCCTGACGGCCTGTGATGGAAAAGACGACACTGGCTCTGCTGAAGAAGCGGACACCGACACCGACGCAGACACCGACGCAGACACCGATGCGGACACCGATGCGGACACCGATGCGGACACCGATGCGGACACCGACGCAGACACCGACGCAGAAGGTGGCAAGATCTTCCAGGCGACCTGCGCGAACTGCCACGGTCCCAACGGAAACGACGGAAACGCGGCAGACCTGACCGCAGCGATTCCAGCCCTCACCGACGCGGTGCTGATCGATCTGATCGTGGAGGGCTCTGGCTACATGCCCCCTCAGGCCATCTCTAAGGATGAGATGCCCAGCCTCATCGGCTACCTGCGCGCCACCTTTCCCTGAGGGCGCTGGCCCCTGAAGGCGCTGGTCCCTGGGGGCGCTGGTCCCTGAGGGCGCTGGTCCCCGGGGCGACCGCAGCGTGCTGCTGCGATGCGGGCCGTCTCTGCGGTGCGCTCGGTGGCCGCGCCTCTCTGGCGCTGACGCCAGGCGGTGTCGTGCGTGACTGCGGTCGGGGTGGCGCCGTCTGTGTACCGGTAAATGGACCATAGGCGACCCACACGCCACACGATACCCTGCTGATCATGCTCACCGTTGCCCCGATCCTGACCGCGCTCCTCCTCCCTGGCTGCAAGGACGACCCCGCACCGGTCATCGCAGCGACCGGAGAGGGGGTGTTTCAAGAGGGCTGTCCGTCTGAAGGCGGCACCCTCGCCCGACAGATCGGGGTGGAGGCCAGCCTGCCCGGCAAGGTCGCGGTCGGCACTGCCGGCGACTACCTCCTGGCAAACGAGCACGCCGCGTTCGTCATCACCGAGCCGGACAAGGGCTCGACCTACTACTACTACGGCGGCATCGTCGCAGACGCTGTGGGCATGGATGGCTGCGAGGTGCTCGGCGACGACCGGCTCGATGAGGTCGCTCTGATCGTGGGCCGGCTGGAGCTGACCAGCATCTATACCTCCATCCTCCGTGGCTTCCGGGGCACCTCCGCAGCGGTCATCGCCGACGGCAGCGACGGCGGACCGGCCACTGTGCGGGTCACCGGGATCGACGACACCTTCTGGCTCGTCGAGTACGAGATGATGGCCGCCGCCCTGAGCGACGGCGGCCGGGAGCTGAGCGGTCCGCTGGGGATCGAGCTGGTGGTCGACTACACCCTCTACCCCGACTCGCCGGTCCTCTGGATCGAGATGACCGCGACGAACACCGGCACCGACTCCGTCTCCCTGCTGACCGCGTCCCTGCTCAGCTTCGGCGAGACGATGGACACCTGGCACTATGCCAGCGGCGAGCTCTCTCTCGGTGGCCTCAACCTCGGACACTCGATCCCGTGGCTGCTGGCGACCGATGGCGAGGCCTCCCTGGCCTATGCCGTCGAGCAGGGCAACCTCGCCTACACTGCGATCTCCGGGGTTCAGGTCGCCGTTGACCTCATCCGCGCCACCACCGACCCGCTCAACCTCGCGCCTGGTCAGTCCGAGACAGCCACCACCCTGCTGTCTGTCGGCGACTCTGACGGCCCCAGCGCCACCCTCCCCCTCGCGGAGGCCAACCCTGAGCCGCTCCTCGATGCCCCCTACACCGTAGAGATGGTCGAGGGTGTGGTGGCAGATCCCAGCGGTGCACCGGTTCCTGGTGCAGCGGTCTACATCGAGGCCCGCAGCGCTGCGGCGGACTGGGGCGTCCTCGACGTCGCGGTTGCGGCGGACGACGGCACCTTCTCTGCGCCCGTGATGGTGTTCGAGGACGGCTGGGACTGGCGGCTGACCGCTGCTGCCGACGGCCACGATGACAGCGCCCCTGCTGAGGTCAGCCCCGGCCAGACCGGCGTCGCGCTCACCCTCTCTGCTGCTGGCGCGCTCTCGTACACCCTCATCGATGGTGCCGGGGATCCCGCGCCGGCCCGGGTGGTCCTTGAGCGCGACGACGGGGCCCGCTTCGACCGCTGGCTGACCGACACCGGCACCGAGCCGATCCCGCCGGGTCAGTACACCTTCACCGCCACCCGAGGCTACGAGTACTCTCCGGTCGTCGGTGACGTCACCATCCCTGAGTACGGCGAGGGCGTGCTGGTCGCCGAGCTGGAGCAGCGGGTCGACACCACCGGCTTTCTCTCCGTCGACACCCACGTCCACACCTCCCACAGCCCGGACTCCCGGATGGGTCAGGGCGAGCAGCTCCGGCATGCCGCGGCGCATGGCCTGGAGGTGGTCATCAACACCGAGCACGAGAACATCGTCGATCAGTCCCATGAGCCGGCAGCGGCCGGGCTGTCGGCGTGGGTCAACAACGTCACCGGAGAGGAGGTCACCGCCACGGTCCCCGAGCACATGACCATGTTCCCTGCGGTTCCGGACGGCTCGGTCCGTGGCGGAATCGTCGAGTGGTACGGCATGGACATCGCCGACCTGTTCGAGGCGATGCGAGACCGCTCCGGAGGCGGGGTCAACCTGCTCAACCACCCCAGCTACATGGACCTCGTGAGCTGGGATCGCGACCTCGCGGCCCCCACGCTCGATGACCCCACCCTCCTCGGTCTGCTCCCAGACGCCGCGCTGTGGTCATGGAACTTCGACGGGGTGGAGGTCTTCAACGGACACGGCGACATCAGCGACAGCGGAAATGGTCGGCTTGGCAACTGGTTCAGCATGCTCAACGCCGGCCATCCCGTCGCCGCCATCGGCTGCTCAGACGACCACAACGGCGACCAGGTCGGCTTCCCGCGGACCTACTTCGCCTCCTCCACCGACGACCCCTCTCTGCTCAGCGAGGCCGAGCTTGTCGACGCCTTCCATCGCGGCGAGCTGATCGCCAGTGCTGGTGCGTTTGCGCGCGCCAACATCGACGGCGAGGGCCCCGGCGCGCTGATCACCGACGCCGACGGGGTGGTGGAGCTCTCCATCCACGTCGAGGCGATCCCAGAGATCGACGTCACCCACGCGATCGTCCTGGTCAACTGCTCTGAGGCCCTCTCTCTGCCCACCGACAATCCAGACGGCGTGATCAAGCACTCCGAGACGGTCTCCCTGGAGATTACCGAGGATGCCTGGGTCGTGGTGATGGCGATGGGTGAGGCGTATCTGCCGACCGGGCTGCCCCAGTATGCCGGCTCCCGGACCCCACGGGTGACCACCAATCCGATCTATGTCGATGCCGACGGCGACGGAAAGTGGACCGCGCCAGGACCCCAGGACTGTTCGTACGACCTGACCTATCCAGAGTGATCCGACACCAGTCGACGCGTCGTCGCAGCGAGCGGGGATGGGTCCGCTACTCGTCGGGGTGAAAGGTCAGGCTCGCGGAGTTGATGCAGTAGCGGGTGCCCAGCGGCGGCGGGCCATCGTTGAACACGTGCCCGAGGTGGCCATCACATGCCGTACAGACGACCTCGACACGCCGCATCCCGAAGGTGCGGTCCGTGTTGTAGGCGGTCGCGCCGTCCACGATGGACTGGGTGAAGCTCGGCCAGCCGCAGCCGGACGCGTACTTCGCCTCGCCGGAGAACAGGAGCGCGCCACAGCCGGCACAGTGGTACTTCCCTGAGCTCTTCTCGTTCCACAGCGCGCCGGTGAACGCACGCTCGGTCCCCTTCTCCCTCAGCACATGAAACTGCATCGGGGTGAGGATGGTGCGCCACTCGGCGGGCGTCTTGGGGATGTCTGACATGTCGACCTCCAGGGAGAGAGCCTATGAGATGGGCACCATATGCCGCTGGTCAACCTCTACCCGGCCAACGCGGCCAGCGGTCTTGCGAGAGGGCAGATTGTCATCGTGGATCGTGCCCTGAACCGGCGCAGTGACCTCAATGGGTGCCGTCGCACGGACGCGCGATGACGCACGCCGGGCAGAGAATAAAGCGGGCGAGCGGCAGAGGAGAGGGATGGCAGTGGTTACAAACCAGGGGTGATCTGGATCGGCTACACCACCCGCTACCGCGACGGCGGCGACAAGATGCGGCGCGTCGCACAGACCATGGCCGCCGAAGCCTGCGGCCCGGTCCGCTGCGAGGCCGTCGAGTCCAAGGCCGACTTCATCGCTGCGCTGCAGCGGCTGGAGTCTCCGCTCTCCGCCCTGCACCTCGTCGCCCACAGCGGCATGTACGGCCCGATGTTCGGCACCACCGACTGGCCCGAGCAGCTCAGCCCCCACGAGTGGCGCGCCCTCGCAGAGACCGGGGGCATCCGGTTCGATCACGACGGCGCCGCGTGGTTTCACTCCTGCCGTTCCGCCCGCTGGTTCGCGCCGTTCTTCGCACGGACCTTCGGGGTCCCGGCCTACGGCTACCACTGGTACACCAGCTTCTCTCGGCGTCCGGACCGGTTCGCCTGGGAGGGGCCGATTGCGCGGCCCGAGGCACCGCTGTACGTCATGGGGGCGCCGGGCCGCAAGTCCCACGGCATCCCCGGCAGCCTCTCGAAGTACCTGCTCGGTCGGTCAGAGTCCCCCCGACGCTTTGAGCCACGAAAGGCCGACGGGGCCAGCTACGACGAGGTTGCCGCGCTGTATGCCGACGTCTTCGAGGACATCCGAATCCGCCGAGACGAGTGGCGCTGGCTGAGCCCTCGGATCCCGCAGGGGGTGCGGCTGCTCGACCTCGGCTGCGGCAACGGCGCCCTGCTCGACCTGCTCGCCCCCCGCATCTCCGCAGGTGTGGGCGTAGACGCCTCTGCCGGACAGCTCGCTCAGGCCGCCGCCCGGGGCGTCCGACACCGACACCTCACATTCCACCACACCAGCCAGCCGAAGCTTCCCCTCCCCGACCACAGCATCGACATCGCCGTCAGCCTGCTGAGCTGGCGCTATCTGGACTGGGACCCGCTGCTGGCTGAGCTGAGGCGGGTGCTGACCCCCCAGGGACGGCTGCTCATTGTCGACATGGCCGCAAGCCCGGCACGCGCCCGAGAGGTTCCCCGGATGCTGGCGGATCGACTCGTGTCGCGGCTCAGCCAGCCCACCCACACCCGCGCCGCGCTCCGACGCATGGTCACCGATGCCCGCTGGCAGACGATGCTGCACCACAACCCCATTCGCGCGGAGCATGAGTACCGGTGGTACCTGGAGAGTCGATTTCCCGGGCAGCGCGTCGAGGTCCTCAACGTCGGGATGTCTTCTCGTATTCTCGCCTTTGACACGGGCCCCATCGCAGACGCCTCGCTGCATCCGATGTCCTACCCATAGGGCTCACAGTCCACTTTTGATGTGTTACTTTCGCGGGCATGATGAACATCCTCCCCCTGATTCTCCTCGGCTGTGACAGCGAGCCCGCAGAAGCCCCTGCTGCCGAGCCCGCCGCGCAGGCCGCTGCCGAGCTCGCGGCTCAGCCCACCCCTGCGGCGCCGGCGGCTTCCACCAACAGCAACCAGCTCTCCGGCTACACCGGCACCTTCGCCAGCGACCCAAAGCTGAGCCCTGCCGATGTCGTGGGCTGGTCGCCGAGCGACTTCCGGGTCAAGCGCAACGAGATCTACGCGCGCTACGGGCGGGCGTTCAAGTCTGAAGATCTCCAGACACACTTCGGCAAGACCGACTGGTACTCGGTCAGCGATGGCTACGCCGACGCGATGCTCACCAAGAACGACACCGCCAACGTCTCGCTCATCAAGAGCTTCGAGGGCGACACCGCGAAGAAGAAGGCCACCGAGAACGGGGAGTACTTCAACGGCGGCGGGACCAACCTCGTCATCGTCGACGGCACCCACGCAGAGCTGGTCGATCAGACCGAAGACATGTACAACTGGAGCCGCGAGGAGCGGTACTGGACCGGTCTCGGCGAGTGGATCATCACCTGGGAGGGCCCGGCGACGTGGAACCCGTCGGATTCGAGCGTGCGAAACGCACGACTGTGGTCGGTGGACCACGAGTCTCAAGGCGTGAACAAGACCATCGAGCTGCAGCTCCAGCAGGGCTGATCCTGCTGAGCCTGCTGGGGGCACTTCCCCCGGCGCTGCTGCTGCTCCAGGCTCCGCTCGCCCACGGCTACGATGGCTGGTACTACGTCCTCCAGGTCCGCTCGATGCTGTCGGGTGAGGCGCTGTTTGGTGACCGCTCTCTCGTCTTTGGGCTGCTCGTTGGGCTGACCCGGCTGTGTGGAGATGCCATCCTCGCCAGCAAGCTCGCGGCGATTGTGTTTGGCGGACTGACCGCGCTGGGCGGCGGGCTCGCAGGCTGGCGATGGACCGGCTCACGGGCTGGTGGCATCGCCTGCGGTGCGTGGTGGGCGCTGTCTCCGCTGCACCTCGGTGTGACCGCGGAGTACCTCAAGAACGCTGGAGGAGTCGCGGTGCTTGCGCTGCTGATCGCAGCACTGGCCGGCACTGGACGACGGTCACTGGCCACCGCAGGGGGGCTGGCGCTGCTGGGCCTGCTGCTCCACAAGCTGACCGGAGTGCTGGGGCTGCTCCTGCTGATCGGCCGCCTCGCCTCAGCACGGCTCCCGCCCCGCCTCGTCCTGGCCGCAGCGGGTCTCGGCGCCGTCGCGGTGCTCTCCGTGGGTCTGCTGCGGCCCGAAGATCTGGCTCGGCTGACCGGGGGCACCGAGGGGGCTCCCCGCTGGATGCTGGCGGAGACCGCGCGGCTGGTCGGGGCGGAGAAGCTGGAGCTGGCCGCCGCTCACCTCACCCCGATGCTGCTTGCCGGCGGGCTGTGGCGATGGCCCAGACTTCGCGCGCTGGGGATTCCGGTGCTGGGTGTCTCTCTCGTCGCCCTCGCACCGGGTATGCCGCTGGGGTTTGACCTCACCGCCTGGCGGCTGCTGCTGATGGGCTTCCTCCCGCTTGGCTTGCTCGCGGCGATGGTCAGCGCCCGCCGACCCCTTGCGGCAGGCGCGGTGCTGCTGCTGGGCCTGCTCACCCTGCCCTCCACCATCCCCGCACAGCGCAGCCGCTCACCGGACTACCCCGCCCTCTCCGTGATGCTGCCGACCATCGCCGAGCATGTCCCGGCGACAGATCGCCTGATCGCGCACCGGGGCCTGTGTGGCTTCTTGTGGGCGGAGGGCGGGCGAGTCTGCGAGAACTTCCAGCCCATGACAGGCGACCTCTCCGGCTGGTGGCGGGTGGCCTACGGCTTCTCCGCAGTCCGCTTGGGCTCAACAGCGATCCCGCTCACACCGGGCTACGTGCTGCTGCCGGAGTCCGACTGGCAGGCGTTCGTCACCGGAGATGGTGCTCGGTTCTCGCTGACCCGAGACGCCCGCAACCCTCACGAGCCGCGCCCGGGGTTTGTCTACGCGCCTGATGAGTAGTCGCGCCTGATGAGCAGTCACGCTTGATGAGCAGTCCAGCTGCGCGCCGCGATAACTCCAGCCCTCCGGTGGCACTCCAGCCCTCCGGTGGAGCACGTCCCCAGCCGCCCTACTGAGCCCCAGGAAACGCCGTCACCTGCTTGATGGTGAAGTCCGGGAACGAGTCTACGTACTGAATCTTAAAGTCCGGGAACGACTCCACCAGCTCCCACTTTCCGCACTTGTCGGGAAACGAGCTCACCTCCTGGACGTGCAGATCTGCGAAGGCATTGACCACCTTCACCTTGAAGTCCGGGAACGAATCGACCACCTGGACCTTGCCCTTCAGCGGGGTTCCCTGGAACGAACAGGTGGATTTGTCGATGCCAGAGTCCGCCGCAACTGGAGCGGCGAGCAGGAGGATGGGAACAATGAAGATCGGACGCATACGAGGATCCTACCGCTGAGGGCTACAATGGGCCACACACACCTGGATTCCTATCGTGCCCATCTTCGATGATGATGACGACCTCCTCTCTCTGGACACCGGCATGCTCTCCGAGCTGCTCGAAGAGGCGCCTCCTTCCGTCGAGGAGACCCTCGCAGACCTCGCCGCAGCCCGCTCCAAGCGACTGAGCATGGGCGAGGCCATCGCTCGGGGCGGCATGGGCACCGTGCACCTCGCCGTGGACCATCTCCTCCAGCAGAAGGTCGCGGTCAAGGTGCTGCACCGCAACCTGGAGGTCAACGCCGAGTCCGTCCAGCGCTTCGTACATGAAGCGCGCATCACCGCCAGCCTCCCCCACCCCAACATCGTGCCGGTCTACGACATCGGTCACGATGCTGAGCTGGGGCTGTACTTCACCATGAAGCTGATCGAGGGGCGCACGCTGTCTCGGCCGGTGCAGCCTCCGCCGCAGGGAGGGATGGCATCCGGGCAAGTCGCCGAGCTGCTGGACATCGTGATCCGGGTCTGTGACGCCCTGGCGTTCTCCCACAGCAACGGCATCCTGCACTGCGACCTCAAGCCCTCCAACATCATGGTCGGCGACTTCGGACAGGTCTACCTGATGGACTGGGGGATGGCGCGAAACTACCGAGAAGATCCAGCCCCAGCAGACGGCCGCATCTACGGCACTGTTGGCTACATGGCTCCGGAGCAGGCCCGCAGCGAGCCCCTCGATCCCCGCTCCGATGTGTTCGGTGTCGGCGCGATTCTCTACGACCTGTTTGCCGGCAAGGCCCCGTTCCATCGCCCGCTGCTGGAGCAGTCTCTGTACGCTGCCCTCAGCAGCAAGCGCCTGCCGATCTCAGAGGCCGCGCCGCACTGCCCGCCCCGGCTCCAGGCAATCATCGAGAAGGCGATGGCGCCGGATCCGGCAGACCGGTTCACCAGCGCCACCGAGCTCCGCACGGTCCTGGCTCGCCATCTGCGCGGCAAGATGGACTTTCCCCGCCGACTTGTTCCCGCTGGCGTTCAGCTGATCACCGAGGGAGAGTGGGGCGATGCCGCCTATATTCTGGTCTCTGGGCAGTGCGAGGTCTTCCGATTCTTCGGTGATGAGCGCAGGACGCTGCGCATCCTGGAGCCGGGCAGCATCTTCGGAGAGACCGCCATCCTCGCCCGCTCCCAGCGCACCGCCAACGTCATCACCCATCAGGACTGCGTCCTGCTGGAGGTCACCCGAGCCGTGCTGGAGGCGGAGCTCAACGAGATGAAGCCGTGGATGGGTGTGCTGCTGAAGACCCTCGCACGCTACTTCCACGAGCACGAGACCCGCTGAGCCGCGTCACTCCTCGTGGGTCCAGATCAACTCTGGATAGACCGACAACGCAGCCCCATCCAGCCACGGTGCGTAGCGGTCGTCTCCGGCGACGTGAACCCCGAAGTGCGCGGTGACGATGGTCTGGGTGATGAGGTGGGCTTGCTCCATGTTGATCCAGCCGCCTGCCTCCTCGTCACAGTCGTCAAACAACGGGATGATCTCGCAGATGTCAGCGAAGGCATAGTGCCCGGCGTCGGTGAAGGTCGCCAGGGTCCGGGGCGTGCCGAGGGACGTGTAGACCGGGAGGATCTCGTCGGTGTAGTCGAGCACCTGATCCCGGTCTCCGCCGAGCACCAGGAGGTCGGAGAGCCCGGAGAGCCCCTCGCCCTCGCGGCCAAATGCATACCACAGCCCCGGCGACATCGGCACCGTCGCCAGCACCCGGTCGTCGCCCTGCCCGTGGCGCTCCGCCTCGACGGGATCAACTGCATCGATGTACTGGCAGGCACGCCCGCTGTTGTTCTTGCAGTACTCCAGCACCCCCGCATAGCTCAGCGCCCCGCCCGCCACGACCAGGGCCGTGAACCCGCCGAAGCTGTGGCCCATCATTCCGTAGCCCGCGTCTTCGTCGAGCATCCCGCCGAAGATCTCGTCGTCAGAATCAGACCGCCGCAGCACCTCATCGACGGAGTAGCGGATGTCATCGGGGCGCTCGTAGAGGACCTGGGGGGTGAGGTCCTCGTCGAGATCGAGGAAGGTGTTGTGGGTGTGATCGGGAGAGACCACCACGAAGCCATGGCTGGCGAGGTGCTCGGTGAGAAAAACGGACTGGTAGCGGATACCGGCGAAGCCGTGAGAGAACGCCAGCAGCGGAAACGGCCCGCCGACCGCCGGCTCGGCCTCGCGGTAGGCCTGACGAGCGATCGGAAGCTCGTAGAGATCTGGCTCACCGCTGGCGGGCTGGATCGCGGGATACCACACCTCTACGGTCAGCTCCTTGCCCCGCACGTCGGTAAACTCCAGGGTGGTCACCCCGATTGCATGGGGGCCAGTGGTGTCCGGCTCCATCCACGCCACCGCCACGGCGCTGGTGTCCTCTGGGCTCTCTCCGGTACACCCCAGGAGCAAGACTGCGATCATCTGAGCCTCCGATGCTCTGCGGTCAGCCCAGCCATGCTCCGACCAGCCCCGTCCGCCGGGAGGGTGTTGTCTTAACCGACGGGATCCTGGTGCGCGGCAGTCCGGGCTTCTGGGCGGCGGAGTCGAGGCCCAGACCGGTTGCCGCTGGGCAGGAGCGCCCCGCACAGCAGGTGGAGGACGATATCCTGAGCGCCACCCATGAGCCTGACCACCCTCCGATACCTCGCCTGCTTTCCGCTCCTCCCGGTGATGGCACTCCAGGGACGGCATGTCCGCCGGATCACTCCCGTTCTGCCGGAGGCTGGAGGGGCGACCGCTGGGCAGATCGCGGCGGAGGGGGTGCCGGTTCGGCTGCTGGTGCTCGGAGAGTCCACCGCGGCCGGATGCGGGGTGAGCGATCACAGCCAGGGCATGGGTGGACAGCTCGCCGCAGCCCTCTCGCAGCAGCTCGACCGCCCGGTCACCTGGCGGGTGGTGGGCCGCAACGGGGTCACCGCGAAGGCCACCCGCCAGCAGCTCCTCCCGCTCGTGCCGCTTGAGCCCGTCGATCTCGTGACGGTCCTGCTCGGGGTCAACGACACCAAGAACCTCACCCCGACCCGCCGCTGGCAGGCAGACATCCGCCGGCTGCTCTGCGACCTCCGGATCCGGGTCGGCCCAGCGAAGCTGCTCGTCTCTGCAGTGCCCCCGATGGGCTCGTTCCCGGCGCTGCCCTCGCCGCTGCGTCAATTCCTGGGCCTCCGCGCTGCGCTGATGGATGCCGCCCTCCGCGCCGTCCTCGCGCAGCTCACGGACGCGGTCTGGGCGGGTCCGATCGGACCGCTGCCGCCAGAGACGTTCTGCGCAGACCGCTTCCACCCCGGCGCAGAGGGCTATGCGCAGTGGGCGGAGGCGCTGGCAGCACACGCCGCAGCGCTACTCCTCGGCCCAGACCAGCGGGACTGAGTGAACCGGCTGGCCGCCGCCCTCGCTGATGCTCCACAGGGCGCGGCCATCCTGCGAGAACCCGATCGCCTCGCCCTGCTGCTCGGAGGGCAGGATGATCTCGCAGGGCTCTCCCGCGAACGCCTCTCCGATGCTCATGTCCGCTGACCGCAGCCAGATGAACGCCCGGGTGCCGTAGGTCCGCACCACGATGTAGCGGCCATCCGCAGAGATCGCTCCGGCGGTGGTCGCGCCGCCAGCGAGGGGAGCCGCAGAGAAGTCCAGCTCAGCGACCCGCTCCAGCACCGCGCTCTCGCCGCCGGCGTGGGGGGCCGCCTTGCGGAAGATGCCGGTGGCGCCGCCGTAGTCCTTGGTGACGATGTAGAGGTCGTCGGTCTGCGGATCGAGCAGCAGGGTCTCGGCGTTCATCGGGGTGTCGGGGTAGGTGAGGGTCATCATGTCCCAGGCGAGCCCCTGGATTCCCTCCGTGGTGACAACCTCCGGCTCCGGCACCCGGTAGATGTTGATGCTGCTGCGAGCCTTGGCGTTGTCGCCGATGTCGCCGATGTAGAGCAGGCCGCTGCCGTCCTCGTCCGCTCCCAGCGCCAGGTCTTCCCAGTCCCCCCGCTGCGCGCCGGTCAGCAGCCAGGTCGACCGCAGCACCCCCTCCGTGGAGAGCGCGTACAGCTGAGGCTCATCACCGGAGTCGTTGTGGACCCACAGCACACCCGGGTTGTCCAGGCTCTCGACCACCCCCGACACCTCCCCAAGCTGGGGATCGGAGAGCGTTCCGAGGACCACCGCCTCGCCGGCCTCCGGACACGTCGGGCTGGGCAAGGCAGTGTCTTCAGGTGGAGCCGCGGTCTCAGCGGGTTCCGCTTCGGGCCCAGAGCAGGCAGCGAGAAGGACGATCATGTAGACACCTTATCGTGCAGCGCGCTCGCCCGTGGCTACCAGCTCAGCCGGCCGGTGAGGCTGTACAGATCCACCCGCTCGGCACCGGGACCCGCGAGGTCCTCAGACAGCATCGCGTGGCCCCCCTGGACCTCCAGGCTGCCATGCACGGTCTCGCCGGCGACGTCGATCGGCGCGGCTCCAACTGCTGCCGCCCAGCACAGCTCCGTGCCCAGCCGAGCGCCCGTCGTGGCGAGATCGTGGTGACTGGTCGGGGTGCCGCCGGCGCGGGTGGTGTAGAACGGCTGCGCGATCGGTGCCGTTGCCCAGGCCAGCACTGCGCCCGCCCGGAGGGTCGACCAGCTCGTGGGGGTGAAGCGGGCAACCGGCGAGAAGAAGGCCGCCCGCTGGAAGGCGCCCTCGGTGACGATGGCCTCAGCGCCCGGCGGCGGCTGAGCGGAGAACTCCGGGTCGTCGAGGAGGGCATAGGTGCCAGCATTTACCGCCCCGATGACCTCAGGGAACAGAACCTGCCCGACGCCGAAGTCTCGGTCGAAGGTAAAATCATGGGCGGTGCCGTCGTCGAGGTCGCCGTCGCCGGAGGCATAGCCTCCCAGCAGGATCAGCCCGCCACGGTCGGGAACAAGGGCCTCGAGGAGGCCGGTCGCCCCCAGCGACCGAACCGCCAGCTCGTCGAGCGCGACGTACGACATCGAGCGGTTGGTGCTGCCGGTGATGCCCGCGACCTCCACCGCTGCCCGCCAGCTCATTCCGAGCCCGGAGAACGGCACATCGGCGTACATGTCGAGGACCTGAGCGGAGGTGGACCGCACATCGTCGGCCTCGTACTGAGTCCGCGCGACCCCGTAGGCACCGATCTTCAGCCCGCTGTCGTCGCGGTAGAGCATCGAGAAGATCGCCTGGTTGGCGACCTGGCCGTCCATCCAGCGGGCCAGATCATCCTCGATGACCCGATCCACTGCACCGGAGAAGTACAGCGGCGTCTGCGGCAGCCGGGTCGTGGCCCGGACACGAAGCACCCGGTCGCCGAACCGGGTCTGGCCGAACAGGCGATCATGATCGCCGTCGTTGGCGAGCATGCCCAGTCCCCAGTGCGAGGTCACGACACCGCCCTCGAGCTGAACCGGTCCAGCGGTCCCGCTCACCGCCGCCCGACGGAGGGCGAAGTGTTCCCAGGAGGTCGGGTTGATGTCGTCGTACTGACGCTGGTCGTGGGCGAGGATGTCGTTGGGGGTCGGGATTCCCCAGGGGTCACCGACGATTGGTCCGGTGAGCACGTCACCAGCGAGCCCGACGCTCACCTGATCCCAGTCGATGGCGCCGCCGAGGCGGATGCGCTGCTCGAGGACCATGCCCTGATCGAGGGTGGTCCCCTCGGCATCGACAGCAAAGTCCGAGATCATTCGACCAACCTCACGGATCTCTCCGTCGAGAGAGAGGTCTGCGGCGTGTGCGGTGTGCAGGAGGAGGAGCAGCTCAGTCATCGGTACCTGCCGTGATCTCGCGGAAGAAGTCGCAGCTGCCGTCTGCCAGGCAGGGATCGTCGCTGATCTCTGCTCCGTTTGTCTGGATGTACCGTGCGATCTGATTCATGGAGAAGGTGTTGATGTCGAAGTCCATCTCGGGATCCGGGAACGCGAATCCGTGGCTTCCGTTGGGATTGATGTAGGGCAGCCGAAGCCCGCTCTGGCCGCTCGATGTGTCGGTGGTGTACCGCAGCGGGGCATCGGAGGGCTCGCCGTACTCGTTGCTGCCGTTGTCGAGGTCGTCAGCATCGAACAGCACCGGCGTGCCGGCGTCATCGGTCCAGGGACCGTGCTGCTCGAGGCCACGGACGACCTCGGTGTCGATGAGCCACTCGTTGACCGACATCCCGTAGCGCTCATCCTCCTCGCGGAACTCCACCATGCCCGCCGCCCGGGCCAGTGCGATCCCGGTGTTGATCGAGACGATCATGTCGCCGGGCGTAGGCATGAGGAGGATGTTGGTGGGCTCGCCGCCGAGGACCTCGATGGGGTCGTTGAAGTAGCGGGCGTAGCTGATCGGATCGCCAGGCTCGAGCGCCGCTGAGGAGACGCCGATGAGCCGTCGGAGGTCCGGCGATCCTCGGGTGTGTCCCAGCCCCGAGGCGCCGGCGACCAGGGGGGAGCCTGCGGCCATGGTCACGCCCTCGTGGAGCACCTCGGTCTCGAACGTGTCGATGACCGCGATCTCTGCGCCGCTGGCGTCGAAGAGGGTCATGACGAACCGGTCGCCGAGGCCGATGTTGTCATCGAGCGTGTAGATGCCGCCGTCGTAGACCTGCGGCATGCCCGTCAGCTCGCGCTTCTCGAAGGGATCGGGAGCATCGGCCGGAATGGAGATGCGGAAGGCGCCCTCCTCGGTGACCCAGCCCTCCCTCACCTCTCCGTTGTCGATGTTCTCGACCACCACCCGGCCACCAGCGGGCAGGGCGGGCAGGCTGGCGACGGGCAGGGTGATGTCGTCGGTGTTGGAGATGACGATCTGGCTGATGCTGGTCGTGCCGTTCTTGTCGTCGGGTACGCCGACAAAGATCGGGGTGATCAGCCGACCCGGCACCGCCTCGACCACGCCAGAGAGCGGTGAGCGCATGCCGATGTCGAGCAGACCACCGCCCGCGACCACCGGCACCCAGGTCTCAATGTCTGGCATGACCGCCGCAGAGACCGCCGCGTTGATGCCACCCAGGGAGCCGCCGAAGATGTGGTATCCGACGTCGGGGCCGCCGATGTCCGGGGTGCCGTCGCTGTCCCAGTCGCAGGTGATCTCGCTGCGCCCCGAGGACTCGCCGCCGTCGAGGATGAAGTCCATCTCTCCGCCGCCGCAGTTCTGGAAGCTGCGGATGAGCCACATCCAGTCCACCGCCGCCTGACGGACCATGTCGCGGGTGTGGAAGGAGTCCGAGATCCACTGGTCGCCGCCGGAGTCGGGGAAGCCGTCGTTGTCGAGGTCTCGGAACCGAGCGTCCTGGAGGTGGTGGAGGAACGGGGTGAGGCCGTAGGTGGTCAGCAGGGCCTCGATGAGCGGGAGGTCATCGGGATCGAGGGTCGGACCGTGCCCGGGGAAGTCGATGGCGCACATCGCGACGCCGACCCGGTTGAGGGCGTAGGCACCGAGGGTGGCATCGAACCGAGAGGAGCCGTAGCCGTGGCCGAACAGGGCGACCGGGAACGGCGCCTGGTACTCCTCGCTCTCGGTGGGGATGAAGCAGGTGAACGGCACCCGCTGGGGCGCCGCAGACAGGGTACCGGCCACCGGATCGACCGCCCACCACTCGTCGGCATCCCACAGCCCGCCGTCGTCGCGGTCGGCCATCAGGTAGGGCACCTCATAGGCACCGCCGACGATCCGGTCGGTGAACGAGAGGTAGCCCGCCTCGATGACCTCCGCGCTGCCGTCGTCGCCGACCAGCCCGTTGGCGACCAGCGGGCCGATGAAGTTCTCGATGGGCAGCTGGAAGATGTCGTCCACTCCGCTGACCTCATGGACCTGGAGCGCCTCGGTGAGCGTCGCGGGGTAGGCGTCGGCCATCCACGACCACGGGCCTTCCCCGTCGAGTCCACGGCGGATGTCCACCAGGTCTCCAGTGACCCGGCCGGTAGAGAAGGTCCAGGCAAACGCCACGTCCTCAAGCTCAAGCCCCCACAGCGGCAGGGCATCGACCAGCGGGTCGAGGGCATCAGACTGGCGGGTGTGGTTGACGTACTCCCACGGCGAGCGAACCGGCTCCCCGTCTTCACCCAGCAGCCGCTCGGTGAGCACCACCGCGTACATCGACTCCTCCTCCAGCGGCAGGATCGGGCGCATGATGAGGGTGTCGGTCTGACGCTCGTACCAGGTCAGCAGGTCCTCGCGGGGGTCATCGGAGTCAAACGGGAAGACGTTTGCGATGTCGAGCAGTCCGTCGGCGTCGGTGTCTTCGCCCGGATCGAGGATCCCGTTGCCGTTGAGGTCCTCGCTGACGGTCTCAAACAGAAAGGCCGGGCTGTCTGCGCGCGCGTCGTTGGTGAAGTAGCGATCGGTCTCGTCGAGGTCCATCGGGAAGTTTCCCTGACCCAGGTCGAGGTGGACCGGCTGGAGGTACTGATCAGAGCGCGGATCGATGTTGAACACCAGGACGGCATCGTCGAGGAAGGAGATGTCGCCGAGCTGGGCATCGTCCCGGTGGCGGGTGGCGATGTTGTCGAGGTCCAGGGGAGCCTCGAAGGCAACCGTGAGGGCCGAGAAGATCCCGAACCCGACCAGCTCGTTGATCTTCTGCCGCGCCTCGCTCTCCAGCTCCGTGACCCCCTCCTCAGAGATGTTGAGTCGCAGGCCGGTCACCGAGCCCGGATCCGGACGCGCGGCGAGGTCGTTGGGGAACGGTATCTCCGGCAGCGGCTGTGCATCCCAGTCCACGCGGACCAAGGGGCCATCTCCATCCGGAGTCAGCCGCAGCCCATCGGGGGCTGTGGCACAGGCGGAGAGAAGGGTGAGGAGGGACAGGGCACGCATCGCGGACCTCACAGGTTTGGAGCGTTCGCGCATTCTAACGGAAGATCGCCTCCGAGACCTTCTCGCGCGCGGGCCGGGCGTCCGAACCACGCCCCGACATCACCGGTAGAACCGCCGGCTCGCGAGCCGCTCCAGCGCATCAGAGCCGTCGTCAAGAAGGGCGAACCGGACCGCAGGCCGTCCGCTGGCGCCTCTCCTGTGCCCCGGGCTGCCATTCTGGTCGGGAGTGTTACGAATCAGACATGACCCCTGCGGAGATCCTCCACCGACAGCGACTGATCATGGCGGTCGGCGTCGTGGTCTCGCTGCTCCTGCCGGTGCTGGCCTGGGCGATGGTCCCGGTGGGCGGGGTGAGCCTGGCGGACGTCCGGCAGGTCCTCTCTGAGACCAGCACCACGCACGGCCTGGAGGTCGTCTCTCTGGAGACCGCACCCTACCGCGCTCTTCCCGTGTGGGTGCGGTGGCACCCGGTCCGGCTCCTGGAGCAGCGCCAGCAGATCGGCTTCACGCCCGGGCTGGGCAGCGACGCCATGCACTACCGACTGCGGGGCCCCGGTGCCGTCGAGCTGGACTGCGAGCTGCACAGCCGAGACGGCGAGGTGCTGTGGATTCGGCTGGACGGCGCACCCGAGGCCGCCAGCCTCATCGGTCCCCTCCGGCGCGATCTTCGCCTCGCCCTCCCCTGGCTGCCGGTATCGTCTCCTTGGAAGTAGGAAGGAGGAGCGATGCGCGTCTACATCAGCGCCGACATTGAGGGCGTCTGCGGAATCACCCACTGGGACGAGGCCACGAAGTCCTGTGCCGACTACGCCGCGCTCCAGCAGCAGATGCAGCGCGAGGTGGTTGCCGCCTGTGAGGGTGCCATCGCCGCTGGGGCAACGGAGATCCGAATCAAGGACGCCCACGCCACCGGCCGAAACCTCGACCCGCTCCAGCTCCCCCGGCAGGCGCACCTCGTGCGGGAGTGGAGCGGCCACCCGCTGATGATGGTCCAGGAGCTGGATGCATCCTTCGATGCGCTCCTGCTCATCGGCTACCACGCCGGGGCCGGCTTCGGCGGCAACCCGCTGTCTCACACGCTGACCGGCGCCTACCACCGCGTCAGCGTCAACGGACAGGCGCTCAGCGAGTTCCACCTCTACAGCCTCGCCGCCGCAGCAATGGGAGTGCCGACCGGGCTGGTCTCCGGAGATGCGGACCTCTGCGCGCAGGTCACCGCCCACCACCCCGGCATCCGGACCGTCACCACCAACACCGGGCGCGGGCGCTCGGTGATCGCGCGGCACCCCCTCGTCGTCGTCGAGGAGATCCAGCAGGCTGCCGCTGAGGCGCTGCGCGATCTGCCCACCCCCGCGCCCCTTCCCGACACCATCCAGCTTGCGGTCGAGTACCGGGACCACCGGGATGCCTACCGGGGCGGCTTCTACCCGGGCGCGACGCAGACCGGGCCGCGGACGGTGCTCCTGGAGGCCGACGCCTGGTTCGAGGTCCTCCGCGCGCTGCTGTTCCTCAAGCGGTAGCCGCACACGGCCATCGGACAGCCTCCCGGCACCGCAGGCTCCGGCGGACCGGACACCCTCAGGGCGTGATGAACGGCGCCAGCTGCCAAAGAATCGCCTTCGGGACGCTGACCCGGACGTGCCAGCCGTCGTCCTGCCACGCCTCCTCCAGCACCTCGCCGTGCTCGTGAATCAATGCCATTCGCCGCGCCTCTGCGTGGGGCAGCATCAGCCGACGCTCGCACCAGTCCTGGCTGCGGCGATCCACGACAACCTCAGCGAGCCGATCGAGCCCGTGGCCGGTCTTGGCGCTGATGGTGACGCTCTCGGAGAAGCTGTGTCGGAGCCCGATGAGGACCCCGTCGTCTTCGACGGCATCGACCTTGTTGAGCACCCCAACCACCCGACTCAGATCGACGCCGAGCTCGGAGAGCACCGTGTGGACCGCCTCCAGCTGGCCGGCGGCGTCGGGGTGGGCGGCATCGACGACGTGGAGGAGGAGGTCGGCGTGGAGGGCCTCGGCCAGGGTGCTGCGAAAGCTCGCGACGAGGTGGTGCGGCAGCTCGCGGACGAAGCCGACGGTGTCGGACAGCGGGATGTCCACGCCGGGCCGGACCGCCCAGCGGCGGCTCACGGTGTCGAGGGTGGCGAACAGCTGATCCGCCGCGTAGGCCCCAGCGTCGGTCAGGGCATTGAGGAGGGTGGACTTGCCGGCGTTGGTGTAGCCGACGAGGCCCACCGTCCAGACCCGGCTGGCCCGCGCGATGACCTCTCGCTCCCGACGATTGACCAGCCGCTCCAGCTCATCGCGCAGCCGGGAGATGCGCTTGTCGACGATGCGGCGATCGATCTCGATCTGCTGCTCGCCGGGACCACGGGTGCCGATTCCACCGGACTTTCCGCCGCCGCCGCCGGCCTGACGCTCCAGGTGACTCCACATGCCGCGCAGGCGGGGGGCGGTGTACTGAAGCTGGGCCAGCTCGACCTGGAGGCGGGCCTCTCGCGTCCGGGCACGCGAGGCGAAGATGTCGAGGATCAGCTCGCTGCGGTCGATGACCCGGCACCCGATCCGCTTCTCCAGCTCGCGAATCTGGTTGGGGGCCAGCTCGTTGTCGAACACGACCAGGGTGGCCTCATGGAGGGCGACCGCCTCGGCGATCTCGGTGACCTTGCCGCGGCCGATCCAGGTGGCGGGATCCACCGCACGGCGTCCGTGGCGCGCTTGTCCCCGGCGCTGAATTACCCGCCAGACGACCTCTCCAGCAGCGGCGATGACGAGGCTCTCCAGTTCATCGAGGCACAGCACCGGAGAGAGCTCAGCATCGTGAGGGTACAGGCCGGCGAGGATGGCGCGGTCGGCGCGGGGACGGGTCTCGTTGAGCAAGGGCTTCCAGCGGCTGGTGTGAGCCCCTGCCATAACCTGCATCGACGCCATGGGGACCGCCTTCAGACCGCGATGTCCCGCCACTTCCCCCGCACGAAGACCACCGTCAGGAACACGCCACGGACCAGCCAGTCCAGCGTCGTGCCGATCCAGATTCCGAGCAGCCCCAGCTCAAGGTGAAACGCCAGCAGCCAGCACATCACCAGCCGCACCAGGAGCGGTCCAGCGATGGCCGCGACCATCGGATTCTGGGTGTCTCCGGCCCCGCGCAGCGCACCGGCCATGCCATCGGTCAGCGCCATCAGCGGCTGGGCAATGGCCGCGACACGGAGGCACTGAGCACCCATGGTGATGATCTCGACATCGTCGGTGAACACCCCGATGAGGGCCTCGGGGAAGACCAGCAGCAGCACCGAGACGCCGGACAAGGCGGCGATGCCCAGTCCGGTGGCGTACCAGCCGGCCCGCGCAGCCTCATCAGGAGCACCAGCGCCGAGCCGCTGGGCGACGATGGTAGAGGCGGCCACTCCGAAGCCGCTCGCGGCGATGAAGCCCAGAGACTCGATGGCAATGAGGGCCTGGTGAGCGGTCATCGCCACATCTCCCAGCCAGCCAACCAGCGCAGAGAATGCGACATAGGCAGCGTGGTAGATGCCCTTCTCCCCCAGGGTCGGGACAGAGATCCGGGCCACCGGTCCCAGCAGCTCGGCGAGGGCACGGGTTGGACGGCGCAGCGGCAGTGCTGCGGTGGGGGACAAGGCGATGGCCAGCACGAGGAGAGGCTGGAGCGAGAACGCTGCTGCCGTCCCGATGGCCGCCCCGACAATGCCCAGCTCCGGCGCGCCGAGCTGTCCGCCGACCAGCAGCCAGGACAGCAGCAGGTTCAGCCCGCCGCACAGCCCGCTGATCCACATCGGCGAGCGGGTATCTCCGCTGGCCTGGAGCGCCGTGAATCCAGCGTCTCCAGCAAGCTTCAGCGGCGCGATGGCGAACACGATGCCCATGTAGGCCGCCGCCATATCCCGGATGCTCTGGGAGGTGTCCGCCCCGCCGGCCAGCACTCCTGCGATGGTGTCTCGCAGCGGAATTCCCCCGGCAGCAACCACGACACCAAGCAGCACGGAGACCACCAGGACCGCTCCCATGACCTCGCCAGCCTCTTCGCGCGCACCTGCCCCGATGCGCCGACCGACCACCGCCATGGTGCCTGCTGAGATGGCCCCAAACACCGAGAACACCGACCACATCAAAGGTCCGCTGATGCTCATCGAGCCCAGCGCGGCATCGCTGTAGCCACCGAGGATGAGGCGGTCGGTGAAGAAGACCACGGTCGTCAGCAACCCCTGGACCACCGCCGGCCAGGCCAGCCGGATCACTGCGCGGAGGAGGGAAGGCTGAGAGATGGGAAGCCTCGGGCCAGATGTGAGAGCGATGCCAGGGTCGCCTGCTACCCTGCCGAGGTGCGGAGAACCACAACCATTCCAGGCCTGCTGCTGCTGCTGTCAGGCTGCTGCGCGCTGGTCTATCAGGTGACCTGGCTGCGACAGCTCCGGCTGGTGTTCGGTGCCAGTACGGCCGCCAACGCCGCGGTCCTGGCCATCTTCATGGGCGGCCTCGGGCTCGGCGGCCTCCTGCTGGGCCGGCGCGCGGACACCCACCCTCACCCGCTGGCCCTGTATGGGCGGCTGGAGCTTGCGGTGGCCCTGTCTGCAGCAGCGAGCCCGTGGCTGGTCGACGGCGTGCGGCTGGTCTACGCCGGGCTGGGCGGCACGCCGGTCCTCGGCACCGGACCGGGCACCGTGGTCCGGCTGCTCCTGTCTGCTGCGGTCCTCGGGCTGCCGACCTTCCTGATGGGCGGCACCCTGCCAGCGGTGGTCCGGGCCGTCTGCAGTGCCGAGGACGTCGGGCGCAGGAGCCTGGGGCAGCTGTATGCGATGAACACCCTCGGATCCGTGGGCGGGGCGCTGCTCGCGACGTTCATCACCATCGAGGCAGTGGGAATCCGGACGAGCCTGTGGGGAGCGGTGGGCGTCAACCTCGCGGTGGCAGTGACCGCGATGGTCCTGGGCCAACGGTCTCCGGTCCCGCCCGCTGCGCCCGCTTCCACAGCAGACACCACGGGCCCCTCCGCACCGACCGGGCTCGTCCTGGTGTCCGCCGGCCTGACGGGGTTCGCCTTCCTGCTGATGGAGCTGGTCTGGTACCGAATGCTCGCTCCGCTGCTGGGCGGCTCGTCCTACAGCTTCGGCATGATCCTCGCGGTGGCGCTGCTGGGCATCGGCCTGGGCGGACTGGCGTATGGTGTCTTCGCCCGACGCGGCCGCCCGACCCTGCTGCTGTTCGCCGGGACGGCAGCGCTGGAGGCCGCCCTGGTCGCGCTGCCCCTGGCCCTGGGAGATGACTTTGCGCTGTGGGTTGCGGGCCTCCGGCCGCTGGGCGAGGCCGGCTTCTCCGCGCTGGTCGGGGTGTGGGGCATCATCGCCGCTGCCGCGATCCTGCCGGCTGCGATCGTCAGCGGCTTTCAATTTCCGCTGCTCGTCGGGCTCCTGGGTCGCGGCGGGCAGTCGGTCGGTCGGCAGGTCGGCCTGGCATACGCCTGCAACACCCTCGGCTCGATCGTCGGCTCCCTGGCGGGCGGCTTCGGACTGATCCCGCTGCTCGGCGCAGTCGGGGCGTGGCGGCTGGTGGTGGTGCTGCTCTCCGGGCTCGCCGCTGTCGCGATGATCGCCGGCACCGACCGACGACGGACCCCGATGCTGGCGGTGGTGCTGGGGGTGGTCCTCGGCCTCTCGCTTGCCTCCCGTCCCGGGCCGACTGCAGCATGGCGGCACAACGCCATCGGCGCTGGACGGTTCACCCCCGACCCCGACCCGACCGTGCGCGCCGACGACCTCCAGGCCATCCGACGCTCGGTGATGTGGGAGACCGACGGCATCGAGAGCAGCATCGCGCTCGCCAGCACCACCGGCAACGCCTTCGTCATCCACGGCAAGGTCGACGGACACGTCCTCGGCGATGCACCGACCAACCTCTGGCTCGGCCTGCTGCCCACCCTGCTGCACCCCGACCCGGCGCGGGTGCTGGTCATCGGACTGGGGACCGGACAGACCGCCGGATGGGCCGCCTCCGATGCCGCTGAGGTGATCGACGTCATCGAGCTGGAGCCGGCCATCGCAGACGTCGCGGCGGCCTGCGCGGACAGCAACCGCGATGCACTGGGTCGCCCGGAGATCGCAGTCCACTACGGCGACGCTCGGGAGTGGCTGATGTCCACCCCGGAGCGCTACGACGTCATCATCTCTGAGCCCTCCAATCCCTACCGGGCCGGCATCGCCAGCCTGTTCAGCGTCGAGTTCTACACCGCAGCCGACCAGCGGCTCGATGAAGATGGCCTGTTCCTTCAGTGGATCCAGGGCTACGAGCTGTCCGGAGAGACCCTCGCGGTTGCGCTGGCGACCCTCCGGAGGGTGTTCCCCCACGTCGAGATCTGGGAAGGCGCCTCGGACGGCGACCTGCTGCTGGTGGCCTCGCAGACTCCAGTCGCGCACGACGCCGCGCGGCTCTCTGCACGCCTGGCACAGTCGCCATGGCGGGAGGGACTGGTGTACGGCTGGCGGGTGGAGGGTCTCGCAGGCCTGTACGCCGCCTACATCGGCAACACCGCGCTAGTCGATGCCCTCTCAGACGGTGCTCCGATCAACACCGACGATCACCCGGTCATCGAATTTGGCTTCGCGAAGCATGTCGGTGCTGCCGGTGGTGTCTCAGTCGAGAACATCCGAGCCACGGCGTACTCTGGCCGCTGGGATTCGCCCCCGAATTCGGTGCTGCCCGACATCCGGGATCGCACCGAGGCGCGCCACAGCAAGGCCATCGCCGGACGCTCTCCGCCCGGCGTGCCCGATGGTGTGAGCGGACCGCTGGCAGACCGGATGGCCGCACGGGTGGCGTGGTCGGAGGGTGACCTCGTCGGTGCGATCGCAGCCTGGGACCGGCAGACCGCGCCCGCGCAGGGCCCGCTGGACCACCTCCTCCTCGGCGAAGGCCGGGCCGCCCTCGGCGACGACCGCGCCCTGGAGCACGCCGCAGCCCTCCGCGACCTCCTCCCCACCGAGGCGGCACTCATCACCGCCCACCTCGCCGCATCTTCCAAAGCAGGGGCAGCAGCGGTCGCGCACCTCCAGTCTGCGCTGGCTCATGCCGCCTCCGATCCATGGGTCCACCCCGAGGCCCTGCGACGGGGGCTCGCCCTCGCAGTGGCCCTCAGCCAGCAGCTCGGTCCCGAGGCTGCCGCGATGCTCATCGAGCCGGTGCTGAACCCGTTCTCGGTGGGCAACCTCGACGAGGAGCGCCGCGCAATCGCCCTCCGGCTCGCCACCATTGCCGGGTTTGCCGACTACTGCGTCCGTGCCTTTGCCACCCTGGAGCCGCACGTCCCGCTGCACCCTGGCCTGCTGACCAGCCGGGTCCGCTGCTACGAGCAGGCCGAGCACCCGCTGCTTCCCCGAGCACGCGCCGAGCAGTCACGACACGTCTCGCAGTAGCGGGTGCCGTCCGGCATCACAGCGCAGCTCGCCGCCGCGCGTCGGCACCAATAGACTGCCCACACAATCCGGAGGTTCCCCATGATGCAGCTCATCTGCACCCGCACCTGAAGCACCTGTCGCAAGGCGGTCGCCTTGCTCAAGGAGCACCAGATCCCCTTCACCTACCGCGAGTACAAGAAGGACACCCTCACCGCAGACGAGATCCGCGCAGTCCTCGGAAAGCTCGGGATGACCGTCCGCGACGTGCTCCGCAAGCGAGACGCCGGCAAGCTCGGGCTGACCGGCGAGGAGTCCGATGATGCCCTCATCGACCTGATGGCCGTCCACCCTGGCCTCCTCCAGCGTCCGATCGGCATCATCGGTGACCGCGCTGCGTTGGGACGTCCGGTGGAGAACCTGCTGACGCTGACCAGCGACTGATCGCACCCTGGGCGCAGGGAAAGCAGCTGCCACGACAGGGCTCGACGTCGGGTGGTGTCCTGGTGGCTGCTGCCGGCGTGTCGTCCGTGCGCCTTCACACTTCTTTACAAAATCGGTGTGTTTGTTCGAGAAGATTGCTGGACGGTGGGCGTCTGGTGTTGGTGTCCGCACTGAAGCGACATCACCCTGGAGCACACCATGTCTCGTACCGTCCTCGCCGCTGGCTTCGCCGTCCTCGGTGCCTTCTCCATGGTCACCTTCTCCGCAGTGGCGTCGCCCGATGCACCTGCCGTCCAGCTGGAGTCTGTCGAAGCCGACGCGGCAGGGCAGGGTCGACCGGAGGACGGTCGTGCCCGAAAGGGCGGCAAGCGGGGCAAGAGCCTGATGTCAGCAGTCCAGGAACTCGACCTCACCGACGCCCAGCGCAGCCAGCTCGACGTCCTCAAGGCTGAGCAGCGCGCCGAGCGCGTCGGAAAGCCGAATCGTGCCAGCCAGCATGGTGCTCCCGAGGATCTCCTGGGCGGTGCGCAGGATCGTGCTGCCGCCCATGCCGCACTCGATGCCCGCTACTCTGATCGGCTGGCGCGTGCCCACAGCAAGCTCGACCGCACCATGGACCTCCTCGACATCCTCACTCCCGAGCAGCAGCTCGCGCTGAGGGCAGAACTGAGAGCGGATCGCGCGCGCTGAGGATGCCATGGTGTCCCCGATGGGCGCGGTGGTCTCCAGCCCGGCGACCGCCGCCGCCTCACCGCTCTCGACGAGAGCCATCCCCTGCTCCCGGCGCTTGTCGATGCCACCGGAGACGAGGACGGAGCAGACTCCGAGAGGCAAGGGGTGCCGGTCGTCAGGCAGACCACGCTGCGGAGCACTGGACGATCCGCAGAGCCGAAGCCACTCACTTCGCCTTGAGCAGCTCTGCGATCCGCGCCTCGTGACTGGTGTCGCCGTAGCCCGCGTAGGACGAGTCGATGCGCATCGAACGGTCGATCAGCATGTAGGACGGGATCTGCCGAGAGAAGGTACCGGCGTCGATGAGCCCATCAAACAGGGCATCGTCCGGGTCGAGCACGACCGGGAAGTCCAGCCACTGCCCGTCCGCCCAGCGCTCCAGATCCAGGACCTCGACCGTGCCGCGCGCGCTGTCCTGGATGAGCAGCTGGATGATCACGAAGCCCGACTCCCGGTTGTCCTCCCACAGATCAGACAGGCCGTCGGTGAGCTTTACGTCTGGTGAAGACCAGGGTGCCGAGACCACGAACAGCACGACGTGACCGTAGAAGTCATACAGCGAGACCGGTCGACCATACTGGTCGGTGAAGGAGTGGTCCGCCAGCTCATCGCCCAACGCCAGCCCCTCACCGATCACACCATTCGCTGCAGCCTCGTCGCCGAAGTCCGGCCAGTAGCTCGACTCATAGGGCCACGACCAGGGATCCTTCGGATCGGTTCCCCAGCCGCCCTCGTCGGTGTCGGAGAAGCCATCGCTGTCCGCATCCTTGGCTGTGTCGGCGTCGGTGTCGGCGTCGGTGTCGGCGTCGGTGTCGGCGTCGGTGTCGGCATCGGCCTCAGCAGCAGGAGCGGTGTCGTCGTCCTTATCGCCGCAGCCGATGAGGATGCCCAGGAGGGCGCTCAGTGTGAGGGTGCGAATGATCATGGTTGTCTCCTCGTTTGACGCGTTCCATTTAGCCAACCGTCGCACAATCCGCGACAGTCGGGCGAAGTTGTCACAGCCGAGACTCACAGCAGGGAGCTGCGCGGCGTGCTGAAGAGTTCGGTGTGGTCGAAGATCCCTGCGGTCATGGCGCGCCAGGCATCCTCCAGCAACATTGACGCGATGCTGCATGGCTCCGCGCCCCGTCGCTGACGCTGCCTGTGACGATGTCCGATGGGCACCCACCGTGCCTGGGGAGCTTGGTGTGCCTGCTGCTGAGGTTCGGATGGAGGGTGCTCAGCAACAATCGGTCACGCTCTGTCAGTGTTCTGTCGCAGTGGGAAGATCCCCCCCGCTCTCCTGGTTAGGGCTTCCAACGATAACGGAGGCCCCCCTCATGAACCTGCACAGACTCTGGAGTCAGCTGCTGCTGTGCGTCTTGCTCTGCCTACCTGGGCTGGAGGCACTCGCCGCCCCTACTCTTGGTGGTCAGACTGAACTTCGCACCCGAGATACGGACGCAAATCGTGTGTTGAACATGGCCCTGACGGATGCCTTCTGGCAGAGCGCCACCAAGAACAATTACACCGGCCAGCTCTACGACGAGATCCGGCTGCGCAGCTACAGCAGCGGATTTGTCAGCCTGGTCACGGGCGAGGGCGAGCAGGACTTCGAGCACACGGTCGTTGCAGACATCGTGTTTCGTCAGCAAAACGAGATCCCCCGTCACATCGAGGGTGCCAAGGACGTCGTGTTGCTGGGAGAGGGAATCGATCCGGTCAACGGCGCGCCGTATACCGACACCTTCTTCTACCTCGACATGACCTTGTTCTACGCCACCTACACTCAGCGGATGTACCGCCTGGATGCTGGAGACGGTCGAACCATTCTCTACTTTGAGCAGCTCGACGAGAGCTTCGTGGATGCTGGCACCTGGGCGCAGTACCAGTCGACGATTCAGGCCACCTCCGACGCCGTCGAGCGGCGCTGGGTGGGCAATGCGGTCATCCCGGTCACCAAGATCTACGGGATGTTCATTGTCTCTCCGGGTGAGAACCGACAGACCCGCGTGACCTTCATCAACAGCCTCGCGTTTGGGGAAGGCACCGGAATGATCGCGCAGATGGGCAGCAAGATGCCGCCGGTCATTCGAGCCGGTCTCCAGAGCGGCTTCAACGCATGTGTCGCCATCGCTGGAAGCGAACAGAAGAAGCGCGGTCTGTAGAATCCCCCCATGCCTCCTCGCCTGACCGTAGAGCCGCACCTGACGCTCAAGGAGCTCAAGAAGCGGTACCGCACGACCACTGAGCCCACCCTCCGCAGCCACTACCACATGGTCTGGCTGGTCGCGGATGGTCGCACGGTCACCGAGACGGCCGATCTGCTCGGCTTTGCGCGGCAGTGGGTGGCACGGGTCATCCACCGCTACAACAAGCTCGGCCCCGACGGCCTCGGCGATCAGCGCCACAAGAACACCGGCCATCCCGGCATCCTCACCGATGAGATCCGCGCAGAGCTGGCCGCTGCCCTCGCCGGTCCGCCGCCGGAGGGCGCGCGCTGGAGCGGTCCGGCGGTCACCCGCTGGCTGGAGGCGCGCCTGTCGCGGAAGATCTACGTGCAGCGCGCCTATGAGTGGGCCGCGCAGGTCGGCCACCCCATCCAGCGCGCCCGTGACTGACGGCGGACATCGGGAGATTGTGGGGCGACTCGTTGCTGGTCTGTCGGCACATGCTGCCCTCCGAGGCGTTGGGGGGCGGTCTGTACGGCGGACTCCCGCACCTGAGCTTCAGGGCCGTGATTCGTTTTTGAACTTTTAAGTACTTAAATGCGTTCTTGGATGTACAGGTGGCGGCTGGATTTGCGGGCCTCCTCCTGGAGGCCTCCAGCATTTGAGACCGGGCATACACAGCGCGATCGGTTGGGCTATGTGATCGTTGGTCTCCAGCATCTCAAGGCGCAATGAATTCGACGGACTACGATGCCCTGCTGTCTTCGCTTCAGCATCGAGAAGCACTCCAGCAAGAGCTCCTGCGCTTTGGTCGCACGCTTCAGTCTGTGGAGAGCTATGGCGAGCTGCTCCTCGCGATCCAGACCTGTGTTCGGCAAGTGCTCGGCTACAAGAGCTCCTGGGTCTACCTGCTGAGTGAGGATCGGCAGAGCTGGTACGCGCTCTCTGCGGCCGGCGACGTCGCTGCCAAGGTCCTCAGCGACTTCCCCACGATCCCGATCACCAACATCGCGGCCTACAACGAGCTGCTCAGCGGAAACGGGCCGATGGTCATCGAGGATGCCCAATACGACGACCGAATCGACAAGCGCATCGCAGTGGCGATGGGAGCGCGCACGCTGATCAGCGTGCCGATGCGTCTGCTCAGCGAGCACATCGGCATGCTGGGGGTCGGGACCTTCAAGCCAGAGGGGATTCGGCTGCCCAGAGATGAGGAGCTGGACTTTCTGGAGAACATGGCCCGGAGCGTTGCTGCGGTCGCAGGCCGGCTGAAGATCAGCGAGGACCACCGGCGCATGGAGTGGGAGCGCCGCGACCTGGAGTCGCGCTTCTTCCAGGCGCAGAAGCTGGAGAGCCTGGGCATGATGGCCGGCGGAGTGGCGCATGATCTCAACAACCTCTTCCAGGTCATCCTCGGCGAGGCGGAGATGGCTGAGATGGTCCTCAGCTCGGACCACCCGGCGCTGGACAACCTCACCCGGCTGACCAAGGTGGCCAACCAGGCGGTCGAGCTGGCTGAGCAGATGCTCATCTACGCGGGCCGCGGACCCCATGCCCGCCACCGGTTTGATCTGCGCGAGACCCTCGAGAAGATGCAGCGCTTGATGCGGGCGACCCTCCCGAGGGGGGTGGCGCTTGAGCTCCAGCTCGGCGACGCTCCCCAGCCCATCGATGCCGATCCGGTCCAGATCCGTCAGGTCCTGATGAACCTGCTGACGAACGCTGCGGAAGCCATCGGTGAGAGCAAGGGGACCATCACCCTGAGCCTGGAGGGAGCACCCGGAGAGGTCGTGGTCGTGGTCTCAGACACCGGCTGTGGAATGGATGCCAAGACCCAGGAGCGGATCTTTGATCCGTTCTTCACGACTCGGCCGACCGGGCGTGGGCTGGGACTGGCGAGCGTCCATGGGATCGTTCGCGCCCATGGGGGAGAGATCCAGGTAGAGAGCGAGCTCGGGAGCGGGGCGACGTTCCGAGTGGCATTCATGCAGCGGTAGACGGGGCCTCAGGAGGGCGCGTTGGCGGCGACCATTGCGCGGGCCGCAGCCGTCTCTGCTCGACGTCTTCGTGTCTCTGGCGTCCCGGTGAGGAATCGTCCTCCGCCGTAGAGTACCCAGCCGACGTCCTCCACGGTCACCAGCATGCCGCCCTCTAGCCGCACGCCCCTCCGCGAGCGCCCCACGATCTTCTGCTCTCCCGCGGCCTCCGCACCGGCCAGCACGGCCCGAGCCGTCCGCTTCCACTCGCCACCCAGTGTGCGCTGTGGAGCCGCCCGTCCGCCCAGCGCGCGCCACGTCTCAAAATCGATCCCGTCGACGGTCCAGAGGTCTCCTGTGGGGTGCGCCACTCCCGCATAGCGCCAGTCCTGGCCGCAGCGTGTGAGGACAAAGGCTGTCTCTCCGGGCGCTGCGAGCACACCGGGGAGGCGGATGCGGTCTGGAGATGCCAGCTGACCGCGCTCGGTGAGCAGCAGCACCAGGTGTCCGTCCACTCGGCCCGCCGGAGCCTCCGGGATCTCTGAGAGCCCCATCGCCGCCGCCAGGCCGGCGGAAGGGATCACGGTGCCCTCGGCAGGGGCGAGGGATTCCGGCGCGATGCTGCCCGCGAGCAGGGCGTGTGCCGTGGTGCGTGAGGGGACGGGGAGGGGCGGCTGGCGCTCGGCGTGGAGGGCAAACCGCCGGCCGGTGCGCATGACCCGCCGGAGCATCGGGGCCTCAGCGGCGTCGGTGAGGAGGGCGACCCGGTTGTGGAGTCCGGACAGCCGGCGGTGGCGGTCTGGACGCAGCAGCAGCCAGTCGCCGCGACGGATGGGGGTGTCTCCACCGTCGAGGTCATCGCTGAGGGCACGCGCGGCGATGAGGCCGGGAATGTCTGGGGCGGGCAGGAACACCGTCTCGATGTCGTCGCCGTAGCGAACGGCGTCTGTTGGGATGTCAGCCAGCGGGAGCGTACGGACCTCGCGGCGGGCGGTCAGCGGAGGAACGATGCCGCCCAGCGGCCGCACCCACCAGCCGTCTGGAGTGGAGGTGAACCGGAGGCGGTGAAGCAGCCAGCGCGCTCCCGCCTCTGGACCAAACCAGCCGATGACCAGCTCGGGCAGCGCGTTGTCGCCGGCAAACAGCGGTCGGGCAGCCACTCCGTCTCCAGCAAAGATGAACCGCCAGGGCACCCCGTCTGGCAGTCGAGCGATCAGCTCTCCAGCGAGCTGATGATCCGGGGGCATCCTCAGCCGCAGCCCGGCCTCAGACCGATCCAGTCGGGTGACGAAGGTGCTCTGACGCCCCGCTAAGGTGGAGGCGCGGCGGTAGGCGGTCAGCCGCCAGTCCACCAGCTCAGCGGTCAGCCGACCGACGGCCTCGGCCACTCGGGGCTGGTCAGCAGGCAGCGGGAGCCGGGAGAGGAGCTGCCCCTCGGCGATGGTGAACCAGCTCCGACCGCCGATGCCGGTCCAGTCCTTGAGCGCCTTCTCTTTCCAGTACGACAGCCACTGTCCCGCCTGGGGGCGGCGGGGATTGGAGAGGCGCTGGACGTCGGTGAGGTCGCGGAAGAGGGCGGGAGAGCGGAGGTAGGCGTCGTGGCAGCGAGCGGCCAGGGTGTCGAGCGGCATGCCGCTGCCCAGCGCCTCAGACTTCAGCAGGACATCGAGCATCACCAGCTTGAACGACTTGGTCAGCCGCGTGGTCTCGACAGCGGAGAGCCAGTCCGCAGCCACTCGAAGTGCCCGGCGCTCGTCTTCAGAGAGATCCCCCTCGGAGGCTACGAATTGTAGCCAGCCGCCGGCACGCTCCTTGATAGAGCTCGGATCGAGGCCCAGCCGCAGCAGCTCTCCGGCCCTCGGTCGCCGCCCGCGCGCGGTGCGCAGCTCGCGGTACAGCCGCACGGTCTCGCTGCGATCGGAGGCGGGCAGGAGGCTGCGGAGGATGTCGCGTGCGGCGGGGGCGATGTCGACGGAGCAGCCGTCGGGCAGACCGGCGGAGGCATCGCCAGACAGGAAGCCGCTGAGATCGGGCCGCTGACCGGAGAGGGACAGCAGGGTGCGAATCCGGCCGAGGAACACCCGGTGGTTGCCCACGAAGTCGATGACCATCAGCCGGGTCTTGCCTGGAGCCGTCCGCAGTCCTCGGCCAAGCTGCTGGAGGAAGACGACGGGAGACTCGGTGGGCCGCAGCATCACGACCCGATCCACGCCCGGCAGGTCGATGCCCTCGTTGAGGAGGTCCACTGCACAGACGGCATCGAGGGTGCCATCCGAGAGCGCCTCCAGGCTCTCCTCGCGTGGGGCGCTGTCGGCACCGGAGTGCAGGGCTGCGACCGCGACCCCGCGCGCTGCCAGCCAGTCGCAGACCGCACGGGCATGCCGGATGCTGGCGCAGAACACGATGGTTCTGGCGCCAGGGTGGTCCTGCCAGGCGGACCAGACCGCCGCCATCCGCGACTGTGAAGCGACCGCGACGTCGAGGGCCTCGGGGTCGAACCGACCGCTGCGCCAGGGCAGGGGAGCGTAGTCGATGGTGTCGGCGAGGCCGGTGTAGGCGAACGGGACCAGCAGCCCCCGCCGGATGCCCTCGCCGAGGTCTGCGCGATAGGGCAGGCAGTCGTCGAACAGGCTGATGACGTCGACGTCGTCTGCGCGGTCGGGGGTGGCGGTCAGGCCGAGGAGAAAGCCTGGTGCGAACCACCCCAGCAGCCTCCGGTAGCTCGCAGCTCCGGCATGGTGGACCTCGTCGACGATGATGTAGTCGAAGTGATCGCCGGCGAACTTTGCGAGGTGCTCGGGGCGGGAGAGCTTCTGGATCGAGGCGAAGGTGACCTGTGCCGAGCGCTCAGCCTGTGCCCCGACAAACCAGCCGAACGGTGCGGTCGGCATCAGGCGACGGAAGGTGGCGGCGGCCTGGGTGAGCAGCTCGCGGCGGTGGGCGAGGAACAGGACCCGGGGCACTCGGCCGGCGGCCGCAGACCAGGCGAGGACGTCGAAGGCGGCAAGGAAGGTCTTGCCGAGCCCGGTCGCCATCACCACCAGTGCCCGGCCCCGACCTTCTGTTCGACAGCGGGTGAGGGCGGCGAGGGCTTCGGCCTGGATCGGTGTGGGGGTGACCGCTTGGTCTTCGTCCGCGAGGACCTCGCCAGGGGGCAGCGGCTGCTCAGCCTCAGCGACCCGACGCTCGTAGTCGGCAACCCACGCTGCGTCGATCGGTCGGGTCCGCGCCCAGAGGTCCTCGATTGCTCCGTCGACCTCTGCATACCGCTGCGGCTGGCGGGAGGCATCGACCCGGAGGTTCCACTCTTCTCCGACGACCAGGGCGGACCACGACATGTTCGAGCTGCCCACCCAGGCTGCGGCGAGTCCCGTCCCGGCCGCCTCGACGCGCCAGCACTTCGGGTGGAACGCTCGCCCGGTCTTGCCGGTCTCGACCACCCGAACCGCGAGGCTGCCGACGAGTCCGGTGTCCTGCTCGCCTCCATCGGAGAATGCCGCCACCTGCTCCTGCCAGTCCAGCAGCCGCCGCAGCGCCCGGCTCTGGGTGATGTTGAGGTAGTCGCCGGTGATGAGCCGAACGGCTGCACCGCGACGCATGGCTGCCAGCAGGGCGGCCTGGAGCAGCTTGAGCCCGCTGTCCTGGATGAACGCGGCCACGATGTCGATGCGATCGGCCTCTCGGAGCAGCGGACGGATCGCGCCACGCAGCGGGTTGTCTGGACCAGTGGTCAGACCGGGAGGGCCGGGGAGGAGGCGGGAGAGACCAGCGACCCCGGCCGAACGAGGGATGATGCGAAGGGAGGGAGGGGAGGTGTCGGTGTCGAAGCCGACGGTGAAGGTGGTCGGGGTCTCTGCAGCCTGAGAGAGCTGCTCGACGGTCTGCTGGGCGAGCTCCAGCATGGCGGACTGCTCCTCGGCGGACAGCTCACCCCAGTGAGTTGCCTCCTGCATTGGCAGGACAATTGCGCCACCGCCGGCGGCAGGAAATGCAATCGCAAGGCGGCTGGATGCGAGGGGCTGGAGGGGCATTGGTGGGTTGAATGTAACGCTGGAGCAGGCTCCGAAGAGGGCAGGATGTGACCGCAGCCCGTGGCAGTCCCTTGGTGCTTGGTATGGGACCAGGGGATCCACGGAGGAAACACGCGCTCGATCAGTGCAGGGATTCGCAGACCCTCGAGTGCTCAACGGAGCGGGGCACGCTGAGGCTCTCTCTCGCTCCAGCGACCTGCTGTGAAGCAGTGGCGACCGGACATTCATCACGCTAAAACCTAAAGACGAAGGGGAGTACCCTGGGGAGTCTGCATGAGTCGCCTGATCGTGATCACCACACTGCTCGCAGCCTGTGCATCGGACTATGAGCTGAGCGGAGAGGGACTCTCCTCAGCCGGCGACGACGAGCGTCCCGGCGACGGCGGCTCGGAGACGACCCCCATCGACAGCAGCGCGACTGCTGCCGTCACTGGTCGGGTCTGCAACACCGCCGGAGACCGCTACGTCGTCGACGCAGATGCCTCCATCTCCTACGACCTCGACGGCGATGGAACCGACGACGGAACCGTCGCGGACGTCACCGATGCCGATGGCTGGTTCACCCTCACTGATGTTCCCCTCGGCAGCCACACCATCCTCATCGAGAAGGGCAGCTTCTCAGCAACCATCGACATCGTGCTCGACACGCCTGACGAGGAGCTGCAGCTCGCCACGGAGGAGTGCCTGGACCCTGGCTCGGTCGAGATCGCGGTCATCAGCGGAGACTACGATCACGTCGAGAGTCTGCTGACCGGTCTGGGCCTGGAGTTCGACCTCTACCGGGGGACCACGGGACAGACCGAGTACATGTCGCTGCTCCAGGATCCGAGCCTGATGTCTCAGTACGACATCATCTTCTTCAACTGCGGCATGGACTCCACCTGGAGCCGCAACAGCTCCTACGATGAGGTCGCCGGAAACATCAGCGACTACGTGCGCGCTGGCGGCTCGATCTACACCTCGGACTGGGCCTACAACATCTTCGAGGCCTCCTTCCCCGGTGCCGCAGACTTCTACGGCGACGACACCTCCCCCGGCGCGGCGTACTGGGGCGCGGACGGCTACCTCACCGCGACCGTCATCGACCCCACCTTCCAGTCGCTGCTCGGCTCGAGCACCGCGCAGATCAACTACGACCTCGCCTCCTGGGCCGTGGTCGAGTCCGTCGGCAACAACACCGAGATCCTGCTCAGCGGCACCGCTCCCCTCTACCTGTGGGGCTCGGTTCCGAGCTCTCCGCTGGCCGTCCGGTTCCCGGCTGGCGCTGGGATCGCGCTGTACACCTCGTTTCACAACGAGCAGCAGGCCACCGTCGACATGGAAGCGATCCTCGAAGAGATCATCCTCTCGCTCTGAGCCGCCTCTCCTCAGGCTGCCTCTCGCTCTGAGCCGCCTCTCCTCAGGCTGCCTCGCTTCAGGCTGTGCGCCGCGAATTGTGGTGGTTTCTGAAGATGAGCCTAAAAAAGTGTCCACTCAGAAATGGTGGTAGGCGTCCTTTTTTTTGGTGTTAGTGAGCTAAGACTCAAAAAAGGAAGCCCATGGCGCGCCCCAGATCCATCGATGACTCGGTCATCCTCGAAGCCGCCCGAGAGGTCTTCTTAGAGCGTGGGTTTGGTGGCACGACGGCTGAAATCGCTCGCAGGGCAGGCATCTCTGAGGGATCGATCTTCAACCGGTTTGGCTGCAAGCAGCGCCTGTTCAGGGCCGCCATCAAGCCCAAGATCTCGGAGGTCACCTGGGTCGATGACCTGGAGTCCCGGGTCGGGGCAGGATCGCTCACAGAGCAGCTCATCGAGATCGGACTCGACGGCATCGTCTTCTTCCAGAAGAAGATCCCGATGATGATGATGGCATGGTCAAACGCCGAAAAGCTGGGGGGCGTTCCTCCGAGTCCCGGTCGAGTTCCGCTGGAAGTCGTCGGCCGACTGGCGGGCTACTTCGAGGCGGAGATGCGGCTGGGCCGCATGCGCCGGGTCGATGCTGAGATTGTTGCTCGCACCTTCCTCGCGACGATCCACAATTACGCCTTTCTTGAGGTCCTCCTCAAGCAGCAAGGGCAGCTCCCGCTCCCGCCAGGCATGTACATCCGCGGCGTGATCGACTCGCTGTGGAACGGGGTCGCTCCAGTGCCTCCGTCTGATGCTGCAGGGAGCAGACAGTGAGGGTTGAATCCATGTCATTGCTGAGAAAATGCTCAGTAATTCTGTCGACAGTTGCGTGGTCTACAGTCGCGCTGGCTTCTGTGCTGCTCGCGCTGGCTTCTGTGCTGCTCGCCGGGCCTGCGCAGGCCCGGGATCGGGCTGTGGAGGCGCTGCCGGATCTCAGCGAGCGGTTCTCCGAGGGAGACGACACCGCAGTCCGTGGCTCCCCGTGGTGGGCAGAGCTCGGCAGCGCAGAGCTGGATCGCTTGATGGTCGCTGCCGTCGCAGCCAACCCGGATCTTCAGACCACGCTGAGCCAGGCGCGTCAGGCTCATGCACTCTCGATGACTGCGGTCACGGGCTTCACGCCGTCGGTCAGCCTGGGTGCGCAGCTCAATGTGGTGCCCTCTGAGTCCTTGCTGTTCGGCAACCCTGCCGCGACCGGGAACAGCTTCGCCGACAGCCTCGCGCCGCTGTACGAGGCTCTCGCGGAGATGGGCATCACGGTGGACACCTCCAGCACGGAGTCGCAGGACAGCGGCGCGACCTTCGCCGACACCGTCTACACCGGCTCTGCCAACGCGACCGTCTCGCTGCCGCTGGACCTGTGGGGCGTCGGGGTGCAGGGCTTCGTGGCCGGTCGCTGGGATGCCCACGCCGCTGCCCGCGCTGCGGATGCCCTTCGGCTGACCGTGACCACATCGGTCGCCCGCGCCTGGCTGGATGTCGTCTCTGGCACCGCTCGGATCGCTGTGATCGGTGAGCAGGTTCAGACTGCCGCCGCGATCCTGGAGCTGACCGAGCTTCGCTATGAGCGCGGAGAAGCCACCGCCCTCGACGTTCTCCAGCAGCGACAGCAGCTCGCCACCACCCGCTCCCTGCTGCCGCAGTCTCGTGCGCTCCTGCGCATCTCTCAGCAGCAGCTCGCCATCTTGCTTGGGCAGTCGGCCTCGGAGTCCGTCGAGGTCCTCACGGCTGCGATGCCTGTGCTGCCCGCGCAGCCGCCGGTCGGCACTCCGGCGGACCTGGTCTCCCGCTCCCCGACGGTGCTGGTCGCGGCCGCGCAGCTCACGGCAGCCCGGCACCGAGAGCAGGCTGCCTGGCGCGCCTCCCTGCCCGCCGTCGCCCTCCAGGCGTCCTATGGTCCGCAGTTCTTCAACTTCGACGGCGAGAGCTGGGACTCTGACAGCTTCTGGTCCGCTGGAGCCAGCGTCAGCCTGCCGATCTTCCAGTCCGGCGCCGCAGTCCACGGAATCCGCTCGACCCGCTCGGGTGCTGATGCTGCGGGCTACAGCCTCCAGTCTGCTGCCCTCTCTGCCGTCCAGCAGGTCGAGGCGGCCCTCGTCCTGGAGGCTGAGCGCAGCCTCCAGCAAGAGCAGTCCCGCCTCGTCTCTGAGGCTGCTGCAGCGACCCTTGATGCCTCCCTGGAGCAGTACCGCTCCGGCTTGATCAACCACATCCCGGTCATCACTGCTCAGCAGTCCTCGCTGAGCGCGGAGCTGTCTCTGCTCCAGGCTGACCGGGATCTCCTGGATGCCCGCATCCAGCTCCATGCGGCGCTGGGCAGCGTCGCCACTCCTTCTGGAGATGCCCGATGAACGCCAATGATAATCCTGCTGACCTTGACTCCAACCCGGTCGGGACGAGCCGCCTGATGCAGCTCGGCATCGGCGTCCTCGTCCTCATCCTCGGCGTCGGTGTGACGGCGGGAATGGTCGCCAGCCGCTCCGCCGAGGAGCAGACGGTGCCCGAGGAGCAGAGCACCCTGGTCGAGGTCATCGCGGTCTCTCTCGGTGAGGCCACCGCGCGCGTCGAGAGCACTGGTGTTGTCGCTGCTGCTCAGGAGGTCTCGATGGTGCCGCAGGTCTCTGGTGCGCTGACGATGGTCTCCGACCAGCTCCTCCCGGGAGGCCGGTTTGCCAAGGGGGCGCTGCTCGCCCGGATCGACAGCCGCGACTACCAGCTCGCAGCCGACCAGGAGCGGGAGCGTCTCCAGCAGGCGGAGGTCTCTCTTGCCTTGGAGCAGGGGCGCCAAGAGACCGCCCGTCGGGAGTGGGTGCTGCTCGGCAATGAAGGCGAGCCCCCAGATCTCGCCGCCCGCAAGCCCCAGCTGCGCTCCGCCGAGCTGGCGCTGGAGACGGCCCGCAGCGGCCTGAAGCGTGCGGAGCTTGCCCTGTCTCGGACCGCGATCCGTGCGCCGTTCAACGCGATGGTGCTCAACGAGTCGGCAGACATCGGACAGGTCGTCGGAGCCGCACCGATCGCCACCCTGGTCGGCACCGACCGGTTCTGGGTCAACGTCTCCGTGCCGGTCGAGCAGCTCTCGGCCCTGGACATCCCCGGTGTGCGCGGCGAGCGTGGCTCAAAGGCTGCGATCATCCAGCAGCTCGGCGTGGAGCAGCTCACCCGCTCTGGCGAGGTGCTTCGGCTGGCCGGTCAGCTCGACCCGCAGTCCCGCACCGCCACCCTCATCGTCGCCGTCGATGACCCCCTCAACCTTCAGGCCGGCACCAATCCCGGCCTGCCGATGCTGCCGGGCGCGTTCGTCGACGTGGTCATCGAGGGGCGGGCGATGCCGCAGACCATCACTGTTCCTCGCGTCGCGCTCCAGGACGGCGACCACGTCTGGGTCTCCCAGGACGGACGGCTCGCGCGCAGGGACGTGACCGTCGGCTGGCGGAACGGCGACAGCATCGTGCTCACTGGCGGGCTTGAGGCCGGCGAGCAGGTCATCACCACCTCCCTGTCCTTCCCCATCGAGGGCATGTCCGTGCAGCCTCAGACGCGCGCAGTGGTCAAGGGAGAGTAGGCGATGAAGGATCTCATGAAGGGGCCCATCGCGTGGATGGCCCAGAACCCGGTCGCGTCCAACCTGCTGATGATGGTCCTCCTCCTCGGCGGGCTCATCGGGCTGCTGCGGATCAAGGCTGAGGTGTTCCCGGCGTTTGAGCTGGACATGGTCACTGTCTCGGTGGCCTACCCCGGCGCGAGTCCCGAGGAGGTCGAGCAGGGCATCGTCCTGGTCGTCGAGGAAGAGGTTCGCGGGCTCGACGGGGTCAAGCGGGTCAACGCCACCGCAGCGGAGGGCATCGGCGCGGTCACCATCGAGCTGCTCATCGATGCAGACCCCGACCGGGTCCTCGCGGACGTCAAGACTGCAGTCGACGGCATCACCTCGTTCCCTGAGGATGCCGAGAAGTCGCAGGTCTCCCTGGTCAGCGTCGCCCCGCAGGTCATCACGATGATCATCTCCGGGGATGTCTCGCGGGCCACGCTGCACAGCCTCGCCGAGAAGGCCCGGGCCGATCTGCTGTCGGATCCGGAGATCACCCAGGTCACCACCTCCGGGCTCCCGTCGCTGGAGATCGCCATCGAGATCTCTCGGGAGACCCTGGAGTCCTACGGGATGACCCTCGATGAGGTCGCCACCCAGATTCGTCTGGCTTCCCTGGATCTGCCCGGCGGCGGCATCGACACCGAGGGCGGCGAGATCCTGGTCCGGGTCGCGGATCGGGCCCGCAGCGGGAGAGAGTTTGGCGACATCGTCCTCCGCTCGACCGCCACCGGCGCTCGGGTGCGCCTGGCCGACATCGCCACCATCACCGACGGCTTCTCAGAGACCGATCAAGCGGCGTTCTTCAACGGCAAGCCTGCGGTGCAGGTCATCGCCTACCGGGTCGGCGACGAGACCCCGACCTCAGTGGCGACCGCAGTCAAGGACTACGCCGCCGTGTTCGCGCCCACCCTCCCCGACACCGTCGCGGTGGACCTGTGGAACGACGACTCGCAGATGCTGGAGGGGCGCATCGCCCTGCTGCTGGACAACGCCCGGGTCGGAATCCTCCTGGTCGTCGCGATCCTTGCGCTGTTCCTCGACATCCGGCTTGCGTTCTGGGTCTCTCTCGGGATCCCGATCTGCTTCCTCGGTGCGTTCCTCATCCTGCCCAGTGCAGGGGTGTCGGTGAACATGGTCAGCCTGTTCGCATTCATCATCACCCTCGGCCTCGTGGTCGACGATGCCATCGTCGTCGGAGAGAACACCTTCGCCCGAAGAGAGCAGGGGCTCTCCTGGTCGGAGTCTGCAGTCGCGGGCTCTCGGGAGATGTCCGTCCCGGTGACCTTTGCGATCCTGACCACCGTCGCAGCGTTCGCGCCGCTGACGATGGTTCCCGGCTTCATGGGCAAGATCTTCGGCATCATCCCGACGGTCGTGGTGGTGATCCTGATGCTCTCGCTCATCGAGAGCTTCTTCGTCCTGCCCGCTCACCTCGCCCACACTTCCTCCCGACCCCCCGGTGCCATCCGGAGGTTCTTCGACCGGCCGCGGCTGTGGGTGACCGGCAAGCTGGAGATCTTCAACCGCACCCGCTACCAGCCCCTGCTGGAGGCGGTCCTTCGGCAGCGGTACATCTCGCTGTCCATCGCTGGCGCGCTGTTCATCATCTCCGTCGGCATGGTCGCCAGCGGAACGGTCCCGTTCTCGTTCTTCCCCAAGCTGGAGGGCAACAACGTCCAGGTCAACGCCCGTCTGACCTACGGTGCACCCATCGAGCAGACCGACATGGTGCGCCAGGAGGTCGAGTCGGCGCTGGCTCGGGCAATCGAGCGGATGCCGGAGGGCATGGTGATCGGCCAGTACACCACGGTGGGTGAGACCCTCGCGGGCGGCGGACCGGGCGGCGGCTCGGTGACCTCCGGAAGCCACCTGATGAGCGTCTCTGTCGAGCTGACCCCCAGCGAGGAGCGCGAGCTGAGCTCCGCAGACTTCGGCGCAGCATGGTCTGCGGAGCTCCCGGTGCTGCCCGGCGTCGAGGCCCTCTCAGTGGTCTCGTCGAGCGGTCCGGGTGCTGGCGCAGCGGTGGACGTTCAGCTGTCGCACTCTGACATCGACATGCTCGCCGCAGCCTCCGCAGAGATCGCTTCCACCCTGCGCAGCTACGACACCCTCAAGGATGTGGTCAACGAGTACTCTGCCGGCAAGGAGCAGCTCGACTTCTCCGTCAACGATCAGGGCCGCAACCTCGGGCTCACCGGCAACGACATCGCCCGGCAGATCCGCGGCGCGTTCTTCGGCGCGGAGGCCCTCCGGGAGCAGCGGGGGCGCAATGAGATCAAGGTGATGGTCCGGCTTCCTCACGAGCAGCGGCGCAGCGAGTACGACATCGAGCAGCTCAAGGTCCGCACACCGGCTGGCGGCTTCGTGCCCCTGGACTATGTCGCCGACCTCAGCCGTGGGCAGGCCCCGACGACCATCAACCGCGAGGAAGGACGACGGATCGTCAACATCTCCGCAGAGCTGGCCCCCGGTGTGGTCTCCAGCCAGAAGACGGTCACTGGACTGCGTGAGGGGATCTTCCCGGCGCTGCTCAAGAAGTATCCGGGCCTCGGTGTGGAGCTGGTCGGCGAGCAGCGAGAGCAGCAAGAGTCGCTCTCCAGCCTGGGCAGCAACTACTTCTTCGCCCTGTTTGCCATCTACGCCCTGCTGGCGATCCCGTTCAAGAGCTACACCCAGCCCCTCGTCATCATGTCTGCGATCCCGTTTGGGTTCATCGGTGCCATCGCCGGTCACCTGATCATGGGCTTCGAGCTGAGCATCATCTCGATGATGGGCATCGTGGCCCTGACGGGTGTTGTGGTCAACGACTCCCTGGTCCTCATCGACGCCGCCAACCGGGCGCGGGCGGAGGGGCAGAGCGCCTGGGATGCGATCATCCATGGCGGCACCCGACGGCTGCGGCCGATCCTCCTGACCTCCATGACCACCTTCCTCGGGCTCGCGCCGATGATCCTGGAGACCTCCGTGCAGGCGCGGTTCCTCATCCCGATGGCGATCAGCCTGGGCTTCGGCGTCTTGTTTGCCACGGTGATCATTCTGCTGCTGGTTCCGGCGCTGTATCTGGTGCTGGAGGATGCAACCCTGCTGGTCGCTCGGCTCCGAGGGGGGAACCTCGCTCGACATGAGGTCGTCGCCCAGCCGGCGAAGTAGCGCGGCTGGTGGCCTGGTCTCTCGACCTGGAGCGGTAAATCCTCAGTTCGGTGTCATCGGATCCCCGATGAAGAACAGGCACAGGCTGCCGTCCTCCTCCGACACCCCCAGCAGGTCGAACTCTGGGCTCAGCATTCGCTCGGAGACGCTCAGGGTCCGCTGACAGGTGGCCCAGGCGCCGTCGTAGTCGAGCAGCCTCGGCCACCGCTCGGTGGTGCCAAACAGTTCTGCGACCCCTGAGGACAGCAGGGTCACCGACAGCGGCCCGGCCCCGCGCTCGGCGCGGGTGGTGTTGAGCTCCGCCAGCAGCGATGCGACGCGGGGGTCTGCTTCGACCTGCGCAGCAGCAGGATGGCCGGCGACGGTGTACTCTCCGCGCAGCACCATCCGCTGTCGAGCCACCCGCAGCTTCAGCTGCCACCGCACCTCGGCACCAGGCGGGGGTGGTCGGGCCGGGATGAGGTGGATGGTGCCCTCGCCCCCCTGAAAGTGGTCGGCTCGGAGCACCGGATAGTGAGCAACTTCCTGACCATTCACGGTGACCGTCGAGGACACCAGGCGGGGGTCCTCTGAGAGCTGAGAGAGCCACGCGGTGATGGTGAAGCCGACCGGCAGCGTCTTGTCGGGGTGCTCGGAGAGCGGGATGGGATCGGGAGACTCCAGACCGGAGAAGCGGATCGGAACATCGGTCATCCCGGCGTACGGGTAGGTGACCACCGCCGGTGCTGCGGTCTGCTCGGTGTCGAGGAGCATGACCAGGGTCCCGTCGGGGCTGTGGCAGGCCCCCACGGCCGTCGCCCGGGGGTGCATCGGAGCGATCCGGTGAAACGGTGTGGCCAGCCAGGTGTCGACGGCGTCGTGGGGCGCACCGTCGCGGTCTCGGTGGATGACCTCCCAGGCATCATGCCGATCGCTGCCCTGCTCGGCGGTGAAGAATGGCCCGCCGGGGCGCTGGGTGTGGGCGGTGAAGCTCCCGTCGCGGTCGCGTCGCCAGTCGATGTAGGCGCAGTGGCTCAGGGCGGACCTCGCGAGGTCGTCATCCCAGGTCAGCGCCGAAAGTCCGGCGTCGGTGCGCAGGACGTTGAGCCATGCTGCTTGCTCCAGGCCGGCGTCGAGGGCCGGCAGGGTGTCGGCATCGGGCAGCGGCACGTCGCGCAGGACGATCGGACTGATCGCGATGAGGGGCAGCAGCGCGGTGGGGGCGGAGGCGGGAGAGACGCCCGCGATGAGCAGCGCGGGATCTCGTGAGACCTGGATCAGCGCGAGCTCATCTGACCAGGAGACCGCGGTGTGCAGGGTCGGGTGGGCCGCCGACAGCTCGGCTGCCAGTCCGGCGGCCTGGGCCTTGCTCATCGGCAGGGTCGCCATCCAGCCGGGGCCGGTCGGGGTGCGGATCAGGCTCTCGGAGGCGCTCGCCCAGGTCACCCGTCCGCCACGCGGCAGCGGCAGCGGCGTCGGCCACTCTCCGACGAAGTGGGCTGACGGGCCGCTGTGCGGACAGCCGGCGAGGATGTCATTCGCAACCAGCGCCCCCGCCAGCCCGCTGGATTTTGGTGCCAATCTCGGAGAGAGGTCGGCCAGCGTGCCCTCCCACAGCAGCGTCTCTCGGGGACTGCTCCAGCCGCTGTGTGGCCCGTGAAGCTGGAGGGCATCGGCGTGTCCCGAGACCCGGATCCAGCCATCCAGGGTGGCCGTGATCTCTCCAGACGGACTGGCCTCCCCGAGGAGGCCGCCGCGGTCAGTGCACAGGCTTAGCGGGGCCGCGAGGCTGCTGGCGATCATCAGGAGTGGAAGCATTGCTGCTGAGACGGAGGTGGAGGGCAGACATTCAGGACGAAGCGTCTGTCACACCGCGCCGCTCGGCGTGTGGAGCTGCGCGCAGCGATCGTCCATCGCCGTCACAAGGTCCCCTCAAGTGGCTGAGCGGCTGTGAAAGCAAGTATGGTCCCGTCATGATCCCGCTCTTCCTCACGCTGTCCCTGTCTCACGCCGGCACGAAGGCAGACCTGAAGGCAGGCGCCGCGGCCTACCAGCGGCAGGACTATGGGCAGGCAATCTCTGCGCTCCGGGCTGCGGTCGGCGCGCCGGTGCGCCTCAAGGAGGATCGGCTCGTCGAGGCGCATCGGCTCCTCGCCCGCGCTCTGCTCGCGGCCCTCTCTCAGACCGCCACCTCCGGCGACGCCGTCTCCCTGATCGCGCTCCAGGATGCTCCGATCGAGGCGGCGACCTCCCTGCTGTGGGTCCGCGATCACGACCCCGACTGGGGAGCCCAAGAGTCTGCGGAGCTGGAGATGGTGAAGGGCATGCTGATGCAGGGGGTCATCGGCGCGCTCTCGGCTGGAGACCCTGCGACCCTCGCGGCGTTTGAGGACTGGGCGGACATGTCCGCAGAAATCGGCGGCTACCTCTCTCTCGACCTGCGCGGCCAGCTGCGACATGGCCTGGGGCGCGGGGACGATGCCTATGCCGACTACGCAGCGGCGATCGATGCGTTTCGGGCCCGGACCGACGCGCGCCCCGACTTCCTGATCGCCTACACCGCCTACCGTGCTGCGGCGTATGCCGTCACCGAGCAGGACGACCGCTCGGCGGCACTGGGTCACCTCGACGCCGGACTGGCGCTGCTGGAGGGGGAGTGGTCCCGCATCGATGAGCCCACCGCTGAGCAGCACCGGCGTCATGAGAGCGCCCGGGCAGACCTCGGCAGCTTCCGGCTCAGCATCCTCCAGCAGAGCCCAGATCTGTTCCTTGTGGCCCTCGCAGCGCTTGCTGCGGCGGTCGAGCAGGACCTCGACAGCTACCCCAAGACCCTTGCCTACGCCCAGCTCCTTGAGCTGGAGGATCCGGTCGCTGCGGTCGCGGTCTACACCCGCGCGATCGCGCTGGAGCCGGGAGAGAGTCTCGCTCACTTCAGCCTCGGTGCCCTGCACATCAACCGGGCGGTCACGCTGATCAAGGCTGCCAATGAGGAAGCGGATCCCACCATCGCATCCTCGCTCTCTGCGGAGGGAGACGCATCGTTTCTTCTGGCGCGGCCCCACCTGGCGCAGGCCCTCGTCCTGGAGCCGACCAATCGAGAGGCGATCCGGGCGCTCAAGCAGATCGCGCTGCGGACCGACGACATTGAGGCATACCGGCAGCTCCAGGCGGCCGAGGCGGCGCTGGGCTTGCCGCAGTAGGCCGGTCCGATGCTTGGGGCTGGCCTGTGACCACGGCGCCTGGCGCGCGCAGCCTCACCAGGGAAGCTGCCTCACCAGGGAAGGGGAACCGCTGCGAGGGCGTCGGGGTCGAGGTCGGGCTGCTCTGTTCGGGCGAGCACGAACCGCTGGAACAGCTCCCGGATGTCGGCGTAGGCCTGATCCACCACCGCGAGGTCATCCTCCGTGCGGCACTGCGCCAGCTCGACGATGAGGCCCTCCAGGCAGATGCGGATCAGCACCGCCATGCGCTCCGGCGGCACGGTGAGGGCGTCGAGCTCGTCGTTGAACACCTTCTGGATGCCGTCCTCCAGCAGCGCAGTGGACTCTTTGTAGAAAGTATCCAGCTTGCGGCTGATCGGACCCTCCTGGCTGGTGAGGCTGAGGGTCTCGACGATGAACGGAGCGGCGATGCGGAGGTCTCTCAGGGACTGCCACATGGCATCAAACGCAGAGAGTGCGGGGCCGAGGCCGCGATCTCCACGGCTGGTCCGCTCGGAGAACCGCTTGTGTATCTGCCGGAAGGTCGCCCGCTGTGCCTCGATGAGCAGGTGCTCCTTGGAGCGAAAGTGGTAGTGCAGCAGTCCCTTGCTTACCCCAGCCTCTTCGGCGACCTGTCCCATCGAGGCGCCCCGGAAGCCAGAGCGACCGAAGATGCGGGAGGCTGAGGAGAGGATCCGCTGGATGGTGCGGGCAGTGCGGGGAGAGCGGGTGTCGGCCATGGCTCTATTGTATTGGCCAGCCAGTCAGGATGCCATCTCGCGTCGTGCTGCCACCGCTGCCACTGCCGCCAGACCGGCGTCGATTGCGCCCGCGCCTTCCGCACCGCGCTCCACCAGCGTCCGCTTCCAGCGGCGGGTGCCGGGGATGCCGGAGAACAGGTTGAGCATCGGCGTCAGGAACCACCGCGGCGGGATGCCGTGGGCACGCGCCGCCTCGATGGGGGCCTTCATCGCCTCGGCGACCTCCTGGCGGGTGGGAATCGGCGTGGTCGCGCCGAAGATGCGGCGGTCGGCCTCAGCGAACAGGTAGGGGTTGTCCCAGGCGGCCCGACCGATCATCACCGCGTCGAGGCGGGTGAGGTGATCGAGGCTCTCGTCGAGGCTCTTGATGTGGCCGTTGATCTCGATGGGCAGGTGCGGGAAGTCGGCCTTGAGCCGGTAGACGTCCGCGTAGCGGATCGGCGGGATGTTGCGGTTGGCCTTGGGGGAGAGGCCCTTGAGCCACGCCTTCCGGGCGTGAACGGAGAACCGATCTGCGCCGGACTCCGAGACGATCGAGACGAAGCGCGCCATGTCTTCGTAGGCGTCGAGATCATCGACCCCGATGCGGTGCTTGACGGTCACTGGCAGGGTGGTGGCAGCACGCATCGCGGTCACGCATGCAGCCACCAGCGCAGGGTTCTTCATCAGGCAGGCCCCGAATGCTCCGCTCTGCACCCGATCCGACGGGCAGCCGATGTTGATGTTGACCTCGTCGTAGCCCCAGTCCTCGGCGATCTTGGCGCACTCAGCCAGCTCGGCGGGGTCGGAGCCGCCGAGCTGGAGGGCGATGGGGTGATCGGTGTCGTAGAAGCCCAGCAGGCGCTCCCGGTCGCCGTGCAGGACGGCCCGGGCGGTGACCATCTCGGTGTACAGCAGCGTCTGCTGGGTGAGCTGTCGCATGAACAAGCGGAAGAACCGGTCGGTTCGGTCCATCATCGGTGCCACGCTCAGCGGCGGTGTCTCGGCTCTCGGCTGCATCCGAGAGGTCTAACCCAGCGCTGCGTGGTCAGCGTGTGGGGCGGAGCGGCCCTGGCTTCTGCCGGCTTGCGTCGGTGCTGTCGGACACTTCCTGACCAGGCTCCGTCCCCGCTGTCGATTACACCAACAGCGAGGTCCAGTCATGCGAACCATCACCGAGGTCACCGCTGCCCTCCGCGCTGCCGCAGCCGATCCGCATCGACTGCTCACCGGGCTCGCCCAGACCGGCAGCCCCGCGCTGTTTGATGCCCTCCTCGCCTCCACCAGTCTCCGTTCCCTCGGCCGTGACGACCTCCAGACGCCAGTCAGCCATCGGTTTCGGGGCGCTGGCAGCGCGCACCTTCTGCGGGGCCTCATCGCCCTCGCTCCCCCGGAGAGCACCACGGCTTCCCGGCTTCGTGCCCAGTGGACCGGGATCCGGCTCTCCGGCAGCGATGCCGGTCCGGACACCGTCAGCGCGCGCTACCTCGACCGCCTCCCCGCCCTGAGGTTCGTCCACATCGACCATGCTGTCGGGGTCACCGCGCTGCCTGATCTCGCCGCACATCCCGGCCTCGCGCTGCTGTCGTTCACCCGCTGCTCCCTGCCCGGCTCGGACCTCTCTGGTCTCGATGGTGCCTGCATCTCGGAGCTTCGATGGGTCGGTCAGCATCCCTCCGTCCGCGAAGCGTTCACCCTCTCCGGGCTGTCTGGTGCCAGCATCGCCGCGCTCTCCATTGAGCACGTCTGGAAGCTCACAGCGGTGACCGACTGGCCCGCCGAGCTGACCACGCTCTCTCTCCGGAGCACGCCCGCTCTGCTGCTGCCTCCGCTGCCCGATGGCCTCACCCATCTGGTGATGGCGGCCTCCAGTGCGCCCGATCTCGGTGCCCTTCCAGCCACGCTGACCGAGCTGACCCTGCAGGCGGTCGCGCTGCCGGATCTCTCTGGAATGGCCGCGCTTCCCCGGCTGAAGTCCCTCACGATCACCCGAGGGACTGCCGCAGACCTCCGCTGGCTGCCGCCCATGCTCACCGCGCTGTCTCTCACTGAGCCCATCCGGCTGAGCTCTCTGGCGGGCATCGAAGCGGCCGCTGGGCTGACCCACCTCGACCTCTCCCGCAGCCCCGACCTCACAGACCTCACTCCGATCACCGGTCTTCCGAGGCTGGTCTCGATCAACCTCCAGGGCTGCACCGGGCTGGCGGACCTCGCTCCGCTGCGCGAGCTGCCGACGCTCCAGCACATCCTCACCGACGCCACGCCACAGCCCGCCGCCCGAGCGGTCCCGAGCCTGCGCGCGGTCCGCGTCGTCCCCCCTGCTCAGGCCCGCGCCGTCCGCACCATCCGGACGCTGCTCCGAAGCAACAGCCCCGACGCCACCCGGCAGGCCGTCGAGCTGGTGCGTGCGCTGGGCAGCCCGGAGCTGGTGGAGGTCTTGCTGGCTGGCGTCACCCTCACAGCGGACGGGGGCTGGCAGCAGCTTGTCGGCGGGCGTCGGTTCTCCGGACACCGGCAGCCGGCGGTCCTCTCGCTCATTGCCTCCGCTGGAGTGGGAAAGAGCGCTGCGCTGCGTGCGTCCATCACCGCGCTGCGGCTGGTGACCCCGGTGGTGGACTGCACAGACCTCGCTGCGCTCCCCCGCCTCCGTCGGCTGAAGCTGTCACGGGTCAAGGCCTTCCAGAGTCCAGAGCAGCTTCAGGAGCTGGATCAGATCCAGACGATCGTCTTGAGCCGCTGTGCGCTGCCTGAGTCGGTGACGATTCCGGCTGGTGTCCAGGCCTTTGAGGCTGATCGACTGCCACGCTGGCCTGACCTGACCGCGCTCTCGGCGTGTCGGCGGCTGGAGAGCGTGACCATCGGTGATGCCCCAGCGCTGGTCTCGACCCGTGGGCTGGGCAGCAGGGTGCTCAACACGATCTCGCTTGGGCGTGCGGAGGTCCTGGAGCGGATCGTGGGCCTGGAGTCCGCCCCAGAGCTGACACGACTTCAGGTCACTGGAGCGCTGCGGCTCACCGACATCTCCGCCCTGCACGACCACCCCGCGCTGTCCGCGCTGAGCCTCCACCACGCGGTCCGGCTCGCTGCGGTGCCCGCGCTTCCGGTCCTCATGAACCTGGCGCTCGACGGCGCTCCGATCACCACGCTGCCTGAGCTGCCGACGCTCTCGACCCTCTCCCTCCAGCGGTGCTCGGAGCTGTCCACGCTCTCCAGCCTCGGCTCCGGTCTGACCTCCATCCACCTCCTCCAGTGCCACCAGCTCACCAGCATCGGTCCCTTGGTGGACTGCCGCAGCCTGCTCGGTGTTCACCTCGTCGGGTGTCCACACGTCAGCGATCTCAGTCCGCTGGCGGGGCTGAGCAGCCTCCGGAGGCTCACCATTCGAGACTGCTCCGACGCCCTCGACCTCACCCCGCTTGCGGGCTGCCGTGCCCTCACTGAGGTCGATCTCCGAGGCTGCTCCGACCTCTCCGGGCTGTCTGTTTTAGGCTTTATTCATGGGCTTAAGAGTGTTCGCCTCAGCAGAACTGAGCGGGGGCGCGCGGACCTGCCGCTGTCCCTCCAGCGAATCATCCGATGGGGTCCGTAAAGTCCTGACGTGCAACACACAGACAGACCATCATGCCTGTGAAATACTGAGATTCATGATGCTCCATAAGATCGCTTTTTCGATGGTCCTTCTGTCCGGCTGTACGGACAAGACTCCAGCTGAGACGGGTAAAGTCGTCGATGACACCGCCGATGACACCGCCGATGACACCACGCCGGAGATCGAGACGGCGTGTGCGGAGGCCAGCGAGGCGCTGGGATACTCCGCCTGTGTGAACCGGGTCCCCGACGAGGACACCTTCACCGAGGTGACCATCGCCTCCAGCGCGATCGATCAGCTTCGGGTCGGCAAGTACCTCGCTCCGGCCACCGACGATGCCCGGATCCCCACCGCCTTCATCGACGTCGACGCCTTCTCGCTGCACTACGACTTCCTGATCACCGCCTTTCCGGACCTGTTCTCGGGGCTGTCTACCGCAGAGTACGAGCAGCTGACCACCGCTCGGGAGACCCGCGAATTCTTCGCTGGAACCCTCTCCCTCTACATCGACGGCAGCGACTTCTTCTACGGCTTTACCGTCTGGGATGACCCCGAAGATGCGGCCAGCGTCCCGAACCTCGAGGAGGTCACCACCGCCTGGCAGCACCTCCAGGACCGCTTCGACATCGGCGACGTCGTCTTCGTGCCGAGCTCCGAGGATCAGGCCATCGAGGCTGCCACCTGGGACGACCCGCCGTTCTCCGTCCGGGGACTCGCGGACATCGACTACGAGGCGTACAACACCGGCGCGGCCTACGGCACCCTGCGGCTGTACACCCTCGAGGAGCTGGCGGAGGCCACTGAGGCTGCCGAGTTCGGCTACCAGGACATCGTGGTCATCAGCGATGCGCCGGCCGACCTGGAGCGGGTCGTCTCCGGCATCGTCACCGGCACCCGGCAGGGCGACCTCTCCCACCTCAACGTCCGCAGCCTCGCTCGGGGCACCCCCAACTGCTACGTCTCTGATCCCCTCGACGAGCTGGCGGCCTATGCCGACACCCTCGTCCGGTTCGAGTGCGGCACAGACGCCTACACCGTCGCGTCCACAACCCAGGCCGAGGCGGAGGCGTGGTGGGACAGCATCCGTCCTGAGCCGGTCGAGATCTGCGAGCCGGATCTGGAGACCACTGCGTTTGTCGGGCTGCTGGAGGCGGACACCGCCACGATCGAGGCGCGCACTGCGCTGCGCTGCACCTATGGAGCCAAGGGCGCCAACCTCGCGACCCTCTACCAGCGCATCGACACCGCCTACCAGTTCCCCGGCTTCTTGATCCCGTCGGCCTGGTACGACCAGTTCATGAAGGCCACCACCTGGACGGTGGATCTCGGTGAGGGGGCCGGGGAGCACACCTTCCACGAGACCATCACCGCCTGGCACGACGACGACATCTTCCTCACCGACGCCGCCATCCGCCGCGCCCGCCTGGAGTCGCTGCGAGATGCCATCCAGGATGCGCCGATGGACGAGGCGTTCGTCGCCGCCATTGGCGATGAGATCCTCAAGGTCTGGGGCGATGAGGCCGCGATGGTTCGCTTCCGGAGCAGCTCGAATGCCGAGGACGGGCTGGACTTCAGCGGCGCGGGGCTCTACCGCTCCAAGACCGTCTGCCTCGCGGACACCCTCGACGACGACGACGTCGGACCCAGCATCTGCGATCCGGACAAGGACAACGAGGACACTCTCCAGGAGGGGCTCGGCAAGGTCTGGGCCTCGGTCTGGAACATGCAGGCCTGGGACGAGCGGGACTGGTACGGCATCGACCACCGCAAGGCTGTCATGGGCATCCTGGTGAACAACCGCAGCAAGGACGAGCAGGCCAACGCCGTCGCCTTCAGCGGCAACCCCACCAGCGCTGGCGATGATCGCTACCTCATCAATGCCCAGGAGGGTGAGCTGGAGGTGGTCTCCGCAGAGCCGGGAGTGTTCCCTGAGCGCATCCTGATCACTGTGGAGTCCGGCGAGGTCACCCTCATCGACCGCATCTCCGAGAGCTCCGAGACGCCTGAGGTCCTCACCGACGCCGAGCTCGAGGCCCTCTCTGATGTCTTGACCCAGTGCAGCGAGAGCTATCCCAACGACTATGAGGTCCCCGAGGGCGGCGAGCTGCTGTGGGACACCGAGTGGAAGATCACTGCTGAGGGGCAGCTGGTTGTTAAGCAGATCCGTCCATACCTGCGCTGAGATCTCCCTGCTTACGCTGAGAACCCCTGCTTACGCTGAGAACCTTAGGAAGACTCAATGAACCGCCTGATTCTGCTGCTGAGCCTCCTGGCTGCCTGTGGTGACAAAGACACCGGCGCTGTCGAAGAGGCCGATGCGGACACCGACGCCGACACCGACGCCGACACCGACGCCGACACCGACACTGACACCGACGCCGACGCCGACGCCGACACTGACGTCGATTCCTTGCCGCCGGACGCCTCCGACTGGAGTCACTGTCCTGGGGCAGACTCCTATGAGGGCGACTCCTCGTGGGCCGGCAGCCTGCAGGTCACCGAGGATGCAATCTACTGCAGCGCCTGGAATGAGGACCGCACCCTGGAGGAGGAGCTTGAGGTCCTCGGCCGGATCCGGCTCATCGCTGGCGACTGGGCGCTTCCGGTGACGAAGGGCAGCTACAGCCTCAACGTGCCGCTGTGCACAGCGCGTCCCGACAGCGACCCCCAGCCCGATCTGAGCGGCACCGGCAGCACCACCGTCAACATCTCGACCTTTTCAGGCAACACCTACACCTACCTCTCTGGTCGCCAGGACATGACCGACGACTGGAGCCTGGAGCACACCATCATCATGTATGGCGATGAGGGGGCTGTGCCAGAGCTTCTGATCGCGGACGGCGCGCCCAATGACGCCGAGACGGGGGCTGGGCTTGCGCTGGTGCTGATCCCGCCGGGCAGCTCCGTCTACTCTCTCGATGCGCTGACCTTCGCGCCCTGCAGCGATCCCATCTGGATTCGCAACACCCACACCGTCACCTTCGAGGGCGGTGAGGTCACCTTGACCCTGTGGCTGGGCAACAACGTCGTCTCTACCGCCCCGGGCCGCTTCAGCGAGGCCACCGGCTCCCTCGACGGCACTGACTTCACCCAGATCGATCCGTTCAAGCTCGTCTACAACCCCGGACGCCATCACTTTGAGCGAGACTTCGCGGTGCTGTTTGATGAGCCCATCGGCGATGCCTGCGGCCTGAAGATCGCGGGCCTCGACGGCCTCAACGAGGACATCTCCGGCGCGGTGTCGCTCATCGAGTGCGACCTGTCGGAGCTGGAGTCCCGCGAGATCTCCTCGGAGACGCTCATCGAGGCGGACTGAGCCCCGGCCGGCGGCGCTCACCGTCGCTGTCAGCGGTGGACTGGCTGGGGCGGGTTTTGGATCCGCTGTCGCCTAAAATCCGAGGTCAAAGACGTACATCGCACCCGCGGCGCTTCCGCCGGTGTTGTCCGTCGGGGCACCCACCAGCACCTCGCTCAGCCCATCGTTGTTGATGTCGCCGAGCTTGACTCCGGACCCTGCGGTGTCATCCCGAGACTCTCCGAGGAAGGAATAGGAGGCGTCGTTTAAGCTGTAGGTTCCTTCCACCGGACCCAAGAACAGGTAGGCAGCACCGGCATCCCGTGCCTCGCGGTCGTCTCCGGGAGCCCCGACGAGCAGGTCTCCCACGCCGTCCCCGTTGGTGTCGCTGCCGCTCATTGAGAAGCCTACCTGCTCCTCATCTTCGCCACGGACAATGGCCCCCGCATCTCCCAGAGACATCGTCCCAGAAGCCGGTCCGTGAACAACGTAGGTCGCACCGTCGTAGTTGGCGTGGGCGTAGCTTCCGATGATCGCATCAGCGAGCCCGTCTCCGTCGACATCTCCCATCGCAGTGGCCTCTCCGGCGTAGTCGTAGGAGGTCTCTCCCAGCAGCGTTCCGTCAGAGTCGTTCATGCTCATCGTGCCGGTGACCGGCCCGTAGACCACCAGGATCGCTCCGGCGTAGGGGGCAGCGGTGGAGTCGTAGCCGGCGGTGGCGATGAGGTCGTCGATGCCATCGCCGTTGAAGTCGCCGTCTGCGGAGACCTTCCGGCCCGTCTCGATGCCGCTTGCGGTGCCGACAAGCTCAGCATCGACGACGTCTTGGAGGGTGTACTCTCCGCCGGTCAGCGGGCCGTAGATCAGGTAGACGCTGCCGGAGGCAAACCCGCCGGTGGTCTCTTCTCCGGCGCCGATGATCGCGTCGCCCACGCCGTCGCCGTTGAAGTCGGCCATGTCGGAGCCGTGTCCGCACTCGATGGCTGCGGTGCAGATGAAGCGGAGGTCAGCATCAGAGAAGGTGGTGTCCTCCGTGACCGGGCCGAACATCACGACCACGTCGTAGCCCGGAGCATCTGGAGCACCCATCATGATGTCGGCATAGCCGTCACCGGTCGCCTCGGTGACGCCGATGGAGCGCGCGCCCTCGTAGGAGGTGGAGTCTCCGGAGAGCCAGTAGCCGGCCTCCGGGAGCGGCTCGTCTTCGAGGAGCGGACCGGAGACGACGTAGGCGCCGCCCTTGTAGCCGTTGGCCCACATCGCGCTGACCACGACATCGTTGGTGCCGTCGCCGTCGACGTCGCCGACGTCAAACCGGCGCCCGGCATCGTAGCCGGAGTTGCTGCTCCACAGCTTGGCGTCTGCATCTTCGAGGGAGTACTCCCCGGGCTCTTTGGGACCGTCACAGGTCGGCGGATCTCCGCTGCCATCGCAGTCGTTGTCCTGGTCGTCGCACAGCTCTGGAGCGTTGGGGTAGACGGAGCTGTCGGTGTCGTCACAGTCATCCCCAAGCTCGACCATGCCCGGCTCGGCCTCGCAGGCCTCGGTGGTCGTGCTTCCGTACCCGTCTCCGTCGTTGTCCAGCCAGAAGGTCATCAGCGTGCAGCCGGTGTCGTCGGTGGGCTGTGCAGAGTCTGAAGAATTAACTTCTTGAGTGTCTTCTTCGTACCCGACGACTGCCGGCTCGCAGGCGAGCATGAAGAGCAGCAGCGTGGGACTAAGCTTTGAAAAAGGCACGTGATTCAGTCTCTTCGGAGGGGGGGAACAGTGCCACGGTACCTGGATCTTCCAGCCATCGTCAACGGCTCCGCGGCGATATATCATCTCGTGACGACAGCCTGACATGTCCCTTACCTTCGGTGTCTCAGGGCCGCCTGAGAACTCGTCGGGCGCGCCCCAAAGCGTCAGGGCGTCGCTCGACGCAGGCTCAGGGTGGATGCGGTGAGAGTCCGCTGGCTGGGCGCAGCGAATCGGGCCGATTCTCAGGCGCTCCTCCCCGGCCCGTGCTCGGGTCGGTGGCATCCTGGCAGCAGGATACCGTTCAGGGGTGCTTCTCCGCTTCAGTCTCTACGGCTTCCTCAAGAACCAGCGCTACTTTGAGCCCTTCCTGGTGCTGGCATTCCTGGAGGCAGGGCTGACGTTCGCGGAGGTCGGGGGGCTGATTGCGCTGCGAGAGCTGGCGACGAACCTCCTGGAGATCCCCTCGGGGGCGGCAGCAGACGTGTGGGGTCGTCGGCGTGCGCTGACGGTGTCGTTTGGTGCCTACTTGATCAGCTTCCTGGTGTTCGGGCTCGCCGGCAGTCCAGCGATGTTCATCCCGGCGATGCTGCTGTTCTCGGTCGGAGAGGCGTTCCGGACGGGGACCCACAAGGCGATGATCTTTGCCTGGCTTCAGGAGGAGGGGCGCACGGATGAGAAGACCGCGGTGTATGGCTACACCCGCTCCTGGAGCAAGCTGGGCAGCGCGGTCTCTGTGGTCATCGGTGCGGTGTGTGTGTTCTGGCTGCAGCGGTACTCGGTGGTGTTCCTGCTCGCCGCCATTCCGACGCTGCTCAGCATCGTCAACGTCCTCGGCTACCCCGCCAGCCTCGACGGCGTGCGGACGGGTGTCGCCAGCCCGCGCACGGTGCTCGTCCACACCCGGACGGCGGTCAGCGATGCGGTCCGCAAGGCTCCGCTGCGGCGGCTGCTGCTGGAGACGATGGGCTTCGAGGGTTTGTTTCGGGCGAGCAAGGACTATCTCCAGCCCTTGCTCGCGGCGGTCGCGATCACCGCCATCGGGCCGCTGGTGGCTGGAGGACTGACGGACATCCAGCGCACGACGCTGCTGATCGGACCGGTCTACGTTGTCCTCCACCTCGCCTCCAGCGCGGCCAGCCGTCGTGCCCACCGGGTCGTCTCTGCCGCCGGCGGTGAGGAGCCCGCTGCACGGTGGGTCTGGCTGATCTCCGGGGGGCTGTTCGCCGTGCTGGCCCTCTCCCAGCTGGTCGGCTTCGCGACAGCCTCGGTGGTGGTCTTTGTGCTGCTGCACGTCCTCCAGAACATCTGGCGTCCGATCCTGATCAGCCGGTTTGATGCCCACGGCAGCGACATGCACGCCGCCACCACCCTCTCCGTCGAGAGCCAGGCCCAGCGACTCGCGGCGATCATCATCGCGCCTGTCCTCGGCCTCATCATCGACACCACCGCCGGGGGAGGGCTCTCAGACTGGAGCGGGGGGCCGCTGTGGCCGATCGGCGTGCTGGGGATGGTCATTGCCGCTGCGGTCTGCTGGCGCTGGGATACGGACCGGGCATGATCATCACAGACGGACGGGGGAAGGCCATCTCCCTCGATGAACCTCCCCGGCGCATTGTCTCACTGGTTCCCAGCACCACAGAGAGCCTGTTCGCCCTGGGCTGCGGTGATGCCGTGGTCGGCGTCACCCGGTTCTGCGTTCACCCCGCGGATCGACTCGACGGACGGACTCGGGTCGGCGGCACAAAGGACCTGGTCGTCGCGCGACTGGAGGCGCTGAGGCCCGATCTTGTCATCGGCAACGTCGAGGAGAACACCGCCGAGATGTTTGAGACCATCGAGGAACGGTTTCCGCTGTATGCCGCGTTTCCTCGGACCGTCGACGATGCGATCGCTGACCTGCGCACGATGGGCGCGCTCGTCGGCGCAGCGGAAGCGGCGGCGGCGTGGGCCGCGCGCATCACCGCAGCCCGACAGCGGCTCCACGCCTCCGTGACCGCCTCCAAGACCTTCGCCTATCTCATCTGGCGCAGCCCATGGATGGCGGTCAGCGACGACACCTTCATCTCCGCGATGCTCGCAGAGGCAGGCCTGAGCAATGGCCTCGCCGGAGCCGAGAGCCGCTACCCGACCATCGAGCCCGCCACGCTCTCCAAGTTCGACGCGATCCTGCTCTCAAGCGAGCCGTTCCCGTTCAAGGACAAGCACCGCGTGGAGCTGGCGGACCTCGCAGGGATCCCCGAGTCTCGGCTCTCCCTGGTCGACGGCGAGCTGTGCTCATGGCACGGCGTGAGGATGGCGGCTGCGTTCGACTGGCTGGCGCAGCACGCACCGGGCTGGTGAGTCCGGACTACCAGAGCCCGAGCGTGGTGCGCAGCAGGGCGTTGCAGACCTGGTACGGATCGGCGTTGGCGGCCGGGCGTCGGTCCTCCAGGTAGCCGCAGCCTTCGCGGTCCACCAGCAGCGGGATCCGGATGGACGCGGTGCGGTCAGAGACGCCGTACTTGTACTCGCGGATCGAGCAGGTCTCGTGGTGGCCGGTGAGGCGGAATTCGTTGCCCGCGCCGTACACCGCGATGTGTCGCTCGATGTTCTCGCCGATGCGGTCACAGGCCTCGGTGATGTGCTTGATGCCGCCGGGAGCGCGCATGGCAGCGGTCGAGAAGTTGGTGTGCATGCCCGCGCCGTTCCAGTCGCCGGGGACCGGCTTGGGATCGAGGGTCGCGGAGATGCCGAAGTCCTCACCCACCCGGTACAGCAGCCAGCGAGACAGCCACAGGTGATCGGAGGCGGTCAGCGGGTCGACGTTGGGGCCGCCGCACTGGTACTCCCACTGGCCGGGCATGACCTCGGCGTTGATGCCAGTCAGCACGATGCCGGCCTCAAGGCACAGCTTCAGGTGCTTCTCGACGACCGGGCGACCATAGACCTCGTCCGCGCCGACACCGCAGTAGTACGGTCCCTGAGGGGCAGGGTAGCGACGGTCGTTGCCGAAGCCGAGGGGGCGGGAGCCCTTGAAGAAGGTGTACTCCTGCTCAAACGCGATCCAGGAGTCCGAGGCCTCGCCGCCAGCCGCCATCGCTGCCCGGAGGTGGGCGCGGTGGTTGGAGGTGTGGGGGGTGCCGTCGGGGTTGTAGACCTCGCAGAGCACGAGGTAGCAGCCCTCACCACGGACCGGGTCGGTCACGAAGCAGACGGGCTCCAGCAAGCGATCGGAGTTGCCACCCTCGGCCTGGTTGGTCGACGAGCCGTCGAAGGCCCACTGCGGAAAGATCGACAGCGCGACGGCGTCGACGGTCTTGTGGATGACCTTGGTCTTGGAGCGGACGAGAGCGGTTGGCTCAGTGCCATCGACCCAGATGTACTCTGCGATGATCGCCATGGGGATGTTCTCCAGTAAGGGTGCCGCGTGAGCGGGTGGGTTTCACCAGCGACTTAAGCAAGTCCTGTTCCAGAACGGTTGAACGTCACTTATAGTGGTTTTTGCTTGTTTTTTCCGACATAAATGTATGATTTGATCAGCGTTCATACATTTATGTCGGAATAGCGGACCCCTCATCACGACAGGCGGGGCAAGTTAAGTCTATTTATTTCTTTAATAGTAAGGTATTAAGTTTATTATTTTAGAAAAAATGCCCGAAGCTAAAACCCTACATTTATGTCTCATTTAAGGGTGAAGGCTTCAGCTTCCCCTGAGTCGGACCGTGAACGTCATCTGGTTCTTGTTCTTCAGCGCACCCATCATCGCGCTGAATGGATCGAAGCCAAAGTCGGTGTGTGAGGCGTTGAAGGCTCCGGTTGCTGAGAAGCCATCGTCTAAAGAGACGCTCAGCGCTGTGGAGATGGTCTTGCTCTTGCCTCGGATGCTCATCTTGCCGGTCACCGTCACGCTGCCGGTGGTGCCGCTGCAGGATGTGGAGGAGAAGGTGATGCTGGGAAAGGACCCGCTGTTGAGCTGGTCGCTGGCGAGCATGTTCTTCTTCACCGAGCCGCGCTGGCTGTCTGACAGCTCAGAGTCGTAGCCGACCGCTGCGCGCATCGCGGGGGGATCGACCGACAGCTTCTTGACCGGGACGGTGATGTCTATCTGGCACTGGCTGGCGTCGGTGGGGTGCCAGGTGACCGTGCCGGACCAGCCCTTGGCGACGATGACGTGGTCATGTGAGGCACCAGAGCCGAGGGTGTCGGGATCCTTAAACACCTGCACGTAGAGCCGGCTGGCGCTGGGGCTGAGGGTGTAGGTCGTGGCAACGACTGGAGCGGGCTCACTGACCTCCGCCTCGGCAGCGTCCGTCTCGGCAGCGTCCGTCTCGGCAGCGGCGTCTGTCTCGACGGTCTGG